>NZ_CCXR01000001.1:0-600000 GCF_000821085.1 Bacillus sp. B-jedd
ACGGAAGTTAAGCTTCTCAGCGCCGATGGTAGTTGGGGCCTTGCCCCTGTGAGAGTAGGACGCTGCCGGGCCACTCGAAGGCAACCCGAAAGGGTTGTCTTTTTTGGTGTTTAAAAAACCTTTTAAAAAACCCCAACGTAATTTGTTGAAACCACCTTATTTCTCCACTGAAATGAAGAATTGGGATTACCCGAGACCAGTCCTTATCGACCGCAGACTGATTTTTTCTACGCTAGGGTCGTTGAGATGGCTTCTATTCGACCGCAGACTGATTTTTTCCGCGCTACGGTCGTTGAGATGGCTCCTATTCGACCGCAGACTAATTTTTTCTACGCTACGGTCGTTGAGACGGCTTCTATTCGACCGCAGACTGATTTTTACCGCGCTACGGTCGTTGAGATGGCTTCTATTCGACCGTGGATTGATTTTATCCACGCTGTGGTCGTTGAGATCCCTCCTATTCGACCAACTTTTGCCGCGCTCTACGGTCGTTGAGTCCGCTCCTAATATCCGGTCCTTAAACCAAAGTGAATGCTATCGTCTAAAACAAATGCTGGGCACATTTATTAAAAATTGCTTTTCTTCTGCAGTAAAGAATCATCCTCTCAATCATTTAAAAAACAGCTGACGGTCGGTTGTTTAGTTTTTTGGGTAGGAGGGTAGAGGAAAAAGCCCCCATAGTTTTGATTTAGCCGGAGGTTTTGGATGTGCCGGTTTTGGTGAAAATAGGAGAGATGTAGGAATTGCAAGTACATAAGATTTTCGTGTATAATTAATGTCAAATATAGTCAAAGTCAGAAGGGGGTGGCAAGTTGAGAAATATTTCTGATATCATCGAGAATTATTTGAAGCAGGTCCTTGAATTGAGTGATGAGGATTTGGTTGAGATTAGGAGAAGCGAGATAGCAGATAAATTTCAATGTGTCCCTTCCCAGATTAATTATGTAATAAATACAAGGTTTACGATTGAACGGGGATATATGGTTGAAAGTAAGCGAGGCGGCGGCGGTTACATCAGAATTATGAAAGTGCAGTCAAATGATCATGCTCATCTTTTAGACCATATCATCTCGCTGATAAGGGACCAGGTCAGCCAAAACCGCGCTGAAGGAATTATTGCGCGGCTGGTTGAAGAGGATGTCATAACAGAAAGAGAAGCTAAAATCATGTTGAGTGTCATTGACAGGTCGATTTTGTATATTGACCTGCCGTATAGGGATGAGCTTAGGGCACGTATGCTTAAAGCCATGCTGACTACATTGAAATATAAATAAAGAGAAAGAATCCTTTACATGATAGAAGAAGGTGAAAAGATGATTTGCGATGAGTGTCAACAAAGGCCGGCAACCATGCATTTTACAAAAATACTCAATGGGCAGAAAACGGAAATCCATCTTTGTGAACATTGTGCACGCGAAAAAGGCGATTTGTTTATGATGAATGGAGGAAACGGGTTTTCAATAAATAATTTGCTTGCCGGGCTCCTCAATTTTGATAAAACCTTTCAGCAGACAGGCCGAGAAACATTCAAGCGTGAGGAAATCCTTCAATGCCCCAATTGCAAAATGACATTTCCCCAATTCGTTAAAATGGGCCGGTTCGGCTGCGCTAGCTGCTATAATACTTTTTCGGAGCAGTTAAAACCAATCCTCAGGCGACTTCATGGAGGGAATTGGACACATAATGGCAAAATTCCAAAAAGGTTTGGCGGCACCCTTCATCTTAGGAAGAAGCTGGAGGAATCCAAACAAAGGCTTAAGGAGCTTATTTCCATGGAAGAGTTTGAAAAAGCGGCTGAATTGCGTGACGAAATAAGAGCGCTCGAAAACTCGATCAGCGGGAATGCCGGGGGAGGGGAATAACTTGTCATTGGAAAACTTTTTGAGTCATGCAGTAAGTTCCTGGATGAACGAAGACGGCCCCGATTCTGATATTGTTCTAAGTTCAAGGATCCGACTGGCGCGAAATCTTGAAGAATACGATTTCCCGGCGCTTCTTTCAACTGAGGAAGGGCAGGGTATTTTAAACAAATTAAAGATAGCTGTTGAAAATTCAGACCGGTCAAGTTTTGGACAGATTGAATTTCTACCTATGCATGAGCTTCAGCCTTTGCAAAAAAGGGTCCTGGTAGAAAAACATTTAATCAGTCCCGCCCTTGCAGAGGACTCGCCTTTTGGGGCATGCCTTCTATCGGAAAATGAAGAGATTAGTGTAATGGTTAACGAAGAAGACCATATCCGGATCCAATGCCTTTTTCCTGGCCTCCAGCTTACTGAAGCTCTCCAGGCAGCAAATGAAGTCGATGACTGGCTTGAAGGGGATATCAAATATGCCTTCAATGAGGAATACGGCTATCTGACGAGCTGCCCTACAAATGTAGGGACGGGGCTCCGCGCTTCGGTAATGATGCATCTGCCGGGCCTGATTTTGACCCAGCAAATAAATGGAATCATACCTGCTATCAGCCAATTGGGCCTTGTCGTGAGAGGGATATACGGAGAGGGCAGCGAAGCACTCGGAAACATTTTTCAAATTTCCAATCAAATAACATTGGGAAAATCCGAAGAGGATATCGTTGAGGAATTAACAGGAGTTGTCAGCCAGCTGATTGCGCAGGAAAGGTCAGCGCGTGAAGCATTAGGCAAGACTTCACACATACAATTAGAAGATAGAGTGTTCCGCTCATTCGGGATTCTATCCAATAGCAGAATTATTGAAACGAAAGAGGCTGCGCAGTGTTTATCGGATGTTAGGTTGGGAATTGATATGGGGTATATAAAAAATATTTCAAGATCGATTCTTAATGAACTTATGATTCTTACTCAACCAGGGTTTCTACAGCAATATGCGGGTGGCCCACTGAGGCCGGAAGAGAGAGATATCCGTCGCGCGGCCCTGATCAGGGAACGATTAAATCTGGAAATGGACAATAGATGAGGAGGAAACGACTATGATGTTTGGCCGCTTTACTGAAAGAGCACAAAAAGTATTGGCCCTTGCCCAGGAAGAAGCAATCCGCCTTGGCCATAACAATATCGGAACCGAGCACATTTTGCTTGGCCTGGTCCGGGAGGGGGATGGGATTGCTGCCAAAGCCCTATATGGACTTGGGCTTGGCGCAGAAAAAATCCAGAATGAGGTAGAGACTTTAATCGGCAGAGGGCAGGATGTCCCTCAAACCATCCATTATACTCCGCGTGCCAAAAAAGTCATTGAGCTTTCTATGGATGAAGCGCGAAAGCTTGGCCATTCTTATGTTGGAACAGAGCATATCCTCCTCGGGCTTATCCGTGAAGGGGAAGGCGTTGCCGCGCGTGTTTTAAATAATCTTGGGGTAAGCCTGAATAAAGCGCGCCAGCAAGTATTACAGCTGTTGGGAAGCAATGAATCAGGTAGCCATCCGGGAAGTACTTCTGTCAGCGCCAATACCCCTACACTGGATAGTCTGGCGAGGGATTTGACAGTGGTGGCGAAAGAAGGAAGCCTTGACCCGGTTATTGGCCGAAGCAAGGAAATTCAGCGCGTTATTGAAGTGCTGAGCCGAAGGACAAAAAATAATCCTGTACTGATTGGCGAACCTGGCGTCGGGAAAACTGCGATTGCCGAGGGTCTTGCCCAGCAGATTGTCAATAATGAAGTACCGGAAATTCTCAGGGATAAACGGGTCATGACCCTGGATATGGGAACCGTTGTTGCCGGGACAAAGTACCGCGGTGAATTTGAGGACCGCCTGAAGAAAGTAATGGATGAGATTAGACAGGCGGGCAACATCATCCTTTTCATTGACGAGCTGCACACATTGATTGGAGCTGGCGGAGCGGAAGGCGCGATAGATGCCTCAAATATCCTCAAGCCGTCCCTTGCCCGTGGTGAATTGCAGTGCATTGGTGCGACAACACTCGATGAATACAGAAAATACATTGAAAAGGATGCCGCTCTTGAGCGGAGGTTCCAGCCAATCAGGGTTGACGAACCGACCGCTGAGGAATCGATCCAAATCCTTCAGGGGCTGCGAGACCGCTACGAAGCGCATCATAGGGTAACGATTACAGATGAAGCCATCGAGGCTGCCGTCAAGCTGTCCGACCGTTATATCTCTGACCGGTTCCTGCCCGATAAAGCCATTGACTTGATTGATGAAGCTGGCTCGAAGGTAAGGCTTCGCTCCTATACGACACCTCCAAACTTAAAGGAACTTGAATTGAAACTGGAGGAGGTCCGTAAAGAAAAGGATGCGGCAGTTCAGAGCCAGGAATTCGAAAAAGCAGCATCGCTACGAGACACGGAACAAAGGCTGCGCGAACAGCTGGACGAAACAAAGAAAAGCTGGAAAGAGCAGCAGGGCAAGGAAAACAGTGAAGTAACCGTTGAAGATATTGCCCATGTTGTCTCCAGCTGGACTGGAGTTCCAGTTTCCAAATTAGCGCAAACCGAAACAGAAAAGCTATTGAATCTTGAAGAAATCCTTCATTCGAGGGTCATTGGCCAAGAGGAAGCAGTAAAGGCAGTATCAAAAGCTGTCCGCCGAGCCAGAGCAGGCTTGAAGGATCCAAAGCGCCCGATTGGCTCGTTCATTTTCCTGGGCCCGACAGGAGTTGGGAAAACAGAGCTTGCCCGCGCATTGGCTGAAGTGATGTTCGGGGATGAGGATGCCATGATCCGGATCGATATGTCCGAATATATGGAGAAGCATTCCACTTCAAGGCTTGTCGGTTCGCCTCCTGGATATGTCGGTTACGAAGAAGGCGGCCAGCTGACCGAAAAGGTTCGCAGAAAGCCTTACTCGGTTGTACTTTTGGATGAAATCGAAAAGGCACATCCCGATGTGTTCAATATCCTTCTTCAAGTATTGGAAGATGGACGCCTGACGGACTCCAAAGGGCGAACGGTCGATTTCCGGAATACTGTCCTGATTATGACGTCCAATGTGGGTGCGGAAGCATTGAAACGGAATAAGTATGTGGGCTTCAACATCCAGGATGGGGAACAGGATTATAAGGATATGAAGGGCAAGGTGATGGAAGAGCTGAAAAAAGCATTCCGTCCAGAGTTCCTGAATAGGATCGATGAAATCATTGTCTTCCACTCGCTGGAGAAAAAGCACCTCCAGGAAATTGTCTCCCTGCTATCCGATCAGCTGGTTAAACGCTTGAATGAGCAGGATATCCAACTTGAATTGACTGCCGCGGCAAAAGGAAAAATATCTGAGGAAGGGTATGATCCTGAATACGGTGCGCGTCCATTGCGCAGGGCCATCCAGAAGCATATCGAGGACCGTCTCTCAGAAGAATTGCTTAAAGGTACATTATTGACCGGGCAGCATGTTATAATTGATGTGGATAATGGCGAGTTCACTGTGAAAACAGCAGCAAAGGATACCGTTCAGTAATACCGGCTGCTGCTCTGAGGAATGACAGCAGGCAAGGAGGTTCACGCCCGGTTATCTGGCGGCGCTTCCTTGCCTTTTTACTTCTCAGGCAAAAAGCATATATGGAAAAATATAAATAGTGGAGAGAGCGGCGGATGGCAAAACGTAAAACAAAATTCATGTGTACAAACTGTGGATATGAATCACCAAAATGGATGGGAAAATGCCCAGGCTGCGGCGAATGGAATAAGATGGTGGAAGAAATGGAGCCGGCAGCAACAAGCAGGCGCGGTGCTTTTGCCCATTCCCAGGGCACCGCTGTTGCATCTAAGGCAATGCCGATAACAGATGTGGAAACGGTAAGTGAGCCAAGGATCTACACGGAAATGGCGGAATTGAACCGGGTTCTTGGCGGCGGGGTTGTCAAAGGCTCACTCGTCCTGATTGGAGGCGACCCGGGAATCGGCAAATCGACTCTTCTCCTCCAGGTTTCATCCCAGCTCGCAAATCAAGGGCATAAAGTCCTGTATATTTCCGGTGAAGAGTCACTCAGGCAGACAAAGCTTCGCGCGGAGAGGCTCGGAGTTGCTTCAGGGAATCTTCTGGTGTACGCTGAAACCAATCTAGAAGAAATAAGCAGAACCATTGAGCAGACAAATCCCGAATTTGTCATTGTAGACTCAATCCAGACGGTTTTTCATCCAGAGGTCACCTCGGCGCCCGGCAGCGTTTCGCAAGTCAGGGAATGTACGGCGGAACTGATGAGAATCGGTAAAACAAAAGGGATTGCCATCTTTATTGTGGGCCATGTCACGAAGGAAGGGAATATCGCAGGTCCGCGGCTGCTGGAGCATATGGTGGATACTGTCCTCTATTTCGAAGGGGAACGGCACCATACGTATCGGATCCTGCGGGCTGTCAAAAATAGATTCGGTTCAACCAATGAAATGGGTATTTTTGAAATGAAAGAGGAAGGGCTAGAGGAAGTTGAAAACCCTTCTGAGATTTTCCTTGAGGAAAGATCCCGGGGAGCAGCCGGTTCTACCGTAGTGGCTTCAATGGAGGGGACCAGGCCGGTGCTTGTTGAAATTCAGGCCCTCATTTCTCCTACAAGTTTCGGAAACCCAAGGAGGATGGCGACGGGAATTGACCATAACCGGGTTCCGCTATTAATGGCTGTCCTTGAAAAAAGAGTCGGGATGCTCCTGCAAAACCAAGACGCTTATTTGAAGGTTGCTGGCGGTGTAAAGTTGGATGAGCCAGCCATTGACCTGGCCGTTGCGGTCAGCATTGCTTCAAGCTTCAGGGATAAACCTACAAGGCCCACAGACTGCATTATAGGCGAAGTCGGCCTTACCGGCGAAGTAAGGCGTGTCTCAAGGATTGAACAGCGTGTCCAGGAGGCGGCAAAGCTCGGTTTTGAACGGGTGATCCTTCCCGCTAATAATCTTGGGGGCTGGACAGGGCCGAAGGGGCTTGAGCTTATCGGTGTCTCTACGGTCAGCGAAGCGCTGAAGGCGGCTCTCGGAGAGTAAGGGGCCGTTGGCGGAAAAAGCAGGCTTTAATTATGGCAAATAAGGAAATTAATAGGAAAAATAAGGTTTCAATCCGGGGTTTTTGTTTATAATGAGAAGAAGGAGGTGAAGGCATGTTAAAACGCATTGTTCAAGCATGTTTCCTAATCATCGGGGGAACGCTTGGAATCTTTTTAATTCCGCCATTATTAAAAGTTATAGGTGCGGATGGTATATCGCTGTTGAATAATTCCTATATGGCAGCAATTATAGGTGCAATCATTTTTTATTTTCTTACTTTTTGGGCTGTAGAGTATGTAATAAATTTTGTAAAATGGCTTGAGGATACGCTTGTCCGGGTTCCGGTAACTGATGTCCTATTCGGAAGCCTCGGGCTTACATTCGGCTTAATCGTTGCTTTTTTAATCGGGTTTGCGCTGAATGCCATTGAGCTTCCGGTCGTGAATACAGTTGCGCCAATTCTTCTTACTCTGTTATTTGGCTACCTCGGTTTTCAGGTCGGCTTTAAAAAGCGGGATGAAATGATGAGCCTTTTTACGAGCAAGAAGAAAAAGGCAACGGAAGAAGATCACGAAAAGCCGGCTGCCCTTTCTCTTAAAATATTGGATACGAGTGTCATAATCGACGGAAGGATTGCGGATATCTGCCAGACTGGTTTCCTGGAAGGGACAATTGTCATTCCGCGTTTCGTGCTTGAAGAGCTTCAGCATATTGCCGATTCTTCTGATGTCCTGAAACGAAACCGGGGAAGACGGGGACTTGATATCCTGAACCGCATCCAAAAAGAAATCGCAGTAAATGTAGAAATCAGTGAAACGGATTTCGATGACATTCAAGAAGTGGACAGCAAGCTTGTCAAGCTGGCGAAGAAAACAGGCGGAACCCTTGTAACCAATGATTTTAATCTTAATAAGGTCAGTGAGTTTCAGAATGTATCGGTATTGAACATTAATGATCTTGCCAATGCAGTGAAACCGGTTGTCCTTCCGGGGGAAGAATTGAGCGTCCAGGTCATCAAGGACGGCAAGGAGCACCACCAGGGTGTCGCCTATCTGGATGACGGGACAATGATCGTCGTTGAAGAGGGCCGGGAATACATTGGCAAAAGAATTGATGTCATGGTTACCAGTGTCCTTCAAACATCGGCGGGCAGGATGATCTTTGCCAAACCGAAGCTTTATGAAAAAGCGCTATAGGGTCAGAAATATTGCACTATACTTATGAATTTGGGGTTTTCTTATGTCTTATCAGGTGATTCTTCCGGCCGCGGGCCAGGGGAAGAGAATGGGAGCGGGAATCAATAAGCTTTTGTTAGAACTCAACAACATGCCTGTCCTCATTCACACACTTTTGGCATTTGAAAGTGACGAGGACTGCGATGGCATGATCCTGGCGGTAAACCCGGACGAGCAGGAGCAGATTAAAAGTCTTCTTGATAAATATAAAATTAAAAAGCAGGTCATTTTTGCGACGGGAGGGACCGAGCGCCAGCAAAGTGTGTACAGCGGCCTTAAAGCTGTCAGGGGCTCGAGTCTCGTCCTTGTCCATGATGCCGCCCGCCCTTTCATCACAAAAGGGTTGATCCAGGCTCTCGTCGAGGCTGCTGAACGTGATGGAGCGGCAATTGCCGCGGTTCCAGTGAAGGATACTGTTAAAAAAGTGGCCGAAAATCATGTCGTGGAAACGATCGAACGTTCCAGCTTGTGGGCTGTCCAAACCCCACAGGCTTTTCGCGTTTCTGTCCTAATGGAAGCCCATGAAAAAGCAGATTCGGAAAGGTTTCTGGGAACGGATGATGCAAGCCTAGTGGAAAGGCTGCCGCATCCGGTTGCTGTCGTGCCAGGCGACTATAACAATATCAAGCTGACAACCCGTGAAGACCTTGTCTTCGCGGAGGCTATCTTAAAACAGCGGGCGAAGTGAGCCGGCATCCAAATAATCAGATGTTTAAAGGAGATAGGTAAAATGTTTCGGATCGGACAGGGATTTGATGTTCACCAGCTATCGGAAGGGCGCCCCCTCATCATCGGGGGGATTACCATTCCATATGAGAAAGGCCTTCTTGGCCATTCGGACGCAGATGTTCTTTTGCATACAGTCGCGGATGCCTGCCTTGGTGCGATTGGGGCAGGAGATATCGGAAAGCATTTTCCGGATACGGATGAAGCCTTCAAGGACGCTGATTCAGCAAAATTGCTCGAGCATGTCTGGGGGCTTGTAAAGGAGCAGGGGTATGAACTGTGCAATGCGGACTGCACCATCATTGCCCAAAAACCGAAAATGGCTCCCTATATTGGCGAGATGAAGGAAAGGATCGCTGAATTACTGGAGGCTGACCCCAGCCAAGTGAATGTAAAGGCGACTACAACAGAAAAACTCGGTTTTACAGGAAGAGGAGAAGGAATCGCTTCCCAGGTGGCCGTTCTTTTGCAAAAAAGAAGCAGATAGAAATTGAGCGGGCTTTCGGCTTTACGGTCAAAGTGGTAAAATGAAATGATAAAAGCAATTCAGTAGCAATTTTTAGGAGGATTTTTATGTCAAATAAAGTTCGCGTACGGTATGCGCCAAGCCCGACAGGACATTTACATATTGGCAACGCCCGTACCGCGCTTTTTAATTACTTGTTCGCACGCAGCCAGGGCGGCACATTTGTCATCCGGATTGAGGATACAGATAAGAAACGGAATATCGAAGGCGGCGAGCAAAGCCAGCTGAAATATTTGAAGTGGCTCGGCATCGACTGGGATGAAAGTGTCGATAAGGACGGCGGCTTCGGTCCGTACAGGCAGTCTGAACGGAATGAGATTTATAAGAAATATTATACGAAACTGATTGAAGAGGGCCATGCCTACAAATGTTATTGCACCGAGGAAGAACTTGAGGCTGAGCGTGAAGAGCAATCAGCACGAGGAGAAACGCCCCAATACTCGGGAAAATGCCGGAATTTGACGAAAGAAGAACAGCAGCGCCTTGAGGATGAAGGCCGTCAGCCAAGCATCCGCTTAAAGGTACCGCAGGGAAAAACCTATTCGTTCGATGATATGGTAAAAGGCATTGTTGCATTTGAGTCGGAAGGCATGGGCGACTGGGTCATGATTAAAAAAGACGGGACGCCAACATACAATTTTGCGGTTGCTATTGATGACCACCTGATGGAAATATCCCATGTCCTTCGCGGCGATGATCATATTTCCAATACGCCGAAGCAGCTGATGGTTTATGAAGCCCTTGGCTGGGAAGCGCCTATATTTGGCCATATGACGCTGATTGTCAATGAAAGTCGCAAGAAATTGAGCAAGCGTGATGAATCCATTATCCAGTTCATTGAACAATATGAAGAACTGGGCTATTTGCCTGAAGCGCTGTTCAACTTTATCGGGCTGCTCGGCTGGTCGCCAGCGGGAGAAGAGGAGATCTTCTCAAAAGAGGAATTCATTGAAAAGTTCGACCCGGCCAGGCTGTCAAAGTCGCCTGCCTTATTCGATAAGCAAAAGCTTGCATGGATGAACAACCAGTATGTAAAAAAGGCTGACCTTGACAGGCTGGTTGGTATAACACTCCCGCATCTTGTCAAAGCCGGGCTTGTAAAGCCGGAACTCGAAGGAGCGGAGAAGGAGTGGGTCGTCAGTTTGATCGCACTTTTCCAGGAAAAAATGAGTTACGGAGCGGAAATCGTCGCTCTTTCCGACATTTTTTTCCAGGAGGACCTGAATCCGGATGAGGAAGCAAAAGCTGTGCTTGCTGAAGAGCAAGTGCCGGAAGTGATGGAAGCGTTCCTTGGCGAAATCGATAAGCTGGAGGCGTTCAAAGCGGATGGAATCCAAGCGGCGATGAAGGCTGTGCAGAAGTCAACAGGCCACAAAGGGAAGAAGCTATTCATGCCAATCCGCGCTGCGGTGACAGGCCAGACACATGGACCGGACCTCCCAAAAACCATTGAATTGCTTGGGAAGGATAAAGTTCAAAAAAGATTGCGAAATTTAATTAGTTAACAATTGGCCTAAAATGGTATATACTGTAGAGTAATCAAATAGCACGAAAACGAAGACGGGGAAAAGTAGAAAAATGATGCTTAAAAGAGAGAACCATCACCGGCTGAAAGTGGTTCAGGCCTCTCGCTTTTTTGAAATGCACCCCTGAGTCCTGCCCGAACCGGCGAAAGCCGCAGTAGGAGACAGGCGGCACCTGCCGTTAATAGGTTTAAGTTGGGGCTGGATCCTTTTTGCAAAAAGGAACATGCCCAAACAGAGTGGAACCGCGCACAAGCGTCTCTGTCTTTTAGGACAGAGGCGTTTTTTTATGGAAAAAGATATTTCCTTAGCAGGGAGGGAAAATGATGTTTAAGACGATCAGGGAAGATATTGATGTGGTGTTTGAACAAGATCCGGCGGCGAGGAGCACTTTCGAAGTCGTGCTGACATACTCCGGCCTTCATGCCATTTGGTCCCATCGAATCGCGCATGCATTATTTAAGAGGAAATTTTTCTTTTTGGCAAGATTGATTTCCCAAATCAGCCGCTTTTTTACCGGCATTGAAATACATCCGGGTGCCCAAATCGGCCGTCGTTTCTTTATTGATCACGGCATGGGGGTGGTCATTGGTGAAACATGTGAAATCGGGGATAATGTTACTGTATACCAGGGCGTCACTCTTGGGGGTACCGGGAAAGAGAAAGGAAAGCGCCATCCGACAATACTCGATAATGCGCTTATTGCTGCGGGAGCGAAAGTTCTCGGCTCGATTACAATCGGGGAACATGCCAAGGTTGGCGCGGGTTCCGTCGTCTTAAAGGATGTGCCTGCGCATTCGACAGTTGTCGGCATTCCTGGGAAAGTCGTCATCCAAAATGGGGTGAAGGTCGGCAGGGAGCTTGACCATACAGATCTTCCGGATCCGACCGGCGACCGCTTCAGGGAACTGGAAAGGGAAATGGAACAATTAAAACAAACACTTCAAGCGATTCAACAGAGAGGAGCCAACGAACATGGCGATTCAGCTTTATAATACATTGACAAGAAAAAAAGAACTTTTCGTTCCCTTGGAAGAGGGGAAAGTAAAAATGTACGTCTGCGGACCGACCGTATATAACTATATCCATATAGGAAATTCGCGTCCCGCAATAGTGTTTGATACGGTGAGAAGATATTTCGAATTCCGCGGATATGAGGTGAATTTCATCTCTAATTTTACCGACGTGGATGACAAGCTGATCAGGGCGGCGAAAGAGCTGGGCGAGGATGTTCCGGCGATTGCGGAGAGATTTATTGACGCTTATTTCGAGGATGTGTCCGCGCTTGGCTGCAAAAAAGCTGATGTCCATCCGCGTGTGACGGAGAATATGGATATTATTATTGATTTTATCGCTTCTTTAATAGAAAAAGGATTTGCCTACGAAACGGGCGGCGATGTCTATTACAGAACAAGAAGGTTTGATGGCTACGGGAAGCTTTCACACCAATCCATCGATGAATTAAAGGTCGGCGCAAGGATTGAAAGAGGCGAAAAGAAGGAGGATGCCCTTGATTTTGCCCTCTGGAAAGCGGCCAAGGAAGGCGAAATCTCTTGGGACAGCCCATGGGGCAAAGGCCGTCCTGGCTGGCATATCGAATGCTCGGCAATGGCAAGAAAGTACCTTGGCGATACGATCGATATACATGCAGGCGGGCAGGATCTTGCTTTCCCGCATCATGAAAATGAAATTGCCCAATCAGAGGCTTTGACAGGCAAGACATTTGCCCGCTATTGGATGCATAATGGCTATATTAATATAGATAATGAAAAAATGTCGAAGTCACTTGGCAATTTCGTTCTGGTCCATGACATTATTAAAAACCATGATCCCCAGGTTCTCCGCTTTTTCATGCTGTCGGTCCATTATCGGAATCCGATCAATTATAGTGAAGAGCTATTGGAAAATACGAAGGCGGCTTTTGAAAGAATCAAGACATCTTATCAAAACTTGATGCATCGGAGGAAATCCAGTACTGGCCTCACAGACGATAACTGCCAATGGGTTAAGCAAATTGGTGTTTTAAGAGAGCAGTTCATCAAGGAAATGGATGATGATTTTAATACAGCGAATGGCATCTCAGTCCTATTCGATTTATCCAAGCTCGCAAACCAATACTTATTGGAGAAAAATACTGCCGTTGAAGTCATTGACCTGTTTACAAAACAGTTCGAGGAATTGTTCGGTGTGCTTGGCCTGAAAATAGGGGCTGAAGAGCTGCTTGATGAGGAAATCGAGTCACTGATTCAAAAGCGCAATCAGGCCAGGAAAGACCGTGACTTCAAACTGTCGGATGAAATCAGGGACCAATTGAAAGAGATGAATATTATTTTAGAAGATACGCCTCAAGGCACGAGATGGAAAAGAGGCTAAAGAATGCTCCAGTATGAAACCGATATTGATGAAAAACAATTGAATAGCCTGGCGCTTGCCTACATGGGGGATGCGGTGCTCGAGATTTATGTCCGGCGCCACCTCCTCCAGTGCGGCAGGGTCAAGCCTCATCGTCTTCATGCAGATGCGACGAGGTATGTTTCGGCAAAAGCCCAGTCACAAATACTTTTTTATTTTCTTGAAAGTGAAGTCCTTACGGAAGAAGAGCTTGCGGTTGTTAAACGAGGCAGGAATGCAAAGTCCGGTTCTGTTCCTAAAAACACCGATGTTGTTACTTATCGCCACAGCACTGCATTCGAGGCATTAATGGGGTCTTTGTATTTAGCGGGAAATATTTCCCGCCTGGAAGAACTGATCGTCAAGGCATTCGAGTATGTAGAGGATAGGAAAGGAAGGGTTAAGGATGAGTGAGGATATCATCATTGGCAAAAACCCCGTCCTGGAGGCATTAAGGTCCAACCGGGATATTAATAAAATCCTGATTGCCGAAGGGTCCCAACGAGGGCAAATGCAGCAGATTACAGAATTGGCCAAAGAAGGGAACGTCATTGTCCAATACGTACCGAAGAAGAAAATAGACCAGCTGACAGAGGGAAACCACCAAGGGGTATTGGCCTATGTTGCTGCCTACCAATACGCAGAGGTGGATGACTTGTTTGCCGCGGCTGAAAGGAAAGGGGAAGTGCCGTTTTTCCTTATCCTTGATGAGATTGAAGATCCACATAATCTTGGATCGATCATGAGAACGGCTGATGCATCAGGTGCCCACGGCATTATTATCCCGAAGCGCCGTGCGGTCGGCCTTACACAGACGGTGGCAAAGGCGTCTACAGGGGCAATCGAATATATTCCCGTTGCGCGTGTCACAAATCTAGCAAGGACGATTGACGAATTGAAGGAGCGCGGCGTCTGGATTGCGGGAACAGATGCAAAGGGCAGCCATGATTACCGGAAACAGGATTTCACCATGCCGATCGGGCTAGTCATTGGCAGTGAAGGAAAAGGGATGGGCCGGCTGATAAGAGAAAAATGTGATTTCCTCGTTCGTTTGCCGATGGCCGGAAGGGTGACTTCGTTGAATGCATCTGTAGCGGCTGCATTACTGATGTATGAAGTATACCGGAGCCGCAACCCGCTAGAGGGCTGAAAATGGATATCCTACTCGTTGACGGCTATAACATCATTGGTGCGTGGCCGGAGTTAAGGGAATTGAAAAACAGGGATCTGGCGGCCGCGAGGGACAGGCTGGTCGAATTGATGGCCGAATATCAAGGTTACTCCGGATATCGGGTTATCATTGTTTTTGATGCCCACTATGTCCAGGGGATTGAGACAAAGGTAAAAAACCATAAGGTTGAAGTCATTTATACGAAGGAAAATGAAACAGCGGATGAACGGATTGAGAAGCTGGCAAAAGAGCTTAACAATCGAAGAACCCAAATCCACGTTGCAACATCCGATTTTACCGAGCAATGGGTCATTTTTGGACAAGGGGCGTTACGAAAGTCAGCGCGGGAACTTTTTTTGGAAATGTCCATGCTGGAAAAAACGATTGAAAAAAGTGTGCGCAGTATCCAGGAAACCAAGCCTGTCACCCGTATTCCGATAAGCGAAGATTTGGCAGAAATCTTTGAAAAATGGCGAAGGGGGCAAAAGTAACATTGACGCTTAAATTTTACCTGCTGTATAATATTTCTAACTATGCATGTGCATGCGAGGGGGATCTCAGTGAGTGTGGATGTTAGTTCGAGAGCAGGCAATGAGTTTCTGGTTATGGAAGATGAAGAAATCGTATATTTAGTGCATAGCGGCAACAGTGAAGCTCTGGATTACTTGATCCACAAATACCGCAACTTTGTCAGGGCGAAAGCGCGGTCTTATTTCCTGATTGGTGCCGATAAGGAAGATATTGTCCAGGAGGGCATGATCGGCCTTTATAAGGCGATCAGGGATTTTCGGGATGATAAGCTTACTTCCTTTAAGGCGTTTGCCGAGCTTTGTATTACAAGGCAGATTATTACGGCAATCAAAACGGCCACCAGGCAAAAGCATATCCCCCTGAATTCCTACGTGTCTTTGGACAAGCCGATTTTCGATGATGAATCCGACCGGACATTGATGGATGTCCTTAGCGGCACGAAAGTAATGGATCCGGAACAGCTTATCATCAACCAGGAAGAATTCGATCATATTGAAATAAAAATGAGCGAGTTGCTGAGCGACTTAGAGCGAAAAGTCCTTGCCCTTTACCTTGACGGGCAGTCCTATCAGGAAATATCGGAAGAATTGAATCGTCATGTAAAGTCAATAGACAATGCCCTTCAGCGTGTCAAAAGAAAACTGGAACGCTATTTGGAAATAAGGGAATATTCACATTGACACCGAAAGTGATATTTCTTTTATTTGAAACCCTTTCCAGTGCTTATTGACAGTAACTGGTCCGCATGTTACAGTTTTAGGGACAAAAAATTGGCAGCAGGTGACAAAATGGCAAAAAAGGCAGTCCTTGCCTGTACAATTTGCGGTTCGAGGAATTATACGACAGCCGCTAGCACCCAGGCACAGAATGAACGGCTTGAGTTAAAAAAGTACTGTAAAACCTGCAATGCTTCAACGGTTCATAAGGAAACAAGATAGCCGGCAGGATTGGCATACAAGATAGATGGAGGTTACAACGATGCAGCGCGTAACAAAGTTTTTTCGCGAAGTTTCTCGCGAAATGAGGAAAGTCAGCTGGCCGAGGCGGGAAGAACTAACCCGTTATACAATCACAGTTATCACAACTGTAGCGATTTTCGCTGTTTTCTTCGCGGCAATCGATATGGGCATTTCAAAGTTGATTCGCTTTATTCTTGAATAAATAGAACCTGTTCATGGTATAATGGGAAATAATGCAGGAAATTTTTACAAAGCCCGGTTCAACGGGTTTTTTCATTTGGTGTAAAACATTGGTGCAGTAAAGTGCGAAATAGAAAACGCAGGGAGGGACGGACGTTAAAGTCCTTTTAAATGGAAAAGAATTGGTATGTGGTCCATACTTACTCCGGATACGAAAACAAGGTGAAAGCAAACCTGGAGAAGCGTGTTGAATCAATGGGAATGCAGGATAAAATATTCCGCGTAGTTGTTCCGGAAGAAGAAGAAACAGATTTTAAAAACGGTAAGAAAAAAACCGTAAAGCGGAAAGTATTCCCTGGGTATGTCCTGGTTGAGATCGTCATGACAGACGACTCATGGTATGTTGTCCGCAATACGCCGGGTGTAACCGGATTTGTGGGTTCAGCCGGTTCGGGCTCTAAGCCGACTCCGCTCCTGCCTGAAGAAGTTTCCGTCATCTTAAGGCGCATGGGAGTAGAAGAAAAACGAGTCGATGTCAATTTTGAAATCGGGGAGACCGTAAGGGTGAAAGAAGGTCCGTTTACTGATAAAACAGGTATCATCGAAGAGATGGATAAAACAAAATCCAAGCTGCGTGTACTTGTTGATATGTTCGGCCGTGACACCCCTGTGGAACTCGATTTTTCACAAATTGAAAAATTATAACATAAGAAAAATATTCAGATCTTGTAAAATAGCTTGAAATCAAAAGTGAAAAGTGGTAACATTTCAAAGGTCAGTATGTCTTGGACTAAACAAACCGGACATTTGCCAAGCTCTTTATGTAAATAAAGGCTTTTATATTGAGTGGGAGGGGGATACCCCCTGTTTACCACATCACGGACTTTTTAAGGAGGTGTGTCTCGTGGCTAAAAAAGTAATTAAGGTAGTTAAATTGCAAATTCCTGCTGGGAAAGCGAATCCGGCGCCACCGGTTGGTCCTGCATTGGGTCAGGCTGGTGTAAACATCATGGGATTCTGTAAGGAATTTAACGCCCGTACAGCAGACCAGGCAGGTCTGATTATTCCTGTTGAAATTACGGTATTTGAAGACCGTTCCTTTACATTTATTACGAAAACTCCCCCTGCTGCAGTTCTTTTGAAAGTAGCAGCCGGAATCCAGTCTGGTTCAGGCCAGCCTAACCGTAATAAAGTAGCAACAGTCAAGCGCGATAAAGTGCGCGAGATTGCTGAACAGAAAATGCCTGACCTGAATGCGGCCAGCGTTGAAGCAGCAATGCGCATGGTTGAAGGTACAGCGCGCAGCATGGGTATCACGATCGAAGACTAATCCATGCAGAACTGTTAAGGGTTGATAGGGGGTTGCGTAGATGATTTATCACACGCAACCTTTGTTCTGTCAGGCGGCCCGCAGGCTTGCCGATACAGAGAGCCGGGTACAACCGGCTTTGGCGCCGTCATAAGGCGCTTCCGCTTTTAACGTGGGAGGTCCATCCGTTAAAACCACAATTCAAGGAGGAAATTTAAAATGGCTAAGAAAAGCAGAAAGTATCAAGAAGCCGCTAAGCTTGTCGATCGTACAAAAGCTTATCCGGTAGGCGAAGCAATCGAGCTTGCCAAAAAAACAAACTACACTAAATTTGATGCGACTGTAGAAGTTGCTTTCCGCCTCGGCGTTGATCCGAAGAAAGCTGACCAGCAAATCCGTGGAGCGGTAGTGCTTCCTAACGGAACTGGTAAAACACAGCGCGTCCTTGTTTTTGCAAAAGGTGAAAAAGCCAAAGAAGCAGAAGCAGCAGGCGCGGATTATGTAGGCGATGCAGAGTATATCAACAAAATCCAGCAAGGTTGGTTCGAATTCGATGTTATCGTTGCGACTCCTGACATGATGGGTGAAGTTGGTAAACTTGGCCGTACACTTGGACCAAAAGGCCTGATGCCTAACCCTAAAACAGGAACCGTTACTTTTGATGTAACGAAAGCAATCGGCGAAATCAAAGCAGGTAAAGTTGAATACCGCGTTGATAAAGCTGGGAACATCCATGTTCCAATCGGCAAAGTCTCTTTCGAGGACGAGAAGCTTGTTGAGAACTTCAAGACTGTTTTTGAAACAATGGTCAAAGTTAAGCCATCAGCTGCGAAAGGCACTTACATGAAGACTGTTACAGTTTCTTCTACAATGGGCCCTGGCGTAAAAGTTGACCCAGCTTCCGTTACAACGAAATAATTGTTGACAGAAACATTTAAGTTTGTTAAAATTATTTCTGTTGTTTAAATTGCATACATTTGTACCGAAGACAGCAGGTGCTGATCAAGCTTAATAGCCTGCCGAGGGAATACGATAGAATTAGCCGGAACCGGCTATTGTATTATGCCTCCATGTCTTTCTGATATGGAGGCTTTAATTTGCCCGGTATAAATGCAGAAATCTATAGGAGGTGTAAAGATGAGCAGCGCTATCGAACAAAAGAAATTGATCGTCGATGAAATCGCCGATAAACTGAAAGGCAGCGTTACATGCGTGGTAGTTGACTACCGCGGCCTGAATGTTGCTGAAGTAACTGAACTCCGTAAACAGCTTCGCGAAGCTGGCGTGGAATTCAAAGTTTACAAAAACTCAATGGTCCGCCGTGCGGCTGAAGCATGCGAACTTGCTGGCCTTAACGAATCATTGACAGGCCCTAACGCAATCGCATTCAGTGCGGAAGATGTAGTGGCACCAGCGAAAATCATCAACGATTTCGCAAAGAAAAATGAAGCTCTTGAAATTAAAGCGGGTGTGATTGAAGGGAATATCGCGACAGCTGATGAAATTAAAGCTCTTGCAGAACTTCCGTCCCGCGAAGGCTTGCTTTCCATGCTTCTCAGCGTGCTGCAGGCACCTATCCGCAACCTTGCTCTTGCTACAAAAGCAGTTGCAGACCAAAAAGAAGAACAAGGCGCGTAAGCTGACCGTTTTCGCATTACCATAAAAACCAAACAAATTTAGGAGGAACCATACAATGACTAAAGAACAAATCATTGAAGCGGTTAAGTCCATGACAGTTCTGGAACTTAACGACCTAGTAAAAGCAATCGAAGAAGAATTCGGCGTAACTGCTGCAGCTCCAGTAGCTATGGCAGGCGGCGCTGCAGGCCCAGTTGCTGAAGAGCAAACTGAGTTTGATGTAATCCTTGCATCTGCAGGCGATCAAAAAATCAAAGTTATCAAGGTTGTCCGTGAAATCACAGGCCTTGGACTTAAAGAAGCAAAAGACCTTGTTGACAACACTCCAAAGCCAGTTAAAGAAGGCGTTTCTAAAGAAGACGCTGAAGCAATCAAAGCTAAGCTTGACGAAGTTGGAGCTAACGTCGAAGTTAAGTAATTATCCTATAAGAAAGCTCGCTGCCTAAGCGGGCTTTTTTCTGCTTTCCCTGGAGGTGGAACAATTGCCGGACCATTATTATTCACGAAAGCCCCAAACTGAAAGTGCTCCGAAGTATTGGGATTATACACTGAGGGATTTCCGCTTTCGATTTAAATCAGACAGTGGCGTCTTTTCAAAAAATGAAGTGGACTTTGGCTCGAAACGGCTCGTCGAATCTTTCAACTTGCCGGAAGTCGAGGGGCCGATCCTCGATGTGGGTTGCGGGTATGGGCCGATTGGCCTTACGCTTGCAAAACTTTATCCGGACCGTTCCGTACATATGGTTGATGTGAATGAACGCGCGCTGGAGCTTTCCAAAGAGAATGCCAGAGCAAACGGTGTGGAAAACGTGGTTGTTTATGAGAGTGACAGGCTTGTTGGCGTTAAGGAAGATTGTTTTTCGGCCATCCTCACCAATCCGCCGATCCGTGCCGGGAAGAAAACTGTCCATGATATTTTTGAGCAGAGCAGGGAGAAGCTTGCGCCTGCGGGGGAACTGTGGGTTGTCATCCAGAAAAAACAGGGGGCGCCATCCGCTTTGGAAAAGCTTAAAGGGCTGTTTGGAGAAGTGGAAGTGGTGGACAAGGAAAAAGGCTATTTTATTATTAGGGCTAAAAATGTTTGACTCGGATTTCGCCCTATGTTAATATTATAAAATGCCATCATCTTATTTTCGGTACTATCCCCGATTGTCAAGCTTTTTTTGCAAAATGGAGAAGTTTTTTTCACTAGGAAAAAGACCTTCTTTTGTATAAAAATGGTATGGTAAGGAAAAGATGACAAAATAATAGGAAAAAATGTGAAAAATGTGGTTTTTAAGCTAAAAAACCCTTTTTCTTTTTTGTCTGTGGCGGGACAACTGTCCGGCAGCGGACATGAAATAGATTTACACTACTTGATTTGAGGGGTGAATCAGTTGACAGGTCAACTAGTTCAGTATGGACGACACCGCCAGCGAAGAAGCTACGCGCGAATCAGTGAAGTTTTAGAATTACCAAATTTAATTGAAATCCAAACCTCTTCTTATCAATGGTTTCTTGATGAGGGATTGCGTGAAATGTTCCAGGATATTTCACCAATTGAAGACTTTACTGGTAACCTATCACTGGAATTTATTGATTACAGCCTTGGCGACCCGAAATATTCGGTTGAGGAATCAAAAGAGCGTGATGTCACGTTTTCAGCACCACTGCGTGTAAAGGTGCGGCTCTTAAATAAAGAAACAGGCGAAGTAAAAGACCAGGATGTTTTCATGGGCGATTTCCCGCTAATGACCGAAACAGGCACATTTGTCATTAATGGCGCGGAGCGTGTTATCGTATCCCAGCTCGTTCGTTCACCAAGCGTCTATTATAGTGGCAAGGTGGATAAGAACGGGAAAAGAGGGTTCACAGCGACAGTTATTCCGAACCGCGGCGCATGGCTTGAATACGAGACCGACGCCAAGGATGTCGTATACGTAAGGATTGATCGTACCCGGAAGCTGCCAGTTACGGTTCTTTTGCGTGCACTCGGGTTCGGCTCTGATCAAGAAATCATCGAGCTCATCGGAGACAATGAGTACCTGCGCAATACACTTGAAAAAGATAATACAGACAGTATTGAAAAAGCGCTGCTTGAAATATACGAGAGGCTTCGCCCAGGCGAACCGCCGACTGTAGAAAACGCAAAGAGCCTGCTAGTTTCCCGGTTTTTTGACCCTAAGCGCTATGATCTTGCGAGCGTAGGACGCTATAAGATCAATAAGAAGCTTCATATTAAAAACCGTTTATTTGGCCAGCGTTTAGCGGAAGCCCTAGTGGACCCTGAGACAGGGGAAATCATTGCGGAAGCAGGAACGCTTCTCGACAGGCGGAATTTAGATAAGATCATTCCGGCGCTTGAGAAAAACATCAATATGCACAGTTACACACCAGGCGGCACTGTCGTCGAAGGGGATGTCGTCCTTCAGGGAATCAAGATTTTCGCTCCTTCCGATGACAATGAGAAAGTGATCAATGTACTGAGCAACGCGTATGTGCCGGAACAAATTAAAAACATTACGCCAGCCGATATTATTTCTTCCATCAGTTATTTCTTTAACCTCCTCCATGGAGTGGGAGACACTGATGATATCGACCACCTTGGAAACCGCCGCCTTCGTTCTGTAGGGGAATTGTTGCAAAACCAATTCCGTATCGGGCTTTCCAGGATGGAAAGGGTTGTCCGTGAAAGAATGTCCATCCAGGATACAGCAACGATCACTCCGCAGCAGCTGATCAACATCCGTCCGGTTATTGCTTCTATTAAGGAGTTCTTTGGAAGTTCGCAGCTTTCCCAGTTCATGGACCAGACCAATCCTCTGGCAGAGCTGACGCATAAGCGACGTCTTTCAGCGTTGGGGCCAGGCGGTTTGACTCGTGAACGCGCTGGTTTCGAAGTCCGTGACGTTCACTACTCCCATTATGGGCGCATGTGTCCGATCGAGACGCCGGAAGGACCGAACATCGGTTTGATCAACTCGCTTTCTTCTTTTGCAAAAGTGAACCGGTTTGGCTTTATTGAAACACCTTACCGCCGGGTAGATCCGGAAACAGGAAAAGTTACCAACCGGATTGATTATCTGACCGCAGATGAAGAGGATTTATATGTTGTTGCCCAGGCGAATGCGCGCCTTGGTGATGACGGGACATTCCTTGACCCTGATATTGTCGCTCGTTTCAAGGGTGAAAACACAGTGGTTCCGCGGGAACGCATTGATTATATGGATGTTTCGCCGAAGCAGGTTGTATCAGCTGCGACAGCATGCATTCCGTTCCTGGAAAACGACGACTCCAACCGCGCCCTTATGGGAGCGAACATGCAGCGTCAGGCAGTTCCGCTCATGCAGCCTCAAGCCCCGATTGTCGGGACTGGGATGGAGCACGTTTCCGCAAAGGATTCGGGAGCGGCTGTCATCTGCAAGCATGAAGGAATCGTCGAACATGTGGAAGCCCGCGAAGTCTGGGTTCGACGTGTGAAGGAAATCGACGGCCAGGAAGTAAAAGGCGACCTGGATAAATATCGTATGTTGAAGTTTATCCGTTCCAATCAGGGAACCTGCTATAACCAGCGACCAATTGTTTCTGTAGGCGACAGGGTCACAAAAGGAGAAATCCTTTCTGACGGGCCGTCAATGGAAAAAGGCGAACTGGCACTTGGCCGGAACGTACTTGTCGCATTCCTGAACTGGGATGGCTACAACTATGAGGATGCCATCATCATGAGCGAACGCCTCGTGAAAGATGATGTATACACCTCAATCCATATTGAAGAGTATGAGTCCGAATCCCGGGATACAAAGCTGGGACCGGAAGAAATAACACGCGATATTCCGAACGTTGGGGAAGATGCGCTCCGCAACCTTGATGAGCGGGGAATCATCCGAACTGGCGCAGAGGTGAAGGACGGAGACCTTCTGGTTGGTAAAGTTACGCCTAAAGGGGTGACCGAACTGACTGCTGAGGAACGCCTGCTTCATGCGATTTTCGGTGAAAAGGCTCGTGAAGTAAGGGATACGTCACTTCGTGTTCCTCACGGCGGCGGCGGGATCGTCCTTGATGTAAAAGTCTTCAACCGGGAAGATGGCGATGAACTTCCTCCGGGAGTGAATCAGCTTGTCCGCGTTTATATTGTTCAGAAGCGTAAGATTTCTGAAGGCGATAAGATGGCAGGACGCCATGGTAACAAAGGTGTTATCTCGCGCATCCTTCCTGAAGAAGATATGCCATATTTGCCAGATGGCACTCCGGTTGATATCATGCTTAACCCGCTTGGCGTTCCATCCCGTATGAATATCGGGCAGGTGCTTGAACTGCACTTGGGAATGGCAGCGAGGGCGCTTGGCATCCATGTCGCTTCCCCAGTATTCGATGGAGCGACAGAGGAAGACGTTTGGGATACGATCGAGGAAGCGGGAATGGCGCGTGATGCGAAGACCGTCCTTTACGATGGCCGCACAGGCGAACCGTTTGACAATCGTATTTCTGTCGGGGTCATGTACATGATCAAGCTTGCCCACATGGTTGATGACAAGTTGCATGCCCGTTCGACTGGTCCATACTCGCTTGTTACCCAGCAGCCGCTCGGCGGAAAAGCCCAGTTCGGCGGACAGCGTTTCGGGGAGATGGAAGTTTGGGCACTTGAAGCATATGGCGCAGCCTATACGCTTCAGGAAATCCTTACCGTCAAATCCGATGATGTTGTCGGCCGGGTGAAAACGTATGAGGCGATTGTAAAAGGCGAGAACGTACCGGAGCCAGGAGTTCCAGAATCGTTCAAAGTATTGATCAAGGAACTTCAGAGCCTTGGATTGGACGTTAAGATCCTTTCCGGTGATGAAGAGGAAATAGAAATGCGCGACCTTGAAGACGATGATGATATGCAACAGGTGGATACTTTGACAATCGCACCTGAGTCACAAAGCTTCGAATCGGAAAAAGTAGGTTCCAAAGAGTAATTCCCATAGCCTGACGGGGCGCTGAATCGGCGCTCCGGATGAAGGCTATGTCTAGCTACAGGGTAAAACCTGGAGATTAAAAGGGAGGTAGGCCCCTTGCTGGATGTTAATAATTTTGAGTATATGAAAATCGGCCTTGCATCACCTGACAAGATCCGTTCGTGGTCATTTGGTGAAGTGAAAAAGCCGGAAACCATCAACTATCGTACATTAAAGCCAGAAAAAGACGGCCTTTTCTGTGAAAGGATTTTCGGACCGACTAAGGACTGGGAATGCCATTGCGGAAAATATAAGCGCGTCCGATATAAGGGAGTCGTCTGTGACCGATGCGGCGTTGAAGTAACCCGCGCGAAAGTCCGCCGTGAACGGATGGGCCATATCGAGCTTGCAGCACCTGTTTCCCATATTTGGTATTTCAAAGGAATCCCGAGCAGGATGGGACTTGTCCTGGACATGTCACCAAGAGCGCTTGAGGAAGTTATTTATTTTGCGTCTTATGTCGTGACTGAATCAGGGGACACCGCGCTTGAAAAAAAGCAGCTGTTGTCTGAAAAAGAATATCGTGCATACCGTGAAAAATACGGCAATAAGTTTCAGGCGTCCATGGGAGCGGAAGCTATCCGCAAATTGCTCTATGATATTGACCTGAATAAAGAAGCGGAAGCTTTAAAGGAAGAACTGAAAACAGCGCAGGGACAGCGCCGCACACGCGCCATCAAGCGCCTGGAAGTTCTTGAAGCATTCCGCGGTTCGGGCAATGAACCGTCATGGATGGTTCTTGATGTCCTTCCAGTCATTCCTCCAGAACTGCGCCCGATGGTCCAGTTGGACGGAGGACGTTTTGCGACATCCGACCTGAACGATCTGTACCGCCGGGTCATCAACCGGAATAACCGTCTGAAGCGCCTTCTTGACCTTGGTGCGCCAAGCATCATCGTCCAGAACGAAAAGCGCATGCTTCAGGAAGCTGTTGATGCCTTGATTGATAACGGCCGCCGCGGCCGTCCTGTGACTGGTCCAGGTAACCGCCCGCTCAAGTCACTTTCCCACATGCTTAAAGGGAAGCAAGGGCGTTTCCGCCAAAACCTTCTTGGTAAGCGTGTCGACTATTCCGGTCGTTCCGTAATTGTCGTTGGGCCGAACCTGAAGATGTATCAGTGTGGTCTTCCAAAAGAAATGGCACTTGAATTGTTCAAGCCTTTTGTGATGAAAGAGCTTGTTGAAAAGGGTCTTGCCCATAATATCAAATCAGCTAAGCGCAAAATCGAAAGAGTCCAGCCGGAAGTCTGGGATGTACTCGAGGAAGTTATCCGCGAACATCCGGTACTTCTGAACCGCGCACCGACTCTTCACAGGCTGGGAATCCAGGCATTCGAGCCTACGCTTGTTGAAGGGCGCGCAATCCGTCTGCATCCACTCGTATGTACTGCTTACAACGCGGACTTCGATGGTGACCAGATGGCCGTCCACGTACCTCTTTCAGCTGAAGCGCAGGCAGAAGCAAGGCTTCTCATGCTTGCCGCCCAGAACATCCTGAATCCGAAAGATGGAAAGCCGGTTGTTACGCCTTCCCAGGACATGGTATTAGGTAACTATTACCTGACTTTGGAACGCGAAGGAGCCATCGGTGAAGGGATGATTTTCAAGGATACAAACGAAGCATTGATTGCTTATCAAAATGGCTATGTGCATCTCCATACGCGGGTTGCCGTCCATGCGGGTTCACTGAAGAACGAAACCTTTACAGATGAGCAAAATCAGCAGCTGTTGCTGACAACTGTCGGAAAACTTATTTTCAACGAAATTTTGCCAAAAACGTTCCCTTACATTAACGAGCCGACAAAACATAATCTTCAAGTAAAAACACCTGAGATTTATTTTGTGGAAAAGGGTTCTGATATTCCGGCAAAAATCAAGGAAAAGCCGCTGGTTGAGCCGTTCAAGAAGAAGATTCTTGGAAATATCATCGCTGAAGTATTCAAGCGATTCAAAATTACTGAAACATCCAAAATGCTTGACCGGATGAAGGATCTCGGTTTCAAATATTCAACAAAAGCCGGAATTACAGTCGGTGTTGCGGATATTGTCGTCCTTGGAGAGAAGGAAGAAATCCTCAAAGATGCACAAAGCAAAGTGGATAATGTCCAGAAGCAGTTCAGACGCGGTTTGATTACCGAAGATGAGCGCTATGACCGAGTTATTTCGATTTGGAGCCAGGCGAAGGATGTAATTCAGGGCAAGCTGATGCAGTCCCTGAATAAAACGAACCCAATCTTCATGATGAGTGATTCCGGAGCCCGTGGTAACGCGTCCAACTTCACCCAGCTTGCTGGTATGCGCGGCCTTATGGCGAACCCGGCCGGACGGATTATCGAATTGCCGATCAAATCGTCCTTCCGTGAAGGCTTGACTGTATTGGAATACTTTATTTCCACACACGGAGCCCGTAAAGGACTTGCCGATACAGCTCTTAAAACGGCTGACTCAGGTTACCTTACCCGCCGTCTTGTCGACGTTGCCCAGGATGTTATCGTCCGTGAAGATGATTGCGGAACAGACCGCGGTCTGTTGATCCGTGCGTTAAGAGATGGCACTGAAGTAATCGAGCCGCTTGATGAACGATTGATCGGCAGGTATGCCAGAAGGAATATCAAACATCCGGAGACAGGCGAAATCATTGTGCCTGAAAACGGGCTGATTACTGAGGATCTTTCTGTTGAAGTTGTCAAAGCTGGAATTGAAGAAGTTACAATTCGTTCCGCATTTACTTGTAACACCCGCCACGGCGTATGTAAGAAGTGTTATGGACGCAACCTGGCAACCGGCCAGCAAGTCGAAGTGGGCGAAGCTGTCGGAATCATCGCTGCCCAGTCCATCGGGGAACCGGGAACACAGCTTACAATGCGTACGTTCCATACAGGCGGTGTAGCTGGAGACGATATTACCCAAGGTTTGCCGCGTATCCAGGAATTGTTTGAAGCGCGGAATCCGAAAGGCCAGGCTGTTATTGCTGAGCTTGAAGGAGTTGTGGTCGGCATCAACGAAGGCCGTGACCGCCAGCAGGAAATCGTCGTTCAGGGTGAGGTTGAATCGAGGACCTATACTGCTCCATACACAGCCAGGCTTAAAGTCGCTGTGAATGATAAAGTAGATCGAGGCCAGGAACTGACAGAAGGTTCCATCGATCCGAAGGAACTACTGAAAGTTACAGATGTTGGTACCGTACAGGAATACCTGCTTCGTGAGGTACAAAAAGTTTACCGGATGCAGGGCGTTGAAATCGGCGATAAGCACATCGAAGTGATGGTGCGCCAAATGCTTCGCAAAATCAGGGTCATTGATGCGGGTGAAACTGATGTCCTCCCTGGTATGCTGCTCGACATCCATCAATTTACGGATGCGAACGAAAAAGCATTGCTCAGCGGGAAAATGCCGGCAACCGGACGCCCAGTCCTGCTTGGTATCACGAAAGCATCGCTCGAAACAGATTCATTCCTGTCAGCGGCATCCTTCCAGGAAACGACCCGTGTCCTTACCGACGCTGCCATCAAAGGTAAACGGGATGAACTTCTCGGCCTGAAGGAAAATGTCATCATCGGGAAACTGATTCCTGCGGGAACAGGCATGCAGCGCTACCGCAAAGCAGAGCCAGTCCTTCGTGAGGAAGAAGGCATTACGATCGAATAAGCTTATGTTTAGAACGCCGGCACCAGCCGACTAAGCTGGTGCCGGATTTATTAAAAAACACACAAAAGTGAAGAAGATTAGTTGACATCTAATATTCATGGTGGTAATATAGCAAAGGTGCTCCTATTCACCTGTACGCTTTGGAGGATATGAACGTGTCTTATGAAAAAGTAACACAGGCCAGGAAAATCCTGATAGGAACTAAACAGGCAGTGAGGGCGCTCGAAGATGGAAGTGCCAGAGAACTGGTTGTAGCCGCAGATGCTGATCCTAAGTTGACAGCCGCCGCGGAGGAAGCAGCCAATAAACTCGGCATACCGGTGCTGAAGGTCGATTCGATGAAAAAACTCGGAAAGGCAAGCGGCATTAAAGTGGGAACGTCTGCTGTCGCCATAGTCCGTTAAAAACTGTTTTTGCAGATGCTGCTGCAAGAACTTTGTTTTTGCAAAAAAAAGAACCACCTGGATGTGTGGGTCTACCAAATGTCGTGAAGGGAGGAAAAAACATGCCTACAATTAACCAATTAGTGCGCAAGCCTCGTAAATCCGTTGAGGAAACTTCTAAATCTCCTGCGCTTAATAAAGGTTACAACAGCTTTAAAAAATCACAAACAAACGTATCATCACCTCAAAAACGCGGAGTTTGCACCCGTGTTGGTACGATGACTCCAAAGAAACCGAACTCAGCGCTCCGTAAATACGCACGTGTGCGCTTGACTAACGGTATCGAGGTAACTGCGTATATCCCAGGTATCGGCCATAACCTTCAAGAGCACAGTGTTGTTCTGATCCGTGGCGGCCGTGTAAAAGACTTACCGGGTGTCCGTTACCACATCGTACGTGGCGCGCTTGATACAGCTGGCGTTAACAACCGTATGCAAAGCCGTTCAAAATACGGTACTAAGCGTCCGAAAGCAGCAAAGAAATAATTAATCCATTCTAAATAGAAGCTTTTTTGAAAGGAGGAAAAAATATGCCTCGTAAAGGTCCTGTTGCAAAGAGAGACGTATTACCGGATCCACTTTACAATTCGAAGCTAGTTACCCGCCTGATCAACAAAATGATGATCGACGGTAAAAGAGGTACTTCCCAGGCGATTCTTTATAACGCGTTCGACATCATCCGTGAGCGCACTGGTAAAGAGCCAATGGAAGTTTTTGATGCAGCACTTAAGAACATCATGCCTGTTCTTGAAGTTAGAGCCCGCCGTGTAGGTGGTGCAAACTATCAAGTTCCTGTTGAGGTGCGTCCTGACCGCCGCACAACTCTTGGTCTTCGCTGGTTAGTAAACTATTCCCGCCTTCGTGGTGAGAAGACAATGGAACAGCGTCTTGCAGCTGAAATCATGGATGCCGCCAACAACAGCGGTGCATCTGTCAAGAAGCGTGAAGACACACATAAAATGGCGGAAGCCAACAAAGCATTCGCACACTATCGCTGGTAGAATTAAAAGCGGAAGTGCCCGTTTAGCGGCGTAAGGGCTGGAGCGCTCCGAACGAGATAAAGGAAACACGATGAACGAAGTGAATCGATGTTGACTTATCGTAAGGAGGAGAGCGAAGGACTCTAGACGCTGGGCACTGCAGCTAGATAGAATTAAAAGTGGAAGCGCCGCTTAGCAGGCGCGGAAGCAAGACAAGCTATCATTCCTGTGCCGGGCGTTTTGCCCGGCTTCAGGTACCCGTTGGTACATAGCTGCCGGACGGATATCTAAAACACTCATACAAGGAAGGAGAAAGACCCAATGGCAAGAGAGTTCTCCTTGGAAAATACTCGTAATATCGGCATCATGGCCCATATTGATGCGGGGAAAACGACCACCACTGAACGCGTCCTTTATTACACAGGCCGTATTCATAAAATTGGTGAAACCCACGAGGGTGCAGCCCAGATGGACTGGATGGAGCAGGAGCAAGAGCGTGGGATCACGATCACTTCCGCTGCAACAACTGCACAATGGAAGGGCCACCGCGTAAATATCATCGATACACCAGGACACGTAGACTTCACAGTAGAGGTTGAGCGTTCCCTCCGTGTACTTGATGGTGCGGTTGCTGTCCTTGATGCCCAATCCGGCGTTGAGCCACAAACTGAAACAGTTTGGCGCCAGGCAACTACTTATGGAGTTCCACGGGTAGTATTCGTTAACAAAATGGATAAGATCGGTGCAGACTTCCTTTATTCAGTAGGCACACTTCATGACCGTCTTCAGGCAAATGCCCACGCAATCCAACTTCCAATTGGTGCGGAAGACAAGTTTGAGGGAATCATTGACCTTGTAGAAATGAAAGCTACTTTCTACGGCAATGACCTTGGAACTGATATTGAAGTTCGTGAAATTCCTGAAGAGTATCGCGAATTGGCTGAAGAGTATCGTGAAAAGCTACTCGAAGCAATCGCCGAGCTTGACGAGGAATTAATGGAAAAATACCTTGGCGGGGAAGAGCTGACGGTTCAAGAAATCAAGGCTGCTATCCGTAAAGGTACTGTAAACGTTGAATTCTACCCAGTTATCTGCGGATCCGCATTTAAAAACAAGGGTGTTCAATTGATGCTTGATGCGGTAATCGATTATCTTCCTTCTCCGCTTGATGTACCGGCTATTAATGGCCACGTGCCAGGTTCGGAAGAGGAAATTGTTGAAAAGCACTCAAGCGATGAAGAGCCATTCGCTGCTCTTGCATTTAAAGTAATGACTGACCCATATGTAGGTAAACTAACGTTCTTCCGCGTATATTCCGGTATGCTGGAATCTGGTTCATATGTCCAGAACTCCACTAAGGGCAAACGTGAGCGCGTTGGACGTATCCTGCAAATGCACGCCAACAGCCGTCAGGAAATCTCAAAGGTTTTTGCCGGTGACATTGCCGCTGCAGTTGGGTTGAAGGATACTACTACAGGAGATACGCTTTGCGATGAAAAGAGTCTTGTTATTCTTGAGTCCATGCAATTCCCTGAGCCAGTTATCCAGCTTTCTGTAGAGCCAAAGTCAAAAGCTGACCAGGACAAAATGTCCACTGCTCTTCAAAAGCTTCAGGAAGAAGATCCGACATTCCGCGCGCACACTGATCAGGAAACTGGACAGGTTATCATCGCGGGTATGGGTGAGCTTCACCTTGATATCCTAGTAGACCGTATGCGCCGTGAGTTCAAAGTAGAAGCAAATGTGGGTGCACCACAGGTTGCCTACCGCGAGACATTCCGTGGATCCGCACAGGTTGAAGGCAAATTTGCCCGCCAATCCGGTGGACGCGGACAATACGGACACGTTTGGATTGAGTTCTCTCCAAACGAAGAAGGCAAAGGCTTTGAGTTTGAAAACGGAATCGTCGGCGGTGTCGTTCCTCGTGAATACATTCCGGCGGTACAGGCAGGTCTTGAAGATGCACTTGAAAGAGGCGTCCTTGCCGGCTATCCGCTAGTAGATATAAAAGCAAGGCTCTTTGACGGATCTTACCATGATGTTGACTCATCTGAAATGGCGTTTAAGATTGCCGCTTCAATGGCACTTAAAAATGCAGCATCAAAGTGTAATCCGGTCATTCTTGAGCCGGTCATGAGGGTTGAAGTTGTAATCCCTGAAGAATATCTTGGCGATATCATGGGACAGATTACAGCACGCCGTGGCCGCGTTGAAGGTATGGATGCCCGCGGAAACGCACAGGTAGTCCGTGCGATGGTTCCACTATCAGAAATGTTTGGTTATGCAACTTCCCTTCGTTCCAGCACACAGGGACGCGGAGTGTTCTCAATGCATTTTGACCACTACGAGGAAGTTCCAAAGTCTATTTCTGAAGAAATCATCAAAAAAAATAAAGGTGAATAATTGATTTTCACCTTTTAATAAAGTATAACTACTAATGTAAGCATAAGCTGGGGATGGCTTGCCATCTCCAGTCTCTAACAATACTTAATTTTTTCAAATTAAAGGAGGAAATCCTAATGGGTAAAGCTAAATTCGACCGTTCCAAGCCACACGTTAACATTGGAACAATTGGTCACGTTGACCATGGTAAAACTACTTTGACTGCTGCAATCACAACTGTCCTTTCAAAAGCTGGCGGCGGTGAAGCGCGCGGTTACGATCAAATCGATAACGCTCCTGAAGAAAAAGAGCGTGGAATCACAATCTCAACTTCTCACGTTGAATACGAAACTGCTAACCGTCACTATGCACACGTTGACTGCCCAGGACACGCTGACTATGTTAAGAACATGATCACTGGCGCAGCTCAAATGGACGGCGGTATCCTTGTAGTATCCGCTACTGACGGCCCAATGCCACAAACTCGTGAGCACATCCTTCTTTCCCGTCAGGTAGGCGTTCCTTACCTTGTTGTATTCATGAACAAGTGCGACATGGTAGACGACGAAGAGCTACTTGAGCTAGTTGAAATGGAAATCCGCGACCTTCTTACTGAGTATGAGTTCCCTGGCGATGACACTCCAGTTATCAAAGGTTCTGCTCTTAAAGCTCTTGAAGGCGAAGGTGATTGGGAAGCAAAAATCATCGAACTTATGGATGCTGTTGACAGCTATATCCCAACTCCAGCTCGTGACACTGAAAAGCCATTCATGATGCCTGTTGAGGATGTATTCTCCATCACTGGCCGTGGAACAGTTGCTACTGGACGTGTAGAGCGCGGACAAGTTAAAGTCGGTGACGTAGTTGAAATCGTTGGTTTCACTGAAGAGCCAAAATCTACAACTGTAACAGGCGTTGAAATGTTCCGTAAGCTTCTTGACTATGCAGAAGCTGGCGACAACATCGGTGCCCTTCTTCGTGGCGTAGCCCGTGAAGAAATCGAGCGTGGACAAGTTTTGGCAAAGCCAAAGTCCATCACTCCACACACAAAGTTCAAAGCGGAAGTTTACGTTTTGTCTAAAGAGGAAGGTGGACGTCATACTCCATTCTTCACTAACTACCGCCCACAATTCTATTTCCGTACTTCTGACATTACAGGTATCTGTAATCTTCCAGAAGGCGTAGAAATGGTTATGCCTGGCGACAACATCGAAATGTCAGTTGAGCTTATCGCTCCAGTTGCGATCGAAGAAGGAACTAAGTTCTCTATTCGTGAAGGCGGACGTACAGTAGGCGCTGGCGTTGTTGCTACTATTGTAGAATAATTATACTAATACAAAGCGGATGGGTGACGACCCATCCGCTTTTTTATGGTTTTTTTTCGACAGGAACCGAGTTCCTTCTATATAATAGGCTGTATTTCCCGCCCCTTTTCGTTCTCTTGGCAGGAAAGAGGGGAAAAGCAATCTGCTCAATAGCTTCTCCATTAAATGTTAGTAAAGAAACCATTGCAATCAGGGCAATGGGCCGCTATAATATTAAAAGTGTGCTAAACATAAAAAACTCCTGAATTTTATTGCGTTCAGGAAATGTTTTATGTATAATAGACAATGTTGGTCTTTGACTGCGATGATGTGAGAGGTTGCTGACACACCCGGCCGCTTTGCCATGGCGAGTGTGGCAGGAGATTTTCACTGAGAATGTCTATTTTGAAAATAGGCGAAAAGGAGGGAAAAAATAATGGCAAAACAAAAAATTCGTATCCGTTTAAAAGCGTATGATCACAGGATTCTAGATCAGTCAGCTGAAAAAATCGTGGAAACAGCCAAGCGTTCAGGCGCTGCAGTATCCGGCCCGATTCCGCTGCCAACTGAAAAGGCGGTTTACACAATCCTTCGTGCGGTGCACAAGTACAAGGATTCCCGCGAGCAATTCGAGATGCGTACACATAAGCGTCTGATCGACATTGTGAACCCAACTCCACAAACAGTTGATTCACTAATGCGTTTGGACCTGCCATCCGGCGTTGATATCGAAATCAAATTATAACATCATAAAACATTTTAATCAGGAGGTGTGACGAATGACCAAAGGAATCTTAGGAAGAAAGATTGGTATGACTCAAGTATTTGCAGAGAACGGCAACTTAATCCCTGTAACAGTTATTGAGGCGGCTGCCAACGTTGTCCTTCAAAAGAAAACGGTTGAAACAGATGGTTACGAAGCTGTTCAGATCGGTTTTGAAGACAAACGTGAAAAGCTTGCCAATAAGCCTGAAAAGGGACATGTCGCAAAAGCGAATACTGCTCCTAAGCGCTTCGTTCGCGAATTCCGCGGAGTAGACTTGGCAGCATATGAAGTTGGTCAGGAAGTCAAAGTTGATATTTTTGCAGAAGGCGACATCGTGGATGTAACCGGAGTATCGAAAGGTAAAGGATTCCAAGGCTCGATCAAGCGCCACGGACAATCCCGCGGACCTATGGCTCACGGTTCCCGTTACCACCGCCGCCCAGGTTCTATGGGTCCAGTAGCTCCTAACCGCGTTTTCAAAGGCAAAGCATTGCCAGGACAAATGGGTGGGGAAGTTGTTACGGTTCAAAATCTTGAAATCGTAAAAGTGGATGCAGAGCGCAACCTTCTTCTTGTAAAAGGCAACGTGCCTGGACCAAGAAAAGCATTAATTAAAGTCAAAAGTGCGATTAAAGCATAAGGACTTCTTAAGAAAGGAGGAACAAAGGAATGCCTAAAGTAGCATTGTTTAACCAAAGCGGTTCCCAAGTAGGGGAAATCGAACTTAATGATACAGTTTTCGGCATTGAGCCAAACCAGCACGTGCTTTTTGAAGCCGTATTGATGCAAAGGGCTTCAATGCGCCAGGGAACACATAAAACAAAAATCCGTTCCGAAGTAGCCGGCGGCGGACGCAAGCCGTGGAGACAAAAAGGAACAGGCCGTGCGCGCCAAGGTTCCATCCGTTCACCACAATGGAGAGGCGGCGGAACAGTTTTCGGACCAGTACCACGCAGCTACAGCTATAAATTGCCAAGGAAGGTACGCCGACTTGCAATTAAATCAGCTTTATCTACAAAGGTTCTAGAAGAAAACATCCTGGTTCTTGAAAGCCTTGCTTTCGAAGCGCCAAAAACAAAAGACTTCTTGAATGTCCTGAAGGGACTTTCAGTAGAAAAGAAAGCACTTGTTGTAACTGCTGACCTTGATGAGAATGTAGCTTTGTCTGCAAGGAACATTCCTGGCGTTACAGTAGTAGCAGCCAACGGAATCAGCGTAGTGGATGTCCTTAACCATGACAAGCTGATCATCACTAAAGCAGCGGTCGAAAAAGTAGAGGAGGTGCTTGCATAATGGATGCACGCGATGTCATTAAGCGCCCCGTTATCACTGAACGTTCTACAGATTTGATGGCTGAAAAGAAATATACGTTCGAAGTTGACGTAAGAGCTAATAAAACACAAGTTAAAGATGCTGTTGAAACAATCTTTGGCGTTGATGTTGAGAAAGTAAACATCATGAACTACAAAGGTAAATTCAAGCGCATGGGCAAGTTTGGCGGATACACAAACAAACGCCGCAAAGCGATTGTTAAATTGACTGCCGATAGCAAAGAAATCGAAATTTTTGAATCCTAGAATTTAACTAGAAGAGGAGGGAATAGAAATGGCGATTAAAAAGTACAAACCTACCTCTAACGGTCGTCGCGGAATGACTGTTCTTGATTTCGCTGAAATCACTACAGATACTCCAGAAAAGTCCTTGTTGGCTCCGCTGACAAGAAAAGGCGGCCGTAACAACCAGGGTAAGTTAACTGTTCGTCATCAAGGTGGCGGCCATAAGCGTCAATACCGTCTAATCGACTTTAAACGCGACAAAGATGGCATTCCAGGACGCGTTGCCACTATTGAATATGATCCAAACCGTTCCGCAAATATTGCACTAATCAACTATGTTGATGGGGAAAAGCGTTACATCCTTGCTCCTAAAAACCTTAAGGTTGGCATGGAAGTAATGTCAGGCCCAGAAGCTGATATCAAAACAGGAAATGCGCTTCCACTAGCAAACATCCCTGTCGGTACAGTTGTTCACAACATTGAGTTAAAGCCAGGAAAAGGCGGCCAGTTGGTCCGTTCAGCAGGAACATCTGCACAGGTTCTTGGTAAAGAAGGAAAATACGTACTTGTACGTTTGAACTCCGGTGAAGTTCGCATGATCCTTGCTACTTGCCGCGCATCTATCGGCCAGGTTGGCAATGAGCAGCATGAACTTGTCAACATTGGTAAAGCAGGACGTTCACGCTGGTTAGGCAAACGCCCAACAGTTCGTGGATCGGTTATGAACCCGAACGATCACCCGCATGGCGGTGGTGAAGGACGCTCACCAATCGGACGTAAATCACCAATGTCACCTTGGGGCAAACCAACTCTTGGACGCAAAACGCGCAAGAAGAAGAACAAGTCCGATAAATTCATTGTACGACGCCGTAAAAAATAACGTGATTGAACTACGGTTCGCCAAAAGAACCGTAGAACGGTCTCGAAGGGAGGTACCCTCATGGGTCGCAGTTTGAAAAAAGGACCTTTTGTTGATGATCATTTGATGAAAAAGGTCGAAAGCCTAGGTACTGACAGCAAGCATGTTATTAAGACATGGTCACGCCGTTCAACAATTTTCCCACAATTCATCGGCCACACAATTGCTGTGTACGATGGTCGTAAGCATGTACCTGTATATATCACTGAGGACATGGTAGGGCACAAGCTTGGAGAATTCGCTCCAACACGTGCTTATAAAGGTCATGGCAGTGACGATAAGAAAACCAGACGTTAATGAGAGGAGGGCATCACACCATGCAAGCTAAAGCTGTTGCAAGAACAGTCCGTATTGCTCCTCGTAAAGCTCGTTTAGTCGTAGACCTTATTCGAGGCAAGCAAGTTGGTGAAGCGGTGGCAATTTTGACATTGACTCCGAAAGCTGCTTCTCCAATCGTTGAAAAAGTATTGAAATCCGCTATGGCTAACGCGGAGCACAACTATGAAATGGATGTAAACAACCTTGTGGTTGAACAAGCGTTTGTTGACGAAGGTCCAACACTCAAGCGTTTCCGTCCGCGTGCACAAGGCCGCGCAAGTGCAATCAATAAGCGCACGAGCCACATTACAATCGTTTTATCAGAAAAGAAGGAGGGATAATTAGTGGGTCAAAAAGTAAATCCAGTCGGTTTGCGTATCGGGATCATCAAAGATTGGGAATCCAAGTGGTACGCAGGCAAAGACTTCGCTGATCTTCTTCATGAAGATATTAAAGTTCGTGAATACATCCAGAAGCGCCTGAAAGACGCATCTGTATCTAAAGTAGAAATCGAACGCGCTGCTAACCGTGTAAACGTTACTGTCCACACTGCAAAGCCAGGTATGGTAATTGGAAAAGGCGGAACAGAAGTTGAAGCGCTCCGTAAAGCGTTGAACCAACTTACTGGCAAGCGTGTCCACATTAATATCCTTGAAATTAAGAGAGCTGACATCGATGCGAAGCTTGTTGCTGAAAACATCGCTCGTCAATTAGAAAACCGTGTATCTTTCCGCCGTGCGCAAAAGCAAGTTATCCAGCGTGCAATGCGTGCAGGTGCAAAAGGTATCAAAACAATGGTATCCGGCCGTCTTGGCGGTGCAGATATCGCCCGTTCTGAACATTACAGCGAAGGAACTGTTCCCCTTCATACACTTCGTGCAGACATCGACTATGCAACTGCAGAAGCTGATACAACTTACGGCAAACTTGGCGTAAAAGTATGGATCTACAAGGGTGAAGTCCTTCCAACGAAGAAGAAAACCGAGGAAGGAGGCAAATAATCATGTTATTGCCTAAGCGTGTAAAATACCGCCGTGTACACCGTGGAAAAATGCGCGGACAAGCAAAAGGCGGAACTGAAGTAACTTTCGGTGAATTCGGTTTGCAGGCAACTGAAGCCTCCTGGATCACAAACCGCCAAATCGAATCTGCCCGTATCGCGATGACTCGCTACATGAAGCGTGGCGGTAAAGTTTGGATTAAAATTTTCCCTCATAAGCCATATACTGCAAAACCTCTTGAAGTGCGGATGGGTTCCGGTAAAGGTTCTCCTGAAGGCTGGGTAGCAGTAGTAAAGCCTGGCAAGATCATGTTTGAAATTGCTGGCGTATCCGAGGAAATCGCACGTGAGGCCCTTCGCCTTGCAGCGCACAAACTTCCAGTTAAGTGCAAGTTTGTAAAACGAGAAGAAATTGGTGGTGAATCAAATGAAAGCTAATGAACTTCGTGACCTAACCACTGCCGAATTAGAACAAAAAGTTAAATCATTAAAGGAAGAATTATTCAACCTTCGCTTTCAATTGGCGACTGGACAGCTTGAAAACACTGCCCGCATCAGGGAAGTGCGCAAGTCGATCGCCCGCATGAAAACTGTTGTCCGTGAAAGAGAAATCGGCGTTAACAATCGATAATTGAGAGGAGGTCCGCATAATGAGCGAACGCAATCAACGCAAAGTTTACACCGGACGCGTTGTTTCCGACAAAATGGATAAGACCGTTACTGTTTTAGTCGAAACACACAAAAAGCATCCTCTTTATGGTAAACGCGTTAAGTACTCTAAAAAATTCAAGGCGCATGATGAGCAAAACCAGGCAAAAATTGGTGATATTGTACGCATCATGGAAACTCGCCCGCTTTCCGCTACAAAACGCTTCCGCCTAATCGAAGTGGTTGAAAAAGCAGTTATTATTTAATTGTTCGGATAAGTTATCATCCGAAGGGAGGTTACACGCATGATTCAACAGGAAACACGTTTAAAAGTTGCTGACAATTCTGGTGCCCGTGAAGTTCTGACAATTAAAGTGCTTGGTGGCTCCGGACGTAAAACCGCCAATATCGGTGATGTGATCGTCTGCACTGTGAAACAAGCAACACCAGGTGGCGTTGTTAAAAAAGGCGACGTAGTTAGGGCCGTAATCGTACGGACAAAAACTGGCGCGCGCCGTCCTGACGGTACTTACATTAAGTTTGACGAAAACGCATGTGTAATTATCCGTGATGACAAGAGCCCACGTGGAACACGTATTTTCGGACCAGTTGCCCGCGAGCTTCGTGACAGCAACTTTATGAAAATCATTTCCCTTGCTCCAGAAGTACTTTAATTAGCAGCACTATGAAATAAAACAATCCTAAATGCCTTTAAGGAGGTGCGCACAGATGCACGTAAAAAAAGGTGACAAAGTAATGGTCATCTCTGGCAAGGATAAAGGCAAAACAGGAACAATCCTGGAAGCTTATCCGAAACAAAACCGTGTCCTTGTAGAGGGAGTTAACATCGTCAAGAAGCATTCCAAGCCTTCCCAGGCGAATCCCCAGGGCGGCATCAACAGCCAGGAAGCACCTGTCCATGTATCGAACGTCATGCCGATCGACAAATCCGGAAAACCAAGCCGTGTAGGCTACAAGGTTGTTGACGGCAAGAAAGTACGCGTAACAAAATCCGGTGAAGTACTAGATAAATAGTTCATGAAGAAGGGAGGTACACTAAATGAGCCGCCTAAAGGAAAAGTTTGTAAATGATATTACTCCTGCTCTAATGAGCAAGTTCAGCTATAAATCTGTTATGCAGGTTCCGAAAGTAGAAAAAATCGTTGTAAACATGGGTGTCGGTGATGCAGTCGCAAATGCGAAAGCTCTTGACAACGCTGTGGAAGAGCTTACTACCATCACTGGCCAAAAACCTGTCGTTACACGTGCGAAAAAGTCTATCGCGGGTTTCCGCCTTCGTGAAGGTATGCCGATCGGTGCGAAAGTAACCCTGCGCGGTGAACGCATGTATGAATTCCTTGATAAATTAATTTCAGTCTCTCTGCCACGGGTTCGTGACTTCCGCGGGATTTCCAAGAAAGCATTCGACGGCCGCGGCAACTATACTCTTGGTGTGAAAGAACAATTGATCTTCCCTGAAATTGATTACGATAAAGTAAGCAAGGTTCGTGGTATGGATATCGTTATCGTAACGACAGCCAACACTGATGAAGAAGCACGTGAACTTTTAACTCAGTTTGGAATGCCGTTCCAGAAGTAATCTGAAAATAAGGGAGGCGAAAACGTGGCTAAAAAGTCAATGATTGCGAAGCAAAAACGCACGCCTAAATACAAGGTACAGGAGTATACCCGCTGCGAACGCTGTGGACGTCCACACTCTGTATACCGCAAATTTAAGCTTTGCCGTATTTGTTTCCGTGAATTAGCATACAAAGGCCAGATTCCTGGTGTGAAAAAAGCAAGCTGGTAAAACCCAAGTTTGGGAAGGAGGTAAAAATAAATGGTCATGACAGATCCAATTGCAGATATGCTTACCCGCATTCGTAACGCGAACATGGTCCGCCACGAAAAGCTGGAAGTACCTGCTTCCAATATCAAAAAAGAAATCGCTGAAATCCTGAAACGTGAAGGATTCGTACGTGATGTAGAACTGATTGAAGATAACAAACAAGGCATCATCCGTATTTTCCTGAAGTACGGTGCCAACAACGAGCGCGTTATCACTGGCCTTAAGAGGATTTCAAAGCCTGGCCTTCGCGTATACGCAAAGTCAAACGAAGTGCCGCGCGTACTGAACGGCCTTGGAATCGCCCTCGTATCGACTTCTCAAGGTGTTGTTACTGACAAAGAAGCTCGCGCCAAGCAAATCGGCGGAGAAGTGCTAGCATACGTCTGGTAAGAAAGTTTTTGAATGAATGGAGGTGCACTAAATGTCTCGCATAGGGAAAAAACCAATCGAAATTCCAGCAGGAGTTACGGTTACTCAAGATAAAAACACGATTACAGTTAAGGGTCCTAAAGGTGAACTCGTTCGTTCATTCAGCCCTGAAATCAGCATCCAGATAGAGGATAATACCATTACGATTACTCGCCCTTCCGATGTGAAGGAAGTACGTGCCTTGCACGGTACTACTCGCGCTGTACTCGCAAACATGGTTGAAGGTGTATCCAAGGGCTTCGAAAAAGGTTTGGAGCTTGTAGGGGTTGGTTACCGTGCTTCCAAGCAGGGCACCAAGCTTGTACTTAACGTAGGATATTCCCATCCAGTTGAAATCGAACCTGAAAAAGGCATCGAAATCGAAGTGCCTGCAAATACAAAAGTAATTGTTAAAGGTTTTGACAAAGAACGCGTCGGAGCACTTGCTGCAAACATCCGCGGCGTACGTCCTCCAGAGCCTTACAAAGGCAAAGGGATCCGCTATGAAGGTGAAGTTGTCCGCCGTAAGGAAGGTAAAAAAGGTAAGTAAAGCCGCATAGTAATACGAAAGGAGTGACGTAAATGATTACGAAGCTTGACAAAAACGTGAGCCGTAAGAAAAGGCACGCACGCGTCCGTTCAAAACTAAGCGGAACTGCTGCCCGTCCACGTCTGAATGTGTTCCGTTCCAACAAACACATTTACGCTCAGCTAATCGACGATGTTAACGGAGTGACTCTTGCGAGTGCTTCAACAATGGAAAAAGATTTCGGACTGGAATCTTCCGCAAATAAAGAAGCTGCCCAAAAAGTCGGAGAACTTATTGCAAAGCGTGCAGTCGAAAAAGGCATCTCTTCTGTTGTCTTCGACCGCGGAGGGTACTTGTACCATGGCCGCATCCAGACACTTGCCGATGCCGCTCGTGAAAACGGACTGCAATTTTAATAGACAAAGGAGGGACACACAAAGATGCGTCGCATTGACCCAAACAAACTAGAACTAGAAGAACGCGTAGTTACGGTAAACCGTGTAGCGAAAGTTGTTAAAGGCGGACGCCGTTTCCGTTTTACAGCTCTTGTCGTAGTTGGAGACAGGAATGGCCATGTCGGCTTTGGCACAGGTAAAGCACAGGAAGTACCTGATGCGATCCGTAAAGCAATCGAAGATGCAAAGAAAAACCTGGTATCTGTACCGATGGTTGGAACTACAATTCCTCACCAGGTAATCGGCCGTTTCGGAGCTGGTGAAATTCTTTTGAAGCCTGCATATGAAGGTACAGGAGTTATCGCTGGCGGTCCAGTCCGTGCGGTACTTGAGCTTGCGGGGATTTCCGATATCCTTTCAAAATCACTTGGAACCAATACGCCAATCAACGTGGTTCGTGCTACGATTGACGGCATCAAGCAACTTAAGAGTGCTGAAGAAGTTGCGAAGCTGCGCGGAAAATCAGTAGAAGAACTGCTAGGATAAGGAGGGAAATCACATGGCTAACAAATTGGAAATTACCCTCACTAGAAGCGTGATCGGCCGTCCGCAGGACCAGCGTGAAACAGTTAAGGCTCTCGGCTTGCGAAAAGTGAACCAGACAGTTGAACAGCAGGATAACGCGGCAATTCGCGGTATGATCAACAAGGTTGCTCACCTTGTAACGGTTAAAGAGCAATAAACGATTCTTTTCTTTCAATAAGGAGGTGCCCAAATGAAACTTCATGAACTAAAGCCTGCAGAAGGTTCCCGAAAAGAACGTAAGCGTCTAGGACGTGGTATCGGATCTGGTCAAGGTAAAACTGCTGGTAAAGGTCATAAAGGTCAAAATGCCCGTTCCGGCGGTGGTGTTCGTCTAGGTTTTGAAGGTGGTCAAACGCCTTTATTCCGTCGTCTGCCTAAGCGCGGTTTCACAAACATCAACCGTAAGGAATATGCGATTGTTAACCTTGATGCCTTGAACAGCTTTGAAGACGGTACAGAAGTTACTCCAGAACTTCTAATCGAAGCTGGCCTGGTCAAGAACGAAAAAGCAGGAATCAAGATTCTTGCAAAAGGGAACGTTGAGAAAAAATTGACTGTAAAAGCTCATAAATTTTCCTCTGCTGCCAAGGAAGCAATCGAAGCTGCCGGTGGAAACACTGAGGTGATTTAATGTTCCGGACAATCTCCAATTTTATGCGCGTGGGTGAAATAAGGAGCAAAATTATCTTCACCCTTTTAATGTTAGTAGTCTTCCGTATCGGCACCTTCATTCCGGTGCCAAATGTAAATGCGGATATTCTTGCTGCCCAGGATCAATTCAGTGTATTTGGGGTTCTGAATACATTTGGAGGAGGAGCACTTAAAAACTTCTCGATTCTCGCCATGGGCATCATGCCTTACATCACTGCTTCAATCATCATCCAGCTTTTGCAAATGGATGTTGTCCCGAAGTTTACAGAGTGGTCTAAGCAGGGCGATGCCGGCAGAAGGAAACTGGCACAGTTTACCCGCTATTTTACAATTGTACTTGGATTTATCCAGGCATTGGGCATGTCCTATGGGTTCAATAACATGGCCCAGGGCCGTTTGATCGAAAGTTCGGGAATTGGGACGTATCTGCTGATTGCAACCGTGCTGACAGCTGGTACAGCCTTCCTAATGTGGCTTGGCGAACAAATTACTGCAAAAGGTGTTGGAAACGGGATATCCATTATCATCTTTGCTGGTATTGCTGCAGGAATTCCGAATACAATCAACCAGATTTATATCCAGCAGTTCCAAAATGCAGGAGATAAACTGTTCATCAATATCCTGACAGTTATATTAATCGCGCTTGCTGTGGTTGCCATCGTAGTCGGTGTCATCTTTGTCCAGCAGGCAGTCAGGAAAATTCCGATTCAGTATGCAAAAAGAATGACAGCCGGCCGTACGCCAGTAGGTGGGCAATCAACTCACATGCCGTTGAAAGTAAACGCGGCGGGTGTTATACCAGTCATTTTTGCTGTTTCGTTCATCGTTACTCCGAAGACAATCGCGTCATTCTTCCCAACAAATGATGTGACACTTTGGATCCAGCGTGTATTCGACTATACCCATCCTATCGGGATGGTGCTATATGCAGCCTTGATTATCGCGTTTACTTATTTCTATGCGTTTATCCAGGTGAACCCTGAACAGGCTGCTGAAAATCTGCAAAAGCAGAGCGGCTATATTCCGGGAATCCGCCCGGGTAAAAGCACTCAGGAATACTTTACGCGTGTCCTGTACCGCCTGACTTTCGTCGGTGCGATATTCCTGGCTGTTATTGCCGTGCTTCCTGTTTTGTTCATCCAGATCGCGAATCTGCCTCAATCAGCCCAGATAGGCGGAACAAGCCTGCTGATCGTTGTCGGCGTCGCCCTGGAAACAATGAAGCAGCTCGAAGCACAGTTGGTCAAGCGCCATTATAAAGGCTTTATCAAGTAAGAATGGTTTAGGGGACGGCTGTTCCCTATAACCACTCAATCCCCAAGGGGGTAGATGCAATGAACTTAGTATTAATGGGATTGCCTGGCGCCGGAAAAGGCACACAGGCTGAAAAAATTGTAGATAAATATGGAATTCCGCATATCTCGACAGGAGATATGTTCCGTGCAGCTATGAAAGAAGGCACGGATTTGGGATTAAAGGCAAAGGCATTCATGGATGAAGGGGCTCTGGTCCCGGATGAAGTGACAATTGGCATTGTTCGTGAGAGGTTAAGCAAAGAAGATTGCGAAAATGGTTTTCTTCTTGATGGATTTCCGAGAACGGTACCTCAGGCTGAAGCACTTGAAGGCATGCTTGAAGGGCTTGGCAAAAAAATTGACTATGTCCTCAATATTGAGGTCGACCAGTCCATTTTGATGGAACGCCTAACGGGCCGCCGTATTTGTAAAAACTGCGGTGCCACATATCATCTCGTTTTTAATCCTCCTTCCAGTGAAGGCGTCTGCGACCGCTGTGGCGGGGAGCTCTACCAAAGGGCCGATGACAATGCCGAAACTGTGCAAAACAGGCTCGATGTGAACATCAAACAATCCAAGCCTCTGCTTGATTTTTACTCAGAAAAAGGCTACTTGCGCAATATCGATGGCCAGCGTGAGATTTCCGAAGTATTTGCTGACATTGAAGAATTGCTTGGGGGCTTGAGTGAATGATCATTTGTAAAACGCCTCGTGAGCTGGAAATTATGCGGGAAGCGGGCAGGATTGTGGCTTTGACCCATGAGGAGCTAAAGAAGCATATTGCTCCGGGAATCACCACGAAAGAACTGGACCGTGTTGCAGAACAAATTATCCGCAAGCACGATGCGATACCTTCTTTTAAAGGCTATAACGGCTTTACCGGCAGCATTTGCGCTTCAGTCAACGAAGAGCTCGTGCACGGCATTCCGGGCGGCCGGGTTTTAAAGGAAGGGGATATCATCAGCATCGACATCGGAGCCCAATACAACGGCTATCACGGTGACTCGGCCTGGACGTATGCAGTCGGGAAAATAGACGATGAAACAGCACGTTTATTGGAAGTGACAGAACAGTCCCTCTACAGAGGGCTGGAAGAAGCTAAGCCAGGCGAGCGTCTCTCTAATATATCGCATGCAATACAGGTGTACGTTGAGGAAAATGGTTTTTCCGTCGTACGCGAGTATGTTGGGCACGGAGTAGGGCAAGACTTACATGAGGATCCCCAGGTTCCGCATTACGGACCGCCCAATAAAGGCCCGCGGCTCAGGCCTGGAATGGTGCTGGCAATAGAACCGATGGTAAATGCGGGAAGCCGGTATGTGAAAACACTGGCTGATGACTGGACAGTTGTAACAGTTGACGGAAAAAACTGCGCCCATTTTGAACATACGATTGCCATAACGGAAACAGGCTTTGAGATCCTCACAAAACTGTGATGGCATCCCGCGCATTGTTCCCGGGCAGATCGCCCTTGTTAAAAGCGGACGCGAATCCGGCCAATATGTTATAATAATAGGGTTGGTTGATGATCAATTTGTTCTGGTAGCTGATGGCGAAAAGCGAAAAAGTAATCGTCCAAAGAGAAAGAATATCCGTCATCTCCAACTATTGGACCGCATAGCTCCAGAAGTTTATAACAGTATCATTGAAACAGGCTGCGTGACGAACGGAAAATTGCGCTTCGCGCTTACAAGGTTCATCAATGAATGCCTGTCCGATCAAGAGAAGGGAGACGAAATCGATGGCTAAAGATGATGTAATTGAAATTGAAGGTAAAGTAATTGAAACTTTGCCAAACGCCATGTTTAAGGTAGAATTAGAAAATGGCCATACGATTCTTGCCCATGTTTCAGGCAAAATCCGTATGCACTTTATCAGAATTCTGCCTGGCGATAAAGTAACAGTGGAGCTATCCCCATATGACTTAACGCGCGGCAGGATCACCTACCGCTTCAAATAGGCCGATTGCACTCCGTACTGCTAAGGAGGTTAGGATAATGAAAGTCAGACCATCTGTAAAACCGATCTGCGAAAAGTGCAAAGTTATCCGCAGACGCGGGAAAGTAATGGTTATTTGCGAAAACCCTAAACACAAACAAAAACAAGGCTAATTTTAAAGGAGGTGCGAGTCTTATATGGCACGTATTGCTGGTGTAGATATCCCTCGTGAAAAACGTGTGGTAATCTCTTTAACTTACATCTATGGTATTGGTAAAAATACTGCTCAGAAGGTTCTTGCTGAAGCGGGCGTTTCTGAAAACACTCGTGTTCGCGATCTTACTGAAGACGAACTGAACAAAATCCGTGACATCATCGACAAGCTTAAAGTTGAAGGTGACCTTCGCCGTGAAGTTTCCCTTAACATCAAGCGTCTGATGGAAATCGGAAGCTATCGTGGATTGCGCCATCGCCGCGGCTTGCCTGTTCGTGGACAAAACACGAAGAACAATGCACGTACGCGTAAGGGCCCACGTAAAACTGTAGCGAACAAGAAGAAGTAATCAGTAAAGGAGGTACTTAAAAATGGCACGTAAAACTAATACTCGCAAACGCCGTGTGAGAAAGAATATCGAAGCGGGTGTCGCTCATATTCGCTCAACATTTAACAATACAATTGTGACAATCACTGATGTACATGGTAATGCTATTTCCTGGTCAAGTGCAGGTGCGCTTGGATTTAAGGGTTCCCGTAAATCCACTCCATACGCTGCGCAAATGGCTGCTGAAACTGCTGCCAAAACATCTATGGAACATGGTTTGAAAACACTTGAAGTTACTGTAAAAGGACCTGGCGCAGGCCGTGAAGCTGCCATCCGTGCCCTTCAGGCTGCAGGACTTGAAGTAACAGCAATCAAAGACGTAACTCCAGTTCCGCATAATGGTTGCCGTCCGCCAAAACGCCGCCGTGTTTAATTTTTCTGTATAGAATTTGTATCCATGTCTATAATGGGATATGATACTAATTTCGTTCATGCAGATTCAATATTCCAGTTGTTGTGCACAAACAGGGACGAATACATGGGGGAATTTCGGTTAGGCAAAGGCCGGCCGGGTTTTCGACGTTTTGAAGGAGGGTATATTTGATGATCGAAATAGAAAAACCAAAAATCGAAACGGTTGAGATCAGCGATGATGCCAAATACGGAAAGTTCGTCGTAGAGCCACTTGAGCGTGGATATGGTACAACTCTGGGTAACTCCTTACGTCGTATCCTACTATCTTCACTCCCAGGTGCCGCAGTCACATCGATTCAGGTCGATGGTGTACTTCATGAGTTTTCAACAATTGAAGGTGTCGTTGAGGATGTTACATCCATCATCTTGAACATTAAGAAAATCGCACTAAAAATATACTCCGATGAAGAAAAAACGCTTGAAATCGATGTACAGGGCGAAGGCGGGGTAAAGGCTTCCGATATCACCCATGACAGTGATGTTGAAATTCTTAACCCAGATTTGCATATTGCTACATTAGGTTCAAACGGACATCTTCGTATGCGTTTGACTGCTAGGCGGGGACGCGGCTATACGCCAGCTGACCAGAACAAGAGGGAAGATCAGCCAATCGGCGTGATTCCGATTGACTCTATCTACACTCCGGTTTCCCGTGTTTCCTACCAGGTGGAAAATACACGTGTTGGCCAAATGACCAACTACGATAAATTGACCCTGGATGTATGGACAGACGGCAGCACAGGCCCACAGGAAGCCATTGCATTTGGAGCGAAGATTTTGACCGAGCATTTGAATATCTTTGTTGGCTTGACCGATGAAGCGCAAAATGCTGAAATCATGATTGAAAAAGAAGAAGACCAAAAAGAAAAAGTCCTCGAAATGACGATTGAAGAACTTGACCTGTCGGTTCGTTCTTATAACTGTCTGAAGCGCGCGGGAATCAACACTGTCCAGGAGCTTGCCAACAAGACCGAAGAAGACATGATGAAAGTACGCAACCTAGGCCGTAAATCACTTGAGGAAGTAAAAGCGAAACTCGAAGAGCTAGGTTTAGGCCTGCGCAAGGATGACTAGTTTATCCGGCAACAGCCAACCACAGCCTTAACTGACTTCAACAAAGGAGGGAACCCTTCATGGCATACAGAAAATTAGGCCGCACAAGCGCCCAGCGTAAAGCGATGCTTCGTGACCTTACAACTGACCTAATTATTAATGAACGTATCCAGACAACTGAAACACGTGCGAAGGAATTGCGTTCTGTTGTAGAAAAAATGATCACTCTCGGAAAGCGCGGAGACTTGCATGCACGCCGCCAGGCAGCATCTTACATCCGCAACGAAGTAGCTGATGCTGAAAACAACACAGATGCACTGCAGAAGTTGTTTGCTGACATCGCTCCTCGTTACGAAGAGCGTCAGGGTGGATACACTCGCATTATGAAAATTGGTCCTCGCCGCGGCGACGGTGCACCAATGGTCATCATTGAGCTAGTATAATAACACCGCAATCAAGGCAAGGGACAGTTCCATGAAACTTGTTTCTTGCCTTTTTTAAAAGAAAAGCGGAAGTGGCCGTTTAGCGCCGTATGGACTGGAGGGCTCCGATCGAGATAAAGGAAACACGATGAACGAAGTGAATCGATGTTGACTTATCGTAAGGAGGAGACCGAAGTACACTAGGCGCTGGCCACTGGAGCTGGACAATGAAAAGCGAAGGTGCCTGGTCAGCCCTGACAAGCGCTGGAGGGCCCGAAGGAGAAGTCGTTCTTTGACTTCACCTTCGGGACCGAAGCGACCTCGAGGGGCTAGGCACCGCAGCTGGACACAAGAAAAGCGTAGGCGCCACGGCGCCAGCTTGACAGTTAAATAGGTAAACCGAACAAGCCAAAAAGAGCGTTACGATGGGCAGGAATATCGTTTTTCGATAACCGGCCAGCAGGATTAACACCATAGAGAATTCGGAGGATGGCAGTCTTCCGTTGTATCATCTGCCTTCCTTTCCTGTCCCGTCTAGCTCATGCACCCCTCCCGTTTCTTACAAAGAAACCCTGTTTTCATCAGATTGGCAAATCTGTAGGGGGGCGGGGTGCAGGCTTTTTTTGCATTACAGGACTTTTATGAACGAGAAGAGAAGAGATAAGATGAGCCGAGGGGAGGATGGCGAGAATGAAGAAAGAGATTATCAGTCTAGCTGATATTTCATTCCAATACGTTTCCAGTGACCGATATGCGGTCCAAAATGTCAGTTTCAATGTTTATGAAGGGGAATGGCTCGCAATCGTTGGCCATAATGGTTCAGGTAAATCGACGCTTGCAAGGCTACTGAATGGCCTCCAATATCCTCAGCAGGGGACTATTCATATTGATGGCATTCCGCTAAATGAGAAGACAGTTTGGGATATCCGCAGAAAGCTGGGAATGGTTTTTCAAAATCCGGATAATCAATTCGTTGGCACAACTGTAAAAGATGATGTGGCTTTTGGTTTGGAAAACAACGGCATTCCGCAAGAGGAAATGGCCGTCAGGGTACCGGAAGCATTGGCGAAGGTTAAGATGGAAAAGTTTCTTAATCAAGAGCCGCACCATCTGTCCGGAGGGCAGAAACAGCGAGTCGCGATTGCAGGCGTTCTGGCACTTAAGCCTTCTATCATCATTTTGGATGAAGCGACATCGATGCTCGACCCGCGAGGTAGGGAAGAGGTTCTTGAAACGGTGAGGCTGCTGAAGGAAGAAGCCTCTCTGACGGTGATCTCCATTACACATGACCTTGACGAGGCCGCGAAGGCGGACCGGATCATTGTCATGAACAAGGGAAGGCTCTACCGGGAAGGAACACCAAATGAAATATTCGCTCTTGATGAAGAGCTTGTTTCATTGGGGCTCGATATTCCTTTTGCGGTCAAAATGGGCAAGGCCTTGACGGAGAAGGGAATAAATCTTTCTAAACATTATTTGTCTGAAGAAGAGTTGGTGAGGGAACTATGGACATATCACTCAAAGATGTAGGATATAAATACCAGGCGGGTACGCCTTTTGAAAGGGTGGCCGTCAGTGATGTCTCCATCGAAATCCCAACGGGCACTTACTTGGCGATTATAGGCCATACGGGATCAGGGAAATCGACCGTTCTTCAGCATTTGAATGGACTTCTGCAGCCCACATCGGGAAGCGTCACAATTGGCGGCAGGGAATTAAGGGCAGGAAAGAAAGAGAAAAACTTGAAGTCTGTCCGCCAAAAAGTCGGGATTGTCTTTCAGTTTCCGGAGCATCAGCTATTTGAGGAAACTGTTGAAAAGGATGTTAGCTTCGGGCCGATGAACTTCGGCGTGCCGGAAGAGGAAGCAAGGAAACGGGCGCGGATTGCCATTGGACAAGTCGGACTTGGGGAGGAAGTATTGCAAAAGTCCCCTTTTGATTTGTCAGGCGGCCAAATGCGCCGCGTCGCGATCGCAGGGGTCCTGGCAATGGAGCCTGAAGTGATAGTCCTTGATGAACCGACTGCGGGGCTTGACCCTCGTGGAAGGAAAGAAATCATGGACATGTTTTACGAGCTTCATAAAGAACAGGGACTCTCGACCGTTCTCGTGACACACAGCATGGAAGACGCGGCCAGGTATGCGGATAAAATCGCGATTTTGCAGGAGGGCAGGACGGTTAAAACCGGCACTCCCGAAGAAATCTTCTCCAATCCGTCCGAGCTGGTCTCGCTTGGCCTGGATGTACCTGAAGCGGTCAGGTTCCAGCTGAAATGGGAAGAGAAGATGGGCGCCAGACTGGACAGGACATATTTGACGATTGAAGACTTGTCCGAGGCGATAGCCCGCTATAAAGGGGGTGGGCGGCCATGATGGAAAAGATGATATTCGGACGCTATGTCCCTGCGGATTCACTAATCCATAGAATGGACCCGCGCTCAAAGCTAATTCTCGTTTTTGCTTTCGTCTGTATTGTCTTTATCGCAAATAATATTTTCACCTATGCCCTGCTCGGTGTTTACACCTTTTATCTGCTCAGCCTGTCACGGATTCCAATCCGATTTCTGTTGGAAGGACTTAAGCCCATTCTGTTTCTCGTCGTCTTTACCTTATTGCTCCACCTGTTCCTAACGAAGGAAGGCGATGTGGTCGTCGACCTCGGGTTTATGAAAATTTATGAAGAAGGAATTAGACAAGGGATTTTCATTTCGATGAGGTTCTTTTTCCTGATTCTTGTCACTTCACTTCTGACATTGACAACAACGCCGATTGAGATTACCGACGGTCTTGAAATCCTTTTGAACCCATTAAAAAAGATAAAGTTTCCGGTGCACGAAATGGCGCTGATGATGTCGATTTCCCTCAGGTTCATTCCGACACTTATGCAGGAAACTGACAAAATTATGAAAGCCCAGAGTGCCAGGGGCGTTGAATTTGCCAGCGGACCGATTAAAGATCGTGTTAAAGCAATCATTCCATTATTAATTCCGTTGTTTGTCAGCTCGTTCAAGCGTGCTGAGGATCTTGCGACCGCAATGGAGGCGCGCGGCTACCGGGGCGGTGAAGGGCGGACCCGTTTCCGACAGCTGCACTGGGGGACAGCCGACACCATACAGCTCGTCTTGCTACTGGTGCTGGCTGTTGTTCTCGTATTCCTGCGGTCTTAAGGGAGGATATCATGCAACGGTATAAATGTATTATTTCGTATGATGGGACAGGTTTTGCCGGCTATCAGGTCCAGCCTGGCAAGCGGACGGTCCAGGGCGAGTTGGAAGCGGTCCTGTCCAAGCTTCATAAAGGAACGCAGGTCAAAGTGACCGCTTCAGGCCGGACCGATTCTGGCGTCCATGCAAGGGGCCAGGTCATCCACTTCGATTCGCCGCTTTCTATACCTGAAGAGCGGTGGCCAATTGCTTTGAACTCAATGCTCAGCGGGGAAATATCGATTCTATCCGTCGAGAAGGCGAACAGTGGCTTCCATGCCAGATTCGATGCAGCGGGAAAGGAGTATCGCTACATCCTTTATTTAGGCAAAAACCGGGACCCGTTTATGCGGAATTACGCCTTCCATTATCCCTACCCGCTTGGTCTTAAGGCAATGGAAGAAGCGGCAGGCTATTTGTCCGGGACTCATGACTTCTCCAGCTTTTGCGCATCGGGAACTGAAGTGATCGATAAGGTCAGGACGATCGAGGAAATTTCTTTTGCAAAAATAGAAGAAACCCTTGAACTGAGGTTCAAGGGAACTGGATTTTTATACAATATGGTCAGAATCCTGACAGGTACACTCATCGAGGTTGGGGCGGGGGCAAGAAAGGCTGGAGAAATCCCTGGCCTGATCCTTGCCAGGGATAGGACACTTGCGGGCAAAACCGCACCGGCCCACGGTTTGTATTTATGGGAAGTATTTTATGGAGATACCGAAAAAAAGTAAAAACAACTAAACCTGGTGTACAATATTTTCTTGACATTGGGGCTCTAAGCATTTAATATATCATATGTGTGTATTTTAATCCCACGATAAAGCCCCGGAAAGTCTTCATCGTGATTAGAAATATATGAACATGACCTTGACACGCGCAGAGAAAAGCCCAGGACCGCTCCCGGAACAGAGTGAGTCCCCAGAGCCGAATGATGCGCGAACTAACTTTTTTTGATCTAACTAGGAGGGAAACCCATGCGTACAACGTTTATGGCGAATGCCAATACTATCGAGCGTAAATGGTACGTAGTTGATGCTGAAGGCAAAACTCTTGGACGCCTTGCTTCCGAGGTTGCAGCAATTCTACGTGGAAAAAATAAACCAACATTCACACCGCATGTTGACACTGGTGACAATGTCATCATCTTGAATGCATCTAAAGTAACTCTTACAGGCAACAAGCTGCATGACAAGATTTACTACCGCCACACCAACCACCCAGGCGGCCTTAAGCAAAGGACTGCACTTGAAATGCGCACGAACTATGCTGAGAAAATGATCGAGCTTGCGATTAAAGGCATGCTTCCAAAGAATTCTCTTGGCCGTCAAATGTTCAAAAAGCTGCACGTTTATGCAGGCAGCGAGCATCCGCATCAAGCACAAAAACCAGAAGTTTACGAACTTCGCGGATAATAAAGGGAGGGTATTAACTTGGCACAAGTTCAATATATCGGCACAGGCCGTCGTAAAAGCTCCGTTGCCCGCGTACGTCTCGTACCAGGCAATGGCCAAATTCTAATCAATGATCGTGACATCACTAACTACATTCCATTCGAAGCTCTTCGTGAAGTAGTTAAGCAACCACTTAATGCTACTGAAACTCTTGGCAGCTACAACATCCTTGTAAACGTTAAGGGTGGCGGCTACACTGGCCAAGCTGGCGCTATCCGCCACGGCATTGCCCGCGCATTGCTGCAAGCTGATCCAGAATTCCGTCCAACTCTGAAGCGCGCAGGCCTTCTGACTCGTGACGCACGTATGAAAGAGCGTAAGAAATACGGTCTTAAAGGCGCTCGTCGTGCTCCTCAGTTCTCGAAGCGTTAATTTATCAACATTTAAAGGCTCTTTTCACTTTTGTGGAAAGGGTCTTTTTGTTTGTATGACACTTTTATGGGTGGGGGATGGTTCTATCTAGATTAAGTGTTAGCTAAATGCTTTTCCGCTTTTTTAGATTAAATGATATAATTGTTTTCATGTAAAAATTTTACTAAAGGATAAGGTATGATGAAAAATATTTGGAGAAAGTATCAAGAAATTCCGTTCGTTTTAAAGATGGCTGTAGGTTTCTTGTTAGGGATTATAGTCGGGCTGACATTTAAAACAGATGCGGAAGTATTAAAGCCTTTTGGGACGATCCTCATCCGCCTCTTGAGTCTGATCGCCGTACCGGTAATCTTCCTGACAGTTGTGCAGGCAGTCAATCAAATGAGTATCACGCAGCTGGGCAGAATTGGGTGGAAATTGATTCTCTATTATGCAGCAACAACCGCCGCGGCTGTCTTGATTGGTCTTGGTTTAGCATTATGGTTTAATCCGGGAGCACAGTTAACTTTACCGAACATCCATGTAGAAAAGCCGGAAACGCCGCATTTTGCGGATATAATTCTGCAAATTATTCCGGATAATATGTTCCAAGCCTTTGCGGCTGGAGACACAATGGCCATTATGTTCCTTGCGGTAATTGTAGGCTTGGCTATTTCCTCAATGAAATTTTCAACTGATCAGAAAATGCAGGAATATGGAAACCTTCTTGATCGGTTTTTTACAGCATTTAATGAAATGTTATATAAGATTTTAAAAGGGGTCCTGGCTTACACGCCAATCGGTGTTTTTGCAATAGGTGCCAATGCCTTTGGTCATCAGGGCTGGGGGGCGCTATATTCCCTTCTTACGTTTATTGGTGTCTTTTATCTAGGTATTTTCTTGCTTTGGACAGTGGTCTATTCCGGCTTTTTGAAGTTAAGCGGTACACCTGTACTTAATTTCTTCAAACAAACAAAAGAGGCGTATACAACGGCATTTTTCACATCCAGCAGTATTGCATCGCTGCCTATAGCGATTAATGCAGCAAAAAAAGCGGGAATTTCAGAAAGAACAGCGAATTTTGCATTACCTCTAGGGGCGATTTTTAACTCGGATGGTGGCGCATTGCGAATGGGGGTTTCGATTGTATTCGCAGCCAATGTTACTAATTTCCAGCTATCACTATCTGACTTTTTTATCATTATCCTTATTGGTACGCTCCTATCGATCGGGACAGCAGGAGTTCCTGCGGCAGGGTTAGTTACATTATCAGCGGTTCTGACAATGTTTGGGTTGCCGTTAGAGATTGTTGCGCTGATTGCAGGTGTCGATGCGATTATTGGAATGGGCGGAACAGCCTCAAATGTTATTGGTGATATAGTAGGTGCCGCAGTTGTTGACAGGTCGGAACAAAAGCAAGTCCAGACCTCGCCGGCCCATTAAGAATACTAGTTGTGATTTTCGGGTGGTTTCCCCTGCTTTGGTTAAATTCTGCCGGAGGGGATTCCACCCTGTTTTTTTTATCCTTCCCAAAATGCCTTGCTGTCTTAAATTAGCATAGGCTCTAAATTGACTAATCTGCTTTTATAAGTATTACCGAGTCCTTTATCAAACCCTGAATAAATTTAAATTGCCTTAGGCGGTTGGCAGCAGTCTCATCTTTCTAATTGATTGTAAAACTGGAAAAGGATTCAGAGAAGGAATCTGTATTCTCCCCGCATTGCAGTTAAAGACTAGCTGTAAGAGGTGAAAGCAAGTGAATGTCATTACAACCTTTACAGAAAAAAGGCGCGCGAAACAGATTAAATATGAACGTTCGGTCCTTAAGGACATTTCGATAACTGAATTGAAGAAAAAAGTTCAGGAGTACTTTGGCTCCGTCAGGCTTGCAAGCGGTCTTTTTCAAAATTCCGGCATCCAGGAGGCTTGCTATGATGTGGCGCTTGAAGCATTTTTGCTCGGAGCGAATTTTAGCAAGTTTAGCTTTGCCGGAGAGAAGCTTGAAATGATTTTAAGCCGCTGTGAGGCTGAGGAGACCCATTTAATAGATACCTTATACAACTTTCTCCTGTATTGGGGAGCTGGAGATGAAGGGATCTATAGTGAATCCCTGTATCTGTCTTGTGAGCAGTATGTCCGGGCATGGTGGATGGACGGATATGAAAAAGCTCGGCGCCGCCAAAAACTCCGCCTGCACTAAAATAAGTCCCAAATGCACTCCCGCAAGGCAACCTGTGTTCTAAAATCCTTTTACGAGCCATATAGTGAAAGGGAAAAGGACGGGCAGGGGGCTGAGGTAGTGTCGAAACGAAGATTGAAACGGACTGTTTTTGCAGCGGCTCTTATTATGTTATTCATTATTATCCAATATGACTTTTCCGAAAATCACTCCTGGAACACATGGAGTTTGCCCCTATCCGGGAAGGTGATTCTTCTGGACCCCGGCCATGGCGGTGCTGATGGCGGGGCAGGGGTGCGGCCGACTCAGGAGAAAGATATTGCTTTGAATATTTCCTTAAAGCTGCGTGATTTCCTCCAGCAGCAGGGAGCAATAGTCATCATGACCCGGGAAACCGATAAAGATTTGGCACCGGTCGATATGAAAGGCCTTAGTCGCAGAAAGACTGCAGATTTGAAGGAAAGGCTAAAAATGATAAATGAATCGGATGCAGACCTCTTTGTTAGCGTCCACTTGAATGCCATTCCTTCTCCCCGCTGGAGCGGTGCGCAGACCTTTTATAGCACACATTACAAGGAAAATAAAAAAGCCGCAAAGCTGGTTCAGAAAGAGCTGAGGGTCAACCTTGAAAATACAACAAGAGAAGCGAAGCCGCTGAACAGTGTATACATTCTTCGCAATGCCGAGAAGCCGGGTGTTTTAGTCGAAGTAGGGTTCCTTTCCAATCCAGCCGAAAAGGAAAACCTGGAGCGCGACTCCTATCAGGAAATGGTCGCGGCTTCAATATATAAAGGAATAATTAGATATTTCACAGATTAACAAAGAGGGTGCGCTTGCATCCTCTTTATTTGCGCAAGAGATTTTAAAAAACTGTGAAGGGTGTGCGCCAGTTAACAGCCTGTCCATACCGTATGCTATAATATAAAGACATGCCATGCTTTCAAAGGCAGTTAAAACCAAAACAATAAGGCAGGTGCTCTAGGTGATTACAGAGGCTATTGTACGGGAAACGTTAAGCGGTTTACAGGAGCCATTTTTACATAAATCGCTGGGTGAACTGAATGCAATTGAAGAAATAAAAGTGAAGGAAGAAAAGAACCACGTCAGTGTCAAAATTGCGATTGCCAAGACGGGAACTCCCGAACAGCTGCAGCTTCAGGGCGAAATTGTCAACGCTTTAAAAAGCCGCGGCGCCGCCTCAGTCGGTCTTCGCTTCAGTGAACTTCCCGAGGAAGTCCTTGCTGAGCACCGCGCGGCAATGGCGGAATCCGGAGGACAAGGATTGCTGTCCCCAGGCAGCAAAACGACCTTTATCGCGATTGCGAGCGGTAAGGGCGGAGTAGGGAAATCAACGGTTTCAGTTAATCTGGCTGTTTCGCTGGCCCGCCTCGGCAAAAAAGTCGGCCTGATCGATGCCGATATATACGGGTTCAGTGTTCCGGATATGATGGGTATCACCGAGCGTCCGGCAGTTAAAAACGATAAAATCCTTCCGGTCGAGCGTTTTGGCGTAAAGGTCATCTCTATGGGCTTTTTTGTAGAAGACAACTCGCCGATTATCTGGCGCGGCCCAATGCTTGGCAAAATGCTGAACAGCTTTTTTGAAGAAGTGAATTGGGGCGAACTCGACTACCTTCTGCTCGACTTGCCTCCAGGAACAGGGGATGTGGCGCTTGATGTTCACACTATGCTTCCTTCATGCAAGGAAATCATTGTGACAACGCCTCATCCGACAGCTGCTTTTGTTGCGGCGAGAGCTGGTGCAATGGCTCTCAAAACAGAACATGAAATCCTGGGCGTTATTGAAAATATGGCTTATTTTGAGAGCAAGCTTACAGCGGAACGCGAATATATCTTCGGTCAGGGCGGCGGCCAGCGGCTTGCTGAGGCATTGAATACTGAAGTGATCGGCCAGCTACCATTGGGGCAGCCGGATTGGGATGAGAATGACTTTGCGCCTTCCATCTATCAGGAAGAAGAAAAACTGGGCGGAATTTACCTCCAGATTGCCGACAAGGTTATCGGCATGCTGGAAAAATAATGAAGAGGCCTCTCCGGCCATAGTTACGGAGAGGCTTTTTATATTCTCAAAGTCGTTGGCCGCTTTACTTATTTCCTCCGCCTTCACTGCCACCGCTTTTACCGCCGCCCTGCCCGCCCTTTCCCTCTTTGGCAACGGATTCCTTGGCAGCCTGCAAAAGCAAATCCTGCATTTTGGTCTTAAATAAAGGGCTCTGCATTGCTTCAGCAATTACCGTCTGAAGATGGAGGCGAAACTCTTTGCTTTTTAAGGCATCCGCCATTTCTTTTTGCATCTCGGGCTCTTTAAAAACTTCAATCATCATGGAACGGTACTCAGGATCTTTCATTAACTCCTTCAAAAGGGTTTCATTTTCGGTTTTCATCCCTTTTGCGAGTGCTGCGGCAATCTTCGGATCTTTTAGAGATTCCCGCCAAAAGTCAGCCCCTTCCTTTGAGACTAATGTTTTTTGAACAGTATCCGTGACCGCGGCCTGGTCCATAATGAATTCTTTTTTAACCTTTTCGTCAGTCATAATTTCATGAATTGCCTTTTTACCATCATCTGTATGGAGAATATCGACTAGCATCTTTTTCGTCTCTTCATAATTGAGTTTGCTTTCAACTTGACTTGCTCCGCCGCCCGCACAGGCTGTCAGTATCAGCATAAGGGCAATTGGCAGCAAAAGAAATTTCTTATTCATCCCAAGAGACTCCCTTCATAATAGGCGCTTACCATTAGGATGAAGAAAAAAGCTGTCAATTATTCGCTTAAAGAGAATGCCTGGATTTTTCAAGAACCTGTTGGTACAATGAATTGTGGCGGCTTTTGTCAAAAAATGAAGCCGCAAGCGGATGCAGTTACCTGCCCGTGAAAAATATAAATGCATTTATGCAGTGCTGGGGGAAAAATTGTGACTAGCCGAAATTGGGTAAAATTATTTATTAACACACTGTTCCTAGGGGCAATAGTAACGGTCATAACCGGATTCTTTGTACGCTGGGATAAATTCGCCCCATTATTCACCCACTTTGAGGTTCTAGAAGTTCTATCCGTATTAATGTGGTTAATTGGGGTTGGATTCATCTTTAGCCTTTTAAGCCAAATGGGCTTTTTTGCATATTTGACCGTCCATCGATTTGGACTGGGGATTTTCAAGTCAGCGAAGCTTTGGAATAGTGTACAGGCAGTTATCGCGGCCTTTGTCCTTTTTGATCTTGTTTATTTAAGGTATACCGCCTTTGCGGAAAAGGGAGAGGGACTGTTCCCTTATATTATTCCCGCTTTAATTGTTCTGGTGGTGGGCCTTGTGGTCGCCTGGCAAAAAATGAAACAGACCACCAGGGAAGCGTTTATTCCGGCTTTATTCTTTATGATTGTCGGTACGGTGCTGGAGTGGGTTCCTGTCCTAAGGGTAAATGAGGGCGGCTGGTTTTATCTCATGCTTTTCCCGCTGCTGGTATGCAACGGATACCAGATCTTAATTCTTCACAAGTTGAATGAGAAGTCGTTGGAAGAACGGAAAAAAGCGCAGGGAAAGTCCAAACAAGTTCCTGAAAAAACCACTAAGAAAAAAAGTAAAAACAAGCCGTCCAATTAATGGGCGGCTTTTTATTATCTTAGAGAGGGAGAAAGATGATTCTACTGATTGTAATTCTTTTACCTGACCTCCTCGGATTTGGTTTTTCCGTTAGCGATCATCTCTGAGACTGTGACAAAGTTAAGCCCCTTTCCCTTTAGTCCTTGAATAATATCAGGGAGAGCTTTAGCCGTTTGCTTGGCGGAGTCAGAAGCATGAAGAAGTACGATATCTCCGGCTGCTGCGTTATCCATATTTTTAAGGATTTTCTTTACCCCGGGATTGGTCCAATCCTCCGAGTCAATGCTCCAATGGACAACCGTAAAACCAAACCGCTCGGCAATTTTCAGAGTCCTCTTATCAAAATGGCCGGTAGGGGCTCGGATTAATGAGATTTTTTTAATATTCAACTTACCAAAAGCAGTTTGCGCCTTGGCAAGGTCTTTTCTAATTTCGGTTTCCTCCAAGGCCGTATAATCCTCGTACCCATATCCAAGGATCCCTATTTCATATCCTTGTTTGGCAATCCTTTCAACTAAGTCCGGATGGCGTTCGGCCCAAGCCCCGGATAAGAAGAATGTAGCCGATTTAACATTTTCCTTTTCAAGCACATCTAAAATGGGTGCAGCTTTTTCATCTCCCCAGCCAATATTAAAAGTCAAGGCAATATCCTTTTCTCCTTTATACACCGCTTTAGGCCCATCTTTAGTTGAAAATACGGGCATTTGAACTAAATTTTCCATATAAACAATCCAGGCTGTGAAAAAAGCGGAGACGATAATGAGCGTAATTTGTTTCATTCGCTTTCCGTTTAATACAAAGAAAAAGTTCACCTTCATGACCCCCGTCCATACAATTCCTTGTACTAAATGTATGTATTGTTCCGGAGAAGTATGATTGAGAAAATCATCTCCTATCTTACATACATATAGAATTTACTGGAAAGTATAATCTCAAAGATTTATTCAGGAGTGGTAATTGGATGATTGGGTTGCTTATTAATGCAAAAGAAGCAAAGGAAATTGAATACCTGGTTAAAAGAGAAATGGAAGAGATTCTTTTCGATCTCGATGATGAAAGAATTGACCATATTGCTAAAAAAGCGATGGAGGAACGATATACAATTTTATTTGCTTTGTTCAGGAGGCTAGCCTTGCCAGGAGAATGCCTGAGATATATGCGCAAAAAATCCAGAAAGAAGGGTCAGCTTTAGTGTAATTTTCCATTTGAAAATATTAAAAAGAATTGTTGACTTTGTTTTTTTTAGTTGTTATAGTAATAAACGTTGCTGCTGGACAGCAACCTAGCAACTTAAAAAAGTTATTGACTTTATACTTTTTAAGATGTTATAATTAGAAAGTCGCTGTTGAGCGATATCGCTTCTTTTGTTGAGGTTTGCAGAGCTGTTTTCAGCTGCTGGGAATTTCAAAAAAGAGCCATCGATCACAGCAGTTTTGTTCCTTGAAAACTAAACAAACAAGCGTCAACAAACAATATTTATCATGATCTTCGGATCATGAGCCAACGTAACTTTATGAGCTAAACTCATACTCTTTCTTGGAGAGTTTGATCCTGGCTCAGGACGAACGCTGGCGGCGTGCCTAATACATGCAAGTCGAGCGGAGGTTTTGAAAGCTTGCTTTCGAAACCTCAGCGGCGGACGGGTGAGTAACACGTGGGCAACCTGCCTGTAAGACTGGGATAACTCCGGGAAACCGGGGCTAATACCGGATAACCCTCATTGACACATGTCGATGAGCTGAAAGACGGTTTCGGCTGTCACTTACAGATGGGCCCGCGGCGCATTAGCTAGTTGGTGGGGTAATGGCCCACCAAGGCGACGATGCGTAGCCGACCTGAGAGGGTGATCGGCCACACTGGGACTGAGACACGGCCCAGACTCCTACGGGAGGCAGCAGTAGGGAATCTTCCGCAATGGACGAAAGTCTGACGGAGCAACGCCGCGTGAGCGAAGAAGGCCTTCGGGTCGTAAAGCTCTGTTGTCAGGGAAGAACAAGTACCGGAGTAACTGCCGGTACCTTGACGGTACCTGACCAGAAAGCCACGGCTAACTACGTGCCAGCAGCCGCGGTAATACGTAGGTGGCAAGCGTTGTCCGGAATTATTGGGCGTAAAGCGCGCGCAGGCGGCCTCTTAAGTCTGATGTGAAAGCCCACGGCTCAACCGTGGAGGGTCATTGGAAACTGGGGGGCTTGAGTGCAGAAGAGGAGAGTGGAATTCCACGTGTAGCGGTGAAATGCGTAGAGATGTGGAGGAACACCAGTGGCGAAGGCGACTCTCTGGTCTGTAACTGACGCTGAGGCGCGAAAGCGTGGGGAGCGAACAGGATTAGATACCCTGGTAGTCCACGCCGTAAACGATGAGTGCTAAGTGTTAGAGGGTTTCCGCCCTTTAGTGCTGCAGCAAACGCATTAAGCACTCCGCCTGGGGAGTACGGCCGCAAGGCTGAAACTCAAAGGAATTGACGGGGGCCCGCACAAGCGGTGGAGCATGTGGTTTAATTCGAAGCAACGCGAAGAACCTTACCAGGTCTTGACATCCTCTGACACTCCTGGAGACAGGACGTTCCCCTTCGGGGGACAGAGTGACAGGTGGTGCATGGTTGTCGTCAGCTCGTGTCGTGAGATGTTGGGTTAAGTCCCGCAACGAGCGCAACCCTTGATCTTAGTTGCCAGCATTCAGTTGGGCACTCTAAGGTGACTGCCGGTGACAAACCGGAGGAAGGTGGGGATGACGTCAAATCATCATGCCCCTTATGACCTGGGCTACACACGTGCTACAATGGATGGTACAAAGGGCAGCGAAGCCGCGAGGTGAAGCCAATCCCATAAAACCATTCTCAGTTCGGATTGCAGGCTGCAACTCGCCTGCATGAAGCCGGAATCGCTAGTAATCGCGGATCAGCATGCCGCGGTGAATACGTTCCCGGGCCTTGTACACACCGCCCGTCACACCACGGGAGTTTGTAACACCCGAAGTCGGTGGGGTAACCGCAAGGGGCCAGCCGCCTAAGGTGGGACAGATGACTGGGGTGAAGTCGTAACAAGGTAGCCGTATCGGAAGGTGCGGCTGGATCACCTCCTTTCTAAGGATATTGCCTTTGGGCAATCGGAATGCGGACCTTCGGTCCGTAAGTTGACCGCTTGTTTGTTTAGTTTTGAGGGAGCAATTCCTCAAGACTTCCTTGTTCCTTGAAAACTGGATAATGTAAGAAGAAGTAACCAAGAAGAACCGAGTGATCGCCATTTTAGTTTTCTCTCTTATTTAAGAGTGAATGAACCTTTTAGGTTAAGTTAGAAAGGGCGCACGGTGGATGCCTTGGCACTAGGAGATTTCCCACAGTGTTAAACTGGTAAGATCCCTGAAAGACGATCAGGTTGATAGGTCAGAGGTGGAAGCGCGGCGACGCGTGGAGCTGACTGATACTAATAGATCGAGGACTTAACCAATTCAAAATGATCATTCGTTCTTCAAACTTCTTCTAATTATCCAGTTTTGAGGGAATGAAATTTTCCTTGAAAAAAACAAAAAAGACATTATAATAAAATATGTCTGATTCATTGTCTGGCAGTTATGGCGAGAAGGCCACACCCGTTCCCATCCCGAACACGGAAGTTAAGCTTCTCAGCGCCGATGGTAGTTGGGGCCTTGCCCCTGTGAGAGTAGGACGCTGCCGGGCTTTGATTTTATTTTGTGCAGCTCATGAATAGGTTGGAGCGATATTTCCAAGAATCGGCTGCGAGTTGTATACGCCTCTGAATATAGGTAAACTTACTTATTCCGCAGTAGCTCAGTGGTAGAGCAATCGGCTGTTAACCGATCGGTCGTAGGTTCGAGTCCTACCTGCGGAGCCAATATATCTTTACTTATTAATGCTTCCATAGCTCAGTAGGTAGAGCACTTCCATGGTAAGGAAGAGGTCAGCGGTTCGAGCCCGCTTGGAAGCTTTTTAAATATCGGCCCCTTGGTCAAGCGGTTAAGACACCGCCCTTTCACGGCGGTAACACGGGTTCGAATCCCGTAGGGGTCACCATTTGGAGGATTAGCTCAGCTGGGAGAGCATCTGCCTTACAAGCAGAGGGTCGGCGGTTCGATCCCGTCATCCTCCATTATTTCTAATATATTTAATACTTCTTATGCCGGTTTAGCTCAATTGGTAGAGCAACTGACTTGTAATCAGTAGGTTGGGGGTTCAAGTCCTCTAGCCGGCACCATTTTTTGGTGGGGTAGCGAAGTGGCTAAACGCGGCGGACTGTAAATCCGCTCCCTCCGGGTTCGGCGGTTCGAATCCGTCCCCCACCACCATTTTCTGAATAGGTTTCATCCAAAAGAGCAATACTATGTATGTTCTTTTTAAGTTGTATTGGAAAACTGTATTAGGAAACCATACTATTATTGGGCTATAGCCAAGCGGTAAGGCAACGGACTTTGACTCCGTCATTCGTTGGTTCGAATCCAGCTAGCCCAGTCTTTTTTTATTTTTGTACTCGAGCCATTAGCTCAGTTGGTAGAGACGAGCAACGCTTCTATGAACCAGCTGCGAGTTGCGTAGCAGGACGGAAGTTCTGCGGAGCAGACGGCTAGATGCTTAATGGATTTAGGGAACTTTTTTTTGTTTGAGCCATTAGCTCAGTCGGTAGAGCATCTGACTTTTAATCAGAGGGTCGAAGGTTCGAGTCCTTCATGGCTCATTTAAATTCTTGTCTAATAAAAATTTTTTCGTTATAATACTATCGAACGCGGAAGTAGTTCAGTGGTAGAACACCACCTTGCCAAGGTGGGGGTCGCGGGTTCGAATCCCGTCTTCCGCTCCATTCTCCGGGGCCTTAGCTCAGCTGGGAGAGCGCCTGCTTTGCACGCAGGAGGTCAGCGGTTCGATCCCGCTAGGCTCCACCATCATTTTACATAAAGACCATTCTGCCTTAAATCTTTTTAGATTTAAGGCTTCTTTGTATGTTTGGATAGAAGCAATCTCAAAGCTCGTAACCAATACGACTTTGTTCCAAATAAAAATGTTCTCTCCGGTCGAATATGAATGTTCTAAACGCCCGCAGCATTTAAAATTCTGCTCTGCGGTCGAATAGAAGAGCTCTAAACGCCCGCAGCAAATAAAAATCTACTCTGCGGTCGAATAGAATTCAATCTCATCGACAGTAAAGCCAAACAAATAGCAACGAAGTCGTATAAAAGCAGCAAAGCCAACATCCAAATAACGCTGTACCCTATGGTGGATGGAAATGCTTCGTTAAGGATGTATTTATATGCATAATAATGTCAAGTTGAGTCATTTGGATGTAAGCGGTTAAAATTAAGACATTAAGGGGGAGTATAAATGAAAAAATTGTCTATTATCGGCATGCCTATGGACCTGGGGCAATTGCGCCGGGGAGTTGATATGGGGCCGAGTGCAATACGTTACGCGGAAGTCGTCGACAGGCTCAAAAGCTTATTTGATGAAATTGAAGATTTAGGGGATATCCCTGTCGGCCGGCCAGAGGTCGTCATTGATCAGCAGTCGAAGCTGAGAAATTTGGAGTTAATCACTAAAAAGAATGAGAAGCTGGCAGCTGAAGTCGATAAAGTGGTCGAAAAGGGTTCATTCCCGCTAATCCTTGGAGGCGACCATAGCATTGCCATCGGGACACTTGCGGGTGTTTCAAAACATTATAAAAATATGGGCGTAATTTGGTATGATGCCCATGGTGATTTGAATACAGCAGAAACGTCCCCATCCGGAAACATCCATGGTATGCCTCTCGCAGTCAGTTTAGGGATTGGCCATAAGTTGTTGACGGAATTGGGAGGATACAGCCCGAAAGTAAAACCTGAGAATGTAGTCATCATAGGGGCGAGGGCACTGGATGACGGTGAAAAGGAATTAATAAAAGAAACTGGCATTAAAGTCTATACCATGCATGAAATTGACCGAATGGGCATGGCAAGGGTGATGGAGGAGACGATTTCCTACTTAAAGGACAGAACAGATGGGGTTCATCTTTCTCTTGATCTGGATGGCCTTGATCCCCTGGATGCACCGGGAGTGGGAACACCGGTTATTGGCGGGATTACTTATCGGGAGAGCCATTTGGCAATGGAAATGCTCGCTGAGGCGGAAATCATAACTTCCGCGGAATTTGTTGAAGTCAATCCTATTCTTGATGAGAGAAATAAGACTGCGAAAGTAGCGGTTGAATTAATGGGTTCGTTATTTGGGGAAAATCTTCTCTAAGCTATTAGTAAGTAATAAAAAGAAGAAACCAGCATTCCCTCTAGTGGTTATGGGGAAAGCTGGTTTTTTAATATGCGGGAATCAGCACCCGAAAGTCTTTTAATGTTTTTGGTTTACTAAAACATAATATGTGTTTAGCAGTGAGTCCAATTTCACGCTTGCCTCGATAACGTTATGGTCGGTTAGCGAATAGTTGTTTGCCAGCTGGACCATTTGATTTCTGGAATTTTCAATTTCACTGGCCAGTTTTGTAAGCTGAATGCACATAATAACCAAGTCCTTTCCGTAAATTACTATTTTTATGTCCTTTATGAGGAAAATCCAAACCTATCGCTGACAGATATGGTAAGATTTTATTAAAATTGTTTTATCCAAAATGAAACTTTTTTGCAAGCGGTTCGTACTATACATAGCCGCAATTAGAGGCGGAGGTAAAAAATTGGATGCACTTGTTAAAAAAAGAATAAAACAAATTAAAAAAGGCGACCAGGATGCGTTTGCTGAAATTGTGGAATTGTATAAGGATAAATTGTTTCAGCTTGGCTACCGCATGTTGGGAAACAGGCACGAAGCGGAGGATATCGCCCAGGAAGCATTTATCCGCGCTTATGTAAATATTCACAATTTTAATCAAGAATATAAATTCTCGACTTGGCTTTATCGGATTGCGACCAATCTTTGCATTGACAGAATCCGAAAGAAAAAGCCGGATTATTATCTTGATGCCGAAGTGGCAGGGACAGAGGGATTGACCCTTTATTCCCGAATCTCTTCAGATACACCCCTTCCTGAAAAGGAAGTGGAAATGATGGAGCTGCACGAAACCATTCAGGAAGAAATTTTGAAACTGCCCGAAAAATACAGGTCTGTGATCGTATTAAAATATATTGAGGAGTTATCCTTGAATGAAATAAGCGAAATACTCGATTTGCCGCTGGGGACGGTAAAAACGAGGATCCATAGAGGGCGGGAAGCATTAAGAAAGCAATTAAGACATGTATAAGAGGTGAACAATGTGAACTGTCCCGAAGAAATTATCGTCTATATGCATGAATATTTTGATGATGATTTAGAACCCGAGAATGAACGGGTGCTAAGGGAGCATCTGGGCAAATGTAAAGACTGCCAGGCTCTCTTTCAGGAGATGAATAAAACAGTTGCGCTGATTCAAAGTACTGCCAATGTCCATGCGCCAGAGAACTTTACTGCATCAGTCCTGGCAAAGCTTCCTAAAGAAAAGAAAAAGATCAGCTTCCAGCGTTGGATGAAACGGCATCCAATGGTCACCGCCGCTGCTGTCTTCATCGTTCTGATGACCGGAAGCCTGTTTACCGCCTGGGATAGCGACCGGGATTTTTCAACAACAAATGCCGACCAGGTCGTCATTGATCATGAGACCGTCATAGTTCCGGCTGGAAAAGTTGTCAAAGGCGATTTAGTGGTCAAAAACGGCGACATTAAAATTGAAGGCGAAGTTCAGGGAAATGTTACCGTCATAAACGGCGAGCAGTATCTTGCGTCAGCGGGGCATGTAACCGGAAAAATTGAAAAGGTAGACAAAGCGTTCGACTGGATCTGGTACCAGATTAAAAAAACCGCATTAGATTTGTTTAGCTTGGACGGCGAAAAGGGAACAGATGAAAAATAGCCACCGCTATCTGGAGGCTATTTTTCATTTTTCTGCACTTTTTGGGAACCCTCCGGTTTTGCAGCGCCAGTGATTCGTCCGGAATCATTTTATGATATAATATAAAAGTTACATAACCATACGGAAACCCCATTAAATAGCAGGGGGTTACGTATACTATTACGCAAGCAGGCATAGAAAGATTGCCTTGAAAAATATAGTCAGCCTGTCAGGGCCTCTTTAAATAAATGACCGGAGGAAAGCCAATGCCTTTTGGAGACTTCAACATTTTCCGTTATTTGGCGAGCATTGTGGATATCGCCATTATCTGGTATGTCGTATATAAACTCATCATGCTCATAAAGGGAACAAAGGCAGTCCAGCTCTTAAAAGGGATTTTCGTCATTCTGCTGGTTAAGCTCTTTAGTGATTTCCTAGGATTGAGAACATTAAGCTGGATTGTGGACAACATTATTACCTGGGGTTTTCTGGCGATAATCATCATCTTCCAGCCGGAACTTAGGCGGGCGCTCGAGCAGCTTGGCCGTGGACGCTTTTTCTCCAGAACAGGCGGGCAGGAAGAGGAAGAACTCGAAAAGACCGCAAATGCGATTATCAAGGCTACAGACTATATGGCCAAACGGAGAATTGGCGCCCTTATATCGATGGAACGGGAAACAGGAATGTCGGACTATATTGAAACCGGGATCCGGGTGGATGGCAAAATATCATCTGAATTGCTGATCAATATTTTTATTCCAAATACCCCACTGCATGATGGGGCGGTTATTTTGCAAAAAAATAATGTGGCCGCTGCGGCCTGCTACCTGCCTTTGTCAGAAAGCCCGTTCATTTCAAAAGAGCTCGGGACGCGGCACCGGGCCGCACTGGGTATCAGTGAGGTCACCGATAGTATCACGATTATTGTATCAGAGGAAACCGGGGGCATCTCACTCACGAAAAACGGGGAACTGTACCGTGACTTAAGCAGAGATACTTTCAAGGAAATGATCACCACTGAAATAGTAGGGAAGGAAAAAGAGAAAGCTTCCTCTTCAAACCTTTGGAATTGGAGGATGAAGAAAAATGGATAAAATGCTTGATAACAGCTGGTTTGTAAAAGTTGTCGCCCTGCTACTCGCATTCCTGCTCTATTCATCCGTCCCTACGCCAGATTCAGACGGGAACAAGCTGAATGAAAAATATGTACCTGGCGATGAAACGACAGAAACGATAAAAGACGTTCCGGTCAGTGCCTATTATGATACGAAAAACTTGATTGTCACCGGCTTACCGGAGACGGTTGATTTGACTGTGGCGGGTCCAAAGAGCCATGTGCAAAATGCAAAAACACTGAAGAACTTTGAAGTGTATGTGGATTTGACCGGTGCTGAAATTGGTACGAAAACAGTCAAACTGAAGGTAAGGGATCTGTCGGACAAGCTGCAGGCTTCCATTTCTCCTTCGTCTGTCACGATTTCCATTCAGGAAAGGATTACGAGGGAATTCAGTGTCGAGGCTGAGTATAATACTTCCCTGGTCAAGGACGGCTTTGGCGCTTCGCCTCCAAAGGTCAGTCCGGATAAAGTGAAAATCACCGGAGCAAGAGATATCATTGACAGTATTACTTATGTCAAAGCTACTGTAGATATTAAAGAGCCATTGGTGGAAACAACAACGAGAAACGCGAAGATCAAGGTTTTCGACAGGGAACTGAACAAGCTTGATGTCATTGTGGAACCAGATAGTGTCGAGGTCACCATTCCGGTTAGAAGTATGACAAAACAAGTCCCAATTCAACTGATTCAAAAAGGCGCCCTGCCGGATGGACTTGCACTTGAATCGATCAATGCTGATGCAAAACAGGCAGTCATCACCGCTGACGAGGATGTGCTGGCTTCTGTGAAATCTGTAAGGGCGGAAGTTGATTTGAGTAAAATAAAGGAAAGCGGTACTGTATCTGTGCCAGTCATCATTCCTGACGGGGTCATCTCGGTTTCCCCTGAATTGGTTAAGGTGACGGTCAAGGTACGGACTAAAGAGGAAGAAAAGAATATTTCCTCTATCCCGGTCAACATTAGAGGACTTTCACCCGATCAAAGGGCGGAATTTACAGACCCAGCCGCAGGCAATACAAGCCTTCTTGTCTATGGATCATCTGATAAGATTAATTCGCTTGGCCCAGGCGACTTCAGGCTCTTTGTAGAATTGTCGGGATTGAACGAAGGAGAGCATGATGTTGACATTCAGGTAGAGGGGCCTAAAGATGTTTCCTGGAGAATGGCCAAGTCAACAGCGACGATAAAAATTACAAACAATACGGATGCTTAATATTTTGGATTTGGATTGATCAGGAGGAGCGATTGTATAATGGGAAAATATTTTGGTACTGACGGAGTACGCGGAGTCGCGAATAGTGAACTTACACCGGAACTTGCATTTAAACTTGGGAGATTCGGAGGATTTGTCCTTACAAAAGATAAAGAAAGGCCGAAGGTAATTATTGGCCGCGATACACGGATTTCTGGCCATATGCTTGAGGGAGCCCTAGTGGCTGGCTTGCTTTCCATCGGAGCTGAAGTCATGAGGCTCGGCGTTATTTCCACACCAGGGGTTGCCTATTTGACGAAAGCGCTTGGCGCGCAGGCAGGGGTCATGATTTCCGCCTCGCACAATCCGGTGGAAGACAACGGGATCAAATTTTTTGGTCCGGATGGGTTCAAGCTTTCTGATGAACAGGAAAATGAAATTGAACAGCTGATGGACCTTCCGGAAGATAAGTTGCCACGCCCAGTGGGTGAAGCACTCGGACTTGTGAATGACTATTTTGAAGGCGGGCAAAAGTACCTTCAATACTTGAAGCAAACGGTTGATGAAGATTTCTCGGGCATCCATGTAGCTCTTGACTGCGCGCATGGTGCTACTTCCTCACTGGCAACCCATCTGTTCGCAGACCTGGATGCCGACTTGTCGACAATGGGAGCTTCGCCAAATGGGTTGAATATTAACGCGGGAGTCGGCTCTACACACCCTGAAGCACTGGCCGCTTTCCTTAAAGAAAAAGGCGCGGATATCGGCCTTGCATTTGACGGTGACGGCGACAGGCTGATTGCGATTGATGAAACAGGCGCTGTCGTGGATGGCGACCAGATCATGTATATTTGCGGAAAATACCTGAATGAGCAGAACAGGCTGAAGCAATCCACCGTTGTATCAACAGTCATGAGCAACATCGGATTCTATAAAGGCCTGGAGCGGAACGGGATCCAAAGTGTACAGACTGCTGTTGGCGACCGTTATGTGGTCGAAGAAATGAAGAAGAACGGCTACAATCTTGGCGGCGAGCAATCCGGCCATATTATCTTCCTGGATTACAATACAACTGGCGATGGCTTACTTACTGGCCTACAGCTTGTCAATATTATGAAGGCGACAAAAAAGCCGCTTTCCGAGCTGGCGAATGAAATTCAGAAATTCCCGCAGCTGCTCGTCAATATCCGTGTGACTGATAAATACCATGTGACGGATAATGAAAAGGTAATGGCGGTTATTGAGCAGGTTGAAGCGGAAATGGCTGGCGATGGACGGATCCTCGTTCGTCCGTCTGGTACTGAGCCTCTTGTTCGTGTCATGGCAGAAGCTCCAACGGAAGAACTGTGCCGCGATTATGTACATCGGATTGCCGAAGTCGTTGAAGCGGAAATGGGATTGAAGGAATAGGCAGCAGCCTTATGATATGCATAAGGGAACGATTCCGTTCTCTTATGCATATTTTATTAGAAGCGGATTCCGTTTTTCGGCGGGTTGTTTTGGGTAAAGTCAGGAGGAACTTTACACCTTGACGGATTTCTATTTCTCCTGTAACATGAATTTTGCTTGTTTGCCAATTTGGTATTTTTCCAAATTAATTCCAAATTCATTCAAAGATAGAAAGGTGGACAGAGGTTCACACCAATTTTAAAGCGCCAGAACTAACCCGGACGGAGATAAGGTTAGTTGACGAGGTGGAGGTTTATCGAATGTTTCGGCGGATGCCTCCCGGCCGCAAGTGCACGGCCGTTTTCCTGCTCCTTAAATCATTGAGGCGACTCAATGGACAAAGGGAAGCAGGCTGCACAGGAAAAGGATGTTTTGCAAAGGCATCCCAATCATTGAATAGATTACGGAGATAAGGGGGCAGGCATTGCCCTCGGCACTGTCTTGCCCTCTTAGTAACAGGAGGAAAGAATATGTGTGGAATCGTTGGATATATAGGAAATCAGGATTCGAAGGAAATTTTGCTAAAAGGCCTGGAAAAGCTTGAATATCGCGGCTATGATTCAGCCGGGATTGCTGTAATGAACGGAGAAGGCATCCGGGTATTCAGGGAGAAAGGCCGGATTGCCGACCTAAGGGGAATTGTCGACCTTGGCATTGAAGCGAATGCAGGGATCGGGCACACCCGCTGGGCAACCCATGGAGCGCCAAGTACCCGTAACGCACATCCTCATCAAAGCGGCAGCGGCCGGTACACGCTCGTCCATAACGGAGTCATTGAAAACTACTCCGAGCTGGAACGCGAATACCTGCGAGATGTTGAGCTAAAAAGTGATACCGATACAGAAGTCATCGTCCAGATGATTGATCTTTTTGCAAAAGAAGGCTTGAGCACGCTGGAAGCCTTCCGCAAGACACTTACCATGCTCAAAGGTTCGTACGCGCTTGCCCTGCTTGATGAACATGATAAAGAGACCATTTATGTGGCCAAAAATAAAAGCCCGCTGCTCGTCGGACTTGGCGATACATTCAATGTTGTCGCAAGTGATGCGATGGCGATGTTGCAGGTAACAGACCAGTTTGTCGAGCTGATGGACAAGGAAATCGTCCTCGTGAAAAAGGATGAAGCCATCATCCAGAACCTCGATGGAGAAACCATCAGCCGCGCGCCATACAAGGCTGAACTCGATGCAAGTGATATCGAAAAGGGAACTTACCCTCACTATATGCTGAAGGAAATTGACGAGCAGCCGCTTGTCATGAGGAAAATCATCCAGAAGTATCAAGATGGAAACGGCCAATTGTCAATCGAACGGGAAATTGTCGAAGCAATCAATGATGCTGACAGGATTTATATCATCGCGGCGGGCACATCTTACCATGCAGGACTTGTCGGGAAACAGCTGATTGAAACCATGGCAAAAATTCCGGTGGAAGTTCATATTTCGAGTGAATTTGGCTACAATATGCCGCTTCTATCCGAAAAGCCATTGTTTGTGTTTATTTCTCAAAGCGGCGAGACAGCCGATAGCCGGGCCGTCCTTGTCCAGGTAAAAGAAATGGGCCACCGCGCGCTGACGATTACAAACGTGCCTGGCTCGACCCTTTCCCGTGAAGCGAATTTCACCCTGCTGCTTCATGCAGGCCCTGAAATCGCGGTTGCCTCGACAAAAGCCTATACCGCTCAGCTTGCCGTCCTGGCAATTGTCGCGGAAGTAGCAGCGAAGAGCCGCGGCTTTGAAATCGGTTTTGACCTTGTCCAGGAACTCGGGATTGTCGCCAATGCGATGGAAGTGCTTTGCGATTCGAAGGAAATCATCGAGCTGATTGCCCGTGAGTTCCTATCTGTTACAAGAAATGCCTTCTTTATCGGCAGGGCCGTAGATTTCTATGTTGGCCTGGAAGGCGCCCTGAAACTGAAAGAGATTTCCTACATTCAGGCGGAGGGTTTTGCCGGCGGCGAATTGAAGCACGGCACAATCGCTCTGATTGAGGAAGGAACGCCGGTCATCGCATTGGCCACCCAGGAAAAAGTTAACCTGAGCATCCGCGGCAACGTAAAAGAAGTGGCAGCCCGCGGAGCCAACCCTTGCATTATTTCCATGAAGGGACTGGAGCATGACGAAGACAGCTTCGTACTACCAGCCGTCCATGAACAATTAACACCGCTTATCTCTGTCATACCTTTGCAGCTCTTAGCCTATTACGCAGCCCTTCACCGCGACTGTGACGTCGACAAGCCAAGAAATTTGGCAAAATCCGTGACAGTTGAGTAGGGTTATAGAATAGGATATTCTTAGTGTTTGTAAAAAATAAAGTTGGTAATCGAAAAATAGAGTCGGTTATTAGTAATAAAGTCGGTAATTTTCTATACGCTTAAAAGGTCTCTGATAAGGAGTTTAAATTATGATATCAATTGGTGAGCGTATAAAAACCATTCGAATAGAAAATTTTTATACACAAGCTGAGTTTGCAAAATTATTAGGAATTTCTCAAGGGACCCTAAGTGATATAGAAAAAGGTAAATGTTATCCCTCTTTTCACACTTTAAAATCGCTAAGAAGTGCTGTTAATGCTGATATAAATAAATTGCTCGACGATCAGAGCTAGTATTGTATAAGTAAAAAAAGTTAGTAGGATCATATCGCCATCCAAAAACTCAAGAGGAACAGACCAATAACCCTTACCGACATTGAGGTTTTCGAGATATGCTTTAAAAGGAGCAGGTTGTCAGAGAGGATCAATTCGATAAGGAATTTTCTACATTGGGACGAATACTCCTTTGGATTATTTGTACCTGGGTTAGTTAGCTTGAAAGAAGTGAAACGCAAGATGGGTTTGCCGAGCTGTTGCAAAGGACCAATTTGAACTCGAATCAAATCAATTTTATCAATATGAAAATTGATTATCTAAGTGTGAATCTAGAGCCAGGAAAACTCTTGGATCAACCATTTGTTGCACTTCATCATGAAGGGGTATATGTGTTGTTTGATGATAACATTGTTAATGATATTGTAAGTGTGGTCCATTCTTTGAAGAAAACTGCAACAGTAATTTTCGTCAAAAAGAGCCTTATTCCAAAATACTAAAATGGAATAAGGCTTTTTTAAATAATTCTTTATGCTGCATAGGAAGCCTGCTGAAAATCAAAGACCTCATTTCGACCAATTAACGTAAACTCACTTTCGGTCCACAAATGGAGTCTCTTTAATTGTTCAGCTGTGAGGTTTTTAACCTCAAAGCAAATTAAAAATATTTTTTGATTGATATTATCAGCTTCCAGACATTGAGCAAGAGTTCTTAAGTATTGGATATCATTTGTGTGAAAGGCTTCTGGCCGGAATATTATTTCAGCAAATTCACCTATATTTGATTACGGCCACCTAAATGTACCACTAATGACATAGTTTGTACCAATGAATGACAAGAAGTATACCATCGAATGACAAGTAACTTACCAGTACCCCTAGAAAAGTGATTATTGCTGATGAAATGAGCCACTTAAGCGGATTTTTAGGCCATCGATTGCAGGAAAATAGAGCCACCATTTGCCGAGCTGAGAGCCACTTATGAAACAGCCGCCAATTAACAGAGCCACAGCGTAGCTGCTTGCCATTGACTGTAACGCCCGATTCTTTGCGTTTGGTGGAAGGGGTCGGGGCCCCGCCAGCGAATGCTTAGAATCGATTTGTCCGTGTTATCCTGTTTGAGCAGGTGTGCCTTTTAGGCATTATTTTTGCCACACCTGCTATAGTCCCACAACACGGACAAAAGTTAAGTCAATGGTGGCGGATATACGAATTAACTCTGTTTCTGTTTGAAATTGAAGCCTTTTGGTAAAGCGTTGGCAGAGGCTGGTAAACTCTTTGTCAAAGGGTGGTAAAAAAGATGGCAGAGGTGGTAAAAACCTGTGGCCGTTATCACCCTATATTACCATCCCAAGCTCTCGCATCTGGTGTCAACTTATAGTTGAATACATAAAACGTACAAAATTTCGACCTCTGCAACCCAGCTTTTTCCGTTATGATGGGAGTATTGGGGGATGAAATATACAGCTGCAATTTATTAACACCTGCATCCAAGACATACACAATAAAGAATATGTTTATGCAAAGGAGAGGGTATTTTTGGTTAATGAAAAAGTGCAGCCTCATTGTATGGTTTGTACCAAGCCTTTCAAAAGAGATGATTTAGTATACACCGACACTATGTTTATGCAAATTCAACATGCTAAATGCTTTAATTACAAACCCGAACTGATTAAAGACAGAGGCACATATGAAGAAATTGTTGGGAAATATCCTCAATATCAAGAAATCTTTATTGTGTCAGATAATCCGGTTGCGAATTTATTAGTTGTAAAGTCACTTAAATCCAGATTTAACGTATAGGAGACAAAACGCCTCGTACAATAAATTACTGAGGTGAGCAGAATCGGAAAAAGGATTGAATTCATCTATCACCCACATACTGATGAAATCGATGAGGAGAAGGTTAGAAAGGCACAAAAAAGAATCATTGAATTCCTTGTTGACATACAGAAAAAGAATTTGAGGATTTATTTAAGAGCCTAACTGTTAATAAGCTGCTTCCTTAGCTTCAAGTATTTCGGCTATGATTGCGCGAAATGAAGCGGATACTCAACAACCAGCAATACAACAAAGCTGTATTCCTTTTTTTAAGGGATACAGTTTTTTATTATTCTTAACTGTATTAATTATTTTTTCATACTCTTAAACTCTAGTTCTTGTAATAAAATGTCACATTTTATTTATTATAAGCACACCAAAACAATATTATTGCACTCTTATTTATTTAAAAGCAAACATTTTTAAGTTCGTGTTTTACTATTTTCCCAACTATAAATTAACGCCAAAGGAGTTAAAATAGGTACTTTGTCTTTAAAATGTACTAGGAATTTTGACAATTTTACAGAATTTTGCTCCAATTTAATTCAGATGGGTCAAAGCGGAAATTAGGCATTCCATGTGTCCGCGACCGTATGGTCCAACAAGCCATATTTCAAGTGATTGGAAAACTCATTGACCCGTACTTTTCGGAATTGAGCTTCGGATTTCGTCCACAGAGAAACCAGCACCAGGCAATCAAGAAATCTATCGAGTACTAGAAACAAGGTTACAAGGTAGTCTTGGATTGTGACCTAAAAAGTTACTTCGACACCATCCACCACCAGAAATTAATGGAGTAAGTCAAGGAGTTCATCAGTGACCCTATAGTCCTGAAACTGATATGGAAATTCCTTAAGAGCGGCATCATGAAAGGCGGACTTATCAGTCCGACAGAAAAGGGTGCTCTGCAAGAAGGCGTATTGTCACCCCTTCTCAGCAATGTCTACCTGAATCAATTGGACAGGGAACTGGAGAGACGGCGACATAAGTTTGTCCGGTTTGCGGATGACTTCTGTATCTATGCCAAAAGCCGAAGAGCTGGAGAGCAGGTACTGGAAAGTATCTCTAGATTCCTTGAGGATGACCTGAAGCTGACAGTGAACCAAGAGATAAGCCAAGTCGGTTCTCCGACCAAGCTGAAGTTTCTTGGCTTCTGTCTACATCCTACCACTAAAGGTATCGGATGTAGCCCCCATCATTCGGCCAAGAAACGGTTCAAAGCCAAGTTAAGGAGCATTACAAAAGGGAACCGTCCGGGCCGTTTTGATGAGATTGCCAAAGAGGTTAACCAAGTGACGGTAGGCTGGATCAATTATTACGGTATCGGATTAATGAAAATGTATATCCGATCGCTGGCCAAATGGCTCAACCATCGGTTGGGCCAGCTGATCTGGAAACGATGGAAGAAGATTGGGACGAAGTATCGCCAGCTTCGCAGACTTGGCATCTGGCATGTAGAAGCCTGGACAGTAGCAAATTCCCGGAAGGGATATTGGCGTGTATCCAAAAGCGAAACACTCCACAAAGCAATCAAATCAGAAACGCTCATAAAGTGGGGTCTGAAAGACCTGAACCATCTTTATGAGCGCCGATACTTAAGTTATTGAACCGAACCGTACGTACGTGGTGTGAGTGGACGGGAGTTCCTTTTTAAAGCCAACAGGCCAGGGATGAAACTATCATGGGATAATCGTAATGAAATAGGGTGTGCTTTTTACACGAAATCAAGTAGCTAAGGAAGATTCTTTAGTAATTTTCTATCTATTCTTTGTTGAAGCTGTTATCACTGATTGTACTCTAATTAGCTCCTAAATCTCGATTTAAATAAAATACAAAGCGAAGTAAATTTAATGATATTACAAATGAAGAGAAATGGAGAGATTAAATTTATGATTAATCAGTTCAAAAGAGTATGAATCAATGAAGAAAAGCTTATATCCATGGGGGTTAGAAAATGGTAAGGACCATTTGTTATCCGAGTGGGATTACTAAAAGATTGAAGACTTGAAGGTTAAAGAGATTGGATAAGGTAGTCAAAAAAAATATGGTTGATTGGCAAGTGTAATCGTCAATGGATGATTACTATTAAGAATAGAACAAGTGAAACTGGTTTCCCTATTTGTTTTGAAGAAAAAACCGGTAGGAAATTTGGGAAAAGGAGAAGTTTAAGGGACAGTCTTTTTGTGCAATTGCATCCATTGTAATTTGTTTTCTGATATTGGAAGGAAAGGCTACTTTGGCAAAAAGAAAAAGAAAAAGAAAAAATTCTTTCCAAGCAAAAATTCAATAATTAATCCAGGAAGGAGAGGGAAGGGAGAGATAGATTGGCTAACCAAACAAATTTTCATTCTCTATGAGGAACAAATTTTTGCACTCAATAAATTCAATATGTATTGGAATTTATCATGTTTTTAAACATTTTACTCCACTTGAGTAAAAATATAGTAGAATTATGTATATGGAAATAAATTACCGTCAATCGTCTTCATCATTAGGGGGAGATAAAAATGAGGGCTTTACCATTCAAGGTATCAGCACGCACGGCCAGGCTTATTGGTAGAGAGAATGTTACGAATGCGGATGGTGCCATAATTGAACTCGTAAAAAATTGTTACGATGCCGATAGCACTATCTGCATAATTCTATTTGACATAAAATATACAACTGTACCAGAAGAATTTAGCTGGGTAGATGTAAAAAAATTTAGTGCAAATATTTCTATCTCAAAATTAATTTCTACTTTATATAATAGAAAAGGAGCAAAATATGTCCTTAAGGAGGCATATGATCAGAATGATTTTAATGCTCTAGAACAACTCCTACAAGGCTTAAATAACATTTTTATAATTGACAACGGAGTTGGAATGACGGATAAAATTATCGAAGATTATTGGATGACTATTGGTACTAATCATAAAGAGAAAAATGTTTATAGTGATCAAGGGAGAATTAGGACTGGTGCTAAAGGTATAGGCAGGTTTGCCCTTGACCGATTGGGGAACAACTGTGAAATGATAACAGTTCCTAAAGGTAAAAATAAAGGATATAAGTGGAATGTTTGTTGGGGAGATTTTGAAGAGAAAGAGACCATAAATGAGGTAAAAGCACAATTAGAAGATATTAATAATCCTTATTTTTATGATGAAGTTGTCGAAGTTCTTAAAGACTGGGATGAATCGGCGATAGAAAATTTTACAAAACATGAATTTACTAAAGGAACTATAATTAAGATAAGCAATTTAAGAGATGATTGGAAAAATCAAATGATCGAAAAAATTTATGCCAATTTAGAAACGCTAATACCACCAAAAGAACAAAAAATATTTGAAATATACTTAATGGATAATAACAATCCCAAAAAGTACAGGCGGATCGAAAACTCAATTTGTGATGATTTTGATTACAAAATATTTGCTGAGTTCACTGAAGAGAGAAAGATTAAAGTTGCTACTTATAGAAGTGAATTTAACACAACTTTGATTGATGAAAATCTTTATTCAATACCGTCTCTTAAATCATTTCCTTATACACGAGAAGTATTCGAAAAGGGTTTTTATGAGAGGGAATATGACATAACAGACCTTGTTCCAGGCTATAAAGGTGATCTAATTTACGATATAGGCGTTTTTGATTTCACACTCTACTTTATGAAAAAAAATTATTCCAGAGTAGATAAAAGTAAGTTTTTTTACAATGATTTTAATCCCAAATTACGTAATGACTGGCTAAATAAATTTGGAGGAATAAAATTATTTAGAGATATGTTTAGAATCCGGCCTTACGGTGAGATAGAAAGTAGCTCATTTGATTGGCTTAATCTGGGTGATAGAGCTGACAAAAGTCCAGCTGCACCAACTCATAAATTAGGTAAATGGAGAGTTAGACCAAACCAATTATCAGGATCTATAAATATATCAAGGTTGACAAATATTAATTTTGAGGATAAATCAAGTCGAGAAGGACTACAGGAAAACGATGTATTTGTTTTATTTAAAAATCTTATAATAAATATTGTACGGCTTTTCGAAACTGATAGACAAACGGTTATGAGAGCCATGGATGATTTATATTCAAAGAATAACGAGAGTGAGAGAAAAAGAAGAGAAGCTAAGCAAATAGCAAATAAGGTCATTCAAAAAACTCAAGGTACTTTCGATAATATTGATTATGAAAAGGTCAAAAATTCTCTTGATTTTCAAACAAGAGTTCTTGCTGAGCGAGTCTTGGACTTTGAAAAGGAAAAGGAAGAATTAATCTCGGAGATGAAAATGTTGAGGGCTCTCGGGAGTACTGGGTTAGTGATAACTTCATTTGCCCACGAGTTAAAAAATATTAGTGCAAACATTCTTCCTCGGACAGATGAATTAATTGAGATACTTACAGATATAGTTCCAGAAAGTACATTAAAAGGCCTGAATAATGAAGATAATCCATTTACATTAATAAAAGAATTTAGAGAACAAGATTCCAGGCTTAAAAATTGGCTGGATTTTTCACTTGACGCAATAAGAAAAGATAAAAGAACACGCAAAAAATTGGATTTGTATGCTGTTTTTAATGATTTTGAAAAAGTATGGAGACGCTCTCTTTCATATTCAGTCGTTAACTTAAAAGTTCCGAAGACTGAGAAAAAACGATGCTTTATAAGGGTTTTTCCTATTGATATTGATAGTATATTTAATAATTTAATTGCAAATTCAGTAGATGCTTTTCAAAGGGAAGATGCATCCGAAGTTCGAATTATTAATATTGACTTCAAGGTAGAAGAAAATAAATTACACATACTATATGAGGATTCGGGTCCTGGATTATCAAATGATATAAAAAATGAAAATGAGATTTTTGAATCCTTTTATACAACCAAGAGGGATGCTCTAGGTAGAGAAGTAGGAACAGGCTTAGGTATGTGGATTGTAAAATCTACTGTTGAAGAATATAGAGGTACAGTGGAAATTACTAAAAAAAGACCGGGGTTTGGAATCAAAATTACTTTACCATTACGTAAGGATGAAGGGATGGTATATGAATGAGTTTTTATGTAGGTGTAATAGATGATGAGCAACAAAACATCAATAGAATAAAACGGAAAGCCAGACAAGCGAGTTTTAAATTTGTTGAAGTGCCTTTAATTGAGGATATAGAACAAATGGTACAAGAGATTATTGGATTAAAAGTAAGTGCCCTTGTTGTAGATTATAAACTAAGTACAACAAAACCTCATATAAGATACACTGGTGTCGATTTAGTCATGAAACTAGAGGATTATATAGAAAACTATCCATCATTTATACTAACTGCCTTTGGTGACAATGCAGAACAAGATTTAATTGATGTGAATAAGATTTATGACAAATCCGAATACTTTAATGATCCCTCTTTTTTAAATAGAAGAATAAATAGACAAGTCGAAAACTTTAATCAAATGATTAAAAAAGCTGAAGCAGAGTTGCTTGATTTAAAAAGAATTGCTTCTCCTACCTTGAAACAGCAGGAAAGAATGATTGAATTAGATTCCGTTATTGAAAAACATGTAAGTAAGAAAGATGCGTTAGCCTATAGCGTAAAAACCAAATTTTATCAAGACAGGATAGAAAGCCTGCTAGAAAAAACTGAAAAACTATTAGAGGAAGTAGAAAAGTTATGATTATTAAAAATCCAATAAGAGAAAAAAATCCGGTAAGGAATTGTATTAAAACTTATTCTAACTATCGAAGTTATAAAGACAATTTAGCAAAGGATTTCAATAACCGATGCGGTTACTGCGATGCTTTTGATGGGTGGATAGGTGGAATAAAGGTATATCACATCGATCATTTTGCTCCAAAATCAAAATTTCCACATTTGACACATACCTATGAAAACTTAATTTATTCATGTCCATTTTGTAACCTTAATAAAGGCGATGATTGGCCATCAACAGATGAAAATATTAATATTGTAAATAATATAGGATACATCAATCCTCTATTAGAAGAATATGTTACGCATTTTTATCGTGATCCTTATGGCAATATAATTTGTGAGGAGAACAAACAAATAAGCAAGTATATGTATAAAAGACTGAAATTTTACCTTGAGCGTCATAGAGTATTGTGGAATTTAACTAGGTTAGCCCTGGTTAAAAAGAGAGTTAAAGACAAGATGGAGAATTGTAAAGATGATGCTAAATATAAAAGATTACTCAGTTTATATGGAGAATTAAGCTTAGAATTTGATGAGTTTTTATACTATATCGTTGGAGACGTTAGTTGATGAGTGATAAGAAAGAGAATGGAGCATATTACACTCCTGGATATCTTGCGGAATATATAGTAAATGAGATTTTCAGTGAATATAGTTTCTATAAAAATAAGATGAAAATGTTGGAGCCCAGTAGTGGCGATGGTATTTTCATAAAATCATTATTAAAGAGCACCTTAATACCCCAAGATGTAACTCTTCAAATTGATGTTGTGGAGAAAAACAAAGAAGAATTAGAAAAGGTAAAGCTTCACAAACTTACTAGAGATAACAGTGAGTTAAATTACTTTGCCACTGATTTTTTAAACTATAACTCCTCGGGGAATAAATATGATCTCATTATTGGAAATCCACCATATATAAATAAAAAATTGCTATCAGAAGAACAGATAGATAGTAGTATTTCAATTTTTTCTGAACACCAGTTAAACCCTAGAGGGTTTAACAACATTTGGATGAGTTTTATCTTAAAATCTATGTTTATGTTAGAACAAAATGGGACTCTCTGTTTTGTATTACCTTCTGAATTACTTCAGGTTAATTATTCGAGTGAGCTGAGAAGATATCTATTTGACAATTTTAGTGAAATAAAAATTTTCTTATTTAATGAACTAGTATTTGAAAAAATTCAACAAGACGTCATTATTTTCATCGCCTCGAAAAAAGGTGTGTCGAAAAGTGTTAACTATTATGAAATAGATGATTTAAGTGTGATAAGGAATAAAGTGAAATTAATTCCTTATAGTATAGTCGACTATAATAGTCAAAAAAAATGGTCTAACTATTTACTTTCAAGATCTGAATTAAAACTCATCGATACTGTAGCAAATAGTTTTAATAAGGTTAGTGACTATTGTACTGCAACAGCAGGAATAGTCACGGCTGCTAATGATTATTTCATTGTTAACAAGCAGAATCAATTGAAATATAATTTGTCAGATATAAGTTTTCCAATTTTGAAAAAAAGTTCATATCTTGAAAAAGGGATTAATTTAACGGTCGATCATATTACTTCCTTAGAAAAACGAGGGCATCCAATTTATTTGCTTATTTTTAATAAGAAAAATATCCATGATTATCAGGGGCAATTAAGAAAGTATTTGGAAGTGGGCCTTAAGAAAGAAATTCACTTGAGATATAAATCTAAAAATAGATTTCCCTGGTTTAAAGTTCCCTACTTAGAGGCTCCAGAAGGTATTTTTTTTAAACGATCGCATTTATATCCAAAAATTATAGTTAATTCAGCAAACGTATTGACAACAGATAATGGTTACAGAATTACTATGAAGGAGGGATATAGAATACATAGCTTGGTTTTTAGCTTCTATAATTCCTTTACTTTATTAATGAGCGAGTTGGAAGGGCGTTATTATGGAGGAGGAGTTTTAGAGTTAACTCCCAACGAGTTTAAACGTCTCCCCTTACCGTATTGTGAAATTGGAGAAGAAGAATTTACCCATTTAGATAATTTATTTAAAGAAGGTCGATCAATTGAGGAGATATTAGACTATACTGATAATATTATTTTAATGCAACACTATGGCGTGGGAAATGATGAATTAATTTACATACGAAATCTTCGAAATAAATTAATGAGGAGAAGACTAAAAGAAATTAATCATGTTCTTCAGGCCTTATGATTTCTAAAAATTCTATTGCGTTTTTAATTCTTAAATTACACAACCAAAATGCCTTATATAGTTGTTGATATTCAATATCTTTATTCTCATAGTCAATGTTTTGCAATAATTTTTCATTATTAAGGTGAATCCTGTCTAAAAGGTTTTTAGCAATAAGTACGCTCACAAGAAAAACCCTCCCGTCCTGATATTTATTTTGTACGAATTTACTTGGTTTAATACAAATCCTAAACAGTATTATGTATTAAACAGTAGCTAAGAGTATGCCCAATAGCTGTGAGTAGTTTATATGGAGGAGTAAGAAAAAGTGTGATAACAATATAGGGAGATTTTGTATTTAACTTTGATTGTTTATTGTTGCGAATTTCACAGATTGTTTCCAGCGTTAAAGATATTATAAATACTTAATGGCTAGAGAGATGAAAGTTAGAAATTGAGTTTGGTGGATAGGGCAAAATAGCCCTATCCTTTTTGAAAACATATGTTTTTAGGAAACACGATTGAATTTATACTATTCATTAGAGGGCCTTTATATTAACTGGCTTTCTATATTTTAGGCGGCCATTTACATTTAGTTATTTGAGGAGTTTCTTTGCTGATTGGTTGGAAAAAACACAACTAATTAAAAGTTAAACGAGATCGGTTTGAGAGTATAAATACTAAATTAGGAAACTGACAAACAATCCAATTTGCAACTGAATTGGATTGTTTGCATTTATTTTCATTAAAAGGTTTTAAAGAAATGATGGTGAATTGGAACACTATATTGAAGGCACAGAAGTTTATTGTCAACGGCTTATATTAATGATTACAGCCAAAAAAGTGCCGCCTCTGCCAGATTTGAGAGCCACTTCTGCCAGAGATTAAAGTTGTCTTTGCCATCCGGCGGGCAAACAAGTCTATACATTAGGATAGAATACAAAAAAATATAATATAACAAAAGAAAAACAGCCCTCTCCTGGTAGTTAAACTTACAAGGTTTTATTGATTTTGAATAACCTGGTCAGAAACCTCAACCCTAAAGTATATTTACTAGAATTATCTCCGAATAAAATAATGTAGCCCCAAACTATCCATTTAACGGTTCTAAATAAAAGATTAGTACCATGATAGTCCCTACTGGACATTGAATCATCAATGGCGGTAGTTGAATTTTGGTAAGTTAAAGAAGAAAGATGGCCTTTCCTCAATTTTTTTCCTGGGTACTAATTTGAGAAAACGTTCACTTTTACGTAAAAGCAAACATGTTAGCATTGTAGCCCTTTCATTCCCATCATTTGGCTAGTATTTATACTAAAGAACCATGGGAAGCGCTAGGAACATCCACTAATCATTTTCAAAAAACCAATTTCCAGATGGCTTTTACTCTGTTTCGAGTCTCACTCTTAAGATGGTAAACAGAAGTATTTACAAAATACTCATTAATATTCCAATTTATATGTAGACTTTTGAAAATAAGTGCTATAATTCTTGTGAATATTTGTAAAATAAGTAAATTTAATTACATGGAAGAACGAGACTTCTTGGAAATTAAAACTTAAGACTACAGTAACTAAGATAGCAGAAAGAGTATCCCCTCTTTAAGAAACCAAAGAAGTGAAACCTATTTTTAAGTACTCCATATTAAAGAAATTGTAAGCGTTTTTTTAAGGTTAATAATTCATTTAGGAGGTGATATCCGAAAAATGGGATTTTGGGTAAGGCGAAAAAATAATAATTACAGGGGGACGAGATGAAAAGAAAAATTTTTGCAATACTCATGGTGTTTCTTTTAGTCATTACTTCTATTGATTTAAGTAATTTTAATGGTTCTGGGATTGTATCTGCTGAGCAAAAAACAACAAAATCTCCAAAGTTACCCAAAAAGATCGAAAAGATAAGAGAATTGGAAGATTTAAGGGAACCGAACTCAAAAACTTTCATTAATACTGATGGAACCTACACCAAAGAAATTTATACAGAGGACATTCATTATAAAGATAAAGAAAAAAACAAGTATAAAAATATCTCCAACACACCAGAAGTAAACAGCGGCAGTGATAAAGGCGATTTTAAATTCAAGAATAAAGACAATAAATTTGGTGTCAAATTCGCAATCAATACCAAAAAGAAGAGCTTGATCAGTTTGGATTTTGAAAATGAAAAATTAAACTTCCAAGCCGTGGACGCAAAGCATTCTTCTGCTAAACAAGAAGTTGGATCAATCATTTATGAAGGGATTTATAATGGAGTCGATTTTAAATACAGCCTTGGAAGCTCTAGTGTAAAAGAGGATATAATTTTAAACACTAGAGAGTCAGAGAGAAAGTTTCAGTTTTTATTAACGGGCAGCCTTTTGCCAAAAAAAGAAGATGGAAACATTAACTTTTACAATAAAAAGGGCGCCCTCATCTGGACGATGCCTCGTCCTTTTATGGAAGATCAGAATGGGAATTATTCAGAGGACATTGTTTTTGATTTGAAAGAGGAAAAGAACGGATATTTATTAACGTTGATTCCGGATGCTAAATACTTGGATGACAAGGATACCGAGTACCCAGTGAGGATCGATCCGACTGCAAACTTGGGCGGAACAAATGCCACAACATTGGATACCTATGTCATGTCAGCCTATTCTGGAACGAATTATTATAATAGCGCAGACCTTAGAATTGGCTATACATCCTCTACAGGGGTAAATAGGAGCTATATTAATTTTACGAATGCTTTACCCAATTTAGCAGGGAAGATTCTTGTTAAAGCGGAACTAAAGGTCTATAAATGGGCGGATATTGGCACCCCGATTTCGGCGAATGTCTATGCAAACCGGGTGACCTCCAGCTGGGGAATAAATACGGTCACTTACGGAAATCAGCCTTCCCTGGATACAGCAACGGCATATGGAAGCACGTCCGCGACCGGAGCAGCCGGATGGAAGACACTGAATGTCACAGGGCTTGTCGATGGATGGTTGAAGAAAAAGTATCCGAATTACGGGCTCGTCATTCGGAGTACCTCCGAAGGGACAGCAGGTACCTATCAAAAGTTCAATGCCTCTGAATCGAGTTCTAACCGTCCCTACTTGGCTATAACCTACTCTGAAAGACCGGGACAGCCAACGCTATCAGCCGATTCATATATGAATAGTACAGGATATATTAATGTCAATTGGTCTCCGGTTTCAGGAGCAACAAAATACAAAGTCCTTATTTATAATGGGGTGGCTTATGAAGAGTTTGATGTCGGAAATGTCACCTCTTGGAGTACAAAAGGTAGGAAAATTTGGCCAACCAAAGCTCAAATTGATAGTCAACAGTATGGATTAAGGAAAAGTGGGGATGGCAGGGAGCTCCCTGAAAATCCAAATTACCTTTATGCAAAAGCACCTGGCAGCACGTATCTATCCAATACAAATTACGCAATAAGGGTAAAAGCAGTAAACAATTACGGTGAAACTTCCCACTCGGATGCTGCAGTTATTACTATTCCGGATAAAACAAAACCCAAGGAGCCTGGTGCGGTTAGAATTTCCAATGACCGGGTCGACCAATACACTGTCGACTGGCAAGCAGCAACAGATCCAGATGGAACTGGGATAGTTAAATACAAAGTATACCTTGGTGAACAACCCGGAGTGGCGAATCTAGTCAGTGGAGCTGAAACTACACATACAATCCTAAATTATACGTACAGTGGCACACTTGTTGCGGGGAAAACTTATTATGCATGGGTCCAGGCTGTTGATAAAGCTGGAAACATAAGCCTAAATTCTGCTACAGCATCCAGTGTCGCTAAGAAAGATTATGACGCTCAGATAATAAATACAGATATCCCTCAAGTTAGTGATGTTGATAACACAGCCGGCGAAAAGCTACAGTTTACAGTGGTCAATAAGGGGAAAGCAGCCTGGACAAATGATCAAAATATTAATCTTACTGTTGCAAGCACAGCGCCTGGTGACAAAGACCCCACTGCTTTTGTAGGTTATTTACAGCCTGGTGAAGTAATCCCTCCAGGTGGTACCAAAGTTTTTACAGTTAACTGGATGGCCAAAAAAGCAACAAAAGGAACATATCAAATAATAGCGACAGTCGGCCATGGAAATAAAATCGAGCCATTGGATAGTGTTAAACATCATATAGAGGTCAAGGATTTAGTGCCTCCGACTGGAAAAGTTTTAATCAATGAAGGTAAACCATATACGACTTCCCAGGATATTACTATAAGTGCCTTTGATGTTTTTGACAATACCACTGGTGATTTGTATGTGGAATTTGCTGAAGGTCCTGCCAATGCCACAGTGGACAAGCTGAAATTCCTTCCAAAGGAGCTAATCCTCCAATCACCACACGTTAAGGCTTGGAAATTACCGGATATGAAAGGGGAACACACCATCTATGCCAAGTTCTCCGATTCGTCTGGAAACGTATCAGGTTTATATAGTGATTCTATCATACTTGATAAGGATGTCCCGGATATTAAAGTGTCCAATGTTGCAACAGGGGATTATATCTCGGGGGTTAAAAAGATAGAGGGAACAATCACGGACGAGAACCTTTTATCCTATAAAGTTGAATACCGAAATAAGAATGATCAATCAATTAACTGGCATTTAGTAACAGAAAAGAACGGTCAAATGGCAGATGGCATACTGGCAGAATGGGATACTTCCTCTCTTCCGAAGGGGGAATATGAACTCCTAATAACAGCGTCAGATGCGGCAAATCGAAACAATTATTATCAAGTCTCCGTCTGGATTGATACACATGATAAGAACTGGACGGGGCTTGAAGGATATTATCCTCTTTACCCTATATCTCTTCGTGACGGGAGTGGGTCTGTCAACCTATATAATGGTAGTTTGAATCTTCAGGATGTTGATTTCTCCCTTCCTTCTAGAGCTTTTGATCTGCTAATTGGTAGGACCTATTCTTCTAATGCTATTCAAGAAGGGATGCTCGGAAAAGGCTGGATGTCAAACCTGGAAGAACGGATAAATAATAAAGGAGACAGAGTCGAGTACCGGGATGGGGACGGAACGGTACATGCCTTCATTAGAAAACCGGATGGGAGTTTTGTCACGCCTCTAGGAACTCCATACCATCTGACATTTTCAAGCACCACTGGGTACGAGTTATCCCAAAAAAGTGGAGACCTCACTGTGAAGAAGTTTGACCTTGAGGGGAAGCTTGTTTCCATCAAGGACAATAATGGAAACTCCATTCAATACAGCTATGAAAATGGAAAGTTGACAAAGGTAACAACATTGAACAAGTCCGTTTCACTTCAATATAATCCTGAAGGTCTATTGGATAATGCGGTATTCAGTACAGGAGAAAAAGTATCCTATTCGTATTCTGGCCAAAACCTTAAAGAAGCCACTCTCCATACGAAAAGCGGCAAGCTGAGCGGTCGTACAATGTACGAATACGAGAATGAATTGCTGACCGCTGTTGTGTCAAAAAATGGATTGAAAGTGGAATTCAGCTATAACGGGAACAGACTCGTGCAGACCAAAACTATCAGAACGACAAGAATAGTGGATATCGGGCAATACCCTTTGAAAACATCAAATGTTGTGGAAAACTTCCTGTATAACTTATCCAATCAAACAATAGATATCGCAGCACAATCTGTAAATGAGGAAGAGAAAAGTAAAAATCTCTCAAACTATGAGTTTAAATTAAGCCAAGACGGAAATTTGGCACAACAGACGATAGTAAGAACACCAGTAGACAATGAAAGTCTTGAAGATGCCAAACGAGATGAAAATAATATTACAGTTAAAACAAAATTTCAAAAAAATAGAGTTGAGTCTATAACCGATGGCAAGGGGTATATAACTTCTTACGAATACGACGAGTATGGGAACCTGCTAAAAGTTCATTTGCCGCCTGTTAAGGTAAACGGAGTGTTAACTAACTATTCCACTTCCAATACCTACAATTCTAACGGCCAGCGAACAAAGGCGGTTAATACGATGGGGCAGTCGAAGGAGTGGAAATACGACTCCAAGGGAAATGTCTTTCAAGTCATAGATGAGGTAGGCAATAGCCAGTACATTCAATACGATTCATACGGAAATGTCAGGGAGACAAAAAGTGACCGCGGGCCTTTATACGGTTATATACCAGATTACAGCATGGAAGAAAAAACGCTGGAAAAATGGACCATCCAGGGGACAGCGACCAAGAGTACCAGTCAGGCTAAATCCGGAAAACAAAGTATAGAGATGGCTCCGAATGCCGTTCTGCTAACAGGAAGCTTTCCTATTAAGAAAGGCCGGCTGCCAGTATTAGCCCTAGTCCAGGCTATTGCCCCGGCCGGCTCTGCAAATGTGGAAATGAAAGTGCAATATTTGAAAGACGGGGCAGTCACGAAGGAATTTGCTCAATCTTCAGTGCTTTCAACTAAATGGGCTGAATACCGGGTAAGTGGAGAAGTTCCTACGGACGCGACCCACGTCAGAATCCAACTTGCTAATAAAGGGACAGGCAACTTGTTTGTAGACGACCTTGTTCTTGAAGAAAGCGGGATTAAGACTACTTACACTTATGACGAGAGTGGTGAGAACTTAAAAGAGGTCATTGATCCATACGGAAACAAAACCACCTACTCCTATAATGTCTATAATCAGGTGTTGACTGAAACAAACGCCCTGAACCAGACTGAGAAAAATGAGTATGATGAGGAACAAAGGCTGAAAAAGAAAACGGATCGTACCGGAAGGGTGACCAGTTACGAATACGATCCTTTATCAGACAACCTCCTCAAGGAAATCAATGGACTGGGGAACGTGACTGCCTACGAGTACAACGAGTGGGATCAACTCCTCCTCACAGCATTCCCAAAAGTTGAGGTCATTACCTATAATGATGAAGAGATTGACCGGTCGGAGGTACAGCAGGCTAAAGTATATATCCAGTATGACGAGCTTGGACGGAAAATAAAAGAGAACGATGAAAACGGAAAGGCATACTCCACAGTGGAATACGATGGTTGGGGTAGAGTTGCTAAAAGCATCGACCCGATGAAGAACCAAAAGTATTTCGATTATGATGCGAATGGAAATATCATTCACACGATAGATTATGCCGCAAAATCCACTCCAGATGGAAAAGATACCTTATTAATCAATAACGGAGAAATGTTTGCGAGCTTTGATGAGTGGAATCGCCAAATTGACGAGACAGACAACACAGGCAACAGAAATGTCCTCACCATGGTCAACACCTATGATTCGGAAAACAGGCTTATTCAAACCAAGGATGCTGAAGGAACCCAGGTTTTCTACACGTTCAATGCATTGAACGAAAATGTTTATACGAGAGATAACTCGACGCCTCCAGTTGAAACCTGGACTTACTATGACAGCTTTGGTACCCCTTCCATCACTTTAACCGGGAGTACGGTTGAATATTCCGTTTCCGATGCCAACGGGAATATATTGGAATTGGTTGACCATAAAGGGACAAGAACCAAATACGAGTACAACACGGTGGGCGATAAGATAAAGCAGACTAATCCCGATGGGACGTTGACGGTTTGGACGTACAATGATGATGGACAAATTAAAACCGAGTCTCAGCTGGTGGAGGATAAAGGGGATATTGAGACTTACCTCGTGTCTGAATTTACTTATAATAATGTTGCAGAAGTGAAAAACCAAAAACTCGAAGTTCATAAAATCAATAAAACGACAAAGGCAACAGACAAACAGATATTAAGAGAAACAGACTTGACCCATGATACGATGGGCCGTCTTATTCGGGAACTTTCAATCAACCATCAGGGGGAACAACTCAAGAAAACCGATATTCGCTTTGCCTATGACTTGAATGGCAACCTTCTGAAGAAATGGATTTATGATGAAAATTCCACAACAGTAATTGGTGAAGAAACATATTCGTTTGCTAGATCTGTAAGTACGTACGAATATGATAATAATAATCGCCCGATAGAAGAGAGAAAGTTTGAGGGTGGAAACTTAACGAACAGGACCTATACTGATGAAGATAATAAGGAGACTACGCAATCAATAAACACAAAATTTTTAGGTTCGTCGGCTGGCACGACATCGGTCTATTATAATGAAAACGATCTGGCCAAAAAAGTCATTACTCCCCTTTCGGAAGAGTATCAATTCGAGTATCTCCCTTCCGAATTGCTGGACAAGGTAAGAGGCCCGAGGTTGACCGTTGATATGGACTATGGCCCGAACGAGCGGATGACGCTTATCAAGACTTTGAAAAAGGATACTACTTCTGCTCTTTTCTCGGAAGCATATACCTATAATGGAGAAGAGCAAATCCAAACGGCTACCAACCCGTGGGATGGGCAGAAATCTTACACCTATACGCCAGAAGGGTTCCTGAAAACTGTCACGAAAGGATCAGAAACGACCACTTATTCGTACGATGTAAGCGGAAACCTATTAAAAGCCGTAAACACGGCGGGAAAAATCCTTCTGGACAACCAGTATGCCCTTGGCAACAGGATTTCTTCTTCCATCCAGTTTGACTCTGCGACACAGAAATATAAGAGGACCAATTACACCTTCAGAGCCGATGGCTCCCTGTCAAAGGAAACAATCAGTATCCCGGTGGATACTTACGACGCGGCAAAGACAGCAACGGTTGAATTCGAAAAGGAATACCAATTTGCTTCCATTAATGTCCTGCAGGGCATCGTCACAAAAAAAGGTGGAGCGGTTGTTGAAAAAGTCGAATTCACTAATGATAGTGAGGATAACCGAATCTCAAAAAAAGTAACCAATGCAAAAGGTGAGCGAACCGAATATTACTATTATGACGCTAATAGCGATCTAATCGGCATTTCGGAACAATCAGGGATTGATCCGGTCCAGAACCTTATGAACTTTTATAGGGACGCGAACGGCCAGCTTCTGAACTTTGAATATAAAGGGGAAGTCTACGACTATATCTACAACCAGAGGGGGGACATAGTCGCTATAGCAGACCGCTTGCAGTCCATCCTTGCCAAATATACGTACGACGAGTGGGGCAATCTCCAAAATATTGACGCACCAACGAATCTTGGGATGGAAGTTGCCAAGGCAAACCCATTCCGTTATGTAGGTAAGTTCGGCGTCCAGTATGACAATGACACGAAGCTGTACTTCATGGGCTGGCGGGATTACGATTCGAAAATCGGCCGGTATATCGTGGCGGACGAGTACGAAGGCGAGGAAGCAAATCCGGTCTCCTTCAACCGGTACCTGTATGCGGAAAGCGATCCGGTCAACAATATTGACCCGGACGGCTATGCACCCAAGTGGCTGAAGAAACTGTCAAAGGGCGTCAAGAAGGGTGCCAAGGCAACTTATAATTTTGTCCTTGGCGACGACATTCGAACCCTCACCAGTAAGAATACGAAATGGTATCAGAAGGCCGGGGCGGCCGTCAGCATCGCTTCTAACTTTATTCCGGGCGGTGGATTTGTCACAAAGGCAGCCAAGGTGGCCATCAAGGGAACGTCGAAATCAGTAAAGGGTTACCGTGCGAGTAAGACCGTGGCCAAGGCAGCAAAAGTGGTTAGGACCACCTCTAAAAAAGCTGCTGGAAAGGCAACCATCAAGCCGAAGACCGTTAACGCCTCTTCCATTAAGGGTACGCCGAAAATCCAGACTCCGGCACGAGAGAGGGCAATCTACCCGGCGCCTGAACCGAAACCTAAGTCAACTTATGGCCAATCGACAAAAAGGACGCCGCCTCAGACTCCGATGGAAAGGATGAACTCGGGCAAAGGACCTGGCCAACCTACAAAAAATGCTGTTGAATCAAATAAGGGTACGGGTAATGGATATAAATATTGGAATAAGACAACAGAATTTAATAATGTGAAAGTCTATCAAAGAGATGATATTATAGACCCAAGCATGGTAGACGCAAGGGGAAGAACTAATGTTGAAAGAATGAAAAAGGGATTGGCTCCTCTTGGTCCGGATGGGAAGTCAATCAATCTTCATCACACAACCCAGAGAAATACAAGCTCAATAGCAGAAGTTACACAGACGTTCCATAAAGAAAACAGTTCGGTAATCCATATCAACCCTAATACTATACCTTCTGGTATAAACAGAACAGAATTTAAAAAGTGGAGAACTGATTATTGGAAGAATAGAGCTAATGACTTTTAATATGAAAATGGAGGATAAAAATGAGCGTTGAAACTTATCAGAAAGCAAAGCAAATTATTCAGACCAATGAAGATTTGGCTGACTTTATTGGAGGGCGGACAAATGAATTAATAAAATTAGCTGAAGAAAAGCTAGGTATAAAATTTACTGGGCTGTATTTAGATTATTTACAAACCTTTGGAGCAGGAAATTTCGGGGCTCAAGAAGTTTATGGGATTATTAATAATAATTTTGAAAACTCTTCTGTTCCTGATGCAATTTGGTACACTTTAACGGAAAGAAAAGAAATTAATCTACCTAATAACCTTTTTGTTATCTATGATACTGGGAGCGATGAACTTTTTTGTTTAGATTTTAATCAACTTGATGAAAAAGGAGAACCAAAGGTAGTATCTTTTGTGCCTGGTATTGATTTGGAAAGTCAAAGTTATGAAATAATTGCTAACGATTTTGGTGATTTTTTATTAGACTTAGTTAAGCAAGAAGTATAGAATTTGAAAAACCTTGATTGGCTATATGCCTTTCAAGGTTTCTTTTTTGGGTGAATACCTAGTGCCGAATAAAGCGAATATTATTTTGGGGTTGTAGATAAACCCTGTAACCCCTATATAATGTTTTAACAAATTTTTTAGTACGTACAACACCATTAAAACGTATGCCCTATTTACTCTTTATTTTGTTAAGCAAATAACCATAATATCATCAGTTACCACCATTTATATTCCTCAAAGCCATACCTTCGCTTTCTCCCTGTCTTTTAAATTTTTTCGCAACTTTTTACGTACATAGAACGATGACTAGAGCGAGAGGCTACTCCACCTCAATTAACTCCTGAATGGCGATGTCTAACACTTTGCATACTGTTTCTAATGTAGATAGGTAAACTCTGTAATACTTGCTATTCGTCTAAATGCGTTACATAAATTGTAATTTACGTAATTAATATTGAGAAAGGAGTAGACTTTAATAGACATGGAAGTATTTTTTGAATATGCATCTTTATTATGTGAAGCATGTATATAATTATCGGTTTTCGGATAATTTGTAAATGAGAAACAGTTAGGAGGATATTAATGATTAGTTATTTTCCAGATTTCTACCCTGATGAGATATTATATAGTGCTTGCGCCCGATATATAGTACACGTTAATTTAAAGGCCCAAAGAGCTTCACTAGAGGCTCTATTTGAGAATAGAAATAAATCAGCGGTTGTAGATCTTCCGAGTGATATTTCAATATTAGTAAGGCAAATTCCCAATGAATTTAATAATGCCAAATTGATAATTAATAATCATACTTTACTTCCTTTCTATAAGCCCTTTTTACCTCAAGCCAGGTTGAATTTGGTACAAGAATTAATGATGGATAATCCAGATAAGAAGAATATTCCTGGGACTCTTGGTTTAATGTCAAGCGGTATCCCCTTCCCTCATAGATTAAGATTCTGTGATGAATGTAGTGAGGAAGACAAAAAAATCTTTGGAGAGATGTATTGGCATAGAATGCACCAAATTCCAGGAGTATTTTTTTGTGAAAAACATCAAAAAGTCCTCTTAGAAACAATGATTAATTATACAGGTAGAGGAAGAAAACATCATTTTGTACCCTTAGAAAAAGTAAAGGAAGATAAAATGTATTTTAAACCAAAATCTTTTCCAGAAGGTTGTGAAAAAAATCTGATGGAAATATCAAAAATAGCCTGCAAGTTTTTAAATGCAAATATTGAGCCTGTTGGGCTAATGAATATACAGGAATCATACAAAGCTCTCCTTTCAGAGGATGGGTACATAACTCAGAACAATAATGTCCGTTTCAGAAATTTAAAGAATAACTTTAACAGTTACTTCGGACAAGAACTTTTATCGATTTTAACAAGTATCGTCCAAAAAGAAACCGATACATGGCTACATAAATTATTAAGAAAGCCGAGGGTCACCTGCCATCCAATTCGGCATATATTATTGATTTTATTTTTAGGGGCAGACATAGATCTATTTAAAAATATTTATAAGAAGCCTTCCCCATTTGGAGAAGGACCTTGGTATTGCCTTAATCAAGCTGCAAATCACTTTCATCAACCAACAATAAAAGAATGTAGAATAACTTACGGTAGTAATTCTAACATTCCAATTGGCATATTTAGTTGTAGCTGTGGATTTACATATTCTAGAAAAGGTCCGGATAAAAATAGGGAAGATAAATTTAGGAAAGATAGGGTACATTGTTTCGGAGAAAAGTGGATAGAAGAATGTCAAAAAGTATATAAAAATCCTGAATTGTCGTTAAGGGCCAAGGCTAAAAGGCTGGGTGTTGATCCTAAGACAATGATAAAATATTCATCTTATGAAAATATAGATTCTTCTGCTGATGAAATCACAGTAACTGCAATAGAGCTGGATAAAAGAAAAAATAGTATCTTACAAAGCATTAAAAATCATGAATCACCTTCCCGCTCTGTTATTCGGCGAGATAATCCAAGAGACTATATATGGCATTATCGAAACAATAGAGAATGGTTGTATTCAATTCTTCCCAATAACTCAAATATTTCAAGGAAATATAATAAGGTCGACTGGTTAAAAGTTGACAGAGAAATATTAGAATCAGTAAGAAATGCTATCAATGAGATTTTTAAATATACAGGAAAGCCCATTAGAGTAACTAGATCAGAAATCAGTAGGAGGATAGAGCATCCCAACTTACTTGAGTATTCATTAAAGAAGTTGCCAAGAACTCGAGAAGTAATAAGTCGTTTTATAGAATCAACAGAAGGATTTCAAATCAGGAGAATCAATTGGCTGTATGACAATTGGAATAAGGATGTAAATCTTACTATTTGGCGGTTTAAAAGAGAGGCAGGGATTAAAAAGGAATCCGAGTTTATTAAAAAGTACTTAATAATATTGTTAAGTTAAGTTTGTTATAGAAATAAGAGGGTATCTCAAGAATATTCAGAAATATTAAAATAATTTGCGGATAGGAGGAATGAAATGCCAAAGCGGAAAAGAGGAATGAACGAACAAAAGTATAACAGATGGATAAAGGAGGGAAGAGGCCAAGGGGAGGGTAAAGAATATAAACCCTGGCTTACAATACATGATGTTCCTTCCAGTGGAGTGGTTTCAAGAGAAAAAAGTTGGACTGTTGGAAGAATACATCATTTATTGTCCAGGTTGGAATTAAATTATTTTTACGTTTTAGACTGGGCAGATGCCGTAGTAGATATAAGAGAACAATATCCATTATTACCTTTGGACCGAACGATAGAAATTGCTGAAGACTTAGGTATACCACATCCAAGGGATCCGGAAACAAAAGAATATATGCAAATTACAACAGATTTCTACTTAAAATTAAAAAATGGTACTAAGGAATCTTTTTGTGCAAGGACTGTAAAACCCTCTAATAAAATTACTAAAAGAACGGTTGAAAAGTTTGCCATTGAAAAGAAATATTATGATGAACAAGATGTTGATTGGAAGATAGTCACAGATAAAAACCTTCCAAAAGGATTAATACATAATATTGAATGGATTCATAATGCGGTACATCTTGAATTTGCTCCGAATGATTTGGAAGAGTCTATGATATATGAACTGGCAGAACCGTTGTTTTATGAAATTATATCAACGGATAGACCACTTGCAAGAATTACACAAGAATTTGATAGGAAGGTGGGTTTGAGTATTGGCTGCGGAATATTTATAGTTCAACATATGCTTGCAACTAAACAATGGAAAACGGATATGTTTACAAAAATAAACCCTTCTCAGCCAATTCAATTAGAGATGAAGAAGGCACTAGTTTAACAAGAAAGGGGTGGTTGTATCATTAAACTATTTGAAAACACTTTAATTGAGTTTAAAGATGAAAATGGTAAAAGTTTGTCCATTGAAAGAGTATTATGGATTGCTAAAAAAACTAACGAGTGTGTAACTATCAACATAATGGAGGAGAAACCCAAACCAAAATGGCAACCACTTGAGTATATCGATGAAGCTATATCTAACTTAAATGCAAGAATTCTAACTTATGATCCCTACTTATTGGACAAAAATGTGAAGGAACCCGGTGAGAAGGACATACAATTAAGAGATGAGGCTTGGAAAAGAATAAAAGACATAGTTGATTTGGAGCCAAATGTCTATATAGATAAAGAACGAGGGGAGATGATAGGTGAACTTATAAAAGCCAACGGATACCATTCTAAAACTATAAATAATGACTTAAGAAGGTACTGGAAAAGTGGAAAAACGATCAACGGATTGCTCCCTCTTTTTTCAAACTGTGGCGCTCCTGGAAAAGACAGAGAGTCTAAAACAGGGAAGAAAAGAGGCAGAAAACGTAAAATAGAAAAAGTTTTGAAGTTGGAATTAGGTATCAACATAGATAAAGAAATGAAACAGATTTTTCGAATAGCAATTAAGCTTCATTATAGTGATAGGAGGAAAAACCCTCTAAAATATGCATATGACAAAATGATAGAACAGTTTTTTAATATAGGCTACGAAGAAAAAGATGGAGAGTGGAAACCAGTTATCCCTCCTAAAGAGGAATTACCAACACTTGACCAATTTAAATATTATTTTTATAAGGAAAGAAATTTAAAAGAAATCCTTATCGCTAGAGAAGGGGAAAGAAACTTTAATTTAACAAAGAGAGCAGCAGTGGGAAATGCGGGGCTGCGTGCAGGGGGTCCTGGGGCTGTTTATGAAATTGATTCAACAGTAGGGGACTTTCAATTGGTACATTCAATTAATCGGAAACCAATAGGAAAGCCCATAATTTATTATGTAAAAGATGTGTTTAGTAGGATAATTGCTGGTTTATATATTGGAACTGAAAATGCCAGCTGGGTTGGAGGGATGCTAGCCTTTGAAAACGCAAGTACTGACAAAGTTGAGTTTTGTAAGAAGTTTGGGATTACCATTACTTCAGATGAGTGGCCTTGTATGCATTTGCCTAAAAGTTTAACTGCTGATAGGGGAGAATTTGAAGGTTACAATGCTGATAGGTTAAAGGACATGTTAGGGGTTAGGCCAGACAATACTCCTCCTTACAGAGGAGACTTTAAGCCTTTTATAGAACAGCATTTTAGAATTATGAATAATAAAAGCAAACCAATAATCCCAGGATTCGTTTCAAAATCAGTTAAAGAACGAGGAGAAAAGGATTCTAGGTTAAATGCAGTACTGACAATTAAAGAGTTCACCAAAATAATGATTTTGCTTGTATTAGAATATAACAACTCAATAGTTGATAGCTATCCATTGGATAGGGACATGTTAGAGCAAAATTTGGTTCCAACTCCTTTAAATTTGTGGAATTGGGGAATGCAAAATAGATTTGTTGGAATACATATTAAGACAAAAGAGCAAATTCGACTCGCTTTAATGCCAAGAGGAACTGCAACTGTTACACATGATAATGGTATTTTCTTTAACAAAAAGAAAATTGGCTATACTTGTGCTGAAGTTGAGGATGCCGGTTGGTTTGTTAAGGCTAGACAAAAAAGATGGAAGGTTCCAATTTCATTCGATCCACGGAACCAGGAGTATATTTACATATTAAAGGAAGATAAATTTGAATATATTCCTTGCAAGATATTGCCTCAATATAGTGCTTATAAAGATTTATTTGATGAAGAAATAGATTTAACCCAAATAACTGTCGAGGCAAATAATTTCATAGCAAATTCAGAGATCAATAATATTAAAGCCTCATTAAACGTAGAGATACAAAAGACAGTAGCGGATGGAATTAAAAAGACAGATGCTATAAGAGGAGATAATTATTCCGATAGAGAGTTGTTACAAGGAGTAAATAAAAATAAAAGGGATGAAAAAGAAAGAGAGAGGGCGGAATCAAGTTGGATTCTTGAGGAGACAGAAAAAGGTAGTAATGATGTTCTTAAGGAAAAGAACACTGATAATATAAACGTTAACATTGGAGGAGAAGGTTCATCTCCGAATGATCAGCATGTGGAAAATGAAGAATTGTTTGATTTGATTAATTCCCATTTAAGCAGGAGGAGAATAAGTAATGCCAAATAGAGAACCTTCTATAAACCGTCCATTATTAATGGGTATACAGCGTGAAGCAGAATACAAAGAACAATTAATTCCAGATTATAAAGGAAATCCATTCATTGAGACTCTTCCGGATATCTTGGAGACCAACGATATAATAAAAGCCTTTGCGCAGTATCCTCAGTTTGAAGAAGAACAAAGATTTTGGCCCGATAATATGCGTATGCATGCAATTTACCAATTAAATACCCTAATACAACCCTTACCCTTCCATTTAGACATATTCAATCGATTCTCAGTGATGATCAGAGATGGATACAAGGGTAGGAATCCAAAAGATATTGAATACAAAATTAACTTTAGCAAGGGCTTCAAAGAAGTATTTTCTTCTGATGACGATTTAGAAGAGGGATGTAAATTAAAATCATCAGCATCTGGTTTTGCGGTTATAGGCCCTAGTGGAATAGGGAAATCTACTTCAATTGAGAAAACACTCCTCTTATATCCCCAAGTTATAAAGCATAGACATATTCAAGGGTTTGGATATATAAAGCAAGTTGTTTGGTTAAAATTAGATTGTCCTACAGATGGATCCTTAAAAAGTCTCTGTATAGATTTTTTTCAATCATTGGATAAAATTCTAGGTACAGATTATGAGAAAACTATGGTTAATAGTAGATCTACGGTAGACACATTGATGCCTGACATAGCTCATATAGCTTCATTACATGGCTTAGGTGTTTTGGTTATTGATGAAATACAAAACCTAAGTTTAGCTAAAAGTGGAGGAGAAAAGAAAGCATTAAATTTCTTTACTAGACTGGTTAATATTATTGGATTACCAGTAGTCATGGTGGGAACCTTTGAAGCCCTTTATTTATTTGAAAACAAATTTGCGCAGGCTAGGAGAGCTTGTGGAATGGGAGATATGGTTCTTGATCGTATTATTAACAAAAAAGAATGGGATTTGATAATTAATTCAATTTGGGATTATCAATGGTTAAAAAAAGATACACCTATCAATGACAAGCTTAAGGATAAATTATATGAGGAGTCTCAAGGCATAATTGATATTGTTGTAAAACTTTTTATGCATACTCAATGGAAGGCAATTGGGTCTAAAGAGGAAGAAATTTCGGAAAAATTAATAACTAAAGCTGCGGAAGAGAATTTAAAATTAATCAGGCCTTATATAAATGCTATAAAAACAGGTAATAGAGAAAAAATGAAAAAGTATAAAGATTTAAAAGCTGAGTGGTTATCCCTTAATGATTATATTTTAAACTCCGACGAACAGGTCCAATTGTTTGGAGCGGTAGGCCGTGAACATCAAAGAGCTAATGATAAAAAAACAATAGAAAGTATCTATTATGAAATGGTACAAACAGGGTTGGATATGGGGCTTGAGCCAAACCAGAATATGGAGTTGGCAAATGAGATTTCAAATAATAAAGATATTGAGATATCTAAAAAGAGAAGATTACATTTGATAAAAGTCGCTCAATTATTACAATCGCCAGGAAATAGTAATGAAAGTAAAAAACTACCCAAAAAACCAGCCGGAAAAAAGAAGGCTAACGTAAGTGTAGTAAGTGAGAGATCAGATTTAATATATGCTTTTCGTAAAGGTTTGGAGAAAAATATTGCTGGAGTAGATTCGTTAAAAGAGGGTGGCTTCATTGCAAGTTTCTATGAATTTGTCTGAACAGAAAAATGATGCAAAGGAGTTAGCATATTTTCCTGAACCATATCCTGATGAGGACTATCGTAACTTAGTTATACGTTATTGTCATAAAACAAATACATCTTTAGTAGAGTGTATGAATAAGTTGTTTAATGTAAATACCAATAGTCCCAATTACTTTCCCTATAATTTAGGGTATCTTGTGCGAAAGCTTCCATATGATGAAGTAGAATTTATAGAAAGCTTTATTGGTAAAAATACGTTTTTTCCAGTTTATTCACTTTTCATACCTTTACAGCTATCGGAACAAATAATGAGTGACTTTAAAGAAGTTCCAACAAATAAAGATTTAGCTATGTTAGGTTTGCGGCACAATATAGGCAAAGAATTAAAGTATTGTTCAAGATGTATTGAGGAGGACCTTAGGAAAGGTAGAGAGCCTTATACGCATAGAATTCACCAATTCACCAATTTAAATATATGTCTATTTCATAAGACTAAACTTATATATAAATGCCCCATATGTAATGTCTATTTATATGAGGAGAATAACAAGAATCCGCGTATTTCAGTTTTAGAATGTAAAAACGGCCATAGTATTAAGAGTGAAGAATATGAAAAAGAGCTCTTTACTAATATTAAGATAAATGTCCTAGAGGGCTTACAATTTCTATTTGAAAATTACTCAAAACTAAAAGGCTTTCCACTTTACGATTATTATAGGGTCTATTTGGTGCAAAAAGGTTATATGGATTTATTAGGAAGATTAAATAATAAAATCTTTTATAAAGATTTTCTGGAGTTTTATTCAGAAGATCTTTTTATTCAATTAGGCTATAGCATAAAGCAACTTAAAAATAGGCTGGCGTTAAGAATTTTTACAATGGATAAGTACTCATATGATCCAATTCTTCATATCCTTGCAATAATTTTTTTAGCCGGCTCACTTGAACATTTTTTTAATGAACCCCTTCCAAACATACATTGTAATATTCCATTCGGTAACGGACCTTGGCCTTGTTTGAATATAACTTGTAAATATTATGAAGACAAAGTAGTCAAAAAGTGTGACAGGTATATAACAAGAAGAGGCAACCTTTATGGTAATTTTCTCTGTTTACATTGCGGATTTCGTTATCAATTAAAATTTGATATAAATGTACCTATTAACGAAAGTAGATTATGGATTAATGATTACGGGGACGTTTGGAAAGATACATTAATAGAATTATATAATAATGGTTTTAGCCAAATCGAGATTGCTAGAGAACTTAATGTTAATAGAAGTACAGTAAAAAAATATATACAAAAAATTGGAACTGAAAAATTTAGAGAGCCAAATCATAATCCAATGGTAGATAATATAAGCAGGAAAACTCCTTCATCAAGTAGAAAATTAAGTGATGATGAATATAAAGAATTAAAGTTAATAATCAAAGAGTTGTGTAAGGATAAGTCACTCACAAGAATAAATATAAGTGATATAGTTGGTCCTAAAAAGTATAGAGCTATGTTGCGTATGGAACCAGAGTGGATGAATGAAGTGTTACCCGAAAAAGTACACAAATTCGTGGAGAAAGATTGGCAAAGTATTGATTTGATTTTGGCTGATGTGATTGAGAGAAAAGCAAAAGAACTATATAAAAGTAACCCTACGAGAAGGATAACAAAATACTTAATTCTAGGAAGGTTAGATCCCTCCGATAAAAAAAGAATTATACATCATCCGGATAAACTGATGGAATCCATGGGAATTATTAATAAGTATGTTGAAAACATAGAAGCATATCAGATAAGAATTATTCCGCATGCATTAACATATATGAAAAAAACTAGTTATAACACAGATCCGGAAAGGATATACTGTTTTCGATTATTCGATGGTTGCTCAGAAAAAGTGAAACAAGAAATAGTTAAGTATATTAATACCTGTAATGAAGAAAATGATGACATAGAAATATAGCAAAAAAAGACCCACTTGGGTAATCTGTAATATTAAAGTCAAGTGATTGAAACCGATCAGTATATAGCCTTAAATCAAAAGATGGGTTGCAAATCACTTCAAATCATTTGTATAGCCACAAAGTTACCTGTCAAAAGAAGGGGAAAATTGATTTAAAAGGGAATATATAAAAATGACTTCTGTCCTTTTTAATCATTTTAATTTGGAAACGGGATGACATCAGTGGAAATAAGTAAAGAATTAAAAAACCTCGAAACCTCTATAGATGAACACATTATCGACTTTTCTGATTCGGATATTTTCCATATGCCAATTAAATTAGCTTTTTATGAATTGCAGCAGTATCACTTTCTTATAATTGCATTAAATAAAGAAAGATTTAGCTGTAAAACCTTTAATGAAAAAAAGGAATTTATCGATAAATACAAAAGTATTTATTTTTCCCAAAGGAAGAAGTACAAACGTATCTTAAAAAATCTAAAAAAAAGAGAATTAAAAATACTTTACCCGGATGACCTAAAAAATAAAGAAGAGTTTTTTTATGGATTTTTCCAAAAGTGGTCACCCGACAGAAGTAAAAGTATGGATGAAAATATTGAGAGCTATATGAAGTTGAGGTTAAAAAGAAATATTAAAGAAGTAAATCAGGAGTTAGCCAAGTTGATAACTTACCCATCGACATACATTAATACTTTTAGTACTTTTATTGGACCTTCCTCAGTCCTACATTATAGAAACGAAATGATTATATATAAAGATGTTTTCATAGACCCGACTGAGTCTCACAGTTTTTCTGTGTTTTACAATGAAAACACTAAAGCCGAGACCAAGAACGCTCTCTTAAATATTGTTGCATACTTTAATGGGGAACCCTATTACTATTTCACTGAAAACTATGACTTTAACAGAAAGCTATATGAATTATACGGACAGTTTGATTTGCTGGACATTTTAAGGTTAAGAAAGAAGAACTTTTTTAATGAAAAAAGGTCAGAACCGATACATCTTGAACTTCCAATTTTCAAACAAAAAAACGGCTATAATATGATTTGTTTTAATGATTGCCAACACGAAATGATTTTTGAACTTTATCATGCATCACTCAAGCAATTTGAGCCACTTCCAAGATGCGTTTTTCTTTATAGGGTTTTTGAGTATGGCTCTCAAAAACATTATCAACCTTTAATTAGACCACCTAAGTTTAATCCCATAGATGCACTTAATTATTATGTAAATGAAATAATGTCTCATAGATATATTCCTTTATACTATATAGACTTTGGAACCCACACAAATGAAAATAGGACAGAAATTATTCGAAGAAGGAAAGCCAAGTGTATCAACTTTACTACTCAATTAAAAAAAGAAGCAAAGAAGATTATAAATGAGTGGAAAAACCATTCATATCTTAAAAATAAAAGTATCGGAAACATTCTTTATATGACTGGAAGAAATGCAACAGCTCATGGTGGTAGTGGAAGGTCAAATGCCCGTTATGACTATTCAATGAATTATAAACATATAAATGATGTGAATATATTTTTAGAACTTATCGCCAGATATATCATTGAAAAGTTGAATCCAGACTTTTCTAATTCAGTTGAAAGGAATACTAAACATTATATAAGACGGAACCAATACGAAGAGATTTTTGAACAAGAAAGAGGTGTATTAGCTACTAGGGAAAATAAGAAGTGATGGTTAATATAAAATGTCGTGGTAATTAATCTTTTTTTTGTAGTAAATGATGTCATTTGTTGTACAAATAAGGATAGTTAAAGCAGATATAATGTCTGTTTTAACTATCCTTATTTTTCCCTATATAATGTTGAACATTTAATCGAAATACCCATTAAATTCTGTTGTTTTTACAAACACTTGACTTTCAATAAAATCTTTTTTTGACATGGTTTATTTACAGTGAATTACCAACTTAATTTTTCTGCTAAAAATGAGAGTGAATAATGGATTACCGACTTTAATTATTTTTTGGAATTCAAAAGTAATCCCACAATCCTTATTAATCAATAAAATAAATTACCTAATTTTTTTTACGCAATCACTTACTGTCTCCCTAAAACACCTTTTTCTCCTTTAAAACACATTTTGTGCCTGAAGGGGAAAACGGGAGTTAAATACGGATCATATATGGTTCTCCAGAAGAATCGGGATAGCGTACCGTTGGTACGCCTTCTCGGTTCTTTTTTTGTTGGCAAGCATTAGAGAAGAAAACTGAGAAAAGCCCGATAAATCAACAGAATTGGGCAGAGAAATGGCAGAGAGTAAATGGATAAGGGGAAGGGAACGCCAGGGGAAAAGCCCGAAGAGAAGCCCGTACAAAGCCCGAAAAGCCCTGTTCTGTGAAGCTATTCCAGGGAAGAACAGTGTTTCATTTAGGAGCCTGCTTTGAGCTTGACCATGTATGATAAATGCTCGAAAAAAGCCGATTCAGGGAAGAACATAGTTTTAGATGAAAAAGCGGGAAAAAGAGGCGGGAAGCCAAGTGGGACAAGGGATTGAGGGGGGAGAAGGGGGGGAGCGGGGAAGAACTAAGTTTTAGGGAGACATAGTAGAAAAAAGGGTAGTAAGAATTTATTAATAACTAATGCTATTTTTGGGATGATGCCACCTGAATAAACTTTGAACATTTTCTAGTAATAGGTTAATTTTAAGTTGTACTTCCAAAGGTTGGGTGGGTAATCCAATGAATACATCATGTCAAAAGTCCAACTTAATAAAGTTAACTAACGTTGGGTCCCAACTAGACTCGGCGGTTTTTAATGCCGCTAGTTTCATAACGGTAAAAGACAAGGAAGTTATTTTTGACTTTAGTAGGCGGCAGGCTTTTTATAGATTTTATATACCAGAAAGAAGGGAACCCTATGATGCTCAATTGTGTATTGAACCCAAAGTAAATTATAGATAGTATCGAAGAGTAATTTAAAAGCAGAGGGATAAGGATAAGGATGGTAGTTTTTGTAATCTTATCAGCATTACTGCTAGTGGCAGTTTCCTATCTTTTTACCACAAATGTAGATTTATTATCAATATCAGAGGAAGAAAAAAAATCTTGAATGCTCTTTTCACCACAATATTCCCATTAAATGTATTTTGGATTAGCTTAGCTGTTTTTGGTCTGTGATTGTATATCAAATATTGAAAAGGCAAGTTGTAAAAGGTGAGTAACCACCAGTTATATGCTACCTGCTCCATTAAAAGGTTCTACAGGCTAATAGTTAATGCTATTTATATGTATTCAGAAAGTTGCAGAGGGGTAGTTGTAAGAGACAATGATTGGGCAAAAAGGGTAATATGGTGTGAAAATGGAAGAGGCTGTGTGTCTTAATGACCCATAGCCTCTTACTCCTAACTTATCCTTTAGGCGGATAACTATCATTTCCATAAGAGTTTCTCTCTCTTATCCGTCCACCTTCGTTGTGAATAAAAAGTTCCGACTTTTGGTTTTTTGCTATGCTCTTTGCTATGTTAATTGCTTCAGCTTGCGTCTTTGTAACCTTCGTGGCTTTGGCGTTCCCTGCTCCCTTAACTTGCCATCCTCCACCAAGTGCAGGAGTGACATGTTGATTTTTCTTTCTCATTTCTCATACCTCCACGTTAAAAAGTGTGTGAGACGAACATACTACCGCTTGCTTCAGTTGGGAGGGTGAGGTAAGATACTTAATGAACTATTTTTTATGCGCTCTTATTTGTCTGCAAACAAATAAGAGTTTTTTTATCCCTGGAACAGGCTTTCCGTATGGCTGTATCTAACGACAAAATGCGGATCTAGCTGATAATAAAAGGAAACCACTGAACGGTTTGAGTTCTGCAATTGCTGAACCAGCTCCTGTATTTCCTGCCCATTTTCGTCAATTCCTCTGGTTTCTACATCATTTACCACCGCACCACTAGGTGTTACCACTGTCAATTGAACCCTGCTCCCATTAACCATCTGAATACCGTCAAAAGGAAGCCGAATTTCAAACTGATAGTCGTTGCTGTTTGATAGCGGGAAGATTTTATATTCATACTTCAATTCGTAAACAAAGCTGTTCCCAATTTGTGCCACCAGGTCTAATTGCTTTTCTTTTAATGCGGACAATAGGATAAGCCTAGCGGAATCAGATAGTGTGTCCGTTGTATCACCTGCTAACGAACTTTGCATGATGTTTTCTGTACCTGCTGTAAGTACCGAAGCTCTGTACGGACGATATTCCAGCCCATGCATCCTAATTAAATCAAGGGCGGGATTTGGCAACGAAACACCTGCTGGAACGTAATATGGTTCTGTTAATGGCGCATCAGTTACAATGGTAGTGTGGACATAGACGGTGTCGTGCTGATTGCCATTAAAGCGGGAACTGCCATTAACAAATACGGTCATTTCTTGAAATCTCATATTCGACAAATTTCTCACTCCTAATAATAATTCCCTCCTTTTCCTCTTTGGAACATACATTCGGCTCACAACTTGATTATAGCATTATATGAAAGGTTAAATCTACATTTAGTAATGTAGTATTTTTCGACACCACTATATATTGTGTTTTAGGCTACTAGATAAATTTGATGTCAAATCTAAAATACTTTGTAAATGCCAGCAAACAAATGAAAACTTAATATTTTTCGATATAAATCGACAATTTTTAAGGTTAATTCTGAAAGAAAGAGTTAATACGCCCTTCTCAAGGAAGAATGTTGTTTACTAGTTTACAACCCTCAACTTAGCTAAAGAGCTATATACTTGGTGTGTGTAGTCCTGCGTATTAACTAGAATTCGGTAGAAAATGAATGAAATTAAAGGAGTTTAATAGGCATAAAATATGAGGAGTAATTGCTATGATTATTGATACTGATACATTTCCCGTACTTGAGACTAAAAGATTAATTTTAAGAAAGGTTACAAAAGATGATGCAAATAGCATTTTGAAGTATCTGTCTAATGAGGAAGTAATGAAATATTATGGATTAGAGCCTTTCAAGTCAATAAATGATGCCTTGGATGAGATTGCCTGGTATCAATCATTGCAAAACAACAAAACAGGCATTAGGTGGGGAATTACTTTAAAGGAGCAAGGAGATGTGATTGGCAGCTGCGGTTTTCATAACATCGTTTCTCATCATTTCCGTACGGAAATTGGCTTTGAATTGAGTGAAGATCAGTGGGGCAGAGGCATTGCTGCAGAGGCGGTTGGAGCTATTATAAGCTACGGATTCCAACAAATGAATTTCCAGCGGATCGAGGCATTAATAGAGCCGCCTAATCTATCTTCACAAAAGTTAGTAGAAAAGTTGGGTTTTATCAGGGAAGGATTATTAAGGAATTATGAATTTACACGTGGTAAATTTGATGATTTATTTATGTATTCTTTGCTGAAGCAAGACTTTGATACTGTGAGATTTCAACAAAATTAATGTGGTAATTTTTAATAATTAAATTCTTTGATATTGGCAAAAGGGAAGGGGGTAATTTTTGCTACGGATTTTCAGTGGTTGTTTTTGTTAATATATGTTTGTTTTTGGCGTAAGATAAGGATTTTTGCGCATTTACACTGTTGTTATAAAAATAAGAGGTCTTTCTTCCTATGGATAAATAGGAGGAAATGACCTTTTTTAATTTTCTGAATATTGTACTATCAAAATGATATGCCATTTTAATACTTTAGGAGGAGTTGTATGAAGAAGAAGCCATTATTAACAGCAGCTATTGCTGCGGGGTTAGCATTCAGTTCTCTGGGAGCGTCTATCGTTTTTGCAAAACCAGTGGAGTCCCAGAAAGTACAGTCATTCCATGTATTTGACAAAAAGGTGCTCAATAACATCAATGTCGAAAACATTTACAACAACATCGAATATCTCTCCCGGACTCCGAGGGTAGCCGGAACGGAAGCGGAACAAAAAGCGATTAAGTATGTGAAGGAACAATTTGAATCATACGGGTATAAAACAGAGCTTCAGGAATTTGAATTTTATGGCTATAAAGCGCCTGATAAAGTTGAATTAACAGTTAACGGCTTTTCAGGTGACCTTTCTCCTTTGTCATTTACATACGGAATGGATGGCAATGTCACTGCGGAATTAGTGTTCGCTGGTTTGGGACGAGTCCAGGATTTGGCCGATAAAGATTTGACTGGCAAAATCGCATTAGTACAGCGCGGTGAGATTTCTTTTGCGGACAAAGTCCTTAACGCCGCGGCCAAGGGGGCTTCAGGCGTTATAATCTTTAACAATCAATCTGGAGTGATTAATGGAACACTTGGCGCTCCAAATGACAACTATGTCCCTGTTGTGTCCATAACGCAGGAGGCGGGCCAGAAGCTCGTCGAAGCGCTGAAGAACGGTTCCCAAACAGCCACTATCAAAATTGAAGGCGCCGAGGGAGGCATGCGGACTTCCCATAACGTCATTGCCACAAAGGCGCCTACCAATAAAAATAAAGGAACAAACAAAATTGTTGCCCTTGGGGCCCACCATGATTCCGTCGATGGAGCTCCGGGTGCGAATGATGATGCATCGGGAACAGCGATGACACTTGAACTCGCGCGTGTCCTGAAGGATCTTCCTACTGAAACTGAATTGAGATTTATTACATTTGGGGCCGAAGAGCTGGGGCTGATTGGGTCTCGCTATTATGCAAGCAAGTTGTCTGAGGATGAAAAGAACCGTTTTATCGGTTACTTTAACATGGATATGGTTGGAAGCCGCGATGCGGGTCATTTGGTAATCAATGTTGCTGATGGAAATCCAAATATTGTTTCCGATACAGCCCAGGCATCAAGCGCCCGTATGAATGGCGCCCCAACGCCACTGGAGACTGGCGGAAGCAGTGACCACGTAGCATTCACTGAGGTTGGGGTAGCTTCAGCATCCTTTATCCACCGCCCACTCGAGCCATGGTACCATACTCCGGAAGACACTATTGATAAAATCAGCAAGGAAAAGCTTCAAGATGTAGCTGAGATTGTCGGTACAGCGGTATATGACCTTGTCCGCCCGGAAAATCAAGGGCCGAAAGCGGTAAAGGGCAAGTCGCAAAAGCTGTCTCACTTGTACCATGAGAAGCAAGTTAAGTAACGAAATGCCCAAATAAATAGAAATGACGTGTGGATTTCTCACACGTCATTTTTTATTTCAATAAGAGAACTCTTCTGTCAGGCTTCCATTACAAGTACTCACTCTGATTTTGAGGGCTTTTTAAAAGTGACTTTTCAAGCTCAAGCCGCATTTTTTCCGTTTCAATGAGATAGTTTTCGTGTTTGAGTTTTTCAAGTTCAAGTTGGTCTTTCACCATATTGGCTTTTACTTTTGACTGCTTTTGTAAATGGTCTGTAATTATCGCAATAATTGGGATTCCGAAAATCAAAATAACAGCAATCGTTCCGGTCATAATTGATCCTCCATTTAGTGGGATTTATATACTTCTAAGACAAATAATAACAAACATTTTGAGAAACTGATATGATTTCATGGTGAATTTTCAGACAAAACGCTTTTGATGCTAGATGTAGGGGTAGCGTTGTAGCCATAGCGAATAACGAGGACTTTAAAAACATTTTGCCAGCCAAGCACTTAATAGTCGACTGTATTGAACAAATTATAGCAACCTTGCCACAAGGTTACATATGTAGTAGATTTAGGATGAATAAAGGCTGTTTGATTAGTACGCCTTAGATGTTTGAAGGAGGGGATTCCAATGAAACCAATTAATTTCATGAGTATGTCACGAATTACGCCGGTTCGATCCCCTCAAACAAAAGTCTATTAGTATCGGTTAATAAACAGCTAGCTGAGGCCTTCGTGATAATGCGGAGGTCTTTCTTTTTGGCGAAAATGGACATGTGTGGCGAAAAGGCTCGGTCTAAACGCCCGTAGCATGAGAAAATCATCGCTGCGGTCGAATAGATCATCATACTAACAGAATCCAGGAGGAGAACGAATTTGGAAATTAGACCATATAGAATAGAAGATGAAACAGGATGGGTACGCTGCAGGGTACTGTCGTTTTTGGATACTGCTTATTTTGACAATGTCCTGAGGGAAAAAGAAAGATATGAAAATCCAGCGATTGAACTTGTCGCGATCGAAGACGGGCTTGTTGTCGGGCTGCTTGATGTTGAATATGAATCGGAGGAACGAACGGTTTGTTCAAGAGGAACAGGGCTTGGAGGGATGATCTGGCATATCGCAATCCATCCGGATTTCAGAAGAAGAGGGATAGGCACCATGCTGCTGAAAGAGGCTGAAAGGGTTGCAAGAGTGAAAGGATTGAACCGGCTAGAAGCGTGGACAAGGGATGATGGTTGGGTCATTGACTGGTACGTAAAGAATGGTTTTAAAAAAGTGGATTCGTATCTACAGGTTTATGTGGAAGGAAAGGAATTGGCTGGAGCAGTTAAAAGCAAAATTCCCGGCATGCATCTTGTTCAGGCGTATGGACACTATGTAGGGAAAGAGAAAGAGTCCATAAACAATCAATTCATCAGGGTTCATGAATGCACTTGTTTTGAAAAACAGTTTTAAAAATGGCGCATCAGAAGGAATTAAGAATTTTAGGAGTATTTAAGCATACAGAGGGCTTGTATAAGTTTGCGAGACAATTTAATGGCTTAAACTAATAAATCGGGGAGTGAGCATTAGTTCATTCCTCTTTATCTTTGTTGACAGGAAGCTCAGGACTGACTTACTATTTAAGTAGACCGATTGGTATAATAAAAACAATGAGGTAATAAAATGAATAGAAAAGAAAGTTCTCGGGATAAATTGATCAAAACAGCTTCCCGGCTGTTTCAGTTACAGGGATATCATGGGACCGGGTTAAATCAAATTACGAAGGAAAGCGGCGCTCCAAAGGGCTCGCTGTATTATCACTTTCCCGATGGAAAGGAACAGTTGGCGATCGAGTCTGTGAAAAGAACAGCTGAGTTTGTCGGGGAGCAAATTAAAAAGGGGCTCAGCACTTCTTCCAATGCCTCTGAAGCTATCCAAAATCTGATTTACGAAATCGCTGAGAGGTTTGAGAAGGAAGGTGGAAAGGGCGGAGTGCCTATTGCTTCTGTGGCTCTTGAAACTTCCCTGATGGGCGGACCGTTAAGAGAAACATGCCAGTCTTCCTATGAAGGATTCCAAGCCCTCTTTACAGGCAAGTTAATAGAATCAGGCTTTGATGTAGAACGAGCGACTGAATTGGGTGTTGTAATCAATTCCATGATTGAGGGTGCCTTTCTGTTGTCCTTTACGATGGGGAACAGTGAGCCGTTATATTTAGTAGGGAAACAAATTCCGGCTCTTTTAAAGTAACAGCCGGGAGATTTTTAGAATTATTATATAGACTGGTCTAATAGGAGTGAGGCAAATGAGAATTTTAGTGACGGGGGCCTCCGGCAACGTTGGCAGATATGTGGTGGAGGAACTTTTAAAATTGGGCGAGCAGGTCGCAGCAGCGGGAACCGATATCGGAAAGTTGGAGAAACTATTCAATGGAGCAGTTGACCCGGTGCATTTAGATTTTACCGATAAACATACCTTTGCTGAAGCGCTGGAAAGGGTGGACAGAGTATTTTTAATGAGGCCGCCGCATCTTGGCCGTCCTGAAGATCTTTACCTTTTTATTGATGAAATGAAAGAAAGAAATATTAAATTTGTATCCTTCCTATCATTGATGGGGGTGGAATCCAACCCAATTCCGCCTCACCATAAAATTGAGAAATATTTAGAAGCATCGGGAATCCCCTTTGCACACATTCGGCCGGGGTTTTTTATGCAAAACGTATCAGGTATTCATTCGGTTGAAATTAAAGAAAAAAGTGAAATTTTCATACCTGCGGGTCACAGTAAGTCTAGTTTTATCGACGCGGAGGATATCGGGCTTGCTGCGGCAGTCCTGCTTCATAATTCAGAGGCCTATGAAAATACTGCGCATACCATTACCGGGGCTGAATCGTTGGATTATTATCAGGTTGCCGATATTCTGAGCCATGTGCTGAACCGGAAAATCACTTATACAAAACCCGGGTTTTTACGTTACCGCAGGCATCTCATTAAAAATAGGCGATTGGATAAAGGTTTTGTTAATGTGACCGTTGCCCTGTATTTTATGACGAGAATGGGAACTGCCAAGCAGATAACAGATGACTTCTTCAGGCTGACAGGAAAGAGTCCCCGTTCCTTTAAAGACTTTGCAATCGCTAATAAAGATTGTTTTATATAACGAATTAAGCTGATGGGGGGAGAAATATGTCACTATTCCATGATTTGGCGCCAATTTTGAAAAAACGGGAATTGCGGTTTTTAGAGAGGGTTGAAGAAAGTAAGGGAATTTATACATTCGTTTTTGCAAAAGGTGCTGATTTAGCTTGGAAGGCTGGCCAGCACGGAGTTTTTAGCATTTCTCATAAAAAAATTAAAAAACCGGCAAGACCGTTCAGCATTGCCTCCGCACCTTCAGAAAACACCGTGATAATATCAATGGCTATCGGCGAAAGTCCAAGTGAATTCAAAAAGGCCATGCTTGAATTGGAACCCGGGATGGTGCTTAAGATGAGGGGGCCTATTGGATCGTTATATTTGAAGGATAACGGCCCTTCGCTTTTGATTGCCGGAGGGATTGGAATTACACCATTCAGATCCATGTTAATTGAAGAAAAAGGAAAACAGGGTATGTCGGTGAAACTTCTTTACGTTGACACTAAAGGTGCATTCATCTATAAACAGGAACTTGACCGGCTTGCAGCTGATTCGGTTATGGAACTGGAGTATATCTCATCAAGGGAAGAACTTTATCCGCATTTGGACCAGTCCGTTTCTACATGGAGCAATAGCGGCAACTATTATATTGCCGGCCCGAAAGCATTGGCAGACGACGTTTCAAGGCATCTGAAGGCAAATGGAATTGTAAAAGGGAATATTCATAAAGATATTTTTTGGGGATATTAAATATCGACATCACTATATAGCATAGCCTTCCGGAAAAAAGATCCTGGAAGGTTGTTTTTGTTACGGTGTAAGCTGCAAATAGAAATGATAGGTACAACATTTTCTAAGCAAGGCCATTGATTAATGGCAGGGTTGGATGTATTTTTGAAGCAGTAGAACCGTCCAGGTACGGTATGCTAGGTATGAAGGATTAATTAAACGATGAAATTAATTTATGGTGAAACGCTTAGCTTCTTTTGGGAATATGCTTTTGAAATGGAGAGTTTAGGATGCGCAGGATTCTTGTGGTGGATGATGATCGGAATATTTTGGATTTGGTTGGGATTCATGTGAGCCGGGCCGGATATCAGGTGTTAAAGGCGGAGAATGGGTTTCGGGCGCTGGAGATTCTTGAGTCGGTGCTGCCGGATTTGGCGATTGTGGATGTGATGATGCCGGGGATGGACGGTTTTGAGCTGACGCGGAAAATCCGCGAGGAGCTGGATTTGCCGGTTCTATTGCTGACGGCGAAGGGTGAGCTCGAGGATAAGGAACAGGGCTTTCGGGCAGGATCGGATGATTATTTGGTGAAGCCGTTTGAACCGAAGGAATTGCTGTTCCGGATAGCGGCAATCTTAAGGCGCTATGATAAGCCGGCGGATTCCATTTTGCAGGTAGGGTCGCTGACGATTAATTTGAAAAGCTTTGAAGTGACTGCCGGCAAAAGCACCCTGCTCATGCCTTTGAAGGAGTTTGAGCTGTTAACTTTATTGGCCTCGAAGCCGAACCAGGTTTTTCAGCGTTCAGCGATTATGGAGAAAATTTGGGGCTATGACTACGAAGGCGATGAACAGACGCTGAATACGCATATTAAACGGATTCGCGAACGGCTTGCCAAAATTGCGGATGATGTGGAAATCGTGACAGTCCGCGGAGTCGGCTACAAACTAGAGGTGCGTTCGATATGAAGTCCTTATACGGAAAGTTTCTCCTCATGACGACAATGATTATGGTGTTCAGCACAATTGCCGGTTTTCTTGTTACAAATACATATTACCACCGGGTCATTAAAGAACGGAATGATGCAAAAAACGTTCAGATTGCGGAGACCATTGTCAGGCATATTGAAGATTCACCGGATATGGATTTGAGCAATTATCTTGAGACAATCGGGGATATTGGCTATCAATTGTATGTTGCCGATGAAGCTGGCAAGGACTATTTTTATGGGGGCGAATACCGGGCGAAAAACCTTGATCCTTCAGCGGTCAAAAAAGTCCTTGGAGGGGAAGTATACCACGGCATGCGGGAATTTCCGCGCGAAACTTTCATGACTGGCTTTTTTGCCAATGAGATGACGAACACCATCGGGGTACCGTTCAAGTATAATGACAGGCAATATGCCATGTTTATGCGCCCCGATATCAAGCTATTATTCAGCGAAGTCCATACCATCATGGCGGGCATGATCGTTGTAGTTGCCATCCTCAGCCTTTTGGCGATGCTGTTTGTGGCAAAAATGCTGATCATCCCGATTACGCAATTGACCGAGGCGACGAAAAGAATCGCCAATGAGAAATATGATACCCAGCTGAAGATTGACCGCAGGGATGAAATTGGCCAGCTGGCGGCGAGCTTCAACAAGATGGCCGGACAGCTGCAGGAAAATGATCATATTCGGAAGGAATTTATCAGTAATGTTTCGCATGATTTCCAGTCACCGCTGCTGAATATAAAGGGCTATGCAGGCCTGCTTAAATCTCCGGATGTTCCGGCGGAAGAACGCGCAGAGTATGCCGGGATTATTGAATCGGAGACGAATCGCTTATCCAACCTGACCCGCCAGCTGCTGTTACTGACCTCCCTCGATCAGTCGTCGAGGATGGTGGAGTTCAAAGAGTACCGGCTTGATGAACAGATGAAAGCCTGTGTCAATAAATACCGCTGGTGGCTTGAGGAAAGTAGTATCAATGTTTCGATGATTCTTGAACCTGTTGTTTACAAAGGCGATGAGTCGCTGCTTGAGAATGTATGGGATAATTTATTGTCAAATGCCATTAAATATAACCAGCCTGAAGGGGAAATCACCATCGAACTCAGCCAGAAGGATGAGGCAGTTCAGATCATGATTCAGGACAACGGGATCGGGATGAGCGAATCCGAGCTTAAACAAATATTCGAGCGTTTCTATCGGGCTGATGCATCAAGGACGAAAGAAGGGACAGGACTTGGCCTTTCAATCGTGAAGCAAATCATCGAACTCCATAAAGGGAAAATAATTGTTGACAGCAGTCCGGGCGAAGGGACAACCTTTACAATCAACCTTCCGAAAATGTAATTTCAAGTTCATATAGAGTTCATATTGACAGATTAAGATAATCTCCATAGAGACGAAATCTATGGAGGTTGACATGATGGAAGCAAAATGGAGTTTACGATTAATCAGGCTCGCGGCTATATTCGGCCTTGCCGGAGCAATATTAGGATCACATATGGCAGGATCGGGGAGCTATCAGTTCCGTCCAATCCACGCCCATACTCTCGTTGTTGGCTGGTTGTCTGTTTTTGCATGGGGGATTTTCTACCGTGTCTTTAAAATCAAATCTTCGAAATTAGTTTCGATTCATGGCTGGACGACAGTCATAGGTTCCATTGGCTTGACGGTTGGCATGTGGTTGAATGCGACGATGGATAATGCGTTCGCACTCATTTTTTACATTGCCGGCGGTTCAATTTTGCTGATAAGCTTTGGAATCTTTATTGTCACTACATTCATGATCGATACGAAAGAAGGAAACTGACACGATGAAAATCTTTAAAGAGAAAAAAAGATGGTTCATCATTTTACTGTGCTGGCTGTTCGCCGCAGGGGTGCTCGCTGGTATCGCCCCTGGCGCAAAAGAACAAACTTCTCCGGAAAAGAACTTCGGTTTGCCCGAAACGGCTGAATCAATTAAAGCCGAAAAAGCTCTAAAGGAGTATTTCCCTTCCTCGGAAGGAGTTCCGTTGTTTGTCGTCATTCATGATCAGGATGGCCTAAAAGACAATGACGTGGAAAAGGCCATTACAACAGTTGAAAAGATCATAAATGATGCAAAAGAGGACTTGTCCGTTGTGCCCCTTTCGATGATGCCGAAACCAGCACGCGCTTCGTTCTTTTCGGAAGATAATACCACCTTCTTTATCCCGGTCCTGTTCCCTGTCGGAATGGAAAATAAAGAAACGAAGCAGGTGATGGACGGGCTGAAGAAGGAAACTGCGAAGGAAATGCCGTCCAATCTTGAAACGTACTTTACCGGTCCGGCAGGCATAGTCGCGGATACGTATGAGATGTTTTCCAAGGCAGATGTTGTCTTGATTCTGGCTACAGTCGGACTGATTTTTGTCATTTTGATTTTGATTTACCGCTCGCCATTACTAGCCTTCATCCCGCTGATAGGAGCGGGCATATCGTATTCTGTCGTTGACCGGGTCCTTGGATTAATGGCGAAATATGATTGGTTCAGAATTGACAGCCAATCCCTGTCGATTATGATGATTCTACTTTTTGCGGTCATCACCGACTACTCTCTCCTGCTGTTTGCCCGTTTCCGGGAAGAGCTCGAAAAAGGCCAACCTGTCAATGAGGCAATGAAAAAGGCGGCCAAATTTGTGACAGAGCCGATTGTCTTTAGCGGCGGGACGGTCCTTTTGAGCATGCTGACACTGTTCTTTGCGGTTTATGAGGCTTACCGTAATTTCGCACCCGTCTTTGCTGTGGCGGTCGCTGTTATGCTGCTGGCGGGTTTAACTTTAATGCCTGCGCTCTTTGCGATTGCGGGCGAGAAATCCTTCTGGCCGTCGAATCCCCGTAAACGCGCGGTTAAGCGGGCCGGAAAGGAAGGTTTCTGGCATAAGCTTGGGCGGTTCGTAACCGAAAAGCCATGGCTATCGCTCATTCCGGTTTTGATTGTTTTAGTGTTCTTTACGTCAATGATCAGACAGACGCATTACACCTTTAATCTGCTTGATTCATTCCCGAAGGAAATGTCATCCATCCAAGGCTACAACAAGTTGAATAATGCCTTCTCGGCAGGAGAAATCGCGCCGACAACCGTCATCGTTAAAGCGAAAAACGACTTAACCGAGGAGCAAGTCCAAGCTCTTGCACACGAGCTTGACAGCATAGATGGTATTGCCAAGGCTGAAATCCAGGGCCATCCATTCGCCGAAAGCAGCCAAAAGGTGGCGAAAATCAATTTAGTTTTCAAAAACAACCCTTACACGGAGAAAGCCTTTGATGAGTTGGAAAAGCTTCGTGATCAGTCTCCGAAACTATTAAAGGAAAGTAAAATTACTGATGCGAAACTGCTTTTTGCCGGTGAAACCGCGCAAAAAACCGATATCCGAAATGCCAGCCATGGCGATGAGATCCGGATTATCGCCATTGTGACGGTGCTCATTCTGATTATGCTGGGCTTTCAGACCCGCTCGTTAGTGGCGCCGCTTTATATGATGGCGACCATTCTCCTGTCCTTTGGGGCCGCGCTTGGATTCAGTATCTTCTTCTTCGAGGATATACTCGGCTACCAGGGGATCAGCTATCGCATTCCGCTTTATACGTTTGTGTTCCTTGTAGCGCTCGGAGTGGACTATTCCATCATGCTAATTTCCCGCATCCGGGAAGAGAAAAAGCACCTGCCGATTAAAGACGCTGTCAGGGAGGGAGTGGGTAAAACGGGCGGGGTCATCTCGTCAGCAGGGCTCATCCTGGCCGCGACGTTTGCGGTTCTGATTACCCAACCCGTAGTGGAGCTTCGTATCTTCGGTTTCACTGTGGCCATCGGGGTTTTGGTAGACACATTCATTGTCCGCCCAATCGCGATTCCGGCATTAATTGCCATTCTGGGTAAATATAGCTTCTGGCCGAAAAAGGTCAACTAAGTACTTTTGCCAAACATAAAAAGGGTATCGGAAAGTTCCGATGCCCTTTGTTTTTCCTATTCAGCCGCGTTTTCCGCCGGCAGAAGCCCGCGCCCGATAAAGTTTGCCGATACTGGCTTCCTGCCAAGCTCCCTTGCCCAAACAGATAACTGTCCGATATGATGAATCTCGTGTGCGATGATATGACGCATCACTTCACCCCATGTATCGGTAAAAATCCGTCCGTCCGGAGATGTTTCCTGATAAAGGTTGTTCTCTTTGCTTGAATCCCAGTTACTGACGAATTCCTTCACCTCAGCATGGAATTTTGCATCAAGCTCCCTGATCTTTTCGAGTGTATTGTATTCATCGAAGTTTTCCTGAAAGTCCGGCTTGCCCTGTATGATCCGAATCCAGCTCCATTCCACATCAATAATATGGAAAAGAGTTTGCAGAATGCCGCCAACCCCTCCAGTTCGCTTAGCCAATAGCTCTTCCTGGCTTATTTCCTCGCACCATTCATACCATTCTTTCCGGACCATCCAATTGTATCGAAACATCGCTTCCAAATAATCCCCTCCCAATATATCCATCATACCTTTTAAAATAGGTCAGTTAAAGGTAAGTGTGATTTTTCAAAAAGTTGATAGGAACGGAGGGGACTGACTCCGGCGGGATGCAGCGGCACGTGGAGACCCCTTGAAAAGCGAAAGCGCCTTCGTGACAGGCAAAAACCGCCTGTCTCTGCGATGACTAGTCGCAGAAGCTTTCCTTTGTGGTCAGCCCCGATATAGGAAGACTTGATTTTGCCTAGCAAAATCTTAGTCGCCCTTAATGCGAGCGAAGCGTAGCCAAGCGCTGGAGGGCCAGAAGGGGAAGTCGTTCTTTGACTTCACATTCGGGACCGAAGCGACCTCGAGGGGCTAGGCGCTGTACTAGACAAACAGGCGTCTAGGACGCCGAGGAGGCTCCAAAAAGAATGCTCCTGCGCCATAGATTATTCGGGGAAGAAAATCTTCAGCTCGTCGCAAAGCCGAAGCCAATTCGAGGATGTTTCTCATGATGTTGGTTCAGGTAGTTGCTTCGCCCCGCGGAAAGCATGTCCCCTTCGTTATAATCAACAATCAAGGATAACAAACGTTTAAAATACTATTTACGAAACTTTTGAAAAAAAATAAACTTTTCATTAGACGTTATGAAAAATTATAGTATAGTAAAGATATAGGGAAAATAATGGAAAAATAATAATGATATTGACCTAATAGCCTATTGGTTTTTAAAATAAAAAGGAAATTTATTGATTATAAATAAGAGGATATACCTACGATTTAAATTTCAAAATCTTTTAGAATGAAGGCCAAACGGAGGCAGCCATAATGGCAAAACAGTATCAAACATTAAAATCATTAAAGCGCGCGGTTTATTTATGGGTTGTCCCCTGCGTGCTCGTTTCTCTTTTGCTCAATAACTATTTACAAAATAATGCAAATGAAGATTATGTTATTGGTTTCGTCACGAATGTGGTCCTGATTGGCTGGTTCAGCTTTAGCTGGCTGCTTCTTTATAAAAACAGGGCAATCCGTTTTATTGAGATATCGAATTTGTTCCTTGTGGGCCTCTACCATGTTATTACTTTCTTTGACGCGGTATATAATGTCATTTTAAAGGGACATGACTCATTAGGGGATTTCATAATCTGGATGCCAATCTTTTTGGCCTACATTTTTATTACGTTGAAAAACAGGCAAGGCCTAATCTTTTCCCTCATTTTATTTGTGTTTACCCTCATTCCGGGGGTAATGCACTTCGGGAACCTATCGGCTGAACAAATCGATTCTTTTACGCAATTTTATTTAGCCAATATTGTTTACATTGTTGCGCTTTATTTTGCGCGTCATTTGCTTGAAGTCCATTCGGAACTGGCTGCTGCCAAAAGAGACGCTTACATTGATTCCCTGACAGGTATAGCGAACCGCCATCAGATTGATCAGTGGCTCGAAGATTCCATTGAGGATTCCGGGAGCGCCGATGGGACATTTTCGGTCGTCTTTTTCGACATTGACCATTTTAAGACAGTGAACGATGTGCACGGGCACCATGTAGGCGACGCTGTCCTCCAGGAGTATGTCAGACTCATTCAAGCTGATCTCAAACCGGAGGAGTTGTTCGGCCGCTGGGGAGGCGAAGAGTTCATTGTCATTATCCCCGGTCGGGAAGAAGCGGCCCTGGAACTTGCCGAGCGTTTAAGAAAATTGATTGAAATGCATACATTTACAATTCCAGGCAAGGTAACGTCCAGCTTTGGAGTGGCTGAATATAAAAAAGGCGATACAATCATTACCCTTCTGGACAGAGCGGATAAAGCCCTTTATCTTTCCAAAGATGCCGGAAGGAACCAGGTGGCAAAAACATAGGCACCGGCATTATGCCGGTGCCTTTAAATTTTCTATGCTCTTGTATGGGCGGGTAGAGGGGCGATTTCGGTTTCGTCCTCCTGTAGGTGCTGTGTAAAAGTTTTCTTTGAGACATGGTAGCCGACAAGGGCAAGAACCGAGATGCCGCAGATCGCCAATAGGATCCAGGCAGGCATTTTTTCAAATAATACTCCGAAAAGGATTAACCCGATCGGCATCATGCCGCTTGCGCCGGCCTCCAGGAGGGCCATGACCCTTCCGCGCAGCTTGTCGGGTGTCTTCTTTTGCAAAAGGACAAAAATCGGCATATTGACAAGCATCCCGAGGGAAGAGTTAATCAGGACGAGCACAATTAGGTATACAAATATAAGCGTATTCGGAATGCCAGCGGCTGCCGGAAGGCTCGGAAGGCCCATTAGTATGAGAATAATCGACATACCTGTCACTCCGCCAAGGATGGCGCGTTCCTTTTTCTTGATTTCCTTCCTCACTGAAAGAATCAGCGCTAGTACCAATGTTCCGATGGAAAATGCGCCTTCAATGATGCCAAGCTGGAAGGAAGGCATTTTCCTGACAATGAGGACAATGTAGGGAAGAGCGATTGGAGCAGCCGCGTACCAGAAGTTCAGCCAGATGGCGAACAGGATAAGATGCTTGATAAAGGTTTCATTTTTGACATACACAAATCCCTGCTTTAAATCCTGCAGGAAACCAGTGTTTTCCCCTTCGTCTTTTTGTCCGGCAAATAAATTGTACTGGATGAATAGGCTGAATACCCCTGATATGGTGAATGCGATGATGTTGATAGCCATGAAGGTGGAGATGGGCAAAAAGCCAAACAGGGCGCCGCCGAGCATTGGGCCGAGGATATTGGAAAGTGATGCTGCCGACTGATTCAACGACATGGCTTTCTGGAGATGATCAGGTCCGACCATGTTGTAGACAGTAGAGGTTACTGCTGTGCCGTAAAACGTATTAAGGGTAGTCAGAACCGCTGCTGCCAAATATAAAAGCCAAATTTCCTGTGTAACCGTCATGAATAGGAAAAGGACTAATCCCAGCCAGAGCGCGCAGGCAAAATCCATGATAATAATGATTTTTTTCCGGTCAAACCGGTCCGCGACAGTCCCGGCGAGTGGAGATAACACGATTCGCGGGACGCTTCCCATCAGGAGTGTAATCGCGAAGTTGAGGCTGGAGCCAGTCTCATTAAGAATGTATAGGCCAATGGCAAAACTGTAGATCGACGAGCCAAGGATAGCTATCAGTTTAGCAGGGACAAAAAGGAACAGATTTCGTTTTACGGCTTGCTCCAAGCGTCACACGTCCTCTCCTGAGGGTTGTTTTTTTAACTCGAGTGTCAAGGTATAGGAAGTCCTGCCTTCTTTATGGGCGACAGTCTTTTTCAGCCACTTTTCCAAGAGCTCCTCGTATTCTTTTTCGAATCCATTTCGTTCTTCCTCGGTAAATTCAAGGCTTATCCCCTTTGTTGAAATTCCTTCAAGCCCGGGATCATCATTTCCCTTCAGATTGAAGTGTGTCGCTTTGGCACGGTAATACTTTTCCACAATCCCTTTATTTTCCCTTGTTTCAGCCAGTTCAAGGATTCCTCCCTTATAAAGCTGCTGGATGTGGTAATGAATGCTTCCTGCCGTCTTGCCAAGCTCATCAGCCACTTGCTTGGCTGTCATAATCTGTTCATTTAGGAGATAAATAATTTTGACCCTTATAGGAGTAGAAATCAGTTTTTGCTGTTCAAGGTTAATTTCCATTACTTTATATTCCATCATCGTCTCCTTTCTAATTAACTATATCGATTTAGGATAATTATACGTTCTAAATTTTTAGAATGCAATATTATATTTTAAATTTTTTCCAGTTATGGAACATGCCGATTAAGCGGAAAATAGTTTTGCCTATTAGCTAAAGAAAATGAGCAAAGCGACGGAAATGGACAGAAATCAGCCGATAGGGTCAAATAACTGGAAAACAGTTCAATTGACATCTGTATCTATTGATATTATCATTACTTACATAAAGTAACTAACATTATAAAGGAGGGATAACGCCTTGGAAATGAAATTTCACCGTTATCCAAATACATTCATAGGAACTGTCCATATTAAGGTTGAAAACCTAGACCGGTCAGTGGATTTTTATAAATCAGTCATCGGGTTGCAGCTACTGGAAAGAGAAGAAAGGAAAGTGGTAATGGGAACGGGGACGAATCCATTGCTTGTTATTGAAGAGCCGGTAAATGTAATTCCAAAGCAGGGAAGGACTTCGGGGCTTTATCACTTCGCAATCCTTCTGCCAACAAGGGCGGATCTCGGAATGACATTGCGCCACTTAATAGAGATAGGCTATCCACTTGGTGCGGCAGATCATTTAGTCAGCGAAGCCCTTTATTTGGATGACCCCGATGGAAATGGGATAGAAATCTATACGGACCGCCCGTCAGCCCAATGGGCCTGGGAAAATAATGAGGTTGAAATGGCCACGAAACAGCTTGCAGCGGAAAGCTTGCTTGCCGAAGCTGGAAATGAAAATTGGGAAGGGATACCAGAAGGAACCATCATGGGACATATTCATCTCCATGTCGCCGACTTAAAAGATGCAAAGCGGTTTTATGGAGAAGGGCTTGGTTTTGATCTTGTAAGTCGATATCCACAAGCTTTTTTCATGTCGACCGGCGGTTATCATCATCATCTCGGGCTGAATACGTGGAATGGTGTGGGAGCACCGCCTGCGCCAGAGAATAGTGTGGGCTTAAAACAGTTTTCGTTGATTTTTGCCGGTGAGCAAGAACGGGAAGAGGCTGTAAAAAGATTAAGAGAAATGGGGGCCGATGTAATGGAAGGGTATAAAGTAAAGGATCCTTCCGGGAACCTCATTCAATTGGCTGTGTAATCATTTAAAAAACCTTTCTCCTTGAAGCGGAGAAAGGTTTTTTACTGAATGGATCATTCTTCAATTTGTTCCGGTGCAGGTCCGGGATTTTCAGTCTCGGTTTTTGTAATATCCACATAAAGGATTTGATGGCCATCCAGATCGGTGATTTTGAAGGCATAGCCATGTTCCGTAATCATGTCGCCAATTTTGACGTCATACGTATGCGAAAGAATCCATCCCCCGAGTGTATCTATATCCTCGTCCAATATCTCGATGCCTAATAGGTCATTTACATCTTCAATGAGCACCTTGCCGCTCATAATATAATGGCCTTCATTGATTTTACGGATTTCCGCTACTTCATCCATATCAAACTCATCACGGATTTCGCCGACGATTTCCTCCAATATATCTTCTACTGTCACCAAACCGGCTGTACCGCCATATTCATCAACGAGAATCGCCATATGCGTCCGTTCCTTTTGCAGTTTAACAAGCAGTTCATGGATTGGAATCGTCTCAATAACATGGATAATCGGTTTAATGAAATTAGTTAGCGGTTTTTCCTTTAAAGCATCAGGCTTTAACGTGGCGGTCAAGATTTCTTTAATATTGACCATGCCGGCCACATTGTCTTTATCACCAATGACGACAGGGTAGCGGGTATATTTTTCACGCCGGATGGTTTCGAAAATCTCCTGCATGCTGTCATCGATGGAAAAAGTGACGATTTCTGTCCTCGGCACCATAATTTCCTTGGCGATCCGGTTGTCAAATTCAAAAATGTTGTTTACATACGTTAACTCGGACTTATTGATTTCACCCTTCTCATAGCTTTCGGAAAGGATAATCCGCAGCTCTTCCTCTGAATGGGCAAGGTCGCTTTCAGATGCCGGCTTTAACCCAAAAAGGCCGGTCAGGAATCTTGCCGATCCGTTCAGGGCCCAGATAAACGGATACATTACTTTATAAAACACAATAATTGGTTTGGAAGTAATCAGGGCGATTTGTTCAGCCTTTTGAATAGCAACTGTTTTCGGGGCCAGTTCCCCAACGACAACGTGCAAAAAAGTAATGAGGGAAAATGCGATCACGAAAGAAAGAATTCCCGCTAAAGATGGGTTCAGGTCCAGGTTTTTAAACACAGGGCCCAGGAGAGCCATGATTGTCGGTTCTCCGAGCCAGCCGAGGCCGAGGGCAGTAATCGTAATACCGAGCTGGCAGGCAGATAAATATTCATCAAGATGGGTGATGACATGCTTTGCCTGTAATGCCCCTTTCCGGTTTTCTTCAATCAGTTGGTCAATTCTGGAGCTCCTTACCTTAACAATCGCGAATTCGGTTGTAACAAAAAAGGCAGTTAAGGCAATTAAAATGAATACGAGCAGCAAGTTCAGTATTGTCAATGGAACGCCCTGGGAGCCAGGGCTACACCTCCTGTTTTACACAGCGATTTTTTGCTTATTCTCCAAGCCTTAACAAGGAGTGATTTCTCCCGATGCAAAGATGTTCCTATTTCATCTTCTTAATATATTATTAGCAAAATGACGAGTAAAATGGCAACTATTAGAGCTGTAAGAAAGGAGAAGAAAAAGCCTGATTTGGAATTTGGCGAAAAAAACTGTAAAAACAATCACCAATTCTCTCTTATTCCGACAACATTTGCATATGATTTGGGATATTATTTTTATAATAAAATTTTAATAGAAGGAATGGGCTGTACGAAAGAAGGACGAGCCTGTATTAATAGAGGAAAATTCGTTGGAAAAGTTGGGAAAATTATCTTAGTAATTTATTCCTGTAGTTATTTGCAAGGTTTTCCAGTATACTGAAGGAAGTAAAACCCAATGTCAACCCTGTTTTATACTGGGAGATTTTTGAAGGATAAATTAAAATTTCATCTAAAAATTCTGCCAAAAAGCGGCGGTTATTCGAGTAAAACCGCTTGCAAGCCAGGAAGGATTTGTTCGGGCCCTTTCTGGCTTGTTTTGATAAGGGGGAATCAAGCATGGAGGTTTTTGAGATTACAAAACAAAACGGCCATTTCCTTGGAAAACAGCCAGATAAATTATATATTGAAATAAAATCGGAAAGCGATATTATGTCTGCGAGGCAAACTGCGCGCGAAACCGCGAAATCGCTCGGTTTTAGTACGTTCAATCAGTCCCGTATCATAACCCTTATCTCGGAGCTTGCCCGTAACATCTTCAAATATGCCGGATCAGGTCATATCGCCATGGAGGTAGTCAAAGACCAAAACGGCTGCCTTGGTTTGAAAATCCAGGCTGTCGATTGCGGACCGGGCATCATGAATGTTAATAGGGCGCTGGAGCAGGGGTATTCCACTTCAGGAAGCCTTGGCGCCGGCCTGCCAGCCGTAAAAAGGATGGCGGATGAATTTTCAATCCAGACAGGCGAGGGAAAAGGAACCTGTGTAAATATAACCAAATGGCTTAACTAACTTGCCCATTAAGGCAACATATTTCATATACCACGAATCATTCATCCTTAAACCTCAAGGATGTTTTTTTTTGCAAAAAAAAATGCCCCGTCTGATTCCGGGGCAAGTTTAAAATATTGTCGAACATAACGGGCATTAAAAATCATACAGTTGGAAGGTTCAAATTATTGGACAGCCGGTTCGCTGTGCCGGACTTCCGAAAGATAGGCCTCCGCCTTAGTTTCATCGAATTGCTTTTCCCATTTTGACATGACAATGACTGCAAGTGAGTTTCCGACTACATTCACAGCAGTGCGTGCCATATCAAGGATGCGGTCGATTCCGGCAATGAAAGCAAGCCCTTCAAGCGGAATACCGACTGTGCCAAGCGTCGCGAGGAGGACAACAAAGGAAACGCCTGGTACTCCCGCAATCCCTTTCGAGGTAACCATTAAGACTAGCATGAGCGAAAGTTGCTGGCTAAGCGACAAGTCGATTCCGTACATCTGCGCAATGAAAATTGCTGCGAGAGCCTGATAAAGGGTCGACCCATCCAAATTGAAAGAATATCCCGTTGGAATGACAAAGGACGTAATCGCCTTCGGGCAGCCAAACTTCTCCATCTTCTCCATCAGCTTCGGCAAAACGGTTTCCGAGCTGGCAGTGGAGTAGGCTAAAATAAGTTCATCCTTCAGGATGGAAAATAAATTGAAAATATTTATGCCAACAAAGCTGGCTACTAACCCCAGTACAACAATGACAAAAAAGAGCATCGTTCCATACGTTGTAAAAACAAGCTTGCTTAATGGAACAAGCGAGCTGACCCCGAATTTTGATACCGTGACGCCAATCAAGGCGAAAACGCCAAATGGAGCGAATTTCATTATCTGATTGGTAACGAAAAACATGGCATCCGCTGTTCCCTGGAAGAATGCAAGGACAGGTTTCCCTTTTTCGCCAATCGCCGCGATGCCAAGTCCGAAAAAGACAGAGAAGAAAATAATCGGAAGCATGTCCCCGCGGGCAAGGGAGTCGATGATGTTCGCGGGAATGATATTAATGAAGGTGTCCGCCATGCTATGGGATTTAACCTCTTCAGTAGTAGACAGATAATTCCCGATATCGCCCTTTGTAATGGCACCCATATCTATTCCGCTGCCGGGATGGAATAGATTTGCCGAAGCAAGTCCGACTATGATCGCGATGGTGGTGATGATTTCAAAATAAAGAATGGTTTTGCCGCCCAGCTTCCCGAGCTTTTTAATATCCCCGACACCCGCCACGCCGACAATAATACTTGAGATGACGATTGGGACGACAATCATTTTTATCAACCGGATGAAAATAGTTCCGATTGGCTGAAGGTAGGTTTGTACCGAGTCGCTGCCATAAAAAGCGGCGCCGACCGCAATACCTAAGGCAAGGCCGATTAATATTTGCCAAGCTAAACTGATTTTTTTCATAATATCTAACTCCTTCAAAAGAAACGAATAATAAACCAAGGTGAAAAAGCAAGTCAGTTTCAGCAGCGGCTGGAAGAAACTGTAGAATAGAAAAAGGCAGAGGATGGAACCTTTTGCGAGGCTAAAAAGAATAACTATATTACTTTAACAGTTTTTATCCCACTTTTGGTGACAAAAAATGCACAATTCATATAAAAAAAGCTGCCAAATTTGGCAGCTAATCACTTTTTTCGTTTTACAAGTATATATACTATACCGAGAATGATGGCCAATCCAAGGGCAGGCAGAACATACGGCTGCGCGACCTCTTTAATATTCGCCCAATTATCACCAAGGACAACTCCAAGATATAAGAAAAAGATTGTCCAGGGGATGACTGCAGCAACTGTATAGAGAGTAAATTTAACGGCGGACATTCTTGAAATGCCGGCGGGAATGGAAATCGCATGCCGTACTACTGGAATAAACCTGGCAGAGAAAATAACGCCCGCGCCATATTTTTTAAACCATTGCTCTGAAAGATCAATATGGTGCTGGCTGATGAATACATACTTCCCGTACTTTTCCAAAAAAGGACGGCCGCCATAGTATCCGGCCCAATAAAGGAACAACTGGGCCAAGGTTCCGCCTATCGTGCCGGCAACGACTGCCAATGGGAAATTGATGATTCCCTTCGAAATCATATAGCCGCCATAGCCAAGGACGATCTCACTTGGAATAATTTCGATCATCAACCCAATCGCAATCCCGAAATACCCTAGGTCAGACAAAGCTGTCAAAATACTAAAAATAAACTCTTTCATGGTCCACCTGCTCAAAATTAATATCAAACTCTAGTTTATCTCAGTTTGGTTGGAGAAACAATCCAGGACTTTATTTTCCCTATTCTTGCCATGGAGAATAGTTAGGAGTAGTGTTAAAGAAAAAGGAGTGGAGGAATCGAAATGTTGAAGATTGGAATTATTGGGCTTGGTGATATCGCGCAAAAGGCTTATTTGCCTCTATTTAGCAGAATGAAGGATATTGAATGCCATCTTTATACAAGAGATTCTGCCAAGCTCGCGGCTCTAGGGGAAAAGTACCGGTTTACAAAACTGTATCCAAGTCTTGAAGAACTCCTTTCAAGTGGGATCGAAGCCGCATTCGTGCATTCATCGACGAGCTCCCACGCGGAGATTGTTCGGGAGTTGCTCGAACGCGGTATCCATGTTTTCGTGGACAAGCCGATAACCGACAATTACAACGAAGCCAAAAAGCTTGTTGAGTTGGCTGAAAAACAAAACCGAATGCTGATGGTTGGATTCAACCGGCGATATGCTCCGTCAGTCAGGAGTTTAAAAGAGGTTGCTGAACCAAACTTTGTCCTTGTGCAAAAGAACCGCCACTCGCTTCCGGGTGATACACGAACATTCATTTATGATGATTTCATCCATGTCATTGACACGCTGCGATACCTCCATCCCCATCCGATAAAAGAGATCATAGTAAATGGCAGGAAGGATGGCGGCACGCTTTATCACGTTGTCCTCCAGTTTGTTTCCGCCGAGGGTACCGCCATTGGGATTATGAATAGGGACAATGGCGCGACAGAAGAGATTGCCACAGTCATGGGACCGCGCGAAAAAAGAACAGCCTATAATCTTTCTAGGCTTGTCATCACTAAGGGCATGGAAGAGATTGAAGTTCGAAGCAGTGATTGGGAAGAAACTTTGGCAAAGCGCGGTTTCATTTCAATGATAGAAGACTTCCTCTCCGCTATCCGGGCAGGTTCCGTGGTGGGAATTCCGGCGCGGGATGCGTTGGAAACACACAGGCTTTGCGAAGAAGTTATATTAAAATTAGAACAATAAATTAATCAAACGTTTGATTGATTTCTACCCAGTCCTGGCCAGGAAAGGTTTGCGCCTGTTAAGGATATTAGCTTTACTGGCAAAAGAAAATTATCTTAATAAAAACACTGCCGAAAAGCTTCGGCAGTGTTTTTACATTACATGTTATTAAAAGGGTTGTTCGGATCCTTTGGATCATGATTATTCGGATTGGTATAAGGATTATTTTGGTTCAGGGATCCCGTCTGTCCTCCCTGGTTCATTGGCCTATCCATTTGCCCCCCTTGGTTCATAGGCTGGTCTGGTTGTCCAGCCTGGTTTCTTAACAGGTTCCCAGCGTGTCCGGGAGGTGGCTTGACCACGGTTGTTTGTTCTATCTTTTGGTCAAAGCGCGCAAGGTATTTCGAAGCGAATTCCCTTCCGCCAAGGCCAAATGATAGCCCGAATGCCAGGGCCAATCCGCCCAGTGTCAGGATGAAGGCTGCATTGACAATAGATGCCGCTACGCCCAATTGATCAAGTGCCATAAAGACGGATATAGCAATGACTGCATATTTTGCCACAGAGGACAGAAGTCCAAAATGCGGTCCCTGCAACATACTTGCAAGCAGTTTCTTAATGAAGTTGCCAATCCACAGACCAACCATCAGGATGATGATCGCTGCCAAAACATTAGGCAGATAAGCAATGACGCCAGTTGCTAGTGTAACAAGGAAATCCAAGCCGACAAGATTAAGCGCTTCAACCGTAAATAAAAGAACGATTAAAACCTGGGCGATGGTCCCAACAATCTTGGATAGTGATAGTGTTGCAGCTGTACCTTTGCCAATCCCAATGCCTTTAAGGAAACCGTTAAAGCCGGCCCTGTCGAGCAGTTCAGTCACAAAACGGTTTACCCAGCGGCCGATCCAGATTCCGGCCAGAATCATGACGATGGCGACAACGATGTTTGGAATCATCGTTAGAACATCGTTCAGCATATTTATGGCAGGTCCGGATATTCCTTTCAAATCAAGACGTTCAAGTGCCGCGATGACCGTAGGGATCAGTATCAGGACAAAGACGATTGTTCCAATGACGGAGGAAAGGCTTGTGCCTTCAAACATCCTTTTAAGCCCGAAACGCTCAACGAGCCTTTCCAGACCGAGGCCCTGCAGGAGATTTGTGACAATGTCACGGACTATTTTCGCGATGAACCACCCTACCAGAATGATTAGAGCGGCAGAGAAGAGTTTCGGAATGAAGGCGAGGAAACTGCCGAGCATATCCGAAAACGGTCCTGAAATTCCCTGGATATTTAGGGCTGCCAAAACTCCCGGAAGGAACATAAGTAAAACGAGATAAAAAACAACTTTTGCAATCCGGTCGGCAAGAAGCCCTGGATCTTCGCTATCCTTTGTTAAATTCAGTTTTTGAGAAAGCTGGTGAACCTTTAAAGTTCTGCCGCCTTTTTTGATCAGATAGCTCAATCCTGTCGCCACAAGCCAGGCTACCGCTAAAATCAGTGCTGCTTTTAACAGGCTTGGAATGGCCGCTGTTATAGCTGTCAGCATGGCGATTAGAGGCCCTGTGATCAGGTGGAGACCCAGGATGTTAAAGAATAAAATGAAAACGAAAACCAGCAGAATATAGTAAATAATTTTACTGATGATCTTTTCAGAAGATACCTTACGATTATTCACATGAGAGAAAAGCCGGTTATCGAAGTTTGATTTTTGCAGAGCTTTATAGACTCCTTTTTCTATCGCTTTTGCGATAAACCAGCCGATAAGAAGCACAGCGAGCGCAAGCAGGAAGTCAGGGATTTTATAAACAAGCCTGTCCCAGCCGCTCCAGAATTGATAGTTATTGTCCAATATGTGTTCCTCCTTTATTGTTTCTATGAAACATGGTTATTGGTGATATACCCATGAGAAAAGTCCCTAAACAGTTGATTGCCAAGCGGAGGAAAAGCCAAAGGAAATGTTATTTAATTGAACCTTGATGGGTATATGTGAGAAAAAGGATACTATTCATTAAGGAGTGACCCACCTTGGCCAGGTATAAAAAAGCGATTGTCATCTACAATGGAAATGCCGGACAAAAGGATATTACCAGGACTCTTGGGATATGTGTTCCTATCCTCAGTACTGCCATCGAAGAATTGCTTTTGTTAAAAACGGAAGGTTCTGGCCATGCCCAGCGGATATGTTCTAAGTATGGGGAACAGACAGATCTTGTTGTGATTCTTGGCGGGGACGGAACCGTCCACGAGTGCATCAACGGGCTTGCTCCCCTTGAGAAGAGGCCGGCCATCGCTGTTTTGCCGGGAGGGACATGCAATGATATCAGCCGGACTCTTAATATGCCGCAGGATCTTCAGGACGCCGCGGAAACGGTTGTTTCCGGGAATCTCGTTCCGTTGGACGCCATGAGGATAAACGGGCGATATGCCTTAAACTTCTGGGGAGTAGGGCTTGTGACAGAGGCATCGAATAATATTAAAGGGTCCGAGAAAGCCCTTCTTGGCAAAGTCAGTTATTATTTAAGCGCAGTCAGGACAATGAGGGAGATGGATCCATTTTTCTATACGATTGATTGTGACGGGGAGAGGTATGAAGGGGAAGCAGTCATGATCCTGGCTGCAAACGGCCATTATATCGGGACAAACGAGCTGCCTTTCAATAATATTCGTGCCGATGATGGTCTGGCTAATGTTTTTATAGTCAAGAATACGAATCTCGCCCTTTTAAAGGAAATCTTTACAACAGACGTAACGGCAGAAGAGAAAGCCAACGAAATTCTTCATTGCAGCGGGGAAGACATTACGATTCAAACGGAAGAGACGTTGGAGGCCGATATGGACGGGGAAGTTTATTTGGAAACACCCGCGCGTATAAACATGTTGAGGCATCATTTTCTTGCTGTCGCGCCTGAACCATTGAACACGGGTGTTGGGCGGGAAAAATAAAGAGGGCAGCCGCGGCTGTCCTCTTTTTACATAAGCTGATTAATAAACATGGTCGCAATACCAAAGTAAGTGATTAAGGAAAAGATATCATTCAAAGTGGTGATGAGCGGTCCGGATGCAACCGCCGGGTCAATGTTAAAATGATAAAGGATAAGAGGAATGACCGTTCCTGCTAACGTCCCGATGATCAGGGTCAGAAACAGGGAAGAGCCTACTACAATGCCCAGAATGAAGCTGCCCTGCCATATAAATGCAATAACAGATATAAAAATGGCGCATGTCAATCCAATGATGAGGCCTACACCCAATTCCCTTCCGATGAGCCTGGCAATGACCTTTTTATCAATGTCATTGGAAATTAGGCCCCTTACCACGACTGCGAGGGACTGTGTACCGGTGTTTCCGGTCATCCCTGAGATCATTGGCATGAAAAAGGCAAGCGCCACGACTTTTTCAAGAGTTTCTGAATAGGAGCTAATGATTTTCCCTGACACTAAACCAATAAAAAGAAGCAGGATCAGCCAAGGAAGTCTCCGGTATGCCGCGACAAATGCTTTTGTGTCAAAATCAATCGACTTACCTGAAGCGGAAAGCTTTTCAATATCCTCATTCGCTTCCTGAATGACAACGTCAATAATATCATCGACTGTGACAATCCCCATCAGGACATTGGCTTCATTAACTACGGGTATCGCCATGAAGTCATACCGCTCGATCATTCTGGCGACCTCTTCCTGGTCCGTCATGTCAGAGACCGCAAGGACCCGCTCAAACATAATATTTTTAATGATTTCATCTGCTTCGGCAATCAGCAAATCCCGGTACGAGACAACACCGACAAGCCGCCTTTTTTCATCTATGACATATAAATAATTGATCGTTTCGGCAAAATCGGCGAATGACTTCAACTTTCCGACGGCATCGCGGACAGTATAATAATTCCGGATCCAGACGAAACGGTTTGTCATCAGCCTTCCCGCTGTTTCGGGCGGATAGTTCATGATGTCCTGTACAATTTTTGATTCTTCCTTCTTCATCCCGGACAGAAGCGCCGCTATCCTATCAGGAGACAGATCTTCCAGAAGGGAGGCGAGGTCGTCATTATCCATCAGGTCAAGAACTTTACCGGTTTTCTCAACACCAAGTTTATTGAGGACTTCATGCTGTTCTTCCGTGTCGAGCTCTTCCAGTAAATCAGCGAGAAGATGGGGATTAAGGAATAACAGGAAGCGGGTTTTGTGCTTTACCGGGAAACTCTCATACAGCTTCGCCACATCATACGGCTGCAATTCATCTAAGATCGCTTCAAAGTCTCTCTTTTTGTTCTCTTTTATGGCCTTTATTACCTGTAGAGTAATTTCGTCCTGTGTCATATTTCTAATCATGCACTCACGCTCCTTTCAGTCAGCATCACTGCCATGTACCATTATATGAAAATAATCCGTAATTTGAAATAATAATAAAGACTCTATTAAAGATTTCCCCCAATTTCGGACAAATAGGCATAAGAGTGGTTTATTTGGGCCGGTAATATCCTTTTATAGGGGTAGGAAACACATTTATCCAATATGCAAAAATTGTTTTTTAGGGCAGCATGTTAACATGCGAAAAATTTCACGGTTTTTGTTATGATGGGTAGGGAACTTTATTAAGGATTGGAGGAGTTTTGCCTTGAAAAAGCATAATCGGGACGTACGTGACCTCATCTATGTCCATTTAAACCAGCCAGCTCAATATGTCATGTCCTGCGGTATCGAATTCAATGAATTTACCGCTGCTTTTTCAGGTTTTGCAAATCATCTTCTTTTATTGAAGCATCGATTCGAGGATGGGGATTTTAACCGGCATACACGGTTCGAATATGTTGCGAAGGATAAAATCGGCAAACTGGCCCGTGAGGACGTTCAAGGATACGGTGATTTTTGCTGGGTGGATTTTGCGGAGGAAGAGGGCCTGAATGAACTGAATGGGCAGGAAATTGCGGAGCTGCTTTATCTTGGCCATTTAAAGCACCATTTAAGGACGCCTTTTTATAATCAGCTCGACAACAGATTCGTTTATTTAGCCAACGATGATGGCTGGTCCAATAAAACCTATTACCGCAGCCTTCTGGACTTTTTTTTAATGCTTGGCTATGTCATTCCCTTAAAACTTGGGGATATAAAATTAGAAAAAACTTTTTTCGGAATTAAGAAAAAACGCTCGTACCCGATTATCAATAAAGATCTCCTTGTTTCACTTGCTCCGTATATGAAGGAAGGAATTTGTATTTCAATCAGGGATGCGGATCTCCAGAAGGGAAAGGTTGAAATCCCGATTTGGATGATTGGCGATTTTGCCAATATGGACGATATGGTTGAAGCCTATAACCAATCTGTCCAAAAGCCCTGCCATGCGAAAATTGTTTTTGACAAAAAAACAAGGGAATGGAAGCTGTTCGTTATATAAAGAGACCCTTGCGGTCATCCATTCCGGCTGACTCGAAATCCAGGTTCCCTGATAATTGGGATATACATATTATGATTTTAACTAAACATTGATGTGCTCCGGAATCGAAAGCATCTCTATATCGTTCCGGCAGGCCGAAACTGTCATCATGTTTTTTTTCATTAGTTTTTAGCCGGGCAGTGGTTTTCATAAAATGATAAAAAGGAAGATATATATCGTTCCTTTCTTCTTTTTTATGGTGGTAAAATAGAATGGAAAACAAACATGCCGGAAAACAAGCCTCTGCTTAGCGGAAGGCGCTGGTACGATAAGATTAACAAAGCTTAGTAGCGCCATACGGTTTAAAGGCAGCCTATTGGATTAACATTTGGGAGGTTTCAAGATGAAAACGAAATTGGGTTTACTATATGGCGGAAAATCCGCGGAGCATCAAGTTTCCCTGCAGACTGCGATGGCCGTCATCAAGGCGCTGGATGTAAATAAATTTGATATTTATCCTATTTACATAACGGTGGAAGGACAATGGGTAAAAGGGCCGGAGCTCCAGGGGCCGGTTAACTCTGTCAAGGAGTTGGAGTTTTCTCCTGAACGGGAGGGAGGAGCCCTGGCGCCGGCTATTTTTTCAGGAAATACGAGCAATGGCGGGCTGGATGTTATTTTCCCTCTTTTGCATGGGCCGAATGGTGAGGACGGAACGGTGCAAGGACTGCTCGAATTACTGAACCTTCCTTATGTTGGCAATGGAGTTCTTGCTTCTGCGGCAGGTATGGATAAAGTAATTATGAAAAATGTTTTTGCCGAAGCAGGTCTTGCCCAGGTTGATTACACTTCTTTTATCCGCAGTGATTGGGAAATGAATAAAGAGGCTGCTTACGAAAAAGTCGAACGGCTGCTTGGCTATCCATGTTTTGTGAAGCCGGCAAATTTAGGTTCAAGTGTCGGTATCAGCAAATGCCGGAATCGTGATGAACTTGAGGTGGCTTTCAAGGAGGCGTTCCTTTTTGATAGGAAAATCATCATTGAAGTCGGAGTGACAGCCCGGGAAATCGAGGTCGGGGTATTAGGAAATGATGCGCCGGAAGTATCGGTCGCCGGCGAAATCGTCCCGAAAAAGGATTTTTATGATTACAAGGCAAAATACGAGGATGGAAACACTGCGCTCATCATCCCGGCGGATATCGATGACGAAACATACAGCCGCATTCATGATATGGCTATCAAGGCCTTTAAGGCATTGGATTGCTCCGGCCTTGTCCGCGCGGATTTCTTCCTGACAGAAAACGGAACGGTCTTGATCAATGAAGTAAATACGATGCCAGGATTTACACCATTCAGTATGTTCCCGCTCCTTTGGAAGCATACAGGCGTTGAATATCCGGAACTGATCGAGAAGCTCGTCAGCCTGGCGCTTGAACGGCATGCCGAAAAGCAGAGCATTAAATATACTTTTTAGGAAGAGCGGGGAGGGCACTGGTAGTGGAGTGTCCTTTTTTGCAATAGGAGGAAGAACGGATGATTCGGAGAACGATTAAAGAAATTACCGGGATGATTGAGGTGCTGAATGACACGTCGTCCTATGGGGATACCCTTGTCAGCGGGATTTCGATTGATTCGCGGAAAATAGAAGAAGGAAACCTGTTCGTGCCCTTCAAGGGCGAAAGGACGGATGGCCATAAGTTTGTGGAAGGTGCGATTAAAGATGGAGCTGCTGTGGCTTTTTGGCAAAAGGATGTTCCCAATCCACCGGAAGGGTTGCCTCTATTAATCGTCGAGGACTGTCTGACGGCCCTCCAGGAGCTGGCACGAAGCTACCGGAACCAGCTAGGTGTAAAGGTAGTCGGCATAACCGGCAGCAACGGAAAAACGACGACGAAGGATATGGCGGCCAGCCTGTTGTCCCTGAAATATAAAGTGCAGAAGACAGAAGGGAACTATAATAACCATCTCGGCCTGCCATTGACTGTCCTGAATTTGGATGAAGATACCGAGGTGGCGGTGCTGGAAATGGGCATGAGCGCGCGCGGTGAGATTTCTTTTCTGACCAATCTGGCAAGCCCAGATGCCACTATTATTACGAATATCGGTGAGTCCCATCTGCTTGATCTCGGCTCAAGGGAGGGAATCGCGGAAGCGAAGCTTGAGATTCTTGAAGGCTTGAAGGATGGCGGCCTGGCTGTATTGAACGGAGATGAGCCTCTTCTCATGGAAAGGCTGGATGGTCTCGGCGGGAATATCAAGGTGCAGACTTTCGGGCGCAGGGAATCCAATGATATGTATCCCGTAGAAATCATGCAGACCGGAAACGGAAATGAATTCCGCACCAATCTTTCAGACGCGAAATTCTTTTTGCCAGTGCTGGGCACTCATAATATTATGAATGCATTGGCGGCCATGCTCGTTGCCAACCATTTATCCATTCCGTTCGAAGAGATGGCTGCAGGCCTCGAATCGGTTAAGCTTACGCAAATGCGGATGGAGCTGTCTGAAGGCCAGAATGGCGAAAAAATCATCAATGACGCTTATAATGCCAGCCCTACGTCGATGAGCGCGGCCATTGAACTCGTTTCAAACCTGGCTGGATATGAAAGAAGGATCCTTGTTCTCGGTGACATGCTCGAGCTGGGCCCGTTGGAAAATGAATATCATACCAGGATAGGTGAAATGCTCGATCCTGGCAAAATAGATCTTGTTTTTGCCTATGGGGATCTTGGGGCGAAAATTGCAGAAGGTGCGGAGAAAACTCTGGGCCCTGAACGGGTTTATGCATTCGCCGACAAGGAAATGCTAAGCAGGGAATTAAAAAAACACACTGATTCCAAAACGCTAGTTTTAGTGAAGGCTTCAAGGGGAATGAAACTGGAAGAGGTAGTTGCTTCCCTTCAGCAAGAGTAGGAATCGCATGAGGAGAAAAGCAGGCTGTTTTTTTTAGTTAAATGTAAATGAACAGTCCTGATGAGAAATGATAATTGTCCGGCATGGAAGGTGATAGGGTATGATAGGCTGTTTATGCATCCATGGGTTTACCGGGGCGCCATACGAAGTGCAGCCTCTTGCCGATTATCTGAAAGACAGGCATCCTGACTGGATTTTTCGTGTTCCGACACTGCCTGGCCACGGGGAAAGCCTTTCCCTTCGCGGAATAAAATACAAACAATGGCTCGCCCATGCAGAACGGGAGTATTTGGAGCTTTCGCAGCTATGCGATGAAATTTATATTATCGGCTTTTCTATGGGAGGTCTGATTGCAAGCCACCTGGCCGCCGATTATAAGGTTGATAAGCTCGTCCTGCTGAGTGCGGCCGCGTATTATTTGAATCCCCGGCAGATGGCTGCTGAGTTAAAGGAAATCGCCAGGGATCTTGTCCAGGGAAATTTGGAGGAAAACGAATTATTCCTGCGTTATAAACAAAAAATAACACAAACGCCAATTTCGGCAGCTTTCCAGTTCCGTAAATTGGTTGGGTTTGTCAGGCCTCGTTTGAGCCAGATCCAATCGCCTACCCTGATTGCCCAAGGAGAAAGCGATAGCCTAGTCCCGCCCAAAAGTGCTGAATTCCTTTATGAAACTATTCCAGCAAAACAAAAGCATCTGACGTATATAAAAGAATCATCCCACCATATTTGCCACTGCCGGGAAAAAGCTGCCCTTTTTTCCCAGGTGGATGCCTTCCTGGAGGGCTTGTACGCCATGCCGAAATCCTGCTAGGGATGAGTATGCTTGATTGCATTACAGCGGCAAAAATGGTATCATTAGCACCAACGTGTCTAAAAGGTCGTCATAACAGGGCATACTCCTTGGGGAGAATGTCTTTTTTTTGCTAAAATAGAGGAAAGAAATCGGAACGATGCTCTCTTGTGAATTCGGGACGTTTTTCTGCACGTATAAACTATATCTACAGCAACACATGAAGGAGAATGAAAACATTGATTAAGTTTGAAGAATTAGGAATCAGCCAGCCAACCTTGAAAGCTGTCCTTAAGATGGGTTTCGAAGAAGCAACGCCAATCCAGGCGGAAACGATTCCGCTAAGCATGCAAAATAAGGACCTCATTGGCCAAGCCCAGACGGGAACTGGTAAAACTGCTGCTTTCGGTATCCCGCTCGTTGAAAAAATCGACACTTCCATCCACGCTGTCCAAGGCATCATCATTGCGCCTACCCGTGAACTAGCCATCCAGGTTTCCGAAGAGTTATATAAAATCGGCTCCGGCAAGCGCATTCAGGTTCTGCCAATTTATGGAGGGCAAGATATCGGCCGCCAAATCCGTTCATTGAAAAAAGGCCCTCATATTATTGTCGGTACTCCGGGCCGCCTCATTGACCACATCAACAGAAAAACTATGCGCCTTGATACTGTCCATACCGCCATCCTTGATGAAGCGGATGAGATGCTGAACATGGGATTCATTGAGGATATTGAAGCGATTCTCGCTGAAATTCCGACTGAGCGCCAAACATTGCTATTTTCAGCTACAATGCCAGCGCCAATCCAGCGCATGGCCGAGAAGTTTATGAAGGACCCTCAAGTTGTCCGCGTAAAAGCAAAGGAAATGACGGTTCCGTCGATCGAGCAATACTATGTTGAAGTTCAAGAGAAAAACAAGTTCGATGTGCTGACAAGGCTTCTTGATATTCAATCACCTGAGCTTGCGATTGTGTTCGGGCGGACAAAGCGCCGCGTCGATGAGCTTGCTGAAGCACTGACTCTAAGAGGCTATACAGCTGAAGGAATCCACGGTGACCTAACCCAGGCGAAACGCATTTCCGTTCTGCGTAAGTTCAAGGAAGGTTCCATTGATGTCCTCGTTGCTACAGATGTGGCAGCACGCGGACTCGATATTTCAGGCGTTACGCACGTGTATAATTTTGACATCCCGCAGGATCCGGAATCTTACGTACACAGGATCGGACGTACAGGCCGGGCCGGCAAGACAGGTGTCGCATTAACTTTTGTTACCCCGCGTGAAAAGTCATACCTTGGGGTTGTTGAGCGGGTGACGAAGCGGAAAATGGAAAAGCTGAATCCGCCAACTCTTGATGAAGCATTGGAAGGCCAGCAAAAGGCAGTCGTTGAAAAAATCGGCCAAATGATTGAATCCAACAACCTGCATTATTACAAAGCCGCTGCTGCTGAGCTTCTTGAAAACCATGACGCGTCAACAGTAGTCGCAGCTGTTTTGAAAATGCTGACGAAAGAGCCAGACACCACCCCTGTGAAGCTGACTGAAGAAGCGCCTCTTCCACAAAGAAGGGACCGCGACAGAAAGCCATTCAACAGAGGCGGACGCGGAGATTCCAAAGGTGGATATGACCGCCGCAAAAAAAGCTCAGGCTCTGCACGCTATGGCGAAAAACGCCCGTACGAAAAGCGCACAGGCGGCAAGCCAAGGAGTTTTACTAAGTAAAGGCGAACAGAGTGGTTTTTCGGACACGGTTCCGCTTTTGACATTAACATTGAATAAAGATGATTTAAAACACGGTTCCTGATGGAGCCGTGTTTTTTGCAATATCAGAATTTTTATGTGCAACTCTTTTTTGCGTGAAGCGGTTAATTGTAAAAATGTAACAGAACGTCCATAACTGCCGGATGGCTTTTTACGGCGGTTTTGTACAATGGGTTTAGAAAGTAAGAAAGGAAGTGGAATATGTTAGTTAAAAGCCGGTCAGAATCAGAGGAATTAAAGGGTTTGCGATATTTAAACACACGAATGGAGCTACCTGAAAAAACAAAGTATCACCTTTCCATCCTGGAAAAAGGTTTTGAAGGGGAGCTCAAATTTGACCAGCTGGCCAATCATTTAAAAGAGGAAAGATATATTCTTGATGGGCTCCTGCTGGAGTGGAATGGGTCGACTTTTCAGCTGGATAAAGTAATTATTTCAGAAAGCGTCATTCATTTGCTCGATACTAAATACTACAGCGGCGATTATTACTGGGATAACGGTAAATTGTATTACCTGGCAACCGGTAAGGAATGCAAAAACCCCATTGCTCAATTAAATAGGAGCCTGCTGCTATTTAAGCAGCTGATCCAAAGCCTCAAACTGAATTACCTCGTGGAAGCCTTTGCCATCTTTGTGCATTCCGAATTCACCTTATACCAAGCCCCCAAGGATCTCCCGATTATTCTCCCAACCCAAGTGAACCGTTTTCTCAGCGAACTGAACAACACGAAGTCTGCCCTGAATGACGGCCACCGCAAGCTTGCCCAAGCGTTGATAGCCCTCAATCAAACGAAAAATCCTTATGAAAAATTACCAGAGTATAGTTATGAACAACTGCAGAAGGGAATGTTCTGCAAAAATTGCAAGACACTGCTTTTCGTTTCGGAGCGCAACAATTTTGTATGCGGGAAATGCGGAGAACGGGAAAAATTCGAAGACGCTGTTCTAAGAAATGTAGAGGAATATAAGTTTCTCTTCCCAGGAAGGAAGATAACCACTAGCAATATACAGGATTGGTGCCGCACAGGGCTAAGTCATCGAACTTTAACTAGGATTTTGAAGAAACACTATTTAGCTTTTGGGAAAACAAGCAATACCTATTATGAATAATTTGTTAGGTTCTTTAGCGTTCTGTTAGTGAATCCGGCAATAATGGATTCTTTGCCCGAAGCCTCTTCAAGTTCGGACAGTGATTGACCAAAACAGCAATCAGCTGTCTGAAGTTGCTCCAAGTTTGGACAGTGATTCACCAAAACAGCAATCCGCTGTCCGAAGGAGAACGATGTTCGGACAGAGAAAGTGGTTTTAAGCATCAAGTTGTCCGAAGTTGCTCCAGGTTCGGACAGTGATTGACCCAAATAGCCACCAGCTGTCCGAAGGGGAACCAAGTTCGGACAAAGAAAGTGGTTTTAAGCATCAAGTTGTCTGAAGCTGCTCCAAGTTCGGACAGTGATTGACCCAAATAGCCACCAGCTGTCCGAAGGGGAACCATGTTCGGACAGAGAAAGTGGTTTTAAGCATCAAGTTGTCCGAAGTTGCTCCAGGTTCGGACAGTGATTGACCAAAACAGCAATCAGCTGTCCGAAGGAGAACCATGTTCGGACAGAGAAAGTGGTTTTAAGCATCAAGTTGTCTGAAGCTGCTCCAAGTGCGGACAGTGATTGACCAAAACAGCAATCAGCTGTCCGAAGGAGAACGATGTTCGGACAGAGAAAGTGATCCTAAGCCTCAACCAGTCCAAAGCGCCATAAATCCATCACCCCTCACCTCATGATTTCCCCCTCCAATACGCATATTAATGACAAACCCATCAAAGGAGGTGTCGCGCAGATGACGATTGTACGGCTGGGGTATGTGGCAATGAGTACCACTGTACCGCATTGCTCGCCGTCCCAGACGATGACCTATGCCCAGTTCACGAAGTTAAAGGACAGGGAGGCCGCCCTCAGGAAGCTGGAGCGGATCGCCCTTTCAAATTTGAATAATTGTCTGAGGCTTCTCAAGCACAACCTGGCGAACGAAATCCGATTCTTTCGGCTCAGCTCGCGTCTGATTCCGCTGGCGAACCATGAGGAGCTTTCCGATTGGGATTATATTACGCCACTCCAGGAAGGTTTCCGGGAAATCGCCGAATTCCTGAACGCCCACCCCTCAAGAATTGATTTCCATCCCGATCATTTCGTCGTCATGAATACAAACAAGCCGGATATTCTGAAAACCTCAATCCAGACACTTTCCCTTCACTACCGGATGCTGAAGGAGATGGGGATTCCGCCAACTCACCGCTGTGTCATTCATATTGGCGGCGAGTACAATGATAAGGAGAAGGCGTTGGAAATGTTCATTCATAATTGGGGCTTTCTGAACACGCGTCTGCAGGGAATGGTCATGCTGGAGAATGATGATACGACCTTCACCTTGAAGGAGGCCCTGTATTTGTGTGAAAAACTCGGGATTCCTTGTGTATTCGATTACCACCATCATCTCGCTCACCATGCCGGAAAAGAGGAATGGGAAGATGATTGGGAACGTGTTATCGCAACCTGGGCTCATTCGCCGCTTCCGATAAAGATGCATATCTCAAGTCCGAAATCGGAACGGGAATTCAGGGCGCATGCCGAGTATATCGACCCAGCCATGTTTATGGAATTTTTGCAAAAAATAAAAGGCTCTGTCCCGCAAATTGACTGCATGATTGAGGCAAAAGGCAAGGATGCTGCGCTGTTTAAGTTGATGAGGAACCTTAAAGAGGACAAGCGAGTGGAAATCATTGATCAGGCGTCATTTTTGCTAAAGTGAATACTAAAGGGACTTCAAAAGGGCTGCTGCGAATAATAATGCGGCAGTCCTATTCCTCCGCTATACTATAGTTAGAAATAGATGGAAAGCGGAGGAGAGAAATGATTTCACAGCCTGAGAGAAGAATTTCCGAAAAAGCACTTAAAGTATGGCGCCTGTCAGGGGCACTCGGCACATTGTTTATTGCAGTGCCAGCCATTATCATCATTGTCCTATCATTCATTTTCGACTGGCCGCTCTGGGTTCCTGCGGCGGCGATTATTTTTCCGCTGGCTTACACATGGTTTTCAGTGTTCTTTTTGCCGTCGCTCTGGTGGAAGCGATGGCGCTATGAAGTTAGGGAGCAGGAGATTGAAATCCAAAAAGGCCTATTTGTCATTAAGCGGACACTCGTCCCGATGGTTAGGGTCCAGCACGTCGACACTTCCCAGGGGCCGATTTTGCGTAAATATAAATTGGCGACCGTGATGATCTCCACGGCAGCGACCATCCATGAAATTCCCGCGCTTGAAGAGGAAGAAGCCGAAGCACTCAGGATGCAAATATCGAGGCTTGCGAGGGTGGCGGATGAAGATGTTTGAACCTAAAAGGCTCCACCCGGCAGCGGCTGTTGTTAATGCAGCCAAACAAATAAAGGAAATGATCATACCGCTTGCGACGTTTTTGTTCCTCGGTGCCCGGGATGGCTGGAACATATTTTTCCTTTTGCTGGCAGCGGGAGGAATCATTTATGTACTGGTTATCGGAATTGTGTCGTGGTTTCGTTTTACATATCGAATCGAGGAAAATGAGCTGAGGCTTGAATACGGGGTATTTATTAAGAAAAAACGGTATATCCCAATTGAAAGAATCCAGAGTGTCGACAGAATCGAAGGAATCATCCACAGGCCGCTGGGGCTTGTCCAAATTAAAATTGAGACGGCCGGTGGCGGTGGCGGGGGTGAAAATTCAGAGGCTTCACTTGCTGCAATCACTAAGGATGAAGCTGCTCTTCTCGAAGAAGCAATTGCAGCTGGCAAAAACGGGACGGATCCGGCACCCGAAACCGAAGTCCCAATTGTTCGGAGTGAAACAGTCTATACATTATCACCTTCAACCTTATTCCTGATGGCTTCCACATCAGGAGGGGCCGGAGTGGTAATTTCAGCGGTGATGGCGTTCATTTTTCAATTCGAGGAATTCATCCCATATAAAAAGGTGTTTAAAGGATTGGAATCCCTCGTTTCAAATGGGGTTGTTGTGATCAGCGTCCTGGTTTTCGCCGCATTTCTTGCCGCCTGGCTCCTCGCTGTGTGCGGGATGATGCTTCGCTATGGGAATTACTCACTTGAGAAAACGGAGACAGACTTTATTATTTCAAGAGGATTGCTTGAAAAACGGAAGTTCACGATCCCGCTCCAGCGGATCCAGGCTGTCCAGGTTATTGAAAACCCTCTCCGCCAACTATTCGGGTATGCGGAAGTTTCCGTTGACAGTGCGGGTGGTTCGGTCGAGGGGCCGGAGAGTTCGCGGGTGCTCCTGCTGCCAATGGTGAAGGTGGGAGATATTAAGAGCATTCTTGGCAACCATCTGACTGACTACAATTTCCAGCCGGAGATTACCTCGGTGCCATCTAGGGCGCTGGGCCGCTACTTGTTCAGGAACCTGGCTATCGCGCTCCCGCCGGCTGTCACGCTTGCCTTCATCTTTCAGCCTAGGGGGAGCATTGCTCTTATCATCCCTGTTTTGGCCGCGGTTTGGGCCTATTCGAAATTCCGGGCAGCGGGGTGGGCGCTGGAAGGGGACCAACTGTCTCTCCGCTTCAGAAGAATACCGAAGATTACCGTCCATCTGCGCAAAAATAGAATCCAATCGCTTGATATGGGAGAAAGCTATTTTCAAAGGAAAAAACATCTGGCGCGCATTGCGGCTTTTGCAAAATCAGGAGCCGGCACAGCGGGTGGAGCAGTCCGTGATGTTGAGTCAACTGACGCGACGGCAATATACGAATGGTTTTCCCGCGAAAAGAAAAACCCGACACCTGAAGGCGAGCAGGCATCAGCTGTTTCCGCAGCCCCCGAAAGCAGTCCGTATTAGCAATAATGAAAGCAATCTGATTAGCCATTTTATAGCTATCTGCGCCCAGCGGCCGCTCCAAGTAAAAAGCCGGCCAGCAACCCGAATAGATGGGCAGTAATATTAATGTTTGGCTGGAGGAAAGTCATGATGACGCTGATGACGGCAATGGTCATGATGGTCTGGCTATCTTGTCGCGACATCGTCCTTCTGCCTAAGAGCACGATAGCGGCATAGTAGCCGAACAAGCCGAAAATGGCACCGCTTGAACCGACATGGGTATAGGTCAAAGGCTCGAGCAGGTAGGTGGCAAAATTCGCCGCTATCCCTGATATCAGATAGACGAAAATAAATTTTCCGCGGCCAAGCATCCTTTCCAGCCCGGGGCCGAACAGGACGAGGGAAAAGCTGTTGAAAAGAACGTGTGTAAATCCGCTGTGCAAAAAGATTGGCGTCAGGAGCCGCCAATACTCCCCTTTAGCGATATAAAGATTTACGCCAGCAAAAGTATCAAATAGCCAATAATTTGGAAAAATAGGCAGGGTGGCTGCCAGGAATAAAGCAAGATGTATGGCAATAATGGTTGAAACAACAGGATAAAAACGGATAAATTGGCCAAGGCTTTCGGTCCGTGTGAACATGGGATGCCTCCTGGAAAAAGTTTATATATGGGTTTTTCGGTTACTTGATTCAATCATAGCCGGAATGAGACAGAAAAATCCATTCATGGAATTCGTATGCGAATAGGAACCCGAATAGAAGGAAGATGGATATGATTATAGGGATAGGATTAGATTTAATTGAAATTGACAGGGTCAGGGAGCTTTTGAAAAGACAGGAACGGTTTCCGGACCGAATCCTGACCAAAGAGGAAAGGGAAGTGTATGAATCCCTGCCGGCAAATCGGCGGGTGGAGTTTTTGGCTGGAAGATTCGCTGCCAAGGAAGCGTACGCCAAGGCGAAAGGAACGGGGATAGGGGAGCATTTGTCCTTCCAGGATATCGAAATAGCCAAGGATTCACTGGGCAAGCCGTTTTTCAAAAAACCGGATGGATCCCGTGCTCATTTATCAATCACACATACAAAGCAATATGCTGCCGCTCAGGTAGTGATTGAAGAATAGGGAAAGCCCACGGGCTTTTCCTATTTTTTTGCCCGGAGAGGCCATGCCTTATCATATTCGCCAAGGTTGTCTCATATATTCGTAATGACATAGGAAAGACGGGCAGGGGGGCAGCCATTTGCCGCTTTCCGAAGCGATTGATTTTGAGACAGAAGGGGATGAAGGAATGAGGAAAAATGGTTTGCTGATCATTGCCGGGTTGCTAATGGTTTTTATCCTGTCCGCATGCGGCGCCAAGTCGCAGGATTCTGTACGGAAAGAGTTAACAAATAAGCTTGAGGACTTATCGGGATATAAAGTGCATGCGGAAATGACACTTGCAATGGGAAGCACTCCGCAAGTATATGATGTTGAAATTTGGCATAAGGATCCATCTTACTACCGGGTAAAGCTGAAAAATGCCAAAAAGGAACAGAGCCAAATGATTCTTAGAAATGACGATGGGGTATTTGTGTTGACGCCTGCCTTGAACAAGAGCTTCCGCTTCCAAAGTGATTGGCCAAAGAACAGCAGTCAGGCTTACTTGTACGAATCCCTGATTAAAGACATTGTGGCTGATAAGGAAGCGAAGTTTTCTTCAACAAAAGAGTACTATGTGTTTGAAACGAAAACACGGTACCAAAACAATCAGGTGCTGCCGGTGCAGGAAATCAAGCTGAACAAAGGGGATTTATCGCCTGCACAAGTTAAGGTAATGGATGCTGACAGAAATACAATCGTATCGGTTAAATTCTCGAAGGTAAAATTCAATGCGAAATTTGAGACGGATGATTTTGAAACGAAGAAAAACATGACCAGGGCCGAAATCGGCTCGCCGGTGATGGCTGACGCAGATAAGAAGGATCCATCGTTTACTGTAAAATATCCGTCCGCTGTGACGAAAGGCACTTCCCTTCTTAAAGAAAAGGAAATTGCCATAGAGGATGGGAAAAGGGTTGTTCTTACGTACGGTGGAGAAAAGACGTTTACGCTCATACAGGAAAAGCGAGTGGTTGAAACAGTTTCCGCATCATACCCGGCAGATGTGAATGGTGAGCCTGTCGACCTTGGATTTACAATCGGGGCATTGACAGACCATTCCATTACCTGGAATCAGGATGGCGTTGATTACATGATTGCTTCTAAGGATTTAACAAAAGACGAAATGGTTTCTTTAGCCAGGTCCGTACAGGGTGACCTTGTAAAATAATTATTTCCATCGCGGGAAAGCGAATACTGCCATGGTTTATTCAAGCACCAAAATAAAAAAAGCTCGTCTAGAAGATTAAATAGAGAAGATTCGCTGGCAGGTCCAATTTCGGAACTGCCGTTTTTTATTTTTTGGCAGAGGAACCATCAATTGGATTCCTATATATAAGATTTTTGCTAATAGCACCCGCAGGCATTATGATAAAATAAAAAAATTAGTTGAACAATGCCAGGGAAGTGAAGCAATTGGAAGAACAAGGTTTTTTCTACAGAGATACTTGGGCTGAGGTGGATTTAGATGCAGTTTACAAAAATACATCAGCCATTAAAGAACTTTTACCGGAGAATGTCGGTTTGATCGCTGTCGTTAAGGCGAATGCCTATGGGCATGGCGATGTAGAAGTTGCCGAAACCGCTCTTGCTGCGGGTGCCGGATATCTTGCGGTAGCCTTTATGGATGAGGCCTTGGCATTAAGAAAAAAGGGGATTTTAGCTCCAATCCTCGTTCTCGGGGCCACCCGTCCCGACGATGTCGCAGTCGCGGCAAAGAATCAAATCACCCTTACCGCCTTCAGCTATGACTGGCTCGAGAAAGCCACCGGACATCTCGGTGACCTTTCACTCCGTATTCATATTAAGGTTGATACGGGGATGGGCAGAGTCGGCTTTAGAGGCCAGAAGGAATTGAAACAAGCAGAATCCTTTATTAAAGATGATTCAAGATTTATCTTTGAAGGAATTTTCACCCATTTTTCAACGGCTGATGAATTGGAAACAAGCTATTTCAACCAACAGCTTCAGGAATTCGAAGCTCTGCTCGATTCGCTTTCTGTCCGGCCGGAATATATTCACGCCAGCAATAGCGCTGCCGGCATGAGATTTCCCGCAGCGAGATTCAATGCCATTCGGCTGGGAATTTCAATGTATGGCTTGTCGCCATCTCCGGAAATCAAACCAAGCCTACCCGTTGAATTGAATGAGGCGTTTTCGCTTCATTCACGGCTGGTCCAGGTAAAGAAGCTAGAAAAAGGAGAAAAGGTCAGCTACGGTGCTACGTATGAAACAAGCGGCGAAGAGTGGGTTGGCACCATCCCGATCGGTTATGCGGATGGCTGGATCCGAAAGCTCCAAGGGCAGGAAGTGCTGGTCAATGGGCTGAGAGCGCCAATTATTGGCAGAGTGTGTATGGATCAATGTATGGTCAGGCTCCCGGAATTTGTCCCGGTTGGAACGGAAGTTACGCTGATCGGAAGGCAGGGATCCGATTTTGTCGGGGTAGATGAAATCGCAAGAAAGCTGGAAACGATCAATTACGAAATACCATGCATAATTTCGAATAGGGTTCCGCGGCTTTATAAAAAGGATGGGAAAGTAATCGGGCTGCACAACCATGTGCTAGGGAGCTAAACTGCCGCCTCCGCATTTCATTGTCCAGCTGCAGCGCCTAGCCCCTCGAGGTCGCTTCGGTCCCGAAGGTGAAGTCAAAGAACGACTTCTCCTTCGTGCCCTCCAGCGCTGGTCGGGGCTGACCAAGGCGCTTCCGCTTTTCGTTTGTCTAGCTGCGGCGGCTAGGGGCTCGGGGTCTTAAGCCAATCCGGCAAGAAGGATAGGACGCCTTCTGGCCGGCTCGTCTTAAGCCTGTCGCCCCTGACCAAGCCGCCTTCGCATTTCATGTTTATTTATGATTTTTTTTGCCAATACTATTTGTTGATTATGGAATTGGCTTTGCAAGCCGTTAGAATCATGGTATTATTAGAACTGGTAGAAAATATGGCAAGAACTTGTCCGGCCATGATAAGGCCGGGAGCAATGCCTTATTAGAGAGAAATGGTTTTACCCGCCTTGATAGGCGAAAATAAAATGGTCTGTATAGTGATGGTGGAGGTGTAGCTTGTGTCAGAAGCTGGCGCAACAACGGAAATCCTGGTGAAATTGCCGCAACATCTTTTAACCGAGTTGGACGGGATTGTGAAGCTTGAAAATGTAAACCGCAGTGAATTTATTTACCAGGCAACAAAGGCTTATATGCGCGAAAAGAAAAAAAGACAGATTCGTGAAGCTATGAGGCGGGGTTACATGGAGATGGCCAAAATCAATTTGACGATTGCTTCAGAGGCATTCCTGGCAGAGTATGAGGCGGAACACACTGTTGAACGTCTTGTAAGCGGAGGGTAATCCTTTGATTGTTAAACGTGGTGACGTTTATTTCGCAGACCTTTCCCCAGTTGTCGGTTCTGAACAAGGCGGCGTCCGGCCTGTACTTGTCATTCAAAACGACATCGGGAACCGGTTCAGTCCCACAGTAATCATTGCAGCAATCACGGCGCAAATCCAAAAAGCCAAGCTGCCAACCCATGTTGAAATTGATGCGAAGCGCTATGGTTTTGAACGAGATTCAGTCATCCTGCTGGAGCAGATCCGCACGATTGATAAGCAGCGGCTTACGGATAAAATCACCCATCTTGATGACGAAATGATGGAAAAAGTGGATGAAGCCCTGCAGGTGAGCCTCGGACTTATCGAGTTTTAACACATTACGCTCTACACGGGCGTTTTTTACATAACCACCCTCATATGAACGATTTTAATCAAGGCGGACCTGATTGGGTGCGCCTTTTTATTTTTATTTTATTTTTGCAAAAAACGGGTTTAACCGAAGTTTTTAAAGGGTAAAAGAGATAGTCGTTTCTTTGGACTCTTTCGGGTTCATTGGCAAATAGTTTGGAATTGACTCTTTATGATAGTTATCATTTAATTGAGGTAAGGATAAATTTTTGAATAATTTGTGAAAATCAAACTCTGGATACAATGTTTTGTAAATATACATGCACGTCCGGAAAAGACGGGGAGGACTCAATGGAGAACCTAATACTTGATTATATAAAGGAGCAAAAGAGCGATCTGGCGAATGAATGGATAGAACTGATGCGGACAGAGGCGGATGAAAGGATCATGAAACTTGTCTCTGAACATGTCTTTAATGGGACAAGCTCCGAGTTCGTTGATTTAATCAGCTCGAGCCTTGGGGGTTCCAAGGAAGAGTTCAGGTCTAAGCTGAGCGATTTTGCTGATAAGGTAGTCCGGCTTGGTTGGCCCCTGCACTTTGTGATCGAAGGCGTTAGGACCTTCAGCAAAATGGTCTTTGAAGGAATGCAGGAAAAAGGATATGTGACCGAAGATAATCAAATGGATGTTATTTATGCCTTCGACCGATGGATCAGCCCGCTCCAGAATGAAGTGGTCGATGTTTATTCGAGGGCATGGGAAAGAACCGTTTCCCTCCAAAAAATCGCTCTACAGGAATTATCCGCGCCATTGATTCCTGTGTTTGAGAAAATTACTGTTATGCCGCTTGTCGGAACAATTGACACAGAGCGGGCAAAGCAAATAATGGAAAATTTGCTGACAGGTGTGGTCAGGCATGGGTCGGAGGTTGTATTGATTGACATTACCGGGGTTCCGGTAGTCGATACAATGGTGGCCCACCATATTATCCAGGCGGCTGAAGCTGTTCGGCTTGTCGGTGCGAAATGCATGCTTGTCGGAATCAGGCCGGAAATCGCCCAGACAATTGTGAATCTCGGTATTGACTTGAACCAGTTCACAACGAAGAACACATTGAAAAAAGGTGTGGAAGCCGCATTGGAACTTACAAATAGGAAAATAATTAAGGTGGAGGGTGCAAGATGAGAATGAGAATACCGATTTTGAAGCTTCATGATTGCTTGCTTGTTTCCATTCAGTGGGAATTGGATGATCAGACTGCCCTTCAATTTCAGGAGGACCTGCTCCATAAAATTCATGAAACAAGCGCCAACGGGGTTGTCATTGATATTACCTCAATCGATTTTATCGACTCCTTTATCGCAAAAGTGCTAGGCGATGTTATAAGCATGTCCAAACTGATGGGAGCCAAGGTCGTTATTACGGGGATCCAGCCAGCGGTTGCAATTACACTCATTGAACTGGGAATCGGATTGGAAGATGTCCTGACGGCACTAGACTTAGAAAAAGGTTTGGAGAAATTACAACAGGAATTGGGGGACTAGCTAAATGGGCATCCAATCCTGTGTGAAAATCCTGAATGAATGGGACATTGTGGCTGCCCGCCAGCTTGGCCGCAATGTTGCCCGAGAGCTTGGTTTCGGCACCGTGGACCAGGCGAGAATTACAACTGCAATTAGTGAGCTGGCGAGAAATATATACCTGTACGCAGGCCAGGGGCAAATTTGTATAGAGAAAATATATGATGGCCCTAAAGCTGGATTGAAGGTGATTGCTGTCGACAGCGGTCCTGGTATTGGGGATATACGGCAGGTGATGGAAGACGGGTTTTCTACTTCGGGTGGCCTTGGAGCAGGCCTGCCAGGGGTGAAACGGCTAATGGATCAATTTGATATCATCTCATCACCTGGGAAAGGAACGGATATTAGAGCAGTAAAATGGCTCCGTTAGGGGGATGAATATGGATTTGCGGGAAAGAATGGAAGAGAAATACAGAAGCATATTAATTGATTACCTGAATGACCAGTCAGAACAGACATTGTATCAAGGGCAGAAGTTCAGCAGGGAATTAATTGAAAAGAAAATTTCTCCAGAAGAAATCGTAAGTCTTCATAAAGGCCTCCTGCTTGATCTTTATCCCAACGTACCCGAAAGTGTGATCCATTCCTTTGACGTTCTTTTGGAAGTGATGGTAGGTTACGGACTGGCATACAGGGAGCATCAAAGCCTGAGGAATAAACAAATGGAATTCCGCACTGAGATGGAAATAGCAGCCAACGTGCAGCAGACCCTTCTCGGGACGTCGATTCCTGTTGTTGAGGGAATGGACATCGGGGCAATCAGTGTTCCAGCCAGGCATATGAACGGCGATTATTTCCACTTTGTGCTTGATGATAATCAATGTGTCAATGTGGCCATTGCTGATGTCATTGGAAAGGGGATCCCTGCTGCGCTGTGCATGTCGATGATTAAATATGCGATGGACAGCCTCCCTGAAAACAGGCATGCCCCTTATATGGTCCTCGAAAGCCTGAACAGGGTTGTCGAACAAAATGTGGACCCAAGCATGTTCATAACGATGTTTTATGGAATGTACAATCCAAGCAATCATATTTTTTATTACTCCTCCGCCGGTCATGAGCCGGGGTTTTATTACAACGCCCAAACAGCTGATTTTGTAGAAATGGAAGCGAAAGGGCTGCTTCTGGGGATTGATAAAAAAACAAAATACCAGCAATATGAACGGTTAATAAATCCGGGAGATATGATCATCCTCATGTCAGATGGCGTGACGGAATGCCGGACGGAAGAAGGGTTCCTTGAAAGGGATGCCCTTATTTCCTATATCCGGAAATATATCCATCTTGAAGCTCAGGAAATCGTGAACAATATATACAAAGACCTTGAAAGGCTCCAGGATTTCCAATTAAGGGATGATTTTACACTCATCATCTTGAAAAGGAGCGTTTAACTGCCGTAGAAAAGGGTAAAGAGTTTAAGCGGTAAATAAATAGACAAGGGGTGGGTCAATTTGGACATCAGATTAGATGTTAATGAATCCAATGAATTTGTTGAAATATATGTGAACGGTGAAATTGATGCTTACACAGCACCGAAGCTGCGTGAAGCGGTATTCCCGCTGTCCGAAAAAGACGGCGTGAAAATGGTCATCGACCTTTCTGAAGTTTCCTATATGGACAGTACGGGTCTTGGTGTCATTGTAGGCGTGTTCAAGGCTGTCCGAAGCCACAATGGGGAATTCAAGCTTGTGGGCCTTTCGGATCGCCTGATTAGACTTTTTGAAATTACTGGTCTGGCAGATATTATTGATATCAACAGTCAGATAGAGGGTGGAGTGCAATGAGCCAGGCGTTTGACTATATTGAAATGAAAATACCGGCAAAGCCCGAATACGTAGGAGTCATCCGCCTTACGCTTTCCGGTATTGCGAGCCGGATGGGTTTTTCCTATGATGATTTGGAAGATTTGAAAATAGCGACCAGTGAAGCTTGTACCAATGCTGTTCAGCATGCGTATAAAAACAATGAGCCAGGCGAAGTCATAGTCGGCTTCGGCCTTTATTCTGACCGTCTGGAGGTTATGGTGGCTGACAGTGGACAGAGCTTTGATTTCGAATCGGCTAGACAGGGTTTGGGACGTTATGAGGATCATGGTTCAGTTGAGTTTTTGCGCGAAGGAGGCTTAGGGCTATACCTGATTGAAACGCTTATGGATGAAGTCAGGATTCACCACAAGGAAGGTGTAACTGTCTTTATGACAAAGTACCTTGAAGGAGAGCAGGTGGAGACAGATGTCGAAACAATCTCAACCTAACTCCGCAGGGAAACTGGATGTTAATGAACTAATCAAAGCGTATCAACTGCATCAGGATGAATCAGCCCAGGAACAGCTAGTCCTAAACTATAAGAATCTGGTCGAAACAATCGCGCGTAAATATTCAAAGGGACGTTCGTTTCATGAGGATATTTTCCAGGTCGGAATGATTGGCCTGCTTGGCGCTATCAGAAGATATGACGAATCTTTCGGCAAAAGCTTCGAGGCATTTGCTGTCCCGACAATTATCGGGGAAATCAAAAGGTTCCTTAGAGATAAAACATGGAGTGTCCATGTCCCAAGGCGGATTAAAGAGCTTGGGCCAAAAATCAAGACAACCGTTGAAGAGCTGACTACCAAACTTCACCGTTCTCCGAAGGTATTCGAAATTGCCGAAGCGCTCGAGGTATCCGAGGAAGAAGTGCTTGAGGCGATGGAAATGGGCAAAAGCTATCAGGCCCTTTCTGTTGACCATTCCATTGAAGCGGACTCTGACGGCGGTACGGTGACGCTGCTCGATATCGTCGGCAATATTGATGAAGGCTACGAAAAAATCAATCAGCGGCTTGTGTTGGAGAAAGTCCTTCACGTCCTGAATGACAGGGAAAAGAAAATCATTCAGTACACATACCTTGAGAATATGAGCCAAAAAGACGCCGGTGACAAGCTGGGGATTTCCCAGATGCATGTATCCCGGCTGCAGAGAAGGGCAATTAAAAAGCTGCAGGAAGCGATCAATGCGGAGGCCAATAACTCGGAGTGTCTTTCATGAACCATCTAATTGAGGATCATATTGAAGTCTTTGCGCACCAGACAGCCAAGGAAGGTAAGTCGCACTGTGGCGACAGTTACTTTTTTATCGCAACAGAGGATTATTTCGTCTGTGTGCTGGCAGACGGACTCGGCAGTGGGCAGTATGCCTACGAAGCTTCCCATTCGGTCGTGGTGGCGGTTGAAGAAAACCATCATGAAGATGTCGACACAATCATGAAAATTTGCAATAAGTCATTGGTTAATAAAAGGGGCGCGGCCGTCTCGGTCCTGAAGGTGTATTTTCACGCGAGGGAATTTGTCTATAGCTGTGTCGGGAATATCCGGTTCTTTTTATATTCATCAAAAGGAAAGCTCACATACCCCTTGCCTGTAACGGGCTATTTGTCCGGAAAACCACAAACCTACCACACACAGCGATTTTCATACGATCCCCATTCTAAATTCCTGATCTTCTCGGACGGCTATGAGTTTCAGGGAGTAAAAGCCCTCCTGAAAGGTTTATTCCCTGTTACCATGATTGCCGATGAAATTAAGCGGAAATACCAAACTAAATTAGATGACGCGACATTCATAGTCGGAAGCCTGCACTAGTGCCGGCTTTTCTTTTTGCAAAAAATGGTCCGGGCCTCTGATTTTTAAAGCATCCATTAAGGCCCTCCATCGGTTTTTACCTGCCTTGATAATTTGTTACAATAGAACAGGAAGCCCAGAAGAGTGGAGGGAACGGTTAGGTGAACGAAACCATAACGAAACAAGAAGAACTCGCGAAATTAATTGCAGCAGAACAAGGACTTGCCCTAAAGCAGGTACATAATGTCATGGCCATGGTTAATGAAGGAAATACAGTTCCGTTTATTGCCCGTTACAGGAAGGAACAAACCGGGGCCCTAGATGAAGTGCAAATCAGAAACATTCTGGAAAGGTGGCAATACCTTCAGAATCTTGAACAGCGCAAGACGGAAATCCTCCGTTCCATTTCGGAGCAGGGGAAACTGACCGATGAACTTTCCAGGCAAATTGATAAAGCAGTGAAGCTCCAGGAACTTGAAGATCTTTATAGGCCATACAAACAGAAGCGCCGTACAAAGGCTACTGTTGCAAAAGAAAAAGGACTGGAGCCACTCGCGGATTGGCTGCTGGCGTTTTCCGGCGGTTCTGTCGAAGAGAAAGCGCGTGAATTTTTGTCGGAGGAAAAAGAAGTTCTAACGGTTGAAGATGCCATTGCGGGCGCCCGAGATATCATTGCCGAGCGGGTATCGGATGATCCTGAAAGCAGGAAATGGATCCGCAGGGAAACGTTCAAAAGCGGCACTGTTGTTTCTGCTGTAAAGGATGCCGAGAAGGATGAAAAGAAAGTTTTCGAAATGTATTACGAATATGAAGAGCCTGTGAGCAAAATTGTCCCACACCGGATTCTTGCCTTGAACCGCGGTGAAAAGGATGAAATTTTAAGAGTTGGCATTAAGGCTGGGGCTGACTTGATACTTGCGAACTTATCACGCAAATGGGTTAAGAAACCCCATTCACCTTCTGCGCAGATTGTCCTTGAGGCAATAGAAGACGGATACAAAAGGCTTATCCAGCCATCAATTGAACGGGAGATCCGCAACGAATTGACAGAAAAGGCGGAAGAGCAGGCCATCCATATATTTGCCGAAAACCTGCGCAAGCTTCTGCTACAGCCACCACTAAAAGGAAAGGTGGTACTGGCAGTTGACCCGGCCTACCGGACGGGGTGCAAGCTGGCGGCCATTGATGAAACAGGGAAAGTCCTGAAAATCGATGTGATTTATCCTCATCCGCCTGTTGCAAAACGCCGCGAGGCAAAAGAAAAGTTCAAAGCCATTCTTTCTGATTTCAAAGTGGAGATGGTGGCAATCGGAAATGGGACTGCTTCAAGGGAAACTGAGCAGTTTGTCGCCCATATTTTGAAAGAAACAGAAGAAGAAATTTATTATCTAATTGTGAATGAGGCAGGAGCCAGCGTGTATTCCGCCTCAGATCTGGCTCGTGAAGAATTCCCGCATTTGCAGGTTGAAGAACGGAGCGCTGTCTCTATCGGCAGGCGATTGCAGGATCCGCTTGCGGAACTGGTGAAAATTGACCCGAAATCAGTCGGGGTGGGACAGTACCAACATGACGTTTCGCAAAAGAGGCTGTCCGAATCGCTTCATTTTGTAGTTGAAACGGCTGTAAACCAGGTAGGAGTGAATGTTAACACGGCTTCACCTTCCCTGCTTCAATATGTAGCTGGATTGACCAAAACAACGGCCGCAAATATCGTCAAGCAGCGCGAGGAGGAAGGGAAGTTCACCAACCGCACACAGCTGAAGAAGATACCGCGCCTAGGGGCAAAAACATACGAGCAGGCAATAGGCTTTTTGAGGATATTGGACGGAAAAGACCCGCTTGACCGGACCGGCATCCATCCCGAGAATTACAATGCTGTTAAAAAGCTGCTCACCAGCCTCGGATTTAATACCGAAGATCTTGGAAGCGAAAAGCTAAAAGCGGCACTGGGAAGTCTCAATCTTAGGGAAACTGCCGAGGGACTTTCAATTGGAGAAATCACATTGAAAGATATAATAGATGCTTTAATCCGGCCGGAAAGAGATCCCCGTGATGAATTGGATGCGCCACTTTTGAAAAAAGATGTTTTGAAGCTTGAAGATTTGCAAGCTGGCATGGAACTGCAAGGGACGGTCCGGAATGTTGTCGATTTCGGAGCATTTGTCGATATCGGTGTTAAACAGGATGGGCTTGTCCATATTAGCAAGCTGAGAAAGCAATTCGTCAAACATCCGCTCGATGTCGTTTCGGTTGGGGATGTTGTTACAGTCTGGGTCGACTCTGTGGACAGGCAAAAGGGAAGAGTGTCACTGACGATGCTTGAACCGGAAACAGGCGTTTGAACGGATTTAAGATTCACAATTTAAAAAATGGCGTGCCTGGAAAAACGGCACGTCTTTTTTATATGCTAAAAACCAAAGTTTGGCGCTTAGAGAGGATTCTTCTTCCTATAAAAAAACCAGCACTGATTCAGAAGTTTAATTTGGTAACGATTCTTTTCAAAAAAAGCACGTCTGATCCTATTTTGGAACCATGTGGGCATCCCGATCCCTCCCTACGAGTCTCATAACGTTTCCATATTCTATGCTATAATAGGTTGTCATGTTAAAACGAAAGAGAGGAAAGCATTGGATGGAGAACCTGGAACTTCAAGTGCTGACAGAAAAAATATCCGAAGAATTATTCGGTTTGCCATTCGTGCATAAAGCAGTATTTAATCCGCGGTTAAAAACAACAGGCGGAAGGTACCTGCTTAAATCGCATAACATAGAAATAAATAAACGGTACCTGGAACAGCTTGGCTATGAGGAAATGGTGGGCATTATAAAACATGAATTATGCCATTATCATCTGCACCTTGCTGGCAGAGGGTACAAGCATAGAGATGCTGACTTTAGGATGCTATTAAAAAAAGTAGGAGCACCGAGATTCTGCGGTCAGCTGCCGGAAAAAACAGCCGCCCGGAAAAGCGGGAAAATAATTGTTTACGAATGCACTGCATGCCGGGCTGCTTACAACAGAAAAAGAAATATGGACATATCGAGGTATGTCTGTGGCAAATGCAGGGGAAAGCTTAAGAAAGTAAAGGAGATATACAGCAGTTCTTAACGGGGGAGTGCTGATTTTTTTTTGACGAACATTGAATAAATTGCCGAAAAAACCATTGGTATTATAGGTAAAAAATATCTTATTAATGATTCTTGACATTGATGTGCCGCGTCTTTATAATGTAAAGAGTCGACGGGAGACACTCCCGGTTTGATGCGAATAACCAGCGGTGGTTCGAGAGTTATAGTCGAGCATTATTCCTACGGCTGGGAAAGAACCTAGCGGGCATATCTTGTAAAAGCATGCCTGGGTGAAGGAAAAAAAGCTATCATTTTTTATGATATAGGTATTCTTATTATTCCACAGTAGCTCAGTGGTAGAGCAATCGGCTGTTAACCGATCGGTCGTAGGTTCGAGTCCTACCTGTGGAGCCATTTTGGGGAAGTACTCAAGAGGCTGAAGAGGCGCCCCTGCTAAGGGTGTAGGTCGGGTAACCGGCGCGAGGGTTCAAATCCCTCCTTCTCCGCTCGTTGTTTTTTCATCATGGCCCCTTGGTCAAGCGGTTAAGACACCGCCCTTTCACGGCGGTAACACGGGTTCGAATCCCGTAGGGGTCATTTTTATTATTGGGCTATAGCCAAGCGGTAAGGCAACGGACTTTGACTCCGTCATTCGTTGGTTCGAATCCAGCTAGCCCAGCCATTTTTCTTTTAATCATTTGAGCCATTAGCTCAGTTGGTAGAGACGAGCAGCACTTCTCTGAATCTGCTGCGAGTTGCGGAGCAGAACGCAAGTTTTGCGGAGCACCTGACTGTAATGTATCAAAGATTATGAAAAGAACACTTTATACGAGCCATTAGCTCAGTTGGTAGAGCAACGAGCAAAGCATCGTGAAATAGCTTCGAGTTGCGGAGCATCTGACTGAAGTGTATCAAAGATTAGGAAACAATATTTTATACGAGCCATTAGCTCAGTTGGTAGAGCATCTGACTTTTAATCAGAGGGTCGAAGGTTCGAGTCCTTCATGGCTCACCATTTTTAGAATGCGGGTGTGGCGGAATTGGCAGACGCACTAGACTTAGGATCTAGCGCCGCGAGGCGTGGGGGTTCGACTCCCTTCACCCGCATCACTAAAAAACAAAAGCAAAAAATACCAGTTGCAAAGTAAGTTGATTGGTGGTAAGATAAATCTTGTCGCTGTTTTAACAAATGCGGTCGTGGCGGAATGGCAGACGCGCTAGGTTGAGGGCCTAGTGGGGGCAACCCCGTGGAGGTTCAAGTCCTCTCGGCCGCACCAATAACTTATAAATTGGTTAAGATAAGACGTTAAGGTCGTTTGCGAATGTGCGCCCGTAGCTCAATTGGATAGAGCGTCTGACTACGGATCAGAAGGTTATGGGTTCGACTCCTTTCGGGCGCGCCATATTACGGGAAGTAGCTCAGCTTGGTAGAGCACTTGGTTTGGGACCAAGGGGTCGCAGGTTCGAATCCTGTCTTCCCGACCATTTTCGGGGCCTTAGCTCAGCTGGGAGAGCGCCTGCTTTGCACGCAGGAGGTCAGCGGTTCGATCCCGCTAGGCTCCACCAAAAAAAGATATTGACACCTGTTTCTGATCGTGTTAATATAGTAAAGTCGCTTTCGGGCGACAACGTTGTTCCTTGAAAACTAAACAAACAAGCGTCAACAAACAATATTTATCATGATCTTCGGATCATGAGCCAACGTAACTTTATGAGCTAAACTCATACTCTTTCTTGGAGAGTTTGATCCTGGCTCAGGACGAACGCTGGCGGCGTGCCTAATACATGCAAGTCGAGCGGAGGTTTTGAAAGCTTGCTTTCGAAACCTCAAATTGATCATTCGTTCTTCGAACTTCTTCTAATTATCCAGTTTTGAGGGAATGAACCTCAAACCAAATAGTCTGGCAGTTATGGCGAGAAGGCCACACCCGTTCCCATCCCGAACACGGAAGTTAAGCTTCTCAGCGCCGATGGTAGTTGGGGCCTTGCCCCTGTGAGAGTAGGACGCTGCCGGGCTATACCAATTTTATACTTTTTATCGTCGCGGGGTGGAGCAGTCTGGTAGCTCGTCGGGCTCATAACCCGAAGGTCGCAGGTTCAAATCCTGCCCCCGCAATCATTTGGTCCGGTAGTTCAGTTGGTTAGAATGCCTGCCTGTCACGCAGGAGGTCGCGGGTTCGAGTCCCGTCCGGACCGCCATTTTTAGTTTAATAGTTTTACTATTAAAAAACGAAACTGAGTTTCGTCTTTTTTTATTTTCAAGAATGTATAGCAGTGCCCCTATTATAAATATAACCGGGAAAGCAAACCTCTAAAGCCGGCTTGCTTTCCCGGTTTTTCTTTATTTGAAAAGGGTTCGGGCTGCAAAGGAAGACTTAGAGCCCGTACCGCAGTGGACAGAGAGTCCTTCGAGCTGTAAATGAAGACTTAGAGCCCGAACCAGAGCAGGCAGAGGGTGCTTCGGGCAGTAAAGGAAGATTTAGAGCCCGAACCATAGCAGGCAGAAGGTGCTTCGGGCAGTAAAGGAAGACTTGGAGCCCGGGCAGTAGCTAGCAGAGGGTGCTTCGGGCTGCAAAGGAGAGACTTAGAGCCCGAACCGTAGTGGACAGAGGGTTCTTCGCGTCGCAAAGGGCGACTTAGAACATGAACGGCGATAGTCAGAGGGTCCTTGGCGTCGTAAAGGCAGTTCTTCGGTCTGTAAAGTAGTTATTTTTTGGTTCCTTTAGGAGAACCTGATTTTTAATCTAAGGGTATCTTTCATTAACATCAAAATCTCATTAATGAACCTGCAAATGAAAGTCCATTGGCCGAACCCGATGCAACTTCGGAGTTCCACCCGCATATTTCCCATCACGGTAATAGAAAACGCAGCTGAAAACAAACTGACCACCATTCTGCTGTACGTTCACATTTGTTTTAGACAGCAGCAACCCTCCCAATAAGCATATATCCTCCTCAATCAAAACCTCCCTGCTAAAATAAGATCAATTTGCACCTTTTTGCAAAATTCCACCCTCCCCCAATAATCCAGCCCTTTTGCCCATTCATTGAAAATCATGTAAACTACATACATGTGGATAGGCGAATAGCAGAAGTATCCAAACAGTTTTTGCTGGACTAAAACAATCCTTTATTCAGGTGATAAATTTGAAAACTTATGATTATATAACATCCTCTTCGGAGGAGACTATTCAGTTTGCCGATAAGCTTGGCAGGCTTCTTGAGCCGGGTGATGTTCTTACATTGGAAGGGGACCTCGGCGCTGGAAAGACGACATTTACCAAAGGGCTTGCGATCGGGCTGGGAATAAAACGGATGGTGAATAGCCCTACCTTTACGATTATTAAGGAATATCAAGGCAGGCTGCCGTTGTACCATATGGATGTTTACCGGGTTTCGGATGAAAGTGAAGACCTTGGCTTTGATGAATACTTTGAGGGCGATGGGGTTACAGTGGTGGAATGGGCCCACTTGATTGGCGGGCAGCTGCCTGATGACAGGCTGGACATTCATCTGTACCATGAACCTGAAAATCGGAGAAGAATTGTTTTCAAACCAAAGGGCAGCCGGTATGAGCAATTATGTGAGGAGTTTTTTCATGAAGATCTTAGCAATTGATACGTCCAATTATCCTCTCGGGGTGGCTGTTACCGATGGGGATAAGGTGGTCGCCGAATACATCACTAATCTGAAAAGGAACCATTCACTCAGGATTATGCCGGCCATTGAAACAGCTCTGAAAGAAGCGGAAATGCAGCCCGCTGATTTAACGAAAATCGTCGTGGCTGAAGGGCCGGGCTCTTATACAGGAGTCAGGATTGGCGTGACCATTGCTAAGACGATGGCGTGGACGTTAGGCGTTCCTCTTTCAGGCGTATCAAGTCTTGAAGTGCTCGCGATGGCGGGAAGATATTTTGCAGGGACGATTGCGCCGATATTCGATGCGCGCAGAGGCCAGGTTTACACAGGGCTTTACCGGTTTGAGAATGGCCATGTCACCACAGTGGAACCGGATCAGCTGGTGATGATGGATGAATGGGCCTCGATGCTCGCAAAGAGGCAGGATAAGACTTTGTTTATCGGAAATGATCTGCCCATCCATCAAGAGAAAATTGAAGCTTTAATGGGTGATAAGGCTGTTTTTGCAAATCCAACTGAAATGAATCCACGCCCTTCCGAACTGGCTTTCTTAGGCAAAAATAAACCGGATTCCGACGTGCATTCTTTTGTTCCTAACTATATCAGGCTGGCTGAAGCCGAAGCGAAGTGGCTTGAAGCAAGGGGCCAGCACCATGAGTAACCAGGCGCCAGACAGGAATGAAACGTATACTTTCCGGCTTATGCGGGAAGAGGATATCGATCAGATTCTTATTGTGGAACATGAATCGTTTACCCTGCCATGGAGCCGGGAGGCGTTTTATAATGAACTGAACCATAACCAGTACGCAGTGTATGTAGTGCTTGAGGATGCGGGACGGATTATTGGCTATGGCGGCGTCTGGGTAGTGCTTGATGAAGCGCATATTACGAACATTGCCATTTTGCCTGAATACCGCGGCCAGAAACTGGGCGAGGCCCTATTAAAGAAAGTAATCGAAATATCAAAGGCAAAGGGCGCTGAAACGACAACGCTTGAAGTGAGGGTTTCCAATACGGCGGCCCGTTCCCTGTATAAAAAGCTTGGCTTCCAGGAAGGCGGAATCCGCAAGAAGTATTATACCGACAACCAGGAAGACGGAATTGTGATGTGGGTGAAGCTATGACAAAAGATCAACTTATATTGGGAATAGAGACAAGCTGTGATGAAACAGCAGTAGCCATTATCAGGAATGGCCGGGAAATTTCCGCCAATGTGGTGGCATCGCAAATTGAGAGCCATAAACGGTTTGGTGGGGTAGTACCCGAAATCGCCTCCCGACATCATGTAGAAGAAATGACTGTCGTCCTGGAAGAGGCGCTAAAGCAGGCTGAGGTGACGATGAACGATATAGACGCCATTGCAGTAACAGAAGGGCCGGGTCTTGTAGGTGCTCTGCTTATTGGCGTGAATGCGGCAAAGGCATTGGCTTTTGCCAATCAGAAGCCGCTTGTGCCCGTCCACCATATCGCAGGGCATATTTATGCGAACAGACTGGTAGCTGAAATGAAGTTCCCGCTCCTCGCCCTGGTCGTTTCAGGCGGGCATACCGAGCTGATTTATATGAAAGAGCACGGCCATTTCGAAGTGATTGGCGAAACACGTGATGACGCTGCGGGTGAAGCATATGATAAAGTCGCCCGGGTGCTGGATATGCCTTATCCTGGCGGTCCGCATATTGACAGGCTCGCCCAGGAAGGCACGGCCTCCATACCGCTGCCAAGGGCGTGGCTTGAAGAGAATTCGTATGATTTCAGTTTCAGCGGCTTGAAATCCGCGGTTATTAACACGGTCCACAATGCCGAGCAGCGGGGCGAAACAATTGCGCCTGCGGACCTTGCGGCAAGCTTCCAGGAAAGTGTAATTGAGGTTCTTGTGGCAAAAACAGAACGGGCTGCACGTGAATACAATGTCCGGCAAGTATTGCTGGCTGGCGGGGTGGCGGCCAATAAAGGCTTGAGGAAGGCCCTCGAAGAAGCTTTCGGCAAAAACGAGCAAGTGGAACTCATCATACCGCCTCTGTTCCTCTGTACTGACAATGCGGCGATGATCGCGGCGGCGGGCAGTGTGATGTTTGAAAAAGGGATAAGGGCAGAATTAACGCTTAACGCGAATCCTGGTCTTGCTATTGAAAAATATAATTAAAAAAGGGGCTGACGGTAAAAATTCCGTCAGCCCTTTTTTGTGGATAAGATTTTTGCCGAAGATGCCTGCATTGTGGATAAGCACACTTGTTCCTGTTGATAATGTGGATAAAATCCTATGTTATTGTGGATAAAGTGGATAAGTCCGTTGATAACTGATATAACTGGGATTCTGTTGTGTATAAAAATGTGGAAAAGCGCAGGGGGTTCCCTGCGCTTTACTCGGCTAATTCCGCCCATTGTTCCAATAACTCATCCATTTCAATCCGGGCTTGGTCATTTTCCTTGTTAATGAACAATACCCGTTCATGATCTTGATAAACCTCCGGCTTGCAAAGCAATTTTTCATTGTTCTCGAGCAATTCCTCCAGTTCCGCAATCCTCGCTTCAACTTCTTCCAGCTTTCGTTTTCTCTGGCGTTCCAGTTTCTTTGATTCCTTATCCTGATGGAACGTATTTTTTCCAGCAGGGATTTCGGGAGTAACCGCTGAGGCCGCTTTCTCAAGTGCGGCAAGTTCAATCATTTCCTGCTTCTTCTCGAGGAAATAATCATAATCGCCGAGGAATTCCGTACAACCGCTCTTCCCAAGCTCAAAAACTTTTGTCGCAATCCGGTTAATAAAATAGCGATCGTGTGAGACGAACAGGATTGTACCGGGATAATCGATCAATGCATTCTCGAGGACTTCCTTGCTGTCGAGGTCGAGATGGTTGGTCGGCTCGTCGAGGATGAGGAAGTTCGCTTTTTGGAGCATTAATTTTGCCAGGGCGAGCCGTGCCTTTTCACCGCCGCTCAGTGTAGAAACCGGTTTAAGGACATCATCTCCAGAGAAGAGGAAATTGCCCAGTACTGTCCGGATTTCCTTTTCGTTTTTTAAAGGGTAGTCATCCCAAAGCTCGTTAAGGACGCGTTTATTCGACCTAAGGTTGGCCTGCTCCTGGTCATAATAGCCGATAGATACATTTGTTCCATACCGGATTGATCCGGAAAGGGCAGGAAGTGTTTTAATTATCGTTTTCAGCAAGGTTGATTTCCCGATTCCATTAGGGCCGACAAGGGCGATGCTGTCGCCTTTCGTGATGGCAAAAGAAAGATTCCCGGCAATCACCTCTTCATACCCGATGGAAAGAGATTCAGCCTGCAGTACATCATTGCCGCTTTGCCGCTCGATTTCAAACGAGAAAGATGCAGATTTTTCATCCCCCGCGGGCCGGTCCATTAATTCCATCCGGCTCAGCTGTTTTCTTCTGCTTTGGGCGCGCTTTGTCGTTGAGGCCCGGGCCAGGTTGCGCTGAATGAAGTCCTGGAGCTTGGCCACTTCTTCCTGTTGCTTTTCGAATTGCTTCATCTCACGCTCAAAGTTTTCTGCCTTTTGAACCAAGTAGGAACTATAATTGCCGGGAAACTTGTGAATCTGGCGGCGTGACAATTCATATACCTGGTTGACGACTTTGTCGAGAAAGTAGCGATCGTGGGAGACGATCAAGATCGCTCCGCTGTAATTCTGCAAATACTGTTCAAGCCACGAAAGCGTGTCGATATCGAGATGGTTCGTTGGCTCGTCTAAAATCAGGATGTCAGGTTTTCCGAGCAGGAGCTTACCAAGGGCAAGACGGGTTTTCTGTCCGCCGCTTAAGCTGGAAATGCTTGTAGAATAATCAAACGTATGAAAGTTCAGTCCGTGCAGGACAGAGCGGATATCAGCCTCATATTGATAGCCGCCCATCTCTGTAAAGCGTACTTGCAGTTCATCATATTCCTTGAGGACACGGTCATATTGAACCTGATTCCCGAAAACAGCGGGGGCGGCCATTTGACCTTCAAGTTCCCTTAGACTAGCTTCAAGCTTCCTGAGCGGCTCAAACACTTTCAGCATTTCATCCCAAATAGAAAGGCTCGACTCAAGGCCGGTATTTTGGGCAAGATAGCCGATTGTCACATCTTTCGGCTTGATGATTTCGCCTCCATCATGGCCAATTTGGCCGGCGATAATTTTCAGGAGAGTCGATTTACCTGCTCCGTTTCGGCCGACAAGGGCAGCACGGTCCCGGTTCTGAAGCTCAAGTTTTATATTCGATAAAATTTGGTCGGCGCCATAATATTTTTCAAGTTGATTGACTTGAAGCAAAATCATAAAATTCACCTCATTACTAAATAAAGTTTAACGTATTCATAGGGGCTCGGCAATCATAGCTGACTGCTTCTTACCGCTAATGGGGAGAAAACAAGCCGGATGTCCCTTTTTGTAAAATAATGATATGTAAAATGGGTAATAACATTAAAAATACATTAACAATTGTGAAGGAAGGAACAAAGGTCATACACAATTACCTGAAAATAGTGTATTATTTTACTAATAAGGCAAAGGGTAAAGTAAGCTCTCTCCAAAATGGCTGCGGTTAAAAGTTCCTGAAAGGAGTTTATCAATGGCTGATTTTACACACTTTAATGAGGAAGGAAGGGCAAAAATGGTCGATGTCAGCGAAAAGCCTGAAACGGCCAGAACGGCAGTTGCCTATTCCAGCATTCTTGTGAATGATGAAATATATGAAAGAATAACAAACCAAACGATGAAAAAAGGCGATGTCCTAGCTGTCGCTCAGGTGGCCGCTGTCATGGCTGCGAAGAAAACATGGGAAATCATCCCGATGTGCCACCCCATCCCGCTGACAGGGGTTGATGTTTCTTTTAAATGGGAAAGAGAATCGAATGGGCATAGGCTGATGATTGCTGCTTCCGTCAAAACGAAAGGCAATACAGGAGTTGAAATGGAAGCGCTCACCGCCGCTTCTGTCTGTGCTTTGACTGTTTACGATATGTGTAAAGCGGTGGATAAAGGAATGGTCATCGGGCCGACCTATCTGATGGAAAAGACAGGCGGAAAGAATGGCGATTTTAAGAGGGAAGAACTTGTCGATTAAAAGGTTCCTGCTGCTAAGGGACCAAATCTAAATTGGGGCAGGGGATCAATGGATGAGTGAAACAATGAAAATACCACAGGCAACGGCCAAACGGCTGCCACTTTATTACCGTTTTTTAAAGAATTTGCATTCCTCCGGAAAACAGCGGGTATCATCCGCTGAACTAAGTGAGGCTGTTAAAGTAGATTCAGCAACGATCCGAAGGGATTTTTCCTACTTCGGCGCTCTTGGCAAAAAAGGCTATGGATACAATGTAAACTACCTGCTAGGCTTTTTTAGGAAAACACTAGACCAGGATGAGCTAACCAAAGTAGCATTGATTGGTGTCGGAAATCTCGGTACAGCCTTCCTTAATTACAATTTTTTAAAGAACAACAATACGAAAATCGAAATGGCCTTCGATGTCGATCCGGAAAAGGTCGGCACGAAAATTGGCGATGTGCCGATCTACCATCTTGACGACCTGGAAAAGTATTTAGGCGAAGACCAGATTACTGTATCCATTTTGACCATACCAGCGTCTGTCGCCCAGCCGGTTACGGACAGGCTTGTGAAGTCAAACGTAAAAGGAATCCTGAATTTTACTCCGGCAAGGCTGAATGTGCCTGGGTCAATCCGGGTCCATCATATTGACCTGGCGGTAGAATTGCAGTCATTAATTTACTTCCTGAAAAATTACCCGGGCACGGATTTCATTGAGGAAACCGCCGAAACAGAAAAGTGAGCCACATGGCTCACTTTTTTATGTTTCGTTTTAATTTGTAATGAAAACCAATCATCCTAATGCCCGCACCCAAGTCAAAGGTTGCCAGGATGACAAGCAGATAGGAAAAGAACCCCCAGCCTTCGCTTCTGACATTCCCAACTGCGAAATAAGTAAACAATATTCCGAGCAGGATGTAAACGATGCCGGAAAACAATGGTGACTGCCTCATAAAAACCCTCCGATAAAGTTTTGCATTTGTTCCGCCTGGCGTTGAAACCGTTCCAAATCGTCACGAAATACAGTCTGGACCAGCACGACGAGCGTATTCATAGCGACATGGGCAAAAATCGGGACAATGATCCGCTTTGTCTGGATATAGAGGAAAGCGAATGTAAAGCCGATTGCCGAGTACAAGAGTATATGTTCAAATTCCATATGGGCCGCCGCGAAAATGACGGAGCTTAGCAGCGCCGAGATGAAGAAATTAAATCGTTTATACAGGCTTCCGAAAATGACTTTGCGAAAAACGATTTCTTCAAGAATTGGTCCGATGATGGAACTGATGAAGATGACGGCTGGGAAGTTTTCGATCATGCGGAGAATATTTTGTGTATTTTCCGAACCCATTTCAATTCCCAGCATACGTTCAATCGAGGCCGCGGCCGCCTGTGCGAAGAGAGCGAGAAAAATCCCGCCGATGGCCCAGCCGATTGTTTCCGGCAGGTCAGCTGCCTTTCTGTCGTTGAAGGAAACCGACATCTCCCGGCGAAGTAGAAACAGGATAATCAGGAAAGCGGAAATAAAGCTGAACATCAGCCAGTAATTGAGTGCGTTCATTTGCGCTTCCGCCAGGCTGCTGCCTGTTTTTGCAAAAAGAATCGCCAAAAGCGGAACTCCCGCCAGGCTGGAAAGCTGCATAACTATATAGACGATAAGAATCCATCCGTATTCCCGTTTCAAATTGGCATACCCCTTTATCAAAACCAAACGATAGTTTTTGTTAGTATCAGTGCATTTTGTTTCCTCTATCCGCACCTTTCTTCATTCTACTCTTATCGGGAAGGCCTTTTCAATCAGAAGAGCTTTCCGCATATCTTTTTCGCCTGGGGTTATACTCTTAAGGTTGATTTTTTGTTGGTAAAATTTCATGCTTCCCGCTTGCAAAAGAAAAGCGGATTTATTATTATAATAATTGTGTTAGCACTCGATGAGATAGAGTGCTAATAAAATTCTACATATCATTTTTGAGGAGGTTGTTTGATTTGTTAAGACCACTTGGTGATCGCATTGTCATTGAGCTTGTCGAGTCTGAGGAAAAGACTGCCAGCGGTATCGTGCTTCCTGATACAGCGAAGGAAAAGCCGCAGGAAGGCAAAGTAGTCGCAGTTGGCACTGGCCGCGTACTCGACAGCGGAGAAAGAGTTTCCGTAGAGGTTTCTGAAGGCGACCGCATCATCTTCTCAAAATACGCCGGAACAGAAGTGAAGTACCAGGGGCAGGAATACCTGATCCTTCGTGAAAGCGACATCCTGGCTGTCATCGGCGAATAATTAGACTTGTCTATTTCATTTTAATACATTGAGGAGGTTTTTGAACAATGGCAAAAGACATTATGTTCAGTGAAGACGCACGCCGCGCTATGCTACGCGGTGTTGACGCACTTGCTAATGCTGTTAAAGTTACGCTTGGACCTAAAGGGCGAAACGTTGTTCTTGAAAAGAAATTCGGTTCTCCGCTCATCACAAACGACGGTGTAACCATTGCAAAAGAAATCGAACTTGAAGATGCGTTCGAAAACATGGGTGCGAAGCTTGTTGCCGAAGTTGCTAGCAAGACAAACGATGTTGCCGGTGACGGTACAACAACTGCGACTGTCCTTGCACAGGCGATGATCCGTGAAGGGCTTAAAAACGTAACTGCTGGCGCTAACCCAATGGTTCTTCGCAAGGGAATCGAAAAGGCTACAAAGGTTGCGGTTGAAGAACTAAAAGCGATCTCCAAGCCAATCGAAGGTAAAGAATCGATTGCCCAGGTTGCGGCTATTTCCGCTGACAACGACGAAGTCGGCCAATTGATCGCAGAAGCAATGGAGCGCGTTGGCAACGACGGCGTTATCACCATTGAAGAATCAAAAGGCTTCGCGACTGAACTTGACGTGGTAGAAGGCATGCAGTTCGACCGCGGCTATGCATCTCCATACATGATCACAGATTCCGAGAAAATGGAAGCTGTCCTTGATAACCCATATATCCTGATTACTGACAAGAAAATTGCCAGCATCCAGGAAATCCTTCCTGTCCTTGAGCAAGTTGTCCAGCAGGGCAAGCCGCTCTTGCTGATCGCTGAGGATGTTGAAGGCGAAGCGCTTGCAACATTGGTCGTCAACAAGCTACGCGGAACATTCAACGCAGTTGCTGTTAAGGCTCCTGGCTTCGGTGACCGCCGTAAAGCAATGCTTGAAGACATCGCGACCCTTACTGGCGCTGAAGTCATCACTGAAGAGCTTGGCCGCGACCTGAAATCCGCGACAATCACTTCTTTGGGACGCGCTTCCAAGGTCGTTGTTTCAAAAGAAAACACAACAATCGTTGAAGGTGCTGGAGATTCTGCTGCCATTGGCGCACGCGTGAACCAAATCCGCGCCCAGCTGGAAGAAACAACTTCCGAATTCGACCGTGAAAAACTTCAGGAGCGTCTTGCAAAACTTGCTGGCGGCGTAGCTGTCATCAAGGTTGGAGCCGCTACTGAAACTGAACTCAAAGAGCGCAAACTCCGCATCGAAGACGCCTTGAACTCAACACGCGCAGCTGTTGAAGAAGGAATCGTTTCCGGCGGTGGCGTCGCCCTTCTGAATGTATACAGCAAAGTGGCTGAAATCCAGGCTGAAGGCGATGAAGCAACTGGTGTGAAACTCGTTCTTCGCGCAATGGAAGAGCCTGTCCGCACAATCGCGCAAAACGCAGGCCTTGAAGGCTCTGTTATCGTCGAGCGCCTGAAGCGTGAAGAGCTTGGCACAGGCTTCAACGCTGCATCCGGCGAGTGGGTAAACATGATTGAAGCTGGTATCGTTGACCCAACTAAGGTTACTCGTTCCGCGCTCCAAAACGCAGCCTCTGTTGCGGCTATGTTCCTGACAACTGAAGCAGTTGTCGCCGACAAGCCGGAAGAAAACAAAGGCGGCGGCATGCCGGATATGGGTGGCATGGGCATGGGCGGCATGATGTAATCCGCCAGCCAGCTGGATCTTTTCAAAATTAAAAAAGTCTAAAGGCCTTTCGCCAGTCATTAAGCTGGTGAAAGGCCTTTTTTACATACTCTTTGGGTAAAAAAGTTATAGTAAACAAAGGTTTGAATAAGTAAAATTGACAACCTCTCCTATTCATTATAGACTTTGCGTAAACGGTTACACACGAAAGAATCGGAAGTGATTTTATTGGCGTCAATTAGAGAGGTTGCAAAACTCGCCGGGGTTTCGGTTGCGACGGTATCGCGGGTTTTGAATGAAAAAGGGTACGTGAGCGAGGAAGCGAGAAAAAAGGTCCAAAAGGCGATAGATGAGCTCGATTACAGGCCGAATGCAGTCGCCAGGAGCCTTTTCAAAAAACAATCGCAAACAATCGGCCTCATGGTTCCTGATATTGTGAATCCTTTCTTTCCCGAACTGGCCCGGGCTGTAGAGGATACATTGGCCAAGCATGGATATACGGTTATTTTGTGCAATACAGACGAAAATGCGGAAAAAGAGCGGACCTATCTGGAAATGATGATGCAGAAATATATTGATGGAATCATCGTAGCCTCGAATACGTTGAGCGCGAGCCAGGTGACGAAGTATAAGATTCCTGTTGTCAGCATTGACAGGGAAATCAGTAAAGAACTGCCGAGTATTATGGTAGAAAATAAAAAAGGCGCGGCCATGGCAGTCAGGTTTTTGAAAGAGAAAGGGCGGCAGAGGATTGCGCATTTAAAAGGCCCTGACTATGTTCCCAATGCACTTGAAAGGTGCCGGGGTTATTTGGATGAAGTGGAGAATGAGTCGTGGTTCCAGGAAAGCTACATAGCGGATGGCCAATATGATATGACCGCTTCCTTCAATGCGACTGTTCACCTCTTGCAAAAGCATCCCGAAATCGATGCTATTTTTGCAGGGAACGATTTAAGCGCGATAGGGGCAATCAAAGCCATTTATAAGCTGGGGAAAAAAGTACCCGAGGATGTTGCGGTTGTTGGGTTTGATGGGATCATGCTTTCAGAGTCGACCACACCTGAACTAACAACCGTCGCCCAGCCGATCTATGAAATCGGGGAAAGGGCGGCTACTGCCTTAGTTAATATCATTGAGAAGCAGCCAATGGAGGAAACGTACGTTAAACTGGATGTCCAGCTTATTGAAAGACAATCGACTTAACGGGATACCGACATATTAAAATAAAATCCTGGCTGAGGTATTCTTCAGACGCACTCCTGTGAATCAGGTGGCGCCTGCAGAATGCAAACCAAGAGTACGAGAATACACAGAATAAAAGAAACCGGATGCCTTCTGAAATGGGCATCCGGTTTTTCGCTGTCCGGGATTAATCCCTGCAGCCGCAATCTTCTTCACGGTGATGGTGTTGTTTATGATGATGTTGTTGTTTATGGTGATGGCGGCGTCTACGGCAGCAGCATGAAAATTGCCTTTCTTCAATTGGATTTTCAGTTTCGCATTCTTCTTCCTCTGTCAGCATATTAAGCTGCCTTAAAATAGGGGCGAACTCATTGCAGAAGAAGCGGTGGTCCCTGCGGAAATCCGCGCACGAATAGTTGCTCATATTCCTTTTCCCTCCCTAACTAGGTTTGCTATATATGTATGCAGCATAGAGTCAAGCTGTCAGGGCGATAGGAGCAGGGCAAAAATACAATTATGCTCGTTCATGGTTAGGGGGAATCGCTGGAAAATGGATTTAAAAAAACGAAGCCAAATCTGCCTCGTTTTTTCACTACTCACCACGTCTGGCGCACTGCGTTCCGGTCGGAGCGGTAGGCATCGATCAGGATGACAACCGCGGAAACCATGTGCATAATCATGCCGACAAACGGAATCCAGCCAATCACGGATGTGATGAGCCCCAGTATGTTCCCAGCCTTTGTTTCGTTTTCCTTGACCGCGAACACAATCGTTACGATATGAAGGATGCCCATGATGAACAATGGCGTCCATCCGTTCGAAACAATAAATAGACCGCCGAGAAATGGGATGCCGAGCAGCGCTTCGAACCCGCCGGTAATCCATTTTAAAATTGTTGAAATACGCAAAATTTATCCCCCTTTTTTTGCCATAATTTTTATAACCGTTCTATTCAGTCTCGCAAAAGAATGTTACTATTATTGTACTTCTGCTATAGGAACATAACAAGAGATGGCGGCCTATTCCCTGGACATCACAATAAATTCAACTGAACCCCTCTGGAAGCGCAGCTTTTCGTCAAAACCGATTTTTGTGTAAAGACGGATGGCCCGTTCGTTAAATGATGCAACGGTCAGCCTGAACGGCATCCCCGGTAAATTATCCTGCAGATGGTTCAGGACCAAGGAAAAAAAGGCGAAGCCAAGGCCTTTGCCGGTTAATGCGGGATTCATGCCAATTCCGATATCGACAGCCCCTTCTTCATAGGCGCCAATTGCCGTCCCGGCAGGTACCTGAGCAGATTCACCAACGCAAAAGAAACCCGCAAGCAATCCTCCTTCACCATGAACAGCAAAATACGGTTGATCTAAAAGTTCTCTTATTCCTTCCGGTGTAACAGAATTATTGTAAAAATCATATGGCGCTTCATACACCCAGCCCAATATTTCGGTGGCCAGCTGTTCGTTCATTCCGCTGATTGTCAGTATCATAGCCATCACCTTTTCAAAAAATCTTTTTCGCAAAATTGAAACTTTTTACCATTTGCAACCGTCTTATTATGACGGGGTAATAACGCTTTCATATTAATTACATAATTTTTACAGAATATATAAAATTTTATAATTTATGATAAACTTACTATATGGACAAGTAAACTTCAATACAGAATGCGGGAGGAAAATCATGTCTCTACAGTCAAAAAGCATCAATAATATTGAGAAAATTTTGAAGAATATTGAAAAAGTGATGACCGGAAAACGGAAAGTAGCCGAGCTGAGCCTCGTTGCCCTGCTTGCGGAAGGGCATGTCCTTCTTGAGGACGTTCCCGGCGTAGGCAAAACAATGATGGTCCGGGCCCTTGCGAAGTCAGTCGGCGCCACATTCCGAAGAATTCAGTTCACCCCTGACCTGCTTCCTTCCGACGTAACAGGGGTATCGATTTACAATCCGAAAGAGATGGAATTTCAGTTCCGCCCGGGTCCAATCATGGGCAATATCATTCTTGCTGATGAAATTAACCGGACTTCCCCGAAAACTCAATCCGCTCTTCTGGAGGGGATGGAAGAAAGCAGCGTCACTGTTGATGGGGTCACCCATCATCTTGAAAAGCCATTCTTTGTTATGGCAACCCAGAACCCAATTGAATATGAAGGTACTTATCCGCTTCCAGAAGCGCAGCTGGACCGCTTCCTTCTCAAAATGAAAATGGGCTATCCAGAAATTCATGAGGAAATGGAAGTACTGGACCGCGCGCAAAAAAATCCGCCAATTGAAGAATTGGAGCCTGTCGTTTCTCTAGTGGATCTGAGGGAACTTCAGCAGGAAATAAAAAACGTCTTTGTCGATGATACGATCAAACGCTATATTGTCGACATTTCCCACCGGACGAGGCTCCATGAAAATGTCTATCTTGGCGCAAGCCCGCGCGGATCGATCGGGCTAATGAAAGCGGCGCAGGCATATGCGTTTATCTGTGGGCGCGATTATGTATTGCCGGATGATATTCAATTCCTCGCACCAGCTGTCTTGTCTCACAGGATCATCCTCAAGTCAGAGGCTAAATTTGAAGGGATAACTGCTGAAGAAATCATTAACCGGATTGTTGCGAGGGTGCCGGTCCCGGTGCAAAGGCTTGTGAAGTAAATGAGGGAAAGGCTAAAGAAGCTTAAACATACATGGAAACTGATCATGCTGGTTTCCCTGGTCATAGGGGCGTTTTGTTACGCCATGTTCCAGGGCGGGTTTGTCAGCTGGTTTTTGTTCTACAGCTTTTTGCCATTTGCGTTGTACTCGATGGCTGTCGCTTTTTATCCTATGAAGGATGTCGAAGTTAAGCGCCAATTGCCGAAGCAGGAATTTAATGCCGGAGAGCCATTAAAGGTCCGCCTTATCCTGAAAAGGTCCACTTCTTTTCCGCTGTTTTACTTAATGGCTGACGAGGTGTTGGGCGGCTCCCTGAAAAATGCAGTTCTCAGAAAAGACAGTAAAGCCCTTCTCTTTCCGGGTTTTAAAAAGGAAATCATTTATGAGTATATGATTAATGAGCTCCCGCGCGGCGAACACATTTTTCATTCTATTAAACTGAAAACGGGCGATTTGCTGGGCCTGATTGAAAAAGAGAAGATAACGGTGTCAGAGAACAAAATACTTGTTTACCCATCCTTTACCGAGATCATTTACCGTCCGTTTGAAAATCACTATGACCAGGGGATGGCTGCCTCAAGGGAACGTGTGCAGCGTGATACGACCATGGCTATCGGGGTGCGGGATTACCAGCCTGGTGACCGGTTCTCATGGATTAACTGGAAAGCCTCTGCCAAGCGGAATGATATTATGACGAAAGAGTTTGAGCAAAGGCAGTCGCATGACGTCCTGATTGTTATGGATTGCGCGCCTGAACAGCGTTTTGAAGCGATTGTATCCTTTACCGCTTCCATTGCGAGGTCCATTTTGAAAAAAGGGGCTCAGGCAGGCTTGTTGACGGTGAGCAGGGAGAGGGCCTCCTTTCCAATCAGGGGGGGAGAAGCCCAGCTGCAGCAAATCTTTTACCATTTGGCAAAAATACAGCCTGTCTGCGCTGTATCAGTTGACAAAGTCCTTGAAACGGAAACCTTTTATTCCGGAGAGAACCTGACGATGATGATTGTGACATCGAATCTGACCAAAGCCCTGATTGAAAAAGCGGGCCATTTTGGGCAAAAGAAGGGCAGGGTTACGTTGTTCCTGATTAAAAATGAACGGGAGCATCCAACAAATGAGGAGCTGGCATTAAAAGCAATGGGCATTGCCCGAGGGGTCAGGATCATCATGGTGCATGAACAACAATTCGATATGGCGTTCTCGGAGGTGAGCATGCAGTGAGTACGAAAAAGGGGAAGCTTACTCTTTCTGCCGTTTTCCTTTATGCAATTGGCTTCATGCTTGTTTGGGAATGGCTGAGGCCTGTAGGCGAATTGACAGACACCGAGAACATGGAAGTATTCCTAGTCTTCCTGGTGATTGCTTTTGCAGGGGCGCTGTTTCAGCTGCCGATGGCAGTGCAGGCATTTATAAAGATTTTTTATATATTTTATGCCGTTTACAGATTTTACTTTGAAGGAGGATTCTTGCGCCCCGAATGGTTGGGCGTGTTCCTTTCCGATTTGAAATTTAATTTCGGGCTGCTTATCAGCCGGGATTTCCAGCAATTTACGAATGCTTTTAGGACAGTCCTGTTTTTCCTGCTTCTTTGGCTGATGGTGTATCTCATTCAATACTGGCTGTTAAACAAGCGGAAAATCTTTGTTTTTTTCCTGATGACGGTCATATATATTACTGTTCTGGATACGTTCACAACCTTTAAAGGGGAAGGCGCCATTATCCGGACGGTTGTTGCCGGGTTTACAGTCATGGGCATTCTCACGTACTTACGCCTGTTGGAAGAAGGCAAAATCAGCGGCGGAAAGACCCTTACCAGGAAGTGGATGCTTCCGCTTGCAGGAATGGTCATTCTTAGCACCGCTGTCGGATTGACAGCTCCGAAAGCAGCTCCAATCTGGCCAGACCCGGTTCCTTTCCTGAAATCATTTAATGAAAACAGCGGAAGCGGAAGCGGCGGTATAGCAAGGATTGGGTACGGGACAAATGATACAAGGCTTGGAGGGCCTTTTTTGCCTGACGACACGGTTGTTTTCAGGGCTGATGATGAAAGCCGACATTATTGGAGAGTAGAGACTAAGGACGTTTACACCGGGAAGGGATGGATCCTCTCCGACCAGGTAAAGGGAGGGGAAGGCTTCGGCCAAAATGATGCATTCCCACTTGAAGGATATCCTTCTAACGTAAAAACAGAAGAACAGTCTGCCAAGGTTTATGTCGATTTGAAGTACCCGCATATTGTTTATCCTCCAGGAACTAAAAAAGTATCCGCTCGGTACGGGGTTGCTTTTACAATTAATCCGATCAGTGAAAAAGTCAGGCCGATGGAGCCGTGGAATGAACCGGCTGAACTCGATAACTATGGCTTCGTTTATGATGTCCCCAGTTACAAAGTCGAGGATTTGAAATCGGCGGATGGAAGTGATCTTGAGGGGGTATCCGAGGAGTTTATTAAGCGATATACTCAGCTGCCTGACTCGCTGCCTGACAGGGTGAGGGAACTGGCAGCTGAAATAACAAAGGATAAGCCGAATTGGTATGAAAAAGCCAAAGCGATTGAGAGCTATCTCGGTTCCAGTGACTTTACCTACGACCAAAAAAACGTCGCCGTTCCGGATAAAAATCAGGATTATGTTGACCAGTTCCTGTTTGACACCCAGATTGGGTATTGCGATAATTTTTCAACGTCAATGGTCACCCTGCTCCGAAGCGAGGGGATCCCGGCCCGCTGGGTTAAGGGGTATACTTATGGTGAAATGAAGACATTTGGTGAAGGGGATTCGAAAAAGAGGCTATATGAAGTGACCAATAATAACGCCCATTCTTGGGTGGAGGTCTTTTTGCCAAATCTCGGCTGGCTTCCGTTTGAACCGACCAAAGGGTTCTCAAATAACATCCAGATTGAAATTGAAAGAAATTCTAATTCCAAGGATACGCCGGCCGCTACTCCTTCGCAAAATGACAACAATTCACAGGATCGCCTGAACCGCCTGGAAGAGAATGACCCGGCCCCTCAGCAATTGAAGGCGGATCGGAGCCTGGGTCAAAAAATGAAAATATTTGTGAAGAGTAAGTGGAAATGGCTTGCCGCCGGAATCGCCGCCATGGCAGCCCTCGTTTTATTCGTTTATAACAAAAGGGGAAGATGGCTTCCTTACTACCTGATCTATCGATACAGATTTGCCCGGAGTGATGACCAATTCGGCAAGGCCTATCTTACCTTGCTCTCACAGCTCCAGAGATATGGACTGAAACGGGGAGAGGGCCAGACATTGCGCAATTACGCGGGCTATGTCGACCAGTTCTTTTCCACGAAGGAAATGGGCAAACTGACATCCAGATATGAACAGATGCTGTACAGACGGGAACTCCCTCAGGGGACGTGGCATGAAACAAAACAATTGTGGGAAAATTTAATTAAAAAGACAATCTCTTGACCGGAATTTTCTGTACAGATAAAATGATAAAATAGCAATTTAACTTAATCTGTACTACCCTTCATATATCCTCGATGATATGGATCGAAAGTCTCTACCGGGCCGCCGTAAATGGCCTGACTATGAAGGCAGTAATTTCGGGATGATTTTGTATGGAAAATCGGAATTCTGCCTTCTTTTTTGTGAAAAAGAGGGGGAAGACCGATTTTTTTATTGCAAAAAATTCTTATTGTGTATACTAAAATCAAAGAAAGAGGTGGAGAATTTGTCTGGAAAAACAGAACTTCATAACCAGGAACTAATTGTGGTACTTGATTTCGGAAGCCAATACAACCAGCTGATTACGAGAAGAATCAGGGAGTTTGGCGTCTATAGCGAGCTTCATCCACACACCATTACCGCTGAGGAAATTAAAGCGATGAATCCGAAGGGGATTATTTTCTCCGGAGGCCCGAACAGTGTATATGATGAAAATGCCTTCCGCTGTGATGAAAGGATTTTTGAACTGGGGCTGCCAGTGCTCGGTATCTGCTATGGGATGCAGCTGATGTCTGTCCATTTCGACGGTAAAGTGGAAAGGGCGAAGAACCGGGAATATGGAAAGGCTTCAATAGAAGTTGGCAATGAATCAGCTCTATTTAAAGGACTCCCGGAAACACAGGTTGTCTGGATGAGCCACGGTGATTTGGTCACGCAGGTACCTCCTGGCTTTACAGTGGATGCCGAAAGCCCATCATGCCCGATCACTTCAATGAGCGATGAAGGCCGCAAGCTTTATGGCGTTCAATTCCATCCTGAGGTCCGCCATTCCGTCCATGGAAATGAGCTGCTGAAGAATTTCGTTTTAGGGGTTTGCGGCTGCAGCGGAACTTGGTCTATGGAAAACTTCATCGAAATCGAGATGGAGAAGATCCGCCAGACGGTTGGTAATAAAAAGGTCCTTTGCGCCTTGAGCGGCGGGGTTGATTCTTCAGTCGTTGCTGTTTTGATCCATAAGGCGATTGGAGACCAGCTCACTTGTATTTTCGTTGACCATGGCCTGCTTCGGAAAGGTGAGGCAGAGCAGGTAATGAAAACTTTCGCGGATGGTTTCCATATGAATGTCATCAAGGTAGATGCCCGTGATCGATTCATGAATAAGCTTCAGGGGGTTTCCGATCCTGAGCAAAAGCGAAAAATCATTGGCAACGAGTTCATCTATGTATTTGACGATGAGGCCCACAAGCTTGAAGGAATTGAATTCCTTGCTCAGGGCACACTCTATACGGATATTATTGAGAGTGGCACGGCGACTGCCCAAACAATTAAATCGCACCATAATGTCGGAGGCCTTCCTGAAGATATGCAGTTTACGCTGATTGAACCTCTTAATACACTCTTTAAAGACGAAGTCCGGGCGGTTGGCACCGAGCTCGGCATTCCGGATGAAATTGTTTGGAGGCAGCCATTCCCAGGCCCAGGCCTTGGTATTCGGGTTCTTGGCGAAATTACTGAGGACAAGCTCGAGATCGTTCGGGAATCTGATGCGATTTTGCGGGAGGAAGTGAGGCTTGCCGGCCTTGAACGCGAGATTTGGCAATACTTCACGGTTCTGCCGGATATCCGCAGTGTGGGTGTCATGGGGGATACAAGGACTTACGATTATACAATCGGCATCCGCGCGGTCACTTCAATTGATGGGATGACCTCTGATTGGGCCCGCATTCCTTGGGATGTGCTGGAGAAGATCTCTACAAGGATTGTCAATGAGGTCGACCATGTTAACCGTGTCGTGTATGACATTACTTCCAAACCGCCGGCAACCATCGAGTGGGAATAAGGTCAGAAAGATTTAACGAACAATAATTTTGTTTTTCTTGTCGAATGTTCGTATTTCTTGTTGACTCATTTTGAAATAGTTGTTAAAATGGCAGAGTACTGATGATATTACTTCGTATAATACTGGGGATATGGCCCAGAAGTTTCTACCGAGCTGCCGTAAAGAGCTTGACTACGAGGTATGTGTAAAGGGAGAACTCTGCCCGTTATTTATGCATGCTTCGTGTTAGCGTCCCGGCATCTTGAGCCGGGGCGTTTTTTCGTTCCTGGATCTTAAGATGGCGTTGAGCCAACAATTTTCTAGGGGGATATTCATGAAGAAGTATTTTATGTTTGATGAACTGGGAACTAATTACCGCCGCGAAATCATTGGCGGACTGACAACATTCCTCGCAATGGCTTACATCCTGGTTGTAAACCCGCTTACATTGACACTTGCGACTGTCGACGGGCTTCCTGATGAAGTAAGGATGAACCATGGTGCGGTTTTTGTTGCCACGGCGCTGGCTGCGGCTGTTGGTTCGATCATCATGGGGTTAATCGGTAAATATCCGATTGCGCTCGCGCCGGGAATGGGATTGAATGCTTTTTTTGCCTATTCAGTCATTCTTGGGCATGGCGCTCCTTGGCAACACGCCCTTGCGGCAGTTTTCATTTCCAGTGTGTTCTTCCTGCTCCTGACGATTTCAGGACTGCGTGAGAAAATAATTAACGCCATACCTGTTGAACTTAAACATGCCGTTGGAGCCGGGATTGGGTTGTTCATAACGTTCGTTGGATTAACGAATGCCAAGATAATTATTAAAAATGATGCCACGCTCGTCGGACTTGGCCATTTGTCAAATCCGGAAACACTTCTGGCAATTTTCGGTCTATTGATTACCGTTATTATGATGACGAGGGGTATCAATGGAGCTGTTTTTTACGGAATGATCGTTACCGTCATTGTTGGTATTGTATTTAACCTGATCAATCCGCCTTCGCAGATTGTCGGCGGAGTTCCAAGCATTGAACCAACATTCGGCGCGCTGTTCAGCTCGTTTAATGACAGTTCTTTCTATACATCGGCGATGCTTGGGATTATCATGACCTTCCTGTTCGTTGATTTCTTTGACAATGCCGGAACGCTTGTGGCTGTTGCCAACCAGGCGGGCTTGATGAAGGATAACAAGCTGCCGCGCGCGGGCCGTGCTTTGTTTGCCGATTCAGTCGCTTCAATGGTAGGTTCCATTTTCGGTACGTCGACAACAACTTCTTATATTGAATCAACAGCAGGGGTCGCGTCCGGGGCAAGATCCGGATTCGCGGCGATTGTAACAGCGGGCTGCTTCATCCTTTCAATCTTCTTCTTCCCGCTCCTATCAATCGTAACCGCTCCGGTTACCGCGCCTGCACTAATTATCGTTGGTGTTTTGATGGTTTCGTCATTAGGCAATATCGATTGGAAGAGGTTCGAAATTGCAGTACCTGCATTCCTGACTATCATTGCAATGCCGCTTTCCTATAGTATCGCGACTGGAATCGCGGCAGGATTCATTTTCTATCCAGTGACAATGCTAGTTGCGGGCAAAAGAAAAGAAATTCATCCAATCATGTACCTTTTCTTTATCATCTTCCTGCTGTATTTCATCTTCTTGACTAATTAAATCGTTTGGGACCAGCTTTCGGGCTGGTCCTTTTTTCATAAGCTCAGTTAAAGGTGATTGTTGATTTTCAGAAAGTTGATTGGAACGAAGGGGACTGACTCCGGCGGGATGAAGCGGCACGTGGAGACCTCTCGAAAAGCGGAAGCGCCTTGGTCAGCCCCGACAAGCGCTGGAGGGCCAGAAGGGGAAGTCGTTCTTTGACTTCACATTCGGGACCGAAGCGACCTCGAGGGGCTAGGCGCTGCAGCTGGACAAACAGGCGTCTCGAAAAGCGGAAGCGCCTTGGTCAGCCCCGACAAGCGCTGGAGGGCCAGAAGGGGAAGTCGTTCTTTGACTTCACATTCGGGACCGAAGCGACCTCGAGGGGCTAGGCGCTGCAGCTGGACAAACAGGCGTCTATGACGCCGAGGAGGCTCCACGGTCCGCCCCGCGGAAAGCATGTCCCTGGAGTGGAAATCAACAATTAAGCCCATTTCCTGTGGCGGCTAGTTAGTTGACGAAACATGAACGCTTTAATACGATTGAACTACTATGCAAAAGCGGTGAATAACAATGTCAACAATGGTCATCCAAAAAATCTTAAATAACAATGTGCTGATTGCGGAAAACCCCGAATACGGGGAGGTCGTCCTGATTGGGAAAGGAATTGGCTTCAATCGCAAGCCGAGGGAATTCCTTGATCCTTCAGCGGCAGAAAAAGTCTTTGTCCTGAAGAATGAAAAAGAACAGCAGAATTATATCAAGCTTCTCCCTTTTCTCGAGGAGAATTTACAGCAGCTGATTATTTCAGCGATTGAATTGATAAAAAAAGAGGCCGGCGAATCCCTGAATGAGCATATCCATGTTGCCCTTACTGATCACTTAATGTTTACTGTCAGCAGGGTTGCGAACGGGCTGGAGATCAGAAATCCGTTTCTAGTCGAAACGAAGGCGCTCTACCCGCTTGAATACAGGATTGCGAAAGACGTCCTGCAGCTATTTGAAGAAATAGCGGGAATTGTGCTTCCGGAAGGGGAAGCGGGCTTTATCGCTCTTCATATTCATAGCGCAATGACAAACAGGGAGCTTTCGGAGGTCAATCAGTACTCCCAGCTTGTGACAACTTTGGTACAAATGATCGAAGGCCAGCTCGGAGTGAACATCGATAAAGACAGCATTGACTACATGAGGCTCGTGCGCCACCTGCGTTTTGCCATCGAGCGTGTAAAATCCGGGGAAAAAGTTGAGGAGCCTGAAGCAATATCCGCACTATTGAAAAAGGAATATCCTGTATGCTATAATTTGTCCTGGAAGCTCATTAAAGTAATGCAGCAAACACTGAAAATGCCGGTTTATGATGCGGAAGCAGTTTATCTGACGATGCACTTGCAGCGGCTTCAAAAGAAAACAAAATAGCAATCATTATTTTGCGTGTTACTGACTCGATCAGGCATGAGCAGAAAAGATGATTGAATGGAATAGAGGGGATAAATCCTCTCCGGCGGGTATAGTATACCTGGCTCCGTTCATTTCTTTTCTATGCTCATGCCTTTTTTATTTGCTTTTTTGTTTGCGGTTAGTTTATTGAGCAAAAATAAATTGGGAGGTTTACTTATGTTTAAGAAAGCTTTTGGTGTTTTGCAAAAAAACGGTAAGGCGCTTATGCTGCCAGTCGCCCTTTTGCCGGCTGCTGGTTTGTTGCTCGGAATCGGGAATGCGCTGCAGCAGGACACCACCCTTCAATATTTGCCATTCCTTGATGCTCATTGGATTCAGTTGACTGCCAGTGTCATGGAGGATGCGGGAGGCATTATTTTTGGCAACCTCGCATTGATTTTTGCGGCTGGCGTTGCGATCGGGCTGGCTGCTGATGGAGCAGCGGCGCTTGCAGCGATTGTCGGTTATCTCGTGCTGAACCAAGTCATGAGTTCGTGGCTTGGAGTTACCGCTGACATGGTCGGCAAGGATCCTAGTTTTGCGAATGTGTTAGGAATCCCTACGCTGCAAACGGGCGTATTCGGCGGTATCATCACAGGTTTGATTGCCGCATTTTGTTACAATCGTTATCACGATATTGAAATGCCATCGTTCCTCGGTTTTTTTGCGGGTAAACGTTTTGTTCCTATTGTAACTGCGGCTGCTTCTTTAGTGGTGGGCCTCCTACTCCTAGTCGTCTGGCCGCCCGTACAAGAAGCGATGAACAGTGCCTCCCTTTGGCTTATGGGCAGTGGCACTTATATTGCTGCTTTCTTCTTTGGCTTTATTAAAAGGCTGCTCATTCCATTTGGTCTTCATCATATATTCCATGCACCATTTTGGTATGAGTTCGGTTCATATACAACAGCTTCCGGCCAGGTTGTCCGGGGGGATATGACGATTTTCTTTGCTCAATTAAAAGATGGCGTCAAAATTACAGCCGGGAATTTCATGGGTGGGGAATTTCCTATTATGATGTTTGGATTGCCAGCGGCCGCTTTGGCGATGTACCATACGGCGCGGACAGAAAAGAAAAAAGTAGTAGCTGGCTTACTTGGGTCTGCGGCCCTGACTTCGTTTTTAACAGGGATTACAGAACCGATTGAATTTCTGTTTATGTTTGTTTCTCCGTTTCTCTTTGTCATCCATGCGCTGCTTGACGGACTTTCATTTGTATTGATGGCTGCATTGGGTGTCAACCTGGGGTATACCTTCTCGGGCGGCGCGATTGACTTCTTCCTATTTGGTGTCCTGCCTGGCAGGGAGCCGTGGTGGATTACAATTTTGCTGGGACTAGGATTTGGTATCGTTTATTACTTTGTCTTCCGATTCGCGATCTTAAAGTTCAATTTGAAAACTCCGGGCCGAGAAGATGTTGAAGAAAACGGCAGTGCCGTTGAAAAGGAAAACGAGAAAGCGGGCGACCTCCCTTACAACATACTTGAAGCGATGGGTGGCCAAGGAAACATTGCCCACCTTGATGCCTGCATTACACGTTTGAGGGTGTCAGTGAATGATATTTCAAGTGTGGATAAAAAGCGGCTGAAGGAGCTTGGTGCAGCAGGCGTCATGGAAGTCGGCAATAACATTCAGGCAATTTTCGGCCCTCGTTCAGAGACAATCAAAGGGCAAATGAAAGATATCATGAGTGGAAAAAGGCCAAGGCCTGTCGAAACCAATCAATCTGCCGAAGTGCTTCAGCAAATTGAGGAAGTAAACCCGGCTGCGTTGCAAAATAAAACTGAGAGGGAGAAGGAGGTTGAAATTGTTTCTCCATTAAAAGGAGAACTGAAATCAATTACTGAAGTTCCGGATCAGGTGTTTGCAGGCAGGATGATGGGGGACGGCTTTGCGATTGAACCAGCTGAAGGACTCGTTGTCTCTCCGGTAAACGGGAAAATAATGAACCTGTTCCCGACGAAGCATGCAATAGGCATTCTGTCGGATTCCGGCCAAGAAATCCTCATACACGTCGGGATCGACACAGTTAACCTTAAAGGGGAAGGTTTTGAAACGCTAGTTGATGAAAATGAAACCATCAAGAAGGGCCAGCCTTTGTTAAGGTTCAATCTCGACTTTATTAAAAAGAATGCAACATCGACTATCACACCGATCGTATTCACTAACCTTCATGAAGGTGAAAGCATCCGGATTAAGAAATCGGGACAAGTGGATGCAGGTGAAGAAGGAATTGTTTCTATAGAATAGATCAATGAACCCGGACTGAATTTAACTCAGGCCGGGTTTTGATTTGTCGGTTTATCTGTGGAATATGTGGCGAATCTATTCAATTTCTGTCTGATTAAGCGAAGAAATGTAAGGGAGGGAAGCGAAGAAATAGCAGTAAGTGTGAGGAAAAACTTGGTAACATATAGTTTGTTGACGGAACCAGTAAGCGGTGCTATTATAATTAAACACCCAAAGCGAAGTTGGTTTTCGTTTAATGATTTTAAAAACCTATGAAAAAGCTGGTTGACAGCTTGGTTGCTGGGTGGTATATTTAGAAAGTTGCCTAGACGGCAGGTTTTCATTCGTTGAAACGGATTAAAAAAACTGTTGACATGGCAATTTGAAAAATGTTATACTAGAATAGTTGTTTCAAAAGAATTTGTTCCTTGAAAACTAAACAAACAAGCGTCAACAAACAATATTTATCATGATCTTCGGATCATGAGCCAACGTAACTTTATGAGCTAAACTCATACTCTTTCTTGGAGAGTTTGATCCTGGCTCAGGACGAACGCTGGCGGCGTGCCTAATACATGCAAGTCGAGCGGAGGTTTTGTTCCTTGAAAACTGGATAATGTAAGAAGAAGTAACCAAGAAGAACCGAGTGATCGCCATTTTAGTTTTCTCTCTTATTTAAGAGTGAATGAACCTTTTAGGTTAAGTTAGAAAGGGCGCACGGTGGATGCCTTGGCACTAGGAGCCGATGAAGGACGGGACTAACACCGATATGCTCCGGGGAGCTGTAAGTAAGCTTTGATCCGGAGATTTCCGAATGGGGGAACCCGCCATCCGTAATGGGGTGGCATCTTTACCTGAATCCATAGGGTATTGAAGGCAGACCCGGGGAACTGAAACATCTAAGTACCCGGAGGAAGAGAAAGCAAACGCGATTCCCCAAGTAGCGGCGAGCGAAACGGGACATAGCCCAAACCGGAAGGCTTGCCTTCCGGGGTTGTAGGACACTCTACATGGAGTTACAAAGGAACGGGGTAGGCGAAGAGGCCTGGAAAGGCCTGCCGGAGAAGGTAAAAGCCCTGTAGCTGAAACTTCGTTCCCTCCTGAGTGGATCCTGAGTACGGCCGGACACGTGAAATCCGGTCGGAATCCGGGAGGACCATCTCCCAAGGCTAAATACTCCCTAGTGACCGATAGTGAACCAGTACCGTGAGGGAAAGGTGAAAAGCACCCCGGAAGGGGAGTGAAAAAGATCCTGAAACCGTGTGCCTACAAGTAGTCAGAGCCCGTTCATGGGTGATGGCGTGCCTTTTGTAGAATGAACCGGCGAGTTACGGTCCCATGCAAGGTTAAGCCGAAAAGGCGGAGCCGCAGCGAAAGCGAGTCTGAATAGGGCGAATGAGTATGTGGCCGTAGACCCGAAACCAGGTGATCTACCCATGTCCAGGTTGAAGTCCAGGTAACACTGGATGGAGGACCGAACCCACGTACGTTGAAAAGTGCGGGGATGAGGTGTGGGTAGCGGTGAAATTCCAATCGAACCTGGAGATAGCTGGTTCTCTCCGAAATAGCTTTAGGGCTAGCCTCACGTAGTAAGAGTCTTGGAGGTAGAGCACTGTTTGGACTAGGGGCCCCCATCGGGTTACCGAATTCAGACAAACTCCGAATGCCAAAGACTTATCCGTGGGAGTCAGACTGCGAGTGATAAGATCCGTAGTCAAGAGGGAAACAGCCCAGACCGCCAGCTAAGGTCCCAAAGTATCCGTTAAGTGGAAAAGGATGTGGAGTTGCTTAGACAACCAGGATGTTGGCTTAGAAGCAGCCACCATTTAAAGAGTGCGTAATAGCTCACTGGTCGAGTGACTCTGCGCCGAAAATGTACCGGGGCTAAACGGATCACCGAAGCTGCGGATTGACATCTTCGATGTCAGTGGTAGGAGAGCGTTCCAAGGGCGTTGAAGCAGGACCGGAAGGACCTGTGGAGCGCTTGGAAGTGAGAATGCCGGTATGAGTAGCGAAAGATGGGTGAGAATCCCATCCACCGAATGCCTAAGGTTTCCTGAGGAAGGCTCGTCCGCTCAGGGTTAGTCGGGACCTAAGCCGAGGCCGAAAGGCGTAGGCGATGGACAACAGGTTGATATTCCTGTACCACCTCTTCATCGTTTGAGCAATGGGGGGACGCAGGAGGATAGGGTAAGCGCACTATTGGACATGTGCGTCTAAGCAGTTAGGCCGGGAAGTTGGCAAATCCGCTTCCCATATAAGGCTGAGCTGTGACAGCGAGGGAAATTTAGTACCGAAGTTCCTGATTCCACACTGCCAAGAAAAGCCTCTAGCGAGATGAAAGGTGCCCGTACCGCAAACCGACACAGGTAGGCGAGGAGAGAATCCTAAGGTGAGCGAGAGAACTCTCGTTAAGGAACTCGGCAAAATGACCCCGTAACTTCGGGAGAAGGGGTGCTCTTTAGGGTTAATCGCCCTGAAGAGCCGCAGTGAATAGGCCCAGGCGACTGTTTAGCAAAAACACAGGTCTCTGCGAAGCCGCAAGGCGAAGTATAGGGGCTGACGCCTGCCCGGTGCTGGAAGGTTAAGAGGAGGGGTTAGCTCACGCGAAGCTCTGAATCGAAGCCCCAGTAAACGGCGGCCGTAACTATAACGGTCCTAAGGTAGCGAAATTCCTTGTCGGGTAAGTTCCGACCCGCACGAAAGGCGTAACGATCTGGGCACTGTCTCAACGAGAGACTCGGTGAAATTATAGTACCTGTGAAGATGCAGGTTACCCGCGACAGGACGGAAAGACCCCGTGGAGCTTTACTGCAGCCTGATATTGAATTTTGGTACAGCTTGTACAGGATAGGTAGGAGCCTTTGAAGCCGGAGCGCCAGCTTCGGTGGAGGCGTCGGTGGGATACTACCCTGGCTGTATTGAAATTCTAACCCGCACCCCTTACCGGGGTGGGAGACAGTGTCAGGCAGGCAGTTTGACTGGGGCGGTCGCCTCCTAAAATGTAACGGAGGCGCCCAAAGGTTCCCTCAGAATGGTTGGAAATCATTCGCAGAGTGTAAAGGCACAAGGGAGCTTGACTGCGAGACCTACAAGTCGAGCAGGGACGAAAGTCGGGCTTAGTGATCCGGTGGTTCCGCATGGAAGGGCCATCGCTCAACGGATAAAAGCTACCCCGGGGATAACAGGCTTATCTCCCCCAAGAGTCCACATCGACGGGGAGGTTTGGCACCTCGATGTCGGCTCATCGCATCCTGGGGCTGTAGTCGGTCCCAAGGGTTGGGCTGTTCGCCCATTAAAGCGGTACGCGAGCTGGGTTCAGAACGTCGTGAGACAGTTCGGTCCCTATCCGTCGTGGGCGCAGGAAATTTGAGAGGAGCTGTCCTTAGTACGAGAGGACCGGGATGGACGCACCGCTGGTGTACCAGTTGTCTTGCCAAAGGCATCGCTGGGTAGCTATGTGCGGACGGGATAAGTGCTGAAAGCATCTAAGCATGAAGCCCCCCTCAAGATGAGATTTCCCACAGTGTTAAACTGGTAAGATCCCTGAAAGACGATCAGGTTGATAGGTCAGAGGTGGAAGCGCGGCGACGCGTGGAGCTGACTGATACTAATAGATCGAGGACTTAACCAATATTGAAAAGCGGAGGCGACTGGTCAGCCTCGACAAGCGCTGGAAGGCCGGCAGTTGAAGTCGTTCTTTGACTTCGGCGGACGGACTGAAGCGACCTCGAGAGGCTAGGAGCTGCAGCTAGACATTCAAAATGATCATTCGTTCTTCAAACTTCTTCTAATTATCCAGTTTTGAGGGAATGAACCTCAAACCAAATAGTCTGGCAGTTATGGCGAGAAGGCCACACCCGTTCCCATCCCGAACACGGAAGTTAAGCTTCTCAGCGCCGATGGTAGTTGGGGCCTTGCCCCTGTGAGAGTAGGACGCTGCCGGGCCACTCGAAGGCAACCCGAAAGGGTTGTCTTTTTTGGTGTTTAAAAAACCTTTTAAACAATCCCCAACGCAATTTGTTGAATCCATCTTTATTTCGCCTCTCGAATAAAGTGCTGGAATCGTTCCCCTGCTTCACTTGCAGGATTTTGGGTATATGGTTTAGGACGAGAGAGAGAGGGAGGAGGGGTTTTATTATGTTTGGTTTGATTGCGTTGAAGTTGGGGGTTGGCTTTTTTGCGTTGGTGGTGGTGACGAGACTTCTTGGGAAGAAGGAGATGTCTCAGCTGACTCCTTATGATTTTGTGTTTGCTATTTTATTGGGCGGGATTATTGAAGAATCCATTTATGATGATAAGGTTAATATTTGGCATGTTTTGTTTGCAGTCGCTTTATGGGGATTAATAAGTTATGTAGTTGAGAAACTGGCAGAGCGGTTTGAATGGATTCGTTTGCCTCTTAAAGGCAAGGTCTCTATTTTAATAGATGACGGAAAAATAAATCACAAAGAAATGAAAAAAAATCAGTTGGAAATGGAGCAGCTCCGCGCGCTGCTTAGAATAGAAGGAATTTTCTCATTGAATGATGTTAGATATGTTTTCATGGAAACTGGGGGACAAATAAGCGTGATGAAGAAGGTTTCGGCTGATACTGTCACTCCTGCGATGCTGAATATAGAGCCTAAGGAAGTCGATCCTTCCCTGTTGCTAGTCGATGAAGGGGAAATAAAAGAAGATGAATTGAAGAAAACAGGTAAGGACAAACAGTGGCTAAAGGAAGAGCTGCAAAAAGAAGGATCTGAAAAAATAGAGGACATTTATTATGCGGAATGGTCGCCGCAAGAGGGGTTCTTTATCAGACATTATCCGAAGTCCGATATTAACTAATTGTTATTAGGAGGATGTGCAGGTCTAAAACGGCCGCTCATCCTCGTTTTTGGTTATACTAAGGAATGAAGAAAGGGGATTGGCGATGGGAAAGAAAATACGCTTTGAAGTAATGGATAATGAAAGCATTGATGAATGTCTGGAAAGAATGAAAAAAGAGGGCTATACTCCAGTCAGAAGAATTGAAAAACCGATATTTAAAGAGGAAGGGACCGAAATTATCCCAGTTGGCCGCCAAATTATTTTTGAAGCAAAACCTATACTGTAACCCGAAAAGACGAACGATAAACTCTGCTGGTTTTTGAATGTTCGTCAATTGGTTTGACATATAATATTTAAGGCTGTTAAGATGTAAGTGAATTGCCCTGATTGGGGGCTATACATACAAGTTATCCAAAAATAATGCAACGGGGGCTTCTGAATGATAGACCGCTATACGAGACCGGAAATGGGAAGTATTTGGGGAGAAACAAATCGTTTTAACGCTTGGCTTGAGGTGGAAATCCTTGCTTGTGAGGCTTGGGCGGAATTGGGTGATATCCCTCTTGAGGATGTTCGGAAGATACGGGAAAATGCTCGCTTTGATGTAGACCGGATTAAAGAAATTGAAGAAGAAACAAGACATGATGTTGTTGCCTTTACACGAGCGGTTTCCGAAACTCTTGGAGACGAGAAAAAATGGGTCCATTACGGACTCACCTCGACTGATGTTGTCGATACGGCCCTTTCTTATTTATTGAAGCAGGCGAACGAAATTATCAGGGCGGACATCGAAAGGTTTATAGCTATTTTAAAAGAAAAGGCTCAGGAACATAAATATACCGTCATGATGGGCAGGACGCATGGAGTCCATGCCGAGCCGACCACCTTTGGGTTGAAGCTTGCCCTCTGGCACGAAGAGATGAAGCGCAATCTTGCCCGTTTTAATGAAGCTGCAAAAGGGGTAGAGGCGGGGAAGATATCTGGCGCAGTTGGCACATATGCGAATATTGATCCTTTTGTAGAGAAATATGTATGTGAAAGGCTTGGCCTTGAAGCAGCTCCCATATCAACGCAGACCCTCCAGCGGGATAGGCATGCGAATTATATGTCTGTTATTGCCTTGATTGCCACATCGATTGAGAAATTTGCTGTGGAAGTGCGCGGACTGCAAAAAAGTGAAACACGGGAAGTCGAGGAGTTTTTTGCAAAAGGGCAAAAAGGCTCTTCTGCGATGCCGCATAAGCGCAATCCGATTGGTTCCGAAAATATGACCGGGCTCGCCAGGGTCATACGCGGACATATGCTGACGGCATATGAAAATGTACCACTCTGGCATGAACGCGATATTTCCCACTCTTCCGCTGAACGGATTATTCTCCCGGATGCGACTATTCTTCTGAACTATATGCTCAACCGTTTTGGGAACATCGTTAAAAACCTGACAGTTTACCCTGAAAATATGAAACGCAATATGGACAGGACACATGGCCTCATTTATTCCCAACGAGTCCTCTTGGCGTTGATTGAAAAAGGGTTTTCTCGTGAGGAGGCATATGATACGGTTCAGCCAAGGGCGATGGAGGCTTGGGAAAAACAAATCCCTTTCCGGAGCTTACTGGACCAGGATGAAAAGATCACCAGCAATCTTTCGCCTGAAGAACTCGATGATTGCTTTGACTATAGCTACCATCTTCAGCATGTTGACACCATTTTTAAAAGACTCGGCCTATAGGCAAAAGAGCATCCATTCCAGCCGTAGTGGATGCTCTTTTATGCAGTAAGTCGCTTTTTCTCTATTTGCTCATTTATTCACAAATTTATCATTTGATTTTAAAATTCTCTGCAACTTGAAAGCTAATATTGTGTTAAACTATCATGTAAGGGCTTTCTTTATAGTGAAACTTCTGAAAATTTATATAGATATTCTGGGAGAGTGAAAAGCGATGGAACAGCGCTATCGGTGGAAGAACAAGCATTTGCGCGAACATATTGATGTTTTGGACGGCAAGCTTGCCCCGACTATTCTTTTGAAAAATGCTACTTACCTTAACCAGACGTTCCGCAGCTGGATGAAGGCGAATATATGGATTTATGATGACAGGATTGTATATGTAGGGGAAAAAATGCCGTCCAATCTTGTGAACTGCGACACAATAGATTGTACGGACCAGTATATCGTCCCAGGGTACATAGAACCCCACGCTCATCCTTTCCAATTATACAATCCTCATTCATTTGCTGCCTATGCTTCCAGCAGGGGTACAACGACGATCATTAATGATAATATGTCGCTTGTCTTACATTTGAATAAAAAACGGGCTTTTTTGCTGATGAAGGATTTGCGGAGTATTCCGGCAACCATGTATTGGTGGTGCAGGTTCGATCCTCAGACGGAAATCCTGAATGAGGAAGAGGTTTTTTCCCATAACCAAATTAAATCATGGCTCGAACATGATGCTGTCCTTCAGGGAGGGGAGCTGACGGGCTGGCCAAAGCTGCTCGCAGGCGATGACATGATGCTTCACTGGATTCAAGAGGCAAAGCGGATGAGGAAGCAGATAGAAGGCCATTTCCCGGGTGCTTCGGAAAAAACTCTCGCGAAAATGATGCTGCTCGGTGCTGACTGTGACCATGAAGCAATGACGGGGGAGGAAGTTTACGACCGATTAATGCAGGGATACACCGTTTCGCTGCGCCATTCATCCATCCGGCCGGACCTTCCACGTCTGCTTGATGATATGAAACGGCTTGGCATCACAGCTTACGACAATCTCATTTTTACCACTGACGGTTCCTCTTCCGGGTTTTACCATGAGGGAGTCATCGACCAGATGATTAAAATAGCGATTGAAAAAGGCATCCCGGTCATCGACGCATATAATATGGCGACGATCAATCCGGCGAAATACTACAATTTTGCCCATATCCATGGGAAAATCGCCACAGGCAGAATCGCCAATCTCAATTTCCTGACAAGTATGGAAGACCCTTGCCCGGTATCGGTCTTGGCAAAAGGGAAGTGGGTGAAGCGGGATGGAGCCAACATTAATTCCTTCCCGGAACTGGATTGGAAGGAGTATGGACTTGAACCGCTGAAGCTTGATTGGGAACTGACGGAGGATGATTTGCAATTTTCCATGCCGTTTGGCATTCAAATGGAAAATGCGGTTATAACGAAGCCTTATTCCATTTCAATAGAAGTCTCAAGGGACCAGTTGTCGGACAGCCATGATGAGTGTTTCTTCATGCTCATTGACCGGAACGGAAAGTGGCGCGTGAATACACTTTTAAAAGGCTTTGCGAATAAGCTTCAGGGCATGGCCAGTTCATTCTCCAATACCGGGGATATTATCCTGATTGGCAAAAACAAAGCTGATATTCTTCATGCATTCAATCGGATGAAGGAGATTGGCGGGGGAATCGTTGTTTCCGAAGGGGAGGAAGCAATCTGTGAAATCCCGCTTAGATTGGGTGGGCTGATGACGGAGCTGCCACTGGAGGAATTGATGGAAACGGAACGCAGATTGCAGGATGTATTGCGCGAGCGGGGTTATGTCTACTCCGATCCTGTTTATAGCCTGTTGTTCTTTTCTTCAACCCATCTGCCGTATATACGGATAACGCAGCAGGGAATGTATGATGTCATGAATAAAATGGTACTCTTTCCGTCAATAATGCGTTAAAATAGTAAAGTAAAGAGATAAAGTAGAGAGACAGATGTTTAAACGGGGTGCGAGGATGAGAAAATTAGCTTTGGCCGCGGCGGCCGTGCTGCTGCTTCTATCAGCATGCAGTGATAAAGGCGCCCAAAAACCCGCCGTTGAAGACAGCGGTAAAAAAGCTACGGCAGCGAAAAAAGAAACTGAACTGCCTTTTGCGTATCCGCTTACAGGGATTGGTTCGCAAACACCGACAGGAGGAAGGGCTTTTGCGGTGATGGTCAATAATCACCCGAAGGCCAGGCCGCAATCAGGCTTGAACAAAGCAGATATCGTCTATGAATTGCTTGCCGAAGGGGATATTACCAGGTTCCTGGCCGTTTTTCAAAGTGAAAAGCCCGAGAAAGTCGGCCCGGTCCGGAGTGCGCGCGATTATTATATCGATCTTGCCAAAGGGCTGGACAGCGTTTTTATCGCCCATGGATATAGCGAGGAAGCAAAGGAAATGCTTACACAAGGATATATTGATCATCTGAATGGAATGACTTATGATGGAACCTTGTTTAAGCGGGCGAGCTTCAGGCAGGCGCCTCACAATTCGTATATCACGCATGAGAATATGGTGAAAGGCTCGGAAATGAATGATTTTGATTTGAGCCTGACCCCGCCGAACTTTAAATTCCTTAGTGAAAAAGAAGAGGGAAGCATCGAGGGACTTGATGCCCCGTCAGTCAAAGTTTCGTATTTCTCGAATGACACCTTCACCTCGGTTTACCAATACGATTCTGAGAAAGGCAAGTATAAACGTTATTCGAATGGCGAGCTGACTTCCGACCTGGAATCGGGGGAGCCGGTGCTGCTCGATAATATTTTCATTGCCGAAATGGACCATAAGGCTGCCGGTCCGGGCGGTCTCCGTGATATTGATCTGAAGAGCGGGGGCAAAGGCCTGCTTTTGCAAAAAGGCAAAGTGATCGAAGTGTCCTGGCTGAACGATAATGGGCGGATTGTTCCTGTGATTGATGGAAACGAAGCGCGTCTTGTCCGCGGCAAGACATGGGTGAATATTGTTCCATCAAATCCAGGCATCGACAATGTGGTCACATTTGAAGGAAATGAATAAAGTAAATCTTCCCGCAGTAGGGGCATATTGCCCGTTAAGAGTGGGAAAAATTGTCTAACATAAAGGGGTTGGATAGAATGCAAATCAATAAGCTAAGAGGGAAAGAGCTTGACCAGTTGTTTGAATCAATCCTTACACTAAAGGATCTCGAGGAATGCTATCGTTTTTTCGATGATTTATGCACAGTGAATGAAATCCAGTCGCTTTCCCAGCGGCTAGAGGTCGCAAGGATGCTCCGCGAAGGGAAAACGTATCATAAGATTGAAGCAGAAACAGGCGCGAGCACAGCGACGATTTCCAGGGTGAAGCGATGCCTGAACTACGGGAATGATGCTTACGAGCTGGTCCTTGATCGGCTGAAGGAACCGGTTGTGACGAATACAGAAGAGTGATTGCGAAAAAGCCGGGCCCAGCACCCGGCTTTTCTTATTGTCTCGAACAATCTGGGTACTTTTTCTATCCGGCTTTTCCTTGTTTTGTTTTTGTATCGTTTTGCCAGGTGCTATAATGGACTAATGGAATAGTGAATGGAGGATTTTTTTGTATGTATGATTTTCGCGAGTGGCGCCATGTGTTCAAGCTCGACCCCGATAAGGATATATCCGATTCTGCTTTAGAGGCGATTTGTGAATCCGGAACGGATGCGGTCATCGTCGGCGGAACAGACGGGGTGACACTGGAAAAGGTCCTTGATTTGATGGCAAGGATCCGCCGCTTTACGGTTCCATGCGTCCTGGAGGTTTCCAATCTTGAATCGGTGACGCCGGGTTTTGATCTTTATTTTGTCCCGTCCATCCTGAACAGCCGCGACCCGAAATGGATTAAAGGCCTTCATTTTGAAGCGGTCAGAGAGTACGGGGATATTATCGATTGGGAAGAATTCGCGATGGAGGCATATGTCATCCTTAACAAGGATTGCAAAGCAGCCCAACTCACACAGGCAACAATTGAATTATCGGCGGAAGACGTTCGTGCCTACGCAATGATGGCTGAAAAAATGTTCGGAATGCCGATTTTCTATCTTGAATATAGTGGCAGGTATGGAAACCCGGAAATGGCTGCCGCTGCCAAAAGTGGCCTTGATAAAGCGGTTCTGTTCTACGGAGGGGGCATTGCCTCGAAGGAGCAGGCGGAGGAAATGGCCCTCCATGCGGATGTCATCGTTGTCGGAAATATCATTTATGAAAACCTCGGCAATGCGCTTGATACGGTCAAGGCGGTAAAAACAAAAAACTAGCTGCAATTTATACTTAGAGAGCTTACAATATAACTAGAACATACGTTTGTATATGGTGGTGGAGAAGATGCAATATTTAAAAGATAAACTGTTGGGTGGTCTTAATCCCGAGCAGCAGGCGGCAGTCAAAGCGACGGATGGCCCGCTCCTGATCATGGCCGGGGCCGGAAGCGGCAAGACTCGGGTGCTGACACATAGGATTGGCTATCTGATGCTAGAAAAAGAAGTCAATCCTTACAACATCCTTGCGATTACCTTTACGAATAAAGCAGCCCGCGAGATGAAAGACAGAATTGGCAGGATGATGGGCGGCGTGGCCGAGCAAATCTGGATTTCGACATTCCACTCAATGTGTGTGCGGATTTTGCGCAGGGATATTGACCGGATTGGCTTTAACCGGAATTTTACGATTCTTGACACGACCGATCAGCAATCTGTTATTAAAGGCATCCTGAAAGATCTGAATATGGATCCGAAAAAGTTTGATCCGAGGATGATTCTTGGTTCGATTTCTTCCGCGAAGAACGAGCTGATTCCTCCGGAGGAATATGAAAACACAGCCGGTAGTTATTTTGAGCAGCAGATTGCCAATGTCTACAAGGAATACCAGAAACGGCTCCGCAGGAACCAGGCCCTCGACTTTGATGATTTAATCATGATGACCATCAATCTCTTCAAACAAGTCCCAGACGTGCTTGAATATTATCAGCGCAAATTCCAGTATATCCATGTCGATGAGTACCAGGACACGAACAGGGCCCAGTATATGCTGGTCAAAATGCTTGCCTCCAGGTTCAGGAATCTTTGCGTTGTCGGCGATTCCGATCAGTCGATTTATAAATGGCGCGGCGCCGATATCGCCAATATCCTTTCCTTCGAAAAAGACTATCCGAACGCGAAGGTTATTTTACTCGAGCAAAACTACCGTTCAACGAAACGGATTCTTTTGGCGGCAAACGAAGTCATCGCGAAAAACCTTAACCGGAAACCGAAAAATCTCTGGACCGAGAACCCCGAGGGCAACAAACTCGTCTATTATAGGGCGGACAGCGAGCAAGGGGAAGCCCAGTTCGTGGCCGGCAAAATCAAGGAACTGATTGACTCGGGAGACTACAGTGCATCCGACATCGCCATCCTTTACAGGACGAACGCGCAATCGCGGGTCATGGAGGAAGTTTTGCTGAAATCCATTATTGATTACCAAATTGTCGGCGGCATCAAGTTCTATGACAGGAAGGAAATCAAGGATATCCTTGCCTATCTGAGGCTTATTTCCAATCCGGACGATGATATCAGCCTCCAACGCGTTATAAATGTGCCGAAAAGGGCGATTGGGCAAACCTCTGTTGATAAGATTGCAGCATTTGCCAATCTTCATGAATTGACTTTCTACCAGGCGCTGGAGTCGGTCGAACTTATAGGGCTCAGCCCGAAAACGGCCAAGGCGGCCGCGGAATTCCGCGATTTAATCGCAAATTATACAAGGATGCAGGAATTCTTGTCCGTCACGGAAATTGTTGAGGATTTATTGGACAAATCCGGCTATATGGATATGCTCGAAGCGGAGAAGTCACTCGAAGCGCAAAGCCGGATTGAAAACCTTGAGGAATTACTTTCTGTGACAAAAAACTTTGAAGAAACTAGCGAGGATAAAACGCTCGTCGCGTTCCTGACCGATCTCGCGCTCGTTGCCGATATCGATTCGATGAATGATGAACCGGAGAAAACGGAAAAAGTAACTTTAATGACCCTGCACTCCGCAAAGGGGCTTGAATTCCCGGTTGTCTTCCTGATCGGCCTTGAAGAAGGTGTTTTCCCGCACAACCGCTCCCTCGTCGATGAAGGCGAAATGGAGGAAGAACGCCGCCTTGCCTACGTCGGCATCACAAGGGCGGAGCAGTATTTGTTTATCACAAACGCCCAGATGAGGACCCTGTTTGGTCGTACGAACATGAACCCGGCTTCCCGGTTTATCAGGGAAATCCCTGCCGACCTTCTGGAAGAGGTAAAGCCTGAAGTAAGGAGATTTGGATCATCAACTCCGTTCGGTTCTTCAGCTGGGATGTCTGGAAACCTCGGAAGCAGCCGAACATTCGGCGCCCCGAGCCAGCCGGTGACGAAAAAACCGGTGACGCGCCCAACTGCTTCAGGGGGAGAATCGCTCGGCTGGCGTGCAGGAGATAAAGCCGAGCACGGAAAATGGGGTATAGGAACCGTTGTCGGGGTAAAAGGGGAAGGCGAAGGAATGGAGCTCGACATCGCTTTTCCAAGCCCGGTCGGCATCAAACGCCTCCTGGCAAAATTCGCCCCGATCAAAAAAGTTTAAAACTTTCTTGTTAGAAAAAAGGTTGGTTTACTGAAGCTAAATTAAATATATGGGTTGAAGTTAATGGGACAATCAAATTTAAAAAGCTAGTTGATTGAAACGGAAGGCACGTAGACTCCTATGGGATGCAGCGGCAAGTGGAGACCCCGCAGGAGCAACGCGAAGAGGAGGCTCCACTGACGCCCCATGGAAAGCGAAGTGCCTGGAGTGTAAATCAACTATATAAGTTCAGATTAATAAGACAATAAATTTAAAAATCTTGTTGATTGAACGGCAATCAAATCAATGATATTTTTGCGAAAAGAGGGATAGATGGATGGACCTGCAAACAGCCGAATCAAAAATCAGGGAGCTGCAGACCCTGCTTCATCAATATGGATACGAGTATTATGTACTTGATAAACCGTCTGTCCCCGATGCGGAATATGATCGTCTTCTTCGTGAATTGATTGAACTGGAAGAAAAATTTCCACAGTTCAAGACTCCGGACTCCCCAACAGTGAGGGTAGGCGGAGCCATTCTTGACATGTTTGAAAAGGTCAGACATAAAAGCCCGATGCTCAGCCTTGCCAATGCCTTCAATGAAGACGACCTGCGCGATTTTGACAGACGCGTTAAGCAGGGGGCGGGTGGTCCTGTCCAGTATGTATGCGAATTGAAGATTGACGGCCTGGCCGTCTCGCTTACATATGGGGATGGGCGTTTCGTACTAGGCGCGACTCGCGGTGATGGAACGATCGGTGAGGATATTACAGCGAACTTAAGAACCATCAAGTCAATTCCGCTCAGGCTGAGGGAGAATGTTTCACTTGAAGTGCGCGGCGAGGCGTTCATGCCGAAACGGTCATTTGAAAAGCTCAATAAGCTAAAGGATGAACGCGGCGAAGAGCCGTTTGCGAATCCGCGGAACGCTGCTGCCGGCTCACTCCGCCAGCTGGACACGAGCATTGCCGCTTCAAGGAAACTCGATATTTTCCTTTACGGGTTGGGGAATGCCGAGGAGCTTGGTGTTGAGTCCCACAGCGAGGCATTGGATTATTTGGATAGGCTAGGCTTTAAAACAAATAAGGAACGCCACAAATGCGCTTCCATCGAAGAAGTCATCGACTATGTGAACGGCTGGGTCGAACGGAGGCCGAACCTTGATTATGATATCGACGGAATTGTCGTAAAAGTGGATTCGCTTGAAGAGCAGGAACAACTCGGAACGACAGCGAAAAGCCCCCGCTGGGCGATAGCCTTTAAATTCCCGGCGGAGGAAGTCGTCACTACCCTTTTGGATATCGAGCTGAGTGTCGGGCGTACAGGTGTGGTGACGCCGACTGCTATCCTCGAGCCTGTCCGGGTTGCCGGAACGACAGTCCAACGGGCATCCCTCCACAATGAAGATTTAATCAGGGAGAAGGATTTGAAGATTGGGGACAAGGTAGTTGTCAAAAAAGCAGGGGACATCATTCCAGAGGTTGTCAACGTCCTTCCCGAGCAGCGTACGGGGAATGAAAAAGACTTCAGTATGCCTGAATTTTGCCCGGAGTGCGGGAGTGACCTTGTCAGGCTTGATGGGGAAGTGGCGCTTAGGTGCCTGAATCCGAAGTGCCCGGCGCAAATCCGCGAAGGCCTGATTCATTTCGTTTCCAGGAATGCGATGAACATTGACGGCCTCGGTGAAAAAGTTATTGCTCAATTGTTCGCTAATAAGCTTGTGGAAGATGTAGCAGATCTTTATAAGCTTACTGCTGAAGAGCTGCTCGCACTTGAGCGGATGGGTGAAAAGAGTGTTAGCAATTTGCTGTCTGCGATTGAAAAGTCCAAGGAGAATTCACTGGAACGGCTCTTGTTCGGGCTTGGCATCCGCCATGTAGGCGAAAAAGCGGCAAAGACTCTTGCCCAGGAATTCGAAACGATGGACAGGCTGGCCGTGGCAACCGAAGAGGAATTAATGGCGATTAACGAAGTCGGGGAGAAAATGGCCAGCTCGATTGCCACTTTCTTTGACCAGGAAGAAGTCGGGGAGCTCATCCAGGAATTGAAGGATGCCGGGCTGAACATGGAATACAAGGGGCCGAGAAGGTCCGCGGCAGCTGCGGCCGATTCAATTTTTGCTGGTAAAACGGTTGTCCTGACTGGCAAAATGGAAAGGCTGTCCCGGAACGAAGCGAAAGAGAAGCTTGAGGCGCTTGGGGCGAATGTCGCCGGCAGTGTCAGCAAAAAGACAGATATCGTCATTGCTGGTGAAGATGCGGGTTCCAAGCTTACGAAAGCGCAGGAGCTGGGCATTGAAATATGGGATGAAGAGAAGCTGCTTGAGGAAATCGAATAATAAGAGGTGCAGGAAACGTGAGAAAGCTAACAATCGCGCTTCTTTCCTTATCCCTGCTGCTTGGCGCCTGCGCGCCGAACTTTCAGAAGCAGGAGGAGTTCGTTGATCGGACGACTAAAACTAAGGAAAAGGCGATTATACCGAAATACCAAATTTCAGATAAATATTATCGGACGGTCCTGCCATTTGTACCGAGTGAGGCGCGTGGGCAAACAGTCAACAATTTGAACACCCGCTATGATATCAATGAGTTCGAAATGGGTCTGATGCGAATTGCCCAGCACACATTCGATCCTGATAAGTATATGTTCCGGGAAGGACAGGTCCTGAAAAAGTCAACCGTCCAGTCATGGCTGAACCGCAAGTATACGAAAAAGCAGCTGGCGGAGAAAAAGATGGAAGACGACCAAAATGTCGGGCTGAATCCAATGGATGAGGAAATCGGCGATATCGAGGCGAGGAATGAAAAGAGTCCAATCTATTTGGCCCATATTCTGGAGCAGGATTACTTGGTCAAGGGAGAAAAGGACAATTATAAACTGGCCGGTGTCGCAATTGGCCTGGCGCTCAATTCACATCACTACTATCGGAAAGTGCAGTACGGCGATATCTATCAGGTGAAAATAGAGCGGAAAGTTCTTGAAGCTGAAGGGAAAAAGATGGCCCAGGAGGTGCTCAAGCGACTTAGGTCGATGGATGAACTAAGGAATGTCCCAATCACCATTGGACTATTCGAGCAGGAAAGCAACGAATCCGTCGTCCCAGGAACCTTTTTCACTTACACGACGTCAAAGCAGGGAGCCAATATTGATACGTGGGAAAAGGTAAATGAAAAGTACTATTTGTTCCCGTCAAAAGAGGCTAAGGATAAATATCGTGAAGATGTGGTCGCCTTTGATAATTTTAAGCAGGACGTTGAGGAATTCTTCCCAAATTTCAACGGAGTTGTCGGCAGGGCCCATTATATTGAGGGCCAGTTGAAGGAACTGAACATCCAGATTCCAATACAATTTTATGGAAAAGCGGAGGGGATAGGCTTCACCCAATATGTAACCGGGCTTGTCATGGAGCATTTCCCTAAATATATCTCTGTTTCAGTCAGCATTACCTCCGTTAATGGACCAGAAGCACTCATCGTACGCAAGGCGGACCAGGACGAACCATTTGTCCATATATATTAATGATTAAGAAGCGGCCTGTGATTCTGCAGGCTGCTTGTATTTTATTTCGAGGGCCAATTTTGCCAAAAGGCTCTTCTGTAACATAGAATAGGGAATACTCATACACAAATAGTAAAGGAAATGGGGGGAAGGAAAATGACGAAACCATCAGTTGATGAGGTGCTTCAGCAGGGGATTCACGGGCAAAAGGAATTAAAGCCGGAAGAAAGGCGGAAGTTCCTTGGCACGATTCGCGAGCGGGTTCTTATCGCCCTGACGAAAAAGCAGGTATACGCGCCAGGCGCCTTTCCTGAAGTGGAACAGCTTATGAAGGAATATCCAGACGCCCATTTATATATGAATGGCCATATGGCGTATGATGAGTTTTCCAAGTACTTGAAGCTAGCGAATGAGCATGGGGGTGAATATACAATCGTAACGAACAAGGAGCATGATTCGGAAATCGGCCTTGTCCTTGCATGCCCCTATGCTGTCGACAAAGAGGAAATTTACATTTCCGAGAAGACTGAATCGCCTGAAGAAACGCCCACTGCGAGCAAGAAAGGCTTTTTTGCGAAACTGGGCGGCTGGCTGAGAAAGTAAGGGACTCCGGCGGAAGCCGGAGTTCTTTTTTAATGGAGGGAGGTCCCTGCCACACTTTAAATATGGCGATTCCGCAACTTCTTTCTTTTTATAAAAATTGGCTCTTTCTTTTTTTGCCAAAACCGTATACGATATGGGTTGAAATATAATAAAGGAGCCAGATGTTATGAACACGGTTGCTTTACGGCCAAAAGAACGTTCCCCGCTCAGAATCCGGGCAGGGAAGACCTATTATACGTGGAAACGGTACGTTGAATGGCTGGCAAACTCCAAAAAATATACAAAGATACGGCAAAGGGTGCTTTTGCCTTATTCGGCATTCAGCCATCAGACACCGCTGCTCCGGCAGCTGCAAGGCGTCGATATGTCCTATCAATACAATAAGATCAAAAATCTGAAGCTTGCGATTGAACACCTGAACGGTGTCATCATCCGTCCAGGCGAAACGTTCTCCTACTGGAAGCTGATCGGCAATCCGACTAGATCCAAAGGATATGTGGAGGGGATGGTGCTCCATTATGGGAAATATACGAAGGGGATTGGCGGCGGACTCTGCCAGCTGTCGAATCTCATATACTGGATGGCCCTCCATACGCCTTTGACTGTGACGGAAAGGCACCGCCACAGCTTCGATGTGTTTCCGGACTCGAACCGGACGCAGCCGTTCGGAAGCGGAGCGACCTGCGCGTACAACTATCTTGATCTTCAGATTAAAAATGAGACAAACGTGCCCTATCAGCTCCATGTCCGCCTGACGGATACCCATCTCGTCGGGGAATTCCGCTCCGAGGAGCCGCAGCTGTATAAGTACACAATCTGCGAAAAGGGCCACAGCATTACGCCTGCCTACTGGGGCGGCTACATCCGCCACAATGAATTATGGCGCAAAGTGTACAACCGGCAGCATAAGCTTGTCGGGGAAGAGTACGTCACGGAAAACAATGCAATCATGATGTATGAGCCGCTCCTTGAGGAGCAGACAGCGAAATAATTGGGAATGCACTCGCCTTTTTGTTTGGGCGGGTGTTTTTATTTTGAAGGTTTGAATTTTATGGAGTAATGGCGGTCTTTCGTGGAGCCAAAGGGAAGTAATCCCATTGAAACCATTAGTCTCCTGGCAATTTGGGTTGAGTGTAATTGGAGTAATGTGCAGCATTCTCTAGTCGTGATGTACGGCTTAACAATAAGTAAAAAATCTTGGATCTTAGTTAGATGGGCATCTTTCGATTTTGTGTAGCAGCTTTTGCAATGCCAACCTGCCTTTTGCCGATTCATCGGCATGCTTCCGCAGTTGGGGCATGTTATACCATTGGGGAAGTCGACAGGTTGGAGTTGGAAGAATTCCATAACTTTTGGAATGTGGGGTGCATGGGCTCTTTTAAGGGTTTTGGCCATCTTAGTGAGGTCTTTTTCGGTAAGAAGTTCTGCTCTATAGCCTTTTGAAAGTTCAGTGACCTTCAGAGGGAGGTTTGCCGCCTTGCCAACATGTCTCGCTGTGTCCCTGTTGTCGCAATTAATAACAGACTGGGAATTACTAATGATTGCAAGATGTTCGAGTGGCAATTGTTTTAGTTTATGGGCTTGCAGCCAGCCCTGTAATTGGCAGCAATGGTTTAATGCCTGAACCAGGGGATTGTCTCCACCCGTAATCGTTTCGTGATAGGAAATGGAGAGCTGTCCTGTATCTCTTTGAAGAAAAGGTCACCGCTCAAGGTCTTTATCTCTACCACGGTTATGAACCGGGTGGTTAGTAGAAGTGTATCGATTTGAAAGTTTAGTTTATTGTGGGTGAGGCATAAATCATGAAGGATGAAGAAGGTTTTGGGATCGAGGAGTTTTGCATAGTAATCAGAGTCTTTTTCTCCTGTGTAGCCTTTACGACGATTTTTTAGGTTGCGAGTTATTTTCGGTATAACTGGGTGGTTTTTAGGCAGCATTCGGAGTAATGCTTCAAGGCATTGAATCCAGATTGGCACTCCACGGGCTTTTATTAGCAAAAAAACATCTCCTTTTAATGAATTTAAATAAATTTTCGCTAAAATTGAATGGAATTCCTCTTATTTTTTGAGAGAAGAAAAATATTCTATTGAAAAAGGACATATTTTTGACAAATACTTACTCTTTTTAGAGATGGATACTTCAATATTGGATTTGTTTTTCCGATAAATGGGTTATTTGTTTCTCAGATCTCTTTTTAGATGATGATTCGATTAATTCTTGAATTATTTGATTAATTTTTCCCTTTATTTGATTAATTTTTGGGGGATTTGATTATATCTAAATATTCAGAAACCCAAAAACCCTCTATTCCCACACTCCCCGCATGAATAACCCCACTTTTCACGCCCAACCACCTCCTTCCATTGCTATGCACAAGAATTTTCTGTTATTATCAATAGTATTATGATTTGTACGGGAGGAATGGGTATGTCGAGGATTTCACTTGATCAGGTGCACCATGTCGCGCATTTGGCGCGCCTGGAAATCAGCGGGGATGAAGCTGAAAAATTCGCCCAGCAGCTTGATGCGATTATCGGGTTTGCTGAACAATTGAACGAGCTGGACACGGAGGGCGTCGAGCCTACTTCGCATGTTTTGCCGATGACGAATGTGCTGAGGGAAGACAAGGCGGGCAAAGGCCTGCCGCGCGAAGAGGTACTGAAGAATGCACCTGACCAGGAAGATGGCTATTTCCGTGTGCCGTCCATTTTAGGCGAATAGGGGGAACATAAGTGAGCTTATTTGAACAGTCACTGACAGATTTACATAAACTTTTGCAAAAGAAAGAAGTATCCTCACGTGATTTAGTTGAGGAGTCTTATAAAAGGATTAATGAAGTGGATGGCACTGTGAAGGCGTTCCTTACATTAGATGAGGAGAACGCCCGCACAAAGGCAAAGGACCATGATGCCAAAGGGCCAGCCACAATTTTATCGGGTATGCCAATCGGGATTAAAGATAATATCGTTACAAAGGGACTGAAAACGACTTGTGCAAGCAAGATCCTTGAGAACTTCGATCCGATTTACAATGCGACCGTCATGGACAAGCTGGAGCAGGCGGGGACTATTACGATTGGAAAGCTGAATATGGACGAGTTCGCGATGGGTTCTTCGAATGAGAACTCGCATTATCAGGTAACCCGGAATCCTTGGGATCTTGACAGGGTACCGGGCGGTTCTTCGGGCGGTTCTGCAGCGGCAGTGGCGGCGGGAGAAGTATTATTCTCGCTTGGCTCCGATACGGGCGGCTCGATTCGCCAGCCGGCCTCTTATTGCGGTGTCGTCGGCATGAAGCCTACATACGGCCGAGTGTCGCGCTTTGGCCTTGTCGCGTTCGCATCGTCGCTCGATCAGATTGGTCCAATCACCAGGAATGTCGAAGATAATGCCCATCTTCTGGGCGCGATTTGCGGTCTGGATCCGATGGATTCGACTTCGGCGAATGTGGAAGTGCCTGAATTTGCAAAAGGATTAACTGGCGAGATGAAAGGCATGCGCATTGGTGTGCCGAAGGAATACTTGGGCGAGGGAGTCGGCGAAGCAGCCAGGAATTCGGTCAAGTCCGCTTTAGAAGTGCTCGAGAAACAGGGTGCTGTGATCGAAGAGGTTTCGCTGCCGCACTCTAAATATGCCCTGGCTGCCTATTATCTGCTATCATCTTCAGAAGCATCTGCGAATCTTGCGCGCTTTGATGGTGTACGTTACGGATACAGGGCGGAAAGTGCCGAAGATCTGATTGATTTGTATAAAAAATCCCGCGCGGAAGGTTTCGGGGATGAAGTGAAACGCCGTATTATGCTTGGGACGTTCGCTCTCAGCTCGGGTTATTATGATGCGTACTATAAAAAGGCGCAGAAGGTTAGGACGCTAATTAAGAAGGACTTTGAGGATGTTTTTGAAAAGTACGACCTTATTGTCGGTCCGACAGCCCCGACTCCTGCTTTCAAAATTGGTGAAAAGGTCGATGACCCGCTGACCATGTATGCGAATGATATCCTGACCATCCCGGTGAACCTTGCCGGTGTTCCGGCTTTGTCCTTGCCGTGCGGCTTTGAAAACGGGCTGCCACTCGGCCTGCAAATCATCGGCAGGCATTTTGATGAAGTGTCGATCTATAAAGCCGCTTATGCATTCGAGCAGGCGACAGACTATCATAAACAGCGGCCGGCGCTATAGGGAGGGAGATGCAAAATGAATTTTGAAACGGTTATTGGACTTGAAGTCCATGTTGAATTAAAGACAGAATCCAAGATTTTTTCCACCAGCCCGAATCACTTTGGCGCAGAGCCGAACTCGAATACATCCGTCATCGACCTTGGCTATCCGGGCGTCCTGCCGGTATTGAACAAAAAAGCGGTCGAGTACGCGATCAAGGCGGCGATGGCGCTGAACTGCGAGATCGCGCCGGTGACGAAGTTCGACCGGAAGAATTATTTTTATCCGGATAACCCGAAGGCCTACCAGATTTCCCAGTTCGATAAGCCGATTGGCGAGAACGGCTGGATTGATATTGAAGTGAATGGCTACAAGAAGCGGATTGGCATCACGAGGCTGCATCTTGAAGAAGACGCCGGCAAACTGAATCACGTGAAGGGCGCATCGCTTGTCGATTATAACCGTCAGGGAACGCCGCTCGTCGAGATTGTTTCCGAGCCGGACATCCGTACTCCGGATGAGGCGTATGCTTACCTTGAGAAGCTCAAGTCAATTATCCTTTATACTGGCGTTTCCGATGTCAAAATGGAAGAAGGCTCGCTCCGCTGTGATGCGAACATCTCCATCCGTCCGGTTGGCCAGGAAGAGTTCGGGACGAAGACTGAATTGAAAAACCTGAACTCGTTCAATTTTGTCCGCAGGGGACTTGAATTTGAGGAAAAGCGCCAGCGCGAGGTCGTCAGTGCCGGTGGGTCAATCCAGCAGGAAACCCGCCGCTATGATGAAGCAACTGGTGAGACGCTGCTCATGCGCGTCAAGGAAGGCTCGGATGACTATCGTTACTTCCCGGAACCAGACTTGCTCGATGTGATAATCGATGAAGAATGGAAGGCACGTATAAGCGCCGAGATTCCGGAATTGCCGGATCAACGCATTGAGCGGTATGTATCCGAATTAGGATTGCCAGAGTATGACGCAAAAGTTCTCACAGCGACGAGGGAAATGGCTGATTTCTTCGAGGCGTCTGTAGCGGCGGGAGTGGATGCGAAACAAGCGTCCAACTGGCTGATGGGCGAGGTTTCCGCCTACTTGAAGGCTGAACAGAAGGAGCTCCATGACACCGGACTCACTCCGGAGAACTTGACCGGCATGATTAAGCTGATTGAGAATGGCACAATCTCTTCAAAAATTGCCAAGACTGTGTTCAGGGAATTGATTGAGCACGGAGGAAACGCTGAGCAAATAGTGAAAGAGAAGGGACTAGTCCAGATTTCGGACGAAGGCGCGCTACTGAAAATCGTCAACGAGACGCTGGATGCCAACCCGCAGTCGATTGAAGACTTTAAAGGCGGCAAAAGCAAAGCGACCGGCTTCCTTGTCGGGCAGATTATGAAAGCGACCAAGGGGCAGGCGAATCCGCAACTGGTGAATAAAATCCTGGCTGAGGAAATCAGGAAGAGGTAAGGATTGGTTTTTAAAGTTTGAAGTTTAAAACAGCCGGCAGGGAGTTCCTGTCCGGCTTTTTTTATGGAATTGTCGAAAAGCGGAAGTAAAATGGCGTCAGTGTTCGCCATCTTTTTTAGCGGTATAGTCGCGAAATGCCATGTGAGATGGGAGAGTGGCGAAGTTCAATCAAACGTTTGATTGAAAACGGATTTGTCGGCAGGTGTCGGACTTTCGGCAAAAACAAATTGGAAAAAATATAGGTAAAAAGTTATAATAATAGTGCTGGTTTAAGTAGTATAGCTGCGAGTTGTAGCCGCCGAGCTACGGCTTGTTTTGGCTTCCTGAAGCGGGGAAACATAGATGGAATAAAAGATTGGAAAGTAATTTACCTATCGGGATGTAGCTCAGCTTGGTAGAGCACTAGCATGGGGTGCTAGGGGTCGCAGGTTCGATTCCTGTCATCCCGATCCAATAAATTAGCGTTCAAACCTTTGTTTTAAGGGATTGAACGCTTTTTATATTTTTATATAGCAATAATCTCTTTGACAGTGCGTATATGAAATGGGATTTGCCGGTATAGCAGCTTGAAGAAGGCTTATTCTAGAGGGAAGGAGCCAGCTGGATTGTTACGAAGATTAAGAGAGTATGTCATTTAATAAATTTTTGTGATATAATTATTTCTTAGATTAAATAAAGGGGACGAGTTTGAAATGACAACACATGAAAAACAACATAAGGCGAAAAAACCATTCTATAAAAAATGGTGGGTATGGGTCATTGCGATTTTTATTATCGCTGCGGCCGTTAATGGAAACGATGAGGAAAAAGCTAGCGGCAAAGAGGAAAGTAAACCGGCTGTAACCGAAGCAGCGAAAGATAAACCAATGGAGAACAAGGAACCTGAAAAGAAAAACGAGGAACCAAAAAAAGAAGCTAAAAAGGCAGAGGATAACGTTCCTAACGAATACAAGTCTGCATTGAAAAAAGCTGAATCGTACGCAAAAACTATGCACATGTCCAAAAATGCTATTTTTGAACAATTAACTTCAGAATTCGGTGAAAAGTTTTCAAAAGAAGCAGCCGATTATGCAATGGGCAAACTTGAATATGACTGGAAAGCAAATGCTTTGAAAAAGGCTGACTCTTATTCAAAAACAATGTACATGTCAAAACAAGGAATCTATGAACAACTTACTTCTGAAAATGGAGAAAAGTTTACTGCAGAAGAAGCACAGTTCGCGATTGACAATCTGAAGGCAGATTATAAGAAAAATGCCTTGGCAAAAGCAAAAAGTTATCAGGAAACAATGAGTATGTCACCTGAAGCGATTAGAGACCAATTAACTTCTGAGTACGGTGAAAAATTCACAAAAGAAGAAGCTGATTACGCTATACAGCAATTAAATAAATAAAAACACAAAACAAGCCCTCACCTTTTTTGGTTGAGGGCTTTAAAATTAATATTTTTATCGTCAATATCATATCTGCACTAAAAACCAGGTTCCAAAAAGGAACCTGGCGAAATGGTTATTCTGATTTGATTAGGCGCATGCTTTCGGTGAATTCTTGTTCGATCAGATCGTTTTTCTTGTATGTCAGTTTGCTGACAACGTAGGCAACGATTAGGTTTAGGATGAAACCTGGGATGATTTCGTACAAGGTTTGTCCGAACAGCACTTTGCCGAGGTCGAGATTGGACCAGGTGATGACGGTTACCGCTCCGACGACCATACCTGCAATGGCGCCCCAGTTAGTCATCTTTCTCCAGAACAGGCTCATAAGGATGATCGGCCCGAAGGATGCTCCGAATCCAGCCCACGCATAGGCGACCAGGTTCAGAATGGAGTTATCCTGCCTGAATGCCAAAGCTGCCGCAATCAAGGCGACAAGCAAGACGGCCATCCGGCCAAGGAAGACGAGATGCTTGTCTGTAGCATCCTTTTTCACCAAGACTTTATAAAGGTCCTCAACGAGCGCACTGGATGTAACGATGAGCTGGGAAGAAATTGTGCTCATGATTGCCGCAAGGACGGCTGCAAGCATGAAGCCTGCGAAAATCGGATGGAACAAGATTTGGCCGAGTACGATAAAGACCGCTTCGGGATTCCCCAGTGTTACATTTGGGTTTTGCTTAAAGTAAGCAATCCCGACCAGCGCGACGAAAATCGTTCCGATAAGTGAGAAAATCATCCAGCCCATACCAATCCGGCGGGCGTTCTTGATTTCTTTTACATCGGTGATCGCCATGAAGCGGACGATGATATGCGGCTGGCCGAAATAGCCAAGTCCCCAGGCAGCAGCTGAGATGATACCAATGAAAGTGGTCCCTTTCAGCAAGTCCATGAATGCCGGGTTTACAGATCTGACCGTTTCAAATGTTTCGGCAGGGCCTCCTGTTGCAAAAATACCAATCGCCGGTACAAGCAGCAGGGCGACCAGCATCATTAATCCCTGGATGAAGTCTGTATAGCTGACGGCAAGGAATCCGCCAAACAATGTATAAGCAACGACAACGCTACCGACAATCAGCAGGCCGGTATGATAGCTGGTGCTGAATGAGTTCTCGAAGAATACTGCTCCTGCGACAAGTCCTGAAGATACATAGAATGTAAAGAAAATAAGAATTACGATACCTGATACAATCCTCAGAAGCTTTGTTTCGTCTTTGAAGCGGCTTTCAAGATAGCTTGGAATCGTGATTGAGTTGCTTGATACTTCAGTATAAGCGCGAAGGCGCGGAGCAACCAACAGCCAGTTTATATAAGCTCCTGTCGTTAAACCAATCGCGATCCAGGCATCCGCCAACCCGCTTAGATAAATGCCTCCAGGCAACCCCATTAACAGCCATCCGCTCATATCAGCCGCGCCGGCGCTTAAAGCCGTAACCGCTGGGCCCAATGAGCGTCCCCCAAGCATGTAATCAGTAAGGTTGTTTGTTTTCCGATACGAGTACCAGCCGATAAAAAGCATTGCAGCCATGTAAATCCCGATCGAAATGACTTGTAGTGCCCCATCTGTCATACTATTTCCCCCTTTGTTAAAGTAGAAAATATTTTTAATAATATTTTTTATATATAAAATATTCTCTCTACTTTAGTTATAATATAGAACTATTTTCCCAGTCAATATGAAATGTTTTGCTACTATAGTAAATATGTAAACGGTATATACTAATTACAATAATGGTGGACATAGAATTTGTAAACAAAGAAGAGGATAGGTAAGATAAGGTAAAAAGGGAAAAAGGTGAGGATAGTATGGATTTAAACGCCTGGTTCGATAAAGGAATGACTGCTCAGGATTATATTGAAGGAATGAAAACGAATAAAGAAGGCATGCTGGAAATACTGGAAAGGTTCGAACTATCGGATCCGCAGATCTCCAGCCTTGAAGGTATGAAGGAAAAGCAGCTTCGAGTTATTGCGCTTAGTGAGGATTGGTGCGGTGATGCAATGCTGAACAACCCAATCCTCCTGAAAATAGCCGAAGCAGCTGATATGGAAGTGCGTTTTCTCTTGCGCGATGAAAACCTGGAGTTAATGGATCAATACTTAACTAACGGAACGGCAAGGGCCATCCCGATTTATATTTTCATTGATCAGGAAGGCGGGGAAACAGCAGTCTGGGGACCGCGCGCACAAAAGGTCCAGGAGATTGTAGAAAGGGGCCGGGCTTCCCTTCCTGCAAAAGACGATCCGGAATTCGCTGATCAACAAAAAACATTCTACAAAAACCTCGTTGATTCGTACATTACAGACAAAGGAATCTGGCAAACCGTATCCGAAAGTATTATACAGAAAATAACATTATGAGAAAAAAGCAGCCTGCTTAGGCTGCTTTTTGTATGGATTTTTATTGAAAAGGCAGGGATCCATTTGGCGGGATCCTGTCTTTTTTAATGTTTTTATCGTTAATTTTCGGTTCAATCCCTAAAATGAGATTCCGAATATTCGACCGGTGCAAATACAATAAAAATAAGGTGAAAAGACCAAAGAGAAGGCTGTGCCCGGTTTCAGGAAAGATTAACGAGTAAATGAATAAAGACAGTCCGACCGAAAGGGAACCGAAGAAAACATATTTTGTTAAAAAGATTGCCAGGAAAAAAGATACATAGGCAATAAAAAACATCGGCAAATTGGCGCCCAGCAGCATCCCGGCTGTCGTAGCAATCGCTTTTCCGCCTCGGAATCCCGCAAAGATCGGAAAACAATGCCCAATGACTGCCGCCATTCCAAGAAACAGCGGGTCCACAGAAACAGGGAGGAAGGCCGGAAGCGAAGCAGCCAAGGCGCCTTTTCCCGCATCGATGGCTAGTACAAAAAGTGCTGCTTTTTTGCCCATGACACGGAGTGTATTAGTGGCCCCAGGATTATTGCTCCCATGCTCACGTATATCAACGCCAAAAAACAGTTTACCAATGATTAGCGCAGTCGGAATAGATCCAATGAAATAAGCGGCTGCGAGGGCCCACATACTATCATTCCTTTTTTAGGGATTTATGGAATTCATTTTATCATAAATGCAAAAGAGAAAATCCAAAATCAAGAAATTTAATAGAATTTTCCAACTTTCTACTATTATATTATGGGAAAACATATAAGTAGAATAGCCCAGGAAAAAAATAGTTGAATTGGTTGTAGAAAAAATGCCTTTGTTTACGTCTAGTATAGAGAGAGTCAAAATTTGTATTGTTGATCGGTGTATTTTAAAGGAGTGATTTACATATGTTCGGAATAAAGTGGATGAAAGTGATTGCAGGGCTTTTCCTATTGGCGGGTGCATTGCTGTCACTGCCTTTCAGAAAAAGGAGGAGGGCCGAGGGGCATGTATAAATATTTGTCGTGCCTTGCGGCTGCGCTTTCCATTCTTGTCTTTATCACAAAGCCTCTCCCTTATTCGAACTGGTTCGCATTGGCTTTGGTCCTGTTTGGCTGTGGGTATGGATTGATCAGTCTATTCAAGGAAAAGGACCGGCTGGGGCGCTGGACCATCCAGCTAAATATTCTGGTCATTCTTATCCTGATTTCCGGCCAGATTCAATGAGAGAACAATCATCCTTTTGTGATGCTATTTTTTGCAAAATTGCCTTATGAAGGGGTATGATAGGAATCGAGTTCCATTATCAGCCATTGCGAAAGAGAACCGATTTAGGATATGATGGTAGATGGCTGGATGGATTTAAATGGCAAAATAAACTCGTATAGAGCAATTTTGTAACTAGGGATGATAAGAATGAAGAGAGCAAGAATTATTTATAACCCTACCTCAGGGAGAGAGATATTCAGAAAAAATTTACCCGATGTCCTGGAAAAGCTTGAACAGGCAGGCTATGAAACCTCCTGCCATGCGACAACCGGAGAAGGGGATGCGACCAGGGCGGCGAAGATTGCCGTTGAACGGCGCTATGATATCGTCATTGCCGCCGGCGGAGACGGAACAATCAATGAGGTTGTGAACGGGCTGGCGAACCAGGAGTACCGGCCGAAGCTTGGTGTGATCCCGATGGGCACAACGAATGATTTTGGCCGTGCGCTGCAAATTCCAAGGGATATAGGCGATGCCGTTGACATTATTATAAAAGGCGACCGGATTCCGGTGGATATCGGAAGAATCAACGACCGCTATTTTATTAATATTGCCGGTGGAGGACGCCTGACAGAGCTGACGTACGAGGTCCCGAGCAAGCTGAAGACGATGCTCGGCCAGCTTGCCTATTACTTAAAAGGAATGGAAATGCTACCTTCCATCAGGGCGAGCCATGTGTGCATTGAATACGACGGAAAGCTGTTCGAAGGGGATGCAATGCTATTCCTTGTCGGCCTCACCAATTCAATCGGCGGCTTTGAAAAAATCGCGCCAGATGCTTCACTGAACGACGGAATGTTCACCCTGCTGATTTTGAAAAAAGTTAATTTGCCGGAATTCATCCGGATTGCAACGCTGGCTCTCCGCGGAGAACATATCAATGATGATCATGTGATTTATACGAAAGCCAATCGCATAAAAGTACGTTCAAATGATACAGTGCAGCTAAATCTTGACGGAGAATACGGCGGGCTTTTGCCTGCGGAGTTCGAAAACCTCTACAGGCATCTGGAAGTATTCGCGCCCATTAATAAACTGCGGCCGGAAGACCTTCCCGCCGACTGGGTCCCGGGAAAGAGATATAGCTAATAGTCAAATTCCGTTCCTGATGGGACGGAATTTTTCTTGTTTTTGGAAATCTGTCTCTGCTAGCTTACTTCAGGATTGGTTTGTGGTATGCTTATTTGGGATTTTTCTGATGGAAAAATGGATGAAATGCAATTTACTTGATACAATGAGGTTGGTTCTTATTTTGCAAAAGGGGTGGCAAAATGGGTAAAAGGGCTTTAATTAATGTCGACTATACATATGATTTCGTTGCGGAAGACGGCGCGTTGACGTGCGGGAAACCGGGACAGGCTCTTGAGAAGTACATCGCCGACTTGACTGAGGAGTTCATCAAAAACGGGGATTATACTGTGCTGGCAATCGATGTCCATGATAAGGGCGACGAGTACCATCCGGAAACAAAGCTTTTCCCTCCGCATAATATCCGCGGAACGAGCGGCAGGGACCTGTACGGGGAACTGCAAAATGTTTATGAAGCGAATAAGCATCTCGAGAATGTATATTATATCGATAAAACCAGGTACTCCGCTTTTGCCGGGACCGATCTTGAAACGAAATTGCGCGAGCGCGGAATTACCGAGGTACATCTAGTCGGGGTCTGCACCGATATTTGCATCCTCCACACCGCGGTTGATGCCTATAATAAAGGGTTTAATATTGTTGTTCATGAGCAAGGGGTCGCGTCATTTAACCAGGCTGGCCATGAGTGGGCACTTGGGCATTTTAAAGGGACACTTGGCGCCGAGGTTAGATAGCAAGACATTTGACAAAGGGGTTTGGCCGAAATGAAACATATTTATAAAGATGACAGCTATGCGCTGCATACTGATCTATATCAAATTAATATGGTTGAAACGTACTGGCGGGATGGCATCCATGACCGGAAGGCCGTATACGAGCTTTACTTCCGCAAGCTGCCGTTCGGGAACGGCTATGCGGTTTTCGCAGGGCTTGAACGGATTATTGAGTATGTGAAAGGCTTCCGGTTTACAGAAGACGATCTCGACTATTTGCGCAATGAAGTCGGCTATGCGGATGATTTTCTTGAGTACCTGAAGGGTATCCGCTTTACCGGGACAATCCGGGGGATGAAGGAAGGGGAGCTCGTTTTCGGAAACGAGCCGATTTTGCGCGTTGATACAACTCTTGCCGAAGCACAGCTTCTGGAAACAGCCATGCTGAACATTGTGAATTACCAAACACTGATTGCCACGAAAGCCTCAAGGATTAAACAGGTTATTGGCAAAAATGAAGTAGCGATGGAATTCGGGACACGGCGGGCGCATGAGCTTGATGCAGCTATTTGGGGAACACGCGCGGCTTATCTGGCCGGGTTCGACGCCACGAGCAATGTCCGCGCTGGCAAGAAGTTCCATATCCCAGTGGCGGGAACACATGCTCATGCCATGGTGCAGGCTTACCGTGACGATTATACTGCTTTTAAAAAATACGCCGAGACGCATAAGGATTGCACCTTTCTCGTCGATACGTATGATACGCTCCGTTCAGGCGTTCCTGCAGCCATCCAGGTTGCAAGGGAAATGGGCGATAAGATTAATTTCATCGGCATCCGCCTCGACAGCGGCGACCTTGCCTATTTATCAAAAGAGGCGCGGAAGCTGCTTGATGACGCGGGTTATAAACATGTAAAAATTGTCGCTTCGAGCGATTTGGACGAGTATACGATTCTCCACTTGAAGGCCCAGGATGCAAGGATTGACAGCTGGGGAGTCGGAACGAAGCTGATTACAGCGTTTGAACAAGCCGCGCTCGGCGCCGTTTATAAAATTGTCTCGATTGAAGACGAAAATGGCGAGATGATGGATACAATCAAAATTTCCTCCAATCCGGAAAAGGTAACGACACCGGGCCTGAAGCGTGTTTACCGGATCATCAATAACCGGACAGGCTTTTCAGAGGGAGACTACATCACTCTGGAAATTGAAAACCCGCAGAAGGAAAAGCGGATCAAGATGTTCCATCCGACCCATACGTATATCAAAAAGTTTGTCTCGAACTTCACGGCACGGGAACTGCATGAAGAGATTTTCGTGAATGGTGAGCTTGTATATGAGGTTCCTTGCCTTGAAGAATCCCGTGAGTTTCTTCAGAAGAACCTGTCCGAGATTTGGGATGAGTACAAACGGACAGCCAATCCCGAGGAATATCCAGTTGACCTGAGCCAGAAGTGCTGGGACAACAAGATGCAGCATATTGAAGAAGTAAAAGAAAAAGTCGCCGCAATGGAAGAGAATGCCGAATAATATTGATTGTAGAAAGCGTCCGGGCTGTTCCGGGCGCTTTTTTTAGTTTTTTAGTTCTTAAATTGCATTAATTCCTATCTTTACAGATAAAAAGGGCTGTTTTTAATAAGTTATGGGTGTTTTTGCAAACATTTTTCCTTTATATGGATAAATAGATTAACTTTGTGTCTAAAATTCTAGCAGGCAAAATTTATTTGATTAATTTTAAAAAGATTCGATTGATTTATGAAGTTATTCAATTAATTTTCCCCCGGATTTTATTATATCTAATTATTCTGAAAAATATTAGTAAGGTCGGTTAGGTAAAATTGATTAAAAGTTGGTTTGTTCTTTGTAAATTTCGCCAAATCATCGGTCCATACGATAAAATAAAAGAAACTATCATACAGGACAGGGGGATTTCTTTTGGCAAAAGTAAAACCGAAACAGTTTTCTTTCCGTAATGGGGGCCGCTTCCTCGTCAGGGAGGCGCTTCCCGAAGATGCTGGACAAGTTCTGTCATACACAAAGGAAATCCTGGCCGATTCACCTTATCTTATGACCACTCCTGAAGAATTCAAGCAAACCGAAGGCCAGCAGCAGGAATGGCTTGCCCAAATAAGTGAGGATGCCAATAAGCTGGCTATAGTGGCGGAGCTGGATGGATTCATCATCGGTTTCCTCGATTTCCATAATGGTAATCGTATCCGCAATAGGCACCACGGTTCATTTGGGATGAGCGTGAAACGTGAATACCGCTCAAATGGAGTCGGGAAAGCCATGCTGAACGTATTGCTGGAGTGGGCACAGGAAAACAGTACAATCGAAAAGATCTCCCTTGAAGTTTTCTCGGAAAATGCCGGAGCCATCGCTTTTTACAAGGATGCGGGTTTTGATATGGAAGGGATTAAACGCAAGGCGGTTAAGACGGACGCTGGGTATTGCAATCTTTTCCTAATGGCGAAGTTTGTTTAGGAGGGCGTTCTGTGGAAGAGTGTATTTTTTGCAAAATAATCAATAGGGAAGCGGAAGGCTGGATTGTTTATGAAAACGATTATGTCTGCTGTTTTCTGGATAAGTATCCGATAAATAAAGGGCATATTTTGGTTGTCCCGAAAAGGCATTTTGAAGAACTGGCAGAAGCGGACGGAGATAGTTTGAAGGAAGTTATTCTGGCATCGCAAAAAGTGGCGGCCGCTCTGCAGAAGAGCCTTCAACCCGATGGCATTACTGTCATGCAGAACAATGGGATCTTTAAAGATGTAAACCACTATCATATGCACGTTTTTCCACGTTGGGAAGGGGACGGATTTTCCTGGACGGAACCGGAGACCACGGTTAATCCTGAGGATTTCAGCGAGCTGTATTCACAAATCAAAGAAAACCTTGAATAAGAAACACTAAAAACGCTTCAGCCGGACTCCCGTCTGAAGCGTTTCATTTATTTTATTTCGTATTGCAGATGTTCGGACAGGTACGGATTCATTCCTTGTACAAAAATAGTCGCAAAGTTAGTTTCCTCCGGTAACTCGAAGCGGGTCACGGTCGTGAAGTGAAGGCCGACAATGTCCTCCAATAATCCAGGCTGTACCCACGGAACAGAATAATACATGGAAGGATAGGAGTAGTCATTTTCCCAAACTTCAAAGTCATTCATCGTTACGGTCTTTCCGGTAGTACCCACTTTTTCTGTGCCAGCTATCACTTTTTTTGATCCAAGTGTGGGGCTCTTCCACCAAATCTGCCGTGCCTGCTGGTCGTTTATCATGTAGTCCTCTCCCGGCTGGATTTCAATTTCCATCGGTTTGATTGGGCCGGTGATGTAGTCGAAGTGGTGCTCCGTAATTAAGGTGAACTTCCTTCCCTCTTCATGCAAAAGCTTCGTGCTGACCTTTTCAAGGGTGGAAACACGCGGGATTGGCGATTCGGCATATGACTTTAGGAGGGACAGATACTTCTTCTTTGATAGGACTTTACTGTTGTTTTTTGAAAACCGCTGATAATGTTCTCTTTCATCGACTACTTTCCCGTTGATTTCCGCAAACTGTGCGACTTCTTTTGCTGTCATATGGGTAATTGCAATCTTCGAAAAGCCGAGCTTCTCCAGATGCTTTATATCGTTTTCCGAAACGGCCGACTCCCGATTCTCGAATTTTACCGAATCGGTGATAACAGCGGCTTGGGACGTCTGATCCCAATAGGTAACACCTGCATAAATGAATAAAAAAGCCGTCAGCACCCCTGCTGCGCGGAGCAAAAGTTTATTTTTCAGCGGTGCTCCTCCTCCCATGAAAAACATAGTATAATACCAATATTATACATACCATCCAGCATTTGCGATAGGGGGAGAACGATGGGTTTTGGCACAATGATTGTCGGCTTCTTTTTTATTTTCTTTAATTTTAATTTAGGTCCGGTGAATATATTTCCCGATATTATTGGGTATATCCTTCTCTATGTAGGGGCCGGAGAGGTATCAAGACACGTGAAGAACAGCAATTTTGAAATACTTAAGAAACCATCACTGCTGTTAGTCGCCTTATCAGTATTGGGTATCATCGTAAAATATTCCGATGTTTTAAACGGAGCACTAAATCAGGGGCTGACCGTTGAGAGCAAACTTTACTCCATTGCGACTATTTTCCTGACCGCCTTCCTGTCCATCTTTTATTTCTTTCATTTGGCAAAAGGAATCAAGGAAGAAGCGGGGAAACTGGAGCATACAGAACTGGATGAGAAAGCGGAGAAAACCTTTAAATTATACCTAACCTTCCAGGCCATTGGCGCAATTGTTTTTATCGGAGCAACCTTGTTGGCGAAAGGATCTGTTACTTATCAACTTGGGGGCGAAGGGTTCTTCCTTGTATTTGGGTTATTAGCGATATACATCTACCTCTTTATCCAAGTGAGGAAGATGCTGAAACTTGCCAATAACACGTTTGGCAGCGCAGAACCAAATCAGCCGTAATACCTGTCTTTTCGCATTCGCCCTCCGGTTATGATAAAATCCTGTTATCAAAAAGGTGCGAGGCGAATCATGAAAAAACAAATTCCAGTCACAAAAAATGAAGTAATAGATGTCCGTTTTGAGGACCTGACCCATGATGGATCCGGAGTAGCGAAGGTTGATGGCTTCCCGGTTTTTGTTCCACGAACCCTCCCAGGGGAATCGGGCAAAATAAAAATCATTAAAACGCAGAAAAACTACGCAATCGGCAAACTGGTCGAAATAATAGAAAAGAGTCCCTATCGGGTAGATATACCACGTGAAGAAGCCCATAAATACGGGGGCTGCCAGCTTGAGCATATGACGTATGAAGGCCAATTGAAGTACAAGGAAAACCAGGTGCGACAGGTGCTGGCAAGGATCGGCAAGCTTGAGGATGTTGCCGTCCATCCAGTCCTCGGCATGAAGGAGCCATGGCATTACAGGAATAAAGCCCAAGTTCCAGTCGGCGAAAAGGATGGAAAGCTGATTGCCGGATTCTTTAAGCCAAGGAGCCATGAAATTGTTGATACGGACGAAAACCTGATCCAGCTTCCGGAAGTGAATGAAGCGATTAATGCCGTAAAGGCTGCCTGCAGCCGGCTCGGCATTACTCCGTATGATGAGGAGACCCACCAAGGCGTCCTCCGCCATATCATGGCCCGCTACGGAAAACAAACCGGAGAACTGATGGTCGTACTGGTTACAAGGACTCTTGAGCTTCCTCACAAAAATAAGCTGATTGAGGAAATCACCGCCATGCTTCCAAAGGTGAAGTCGATTGTGCATAATGTCAACTCGATGAGGACAAATGTCATCATGGGTCCGGAAACAACGGTTATATGGGGTAATGAATTTATTTACGATACGATTGGCGACGTAAAATTCGCCATTTCCGCGCTGTCATTTTACCAAGTCAATCCCGAGCAGACGAAAGTGCTCTACGATAAGGCCTTGGAATATGCCGGTCTGACCGGCGGAGAAACCGTCATAGACGCCTACTGCGGCATCGGCACCATTTCCCTCTTCCTCGCGCGAAAAGCACGCAAGGTCTTCGGAGTCGAAGTCGTTCCGCAAGCAATCGAAGACGCCAAGCGGAACGCCGAGCTGAACGGAATCACAAACGCTGAATTCGTAGCAGGCGAGGCAGAAGTTGTCATCCCGAACTGGTACAAAGCAGGCAATACAGCCGACGTCCTCGTCGTCGACCCGCCGCGAAAAGGATGCGACGAAGCGCTTCTCCAGACCATCATCGCCATGAAACCGAAGAAGGTAGTCTATGTATCCTGCAACCCTGGGACATTGGCGCGCGATCTCCGGATTCTCGAGGACGGAGGATACAAAACGGTTGAAGTCCAGCCAGTGGACATGTTTCCGCAGACGACGCACGTAGAGACTGTGGTGATGCTGGAAAGAAAACGGTAACTAACCAAAAATCCAAATAGAAAAAAAGAATAAACTTTTCCGATTTCGTTGTCAAAGCGAGAAAAAAACTAACGAATAAAAGTGTGAGAAACAGGGCAACCCTTTGGGGTCTGCCCTTCTTCGTTGTGCGGAATTGGGAACTTTATTCGAGTTCGAGGAAAAGCGTGATAAAAAGTGTTGAAAGAGGGAAGAAAAGGAAGGAAAAGAATGAGTGCCACAAGTCCATATTCTACCTGTGAAGGTTTTTTACAAAGTATTGGGGTTGAATGCTGGCGTTATAGTTGATCAATCTGGGAAAATGTATAACCTCAATAGAAAGGATAATAAAATGTCTGGAATAAAAGATGAAATCATTTTAAGGGGCCTTAAAGAAAACAATTTAAAAAATGTAGATTTGAATATTCCAAAAGAAAAAATCATCGTATTTACTGGTCTTTCAGGCTCAGGGAAGAGCTCGGTGGTTTTCGATACATTGGCAACAGAAAGCAGAAGACAAATGACCCTGAACTATCCTCACTATGTGAGATATCAAATGCCGAGGTATGAGCGGCCCCACGCAGACCTTATGCAAAATTTAAGCCCGGTTGTAGTGGTAGAGCAAAGGCCAGCAGGCGGCAACTCCCGTTCAACAGTAGGCACTTACATGGATATTGATCCATTAATCAGGCTTTTGTTCTCGAGAATAGGAAATCCGCCGATAGGTTCTGCAACCGAATTCTCAAGCCAAAGTTCCTTTGGCAGATGTCCTGAATGTGGCGGATTTGGGGAAGTCATAACTCCCGATATAAATAAGCTTGTTGATTTCGACAAATCTCTTCGGGAGTATGCTGTTAGATTTAAGCCCTTATCTCCTTCAGGCTGGCAGGGTCATTGGATGATGACCTGCGGATTATTTGATCCGGATAAACCGTTAAAGGATTATTCGGAAGAAAAACTCCACCTGTTCTTATATGGCCCTCGGGAAGATGAAAGAGCCTATGCGCCATTCCACACAAAAAACGGCCCCCACAATGCAGAGTGGGACGGGTTATTGCCCAGATTTATACGCGTCTATATAAATAGGGATATCTCAAAACTAAAACAAGTATCCCAAGATGATGTATTAGCCATGTCATCACATTCATTGTGTCCATTGTGCCAAGGTTCAGGCCTCAACCCTAAGGTATTGGAATGTAAAATAAATGGCTTGAATATCGCAGAATACGATCAATTGGAGCTTCCGGACTTACTGGAACAACTAACAAAAATAAAAGACCCTATGGGAGAGGCAATTGCGAGACAGGCAGTCCCATATGTAAAACAATTAGTCGACATGGGACTGGGATATCTAAGCCTGTCGAGAAAAATGGGCACCCTTTCCGGTGGTGAAGCACAAAGGGTAAAAATCGCCCGCCATTTAGGGAGCAGTTTAAACAATATTACCTACATTTTCGACGAACCAAGCGCAGGTCTTCATCCTGAAGAAGTGAATATGTTAATCCAAATGTTAAAAAGGATAAAAGACCAACATAATACTGTAATCGTAATCGAACACAATTTATCCATCATAAAAGTAGCGGATGAAATAATTGAAATGGGGCCAGGGGCAGGAGTAAATGGAGGGGAAGTGGTCTACCAGGGAAAGTTGGAAGGAATAAAGAACTCTCCGACTGCAAAAGCCTTACAGCAGAAACTAGAAATAAACAAAGATCCTAGGGATATAAAAAGTTATTTTGCTATAAGAAGAGCAAGTAATAATAACTTGAAAAACCTGAATGTGGATATACCTAAAAATGTCTTGGTCTCTGTATGCGGGGTATCGGGTTCAGGCAAAAGCTCCTTACTATTGGAAGCATTCACGAAAAAGTATCCAGAATCCATTACGGTAGGGCAAGGTGGCATCGGAATCTCCAGCCGTTCGACCATGGCTACATATATGGGAATCATGGATGACATTCGCGCGATATTTTCTAAAGTAACTGGACAGCCGGCAGGATTGTTCAGTTTTAACTCCCTGGGAGCATGTCCTGTCTGTAAAGGAAAAGGAGTTCTGACGCCGGAGGTAGCATTTGCCGATCCTGTGACGATTCCTTGTGAAGCATGTGGAGGTACGAGATACTCAGACGAAGCACTATCCTATCGATATCAGGATAAAAACATTGTAGAGATTTTAGACCTAACAATAGATGAAGCGATTCACTATTTTCAAGCTCCAAAAATCATAAAAAGAGTTCATACGCTAAAAGAGGTAGGGTTGGGGTATCTAACCTTGGGGCAGACGACAAGTTCTTTAAGCGGAGGAGAAATCCAACGTTTAAAACTCGCAAGCCATTTACAGAAAGAAGGGCAAATCTACCTGTTGGACGAACCATCACTCGGATTGCATGCAGAAGATGATAGAAAGCTCCTCGATGTATTTCAAAACCTTGTAACCAGAGGTAATTCTGTCATTATCATTGAACACAACCTGGACTTCATAGCGGCGAGCGACTGGGTAATAGAAATGGGACCGGGAGGAGGAAAACAAGGCGGACAAGTTATTTTTGAAGGAAGACCAGAAGAAATGCTAAACGCAGAGACGTTGACAGCAAAATCATTAAAGGTTGGCATAAGCCTGTAAACTAAATCAGCACTACATGTGTTGTCACATGCACTCAACACACGTCGAAGCGGTTGCAAAAATCATTCTTAAAGAAGGCAACTAACCTTTAGTTGCCTTTGGGTTTGATGGGAAATTTTTGCAATAAGAAATGGATTTGTTTATTCCCTCAAATGTTACAGGCTAGCTTGACAATTAAATTTAGTATTAAAAGTTGAGCCGTACTCAGATAAAAGCTTGACTTTTTATTAGATTTATCGAGGTGATAATTACTATATTAAGATAGACATATCTCAATGAAAAGACGATTTTTAAGTTTCGTTCCACATTAATTTTAACGGATTAACAGATTATTTTATGCTCAGGAAATGAATAGAGGCTAGTATATTTTCTTGGTGAACGGGACAGGTATCAACAATCAAGAAATTGAAATGGAAAAGAGAATAACCTGTAATTTCTGTCTCATTCTTTTCGTGAACACGATACTATGTATGAATCCTAGATGACTTTTTGTATGCTTCCATAACGCTAAATGTCTCTTTGTAGGAATCAGTTTGAGCAAAAAAAAACCTCAATGAAGGCTTTTTGCTTTAAAAGTAAGATAATAGAACATGATTTTGATGTGCAAATTAATCAATTATTCTTTCCGGACAGGAATAGACATTGAATGACTCGCCCCGAATGAAGCCAACAGCTGTAATGTTTAAATCCTGGGCAAGCTTGATGGCCAAATCGGTCGGCGCTGACTTGGATAATACAATGCCTACCCCAATCTTCGCAGCCTTCAATAACACTTCAGAAGAGATTCTCCCGCTGAATACAATAATTTTATCCCTGACAGAAACACTATTTAAAATACTATATCCGAATAACTTATCTAACGCGTTATGCCGGCCGATATCGGTACGGACAGCAAGGATCTCATCCGGTGTACACAGTGCGGCATTATGGACTCCTCCGGTTTCCTGGAACACCTCTGAGCTGTTTTGCATTTCATTCATGAGGTAGATGCTTTGGGCTGCACTTATTTTTGTTTTTGACATGGACGTTCTAGCTGTCCGGGCGTCATTGTGGAAATAGAACTGGCGGCTTTTACCGCAGCAAGAGCCAATGAACCGCTTTGAATAATATTGCTGATTCGTAGTTGAATTCACCTTCAATGAAACATAGGCATATCCACGACCTACGTCTATTTCGAATGAAAGTATGTCACTGTTAGTACGTATGACACCTTCCGATGCAAGGAAACCGATGACCATTTCTTCAAAATGGGTTGGAGTAACCACCATTGTGGCAAACTCAACGTTATTGACGAACACAGTCAAAGGGAATTCATTCACAATCACATCTTCAACATTCAAAAAACGGCCATTGGTATATTTGGTTATTTGATATTTTTGGCTCATACTTTCCAGCATACTATTCACCCCAAACTTTTAAGGAGATTTTGAATAATTAAAATCTAATCATATTCTTCTCATTTTCACAAGGAAAATAAATAACATGCACATAGTGAAAAATTATTAAGTTAAGTGTTGCGCTTAGCTTTGTGAAATGGTAAAATTTTTCTAAAGTTCACGAAAATGTCACATTTTGATACGGAATAGCGTTCCTGTTCTCGGTTAAATTGTGAACATTTGAAAGCGATTACTGTTAGTCTGAAAGTAGCGAACCTGCTGGAACCTAACCGTCAGTCTTTTTCTGCATGCACCCTTTCGCATGCATGACAGATTGGCGGTTTTTTTGCTGCAATTTGCCCTACAGACAAACAGTCCATGCAGAAACATACCAACGAGGAGGAATGAAATGAAAACGAAAAACCGATGGCTCATCGCTGCATCGGCTGTGGGGATTCATATTTCCATTGGCTCTGTCTATGCTTGGAGTAACTTTACAAATCCCTTAATGGAGCAATTTGGCTGGACTGCAAAGCAAGTCCAATTCACCTTCAGCCTTGCGATCCTATTCCTTGGCTTGTCTGCTGCTTTCCTTGGCCACTTTGTAGAAAAACATGGACCGAGAAAAGCTGGACTTCTTGCAGCCGCGTTTTTCGGTGTTGGGATTTTAGGTTCAGGTGTCGCGGTAAATCTTGGATCCCTGCCTTTACTGTACATAACGTATGGAGTCTTGGGCGGCATTGGCTTGGGAGTCGGTTATATCGCTCCAGTTTCAACGCTTGTAAAATGGTTCCCTGACAGACGTGGCCTTGCAACAGGACTTGCGATCATGGGATTTGGTTTCGCGGCTGCAATCAGCAGTCCCATCATGGATTCATTGATTAAATCGGTTGGCACTGCAAATACTTTCTTTATTTTGGGAGTTGCCTACTTCGCCATTATGACATTATCTTCTCTTTATTTGGAAAAGCCTCCAGTGAATTGGCTTCCTGAAGGATTCAAGGAAAAGGTCAAGTCTGGAAGAGCCAAAGTTAATCAGGATCTATCCCAGTTAACAGCTAATGAAGCTGTCAAAACCAAGCGCTTCTATTTTCTGTGGCTGATGCTATTTATCAACGTAACGTGCGGGATTGCAATCCTATCTGCTGCAAAGCCACTGTCGCAAGAAAGTATTGGCTTAACAACAGCTGGAGCGGCTGCGCTGGTCGGTGTAATGGGGCTATTCAACGGTTTCGGCCGCCTTGGCTGGGCTTCCATTTCGGATTATATCGGCCGGCCTAATACGTATACCATATTCTTTGCAACTCAAATTGTCTTGTTTGCGTTGCTGCCACATACGACAAATGCCTTGCTATTCCAAGTCATGCTGGCGATTGTCTACACGATGTATGGTGGCGGTTTCGCTTCCATCCCTGCCTACATCGGTGATTTATTTGGAACAAAACAGCTTGGTGCGATTCATGGTTATATTCTTACCGCATGGGCGGCGGCGGGATTGGCCGGTCCGATGTTTGCAGCATGGATGTTTGATAAAACACAAAGCTATGCAGCAAGCCTTACTTATTTCGCGGCGTTGTTTGTCGTTGCGCTTGTCGTATCAATCGTCATCCGCTTTGACATCCGCAAGTTGCGCAAACAAAACGAGTACCAGAAGCTCGCTTCTTGATTTCTTTTCTATTCGAGCTTCGTATGGTAAAATCCAATCATCATTGGCCTCTAGAGCTGGAGGGAATTATGAATAAATACGAAGCTGAGTTTAGTAATCTAGTCCGTTCCTTTCGGAAGAAACATATGGGAAAAGGACCAAGCAGAATTACCACAACATTCTGCAAGAACTGGGCAATTTGTGAAATGGAAGGAAACCTTTCACCGGTAGAGAAATTCATTGCTTCTGCAAACGAGGGAAAACAAGCTTTGCGGTCTGCCAGAACCGAAATGGTAAAAGATATGTACCGAAAAAACCCTCCCGTGGAAATGGAAGAATTTCTAGGCTGTAAATTTGTCGAGTTATTCGTAGATATTGATATCGATAGGGACTTTGGAATGTCAGTTTTTGTTTTTGATCAAGACATTGAAAAGAAGTTTTGTAAATAGCTTGAAGGTATGGCACTTGGCAGCGTTCCTGCTAAAGACTAACCACCGTCCACCTGAGAATTCTTTGGAATTCCAGTGTTTGCGGTGGTTTTTCTTTTAAGAAAGGCTTTATTGATGATTTAAATAGGAGTGTTTTATATGGGAAAAACGAAACATCCAGGACCTCAGAAAAAAACGGCTATACCGGCACCGGAACATTGGGTCAGCCCCATTCCTTTCGGGCTTGGCAAAGTAAAGCCGAAACATATACGTGATACTGTTAAAACAATATGGGAAAACCGCGACAATTTCGGGTATGCCGCTAGTATCCTGACAAAAGGTGTGTGTGACGGCTGTGCACTCGGAGTGTCGGGGCTTCAGGACCAGACATTGACAGGCCCTCATATTTGCACGACTAGATTGAACGTTCTTCGCTTGAATACAATCGGAGCGATTAAACCGGAAATCCTTCATGGCGATATCGATGAACTAAGAAAATACAGTAGCTCAGATCTCCGCAAGCTCGGCAGAATTCCTTATCCGATGATTCGCAGGGAGGGTGAGCGCAAGTTCTCGCGGATAACTTGGGATGAAGCGATGGATATGATCGCTGGGAAAATGAAAAAGCTGGATCCAAAACAATATGCTTTTTACCTGACTGCGCGCGGCATTACCAATGAGACATATTATGTTGCCGGGAAAGTTTCAAGGTTCCTTGGAACGAACAACATCGACAATGCCAGCCGAATTTGCCATTCTCCTTCTAAGACGGCAATGAAACGTTCTATCGGTGTCGGAGCTTCGACCGCCAACTACCTTGATTGGATTGGTACCGATGTACTTGTTTTCTGGGGAAGCGTAGCGTCCAACAGTTCGCCGGTTTCCTCAAAATACATGCTTGAAGCAAAGAAAAAGGGCACAAAAATTATCGTTGTTAATCCATATCGAGAACCGGCATTGGATAAATACTGGATCCCTTCGTCCCCTGAATCCGCGTTGTTCGGAACAAAGCTCGCCGATGATTTTTACCAAGTGAATATTGGTGGGGATATCGCATTTATGCACGGAATCATGAAACATTGGTTTGAAATGGAGGAAATCAAACAGGGCTCGGCAGTAAACCACGAATTCGTCAATGAACACGTAAACGGCTATGCCGAGTTAGTTTCACATGTCCAGCAGCAATCATGGGAAGAAATAGAAAAGTCTTCTGGTGTTACAAAGGCACGGATTGTTGAGTTGGCGGAATTGCTTGCGAATAGCAAAAACGCTGTGTATGCATGGGCTATGGGTTTAACGATGCATTCTTTTGCAACGGATAATATTTCTCAGGTTGCCAATCTAGCTTTGTTGCGTGGACATCTTGGTAGAAAACATACAGGTTTAATGCCTTTCCGAGGCCATTCTTCTGTACAAGGATCGGGAGAAATGGGTGCGGATCCCTTTGTTTTGCCAGGTGGGGATTTCTATGGTGAAAATATAGACCGGATTGAAAAACTATGGGGATTCAAGCTGCCTGAATGGCAGGGGGATATAGTCGGGGTCACCCTGGAAAACATAGTCCTCCCAGATGATCATGAACGAAAAATCAAACTTTACTATATGTCAGGCGGTAATTTCCTGGAGACGATGCCGGACCCTGAATTTATAGAAAAAGCACTGTCCAACCTTGAGATCCGTGTCCACCAAGATATCATCCTAAACACATCTACCTTGCTCGATGCCAAGGAAGCGGTCATCATCCTTCCGGCGAAAACACGTTACGAGCAGGAAGGCGGCGGTACATCCACTTCAACTGAACGAATGGTTTATTTCAGCCCGGAAATTCCAGGCAACAAGAATCGGATCGAGGAAGCCTGTGAAGAGTGGAAAATTTATGTCGACCTTGCAAAACGAGTGAAGCCGGAAACGGCAGATGCAATTGATTTCAAGGATGCCCAGGCAATCCGCAATGAAATTGCCTTAGCCAACCCTAACTATGACGGTATCCAGCATTTAAAAAATGCAGGCGATGTCTTTCAGTGGGGCGGCGCCTGGTTGTGTGAGGATGGTATTTGTCCTACACCTGATGGACGAGGAAATCTTATAACTGTTGATATCCCTGACCTCAGTAAAAAGGAAGGCCAATTCATTGTCACATCCCGCCGCGGCAAGCAGTTTAACTCCATGGTTTATGATGAAGTGGATCCATTGAATGGGGCTGGCCGCTATGATGTGTTAATGAACGAAGAAGATGCCCGGGAATTGAGCATAGCTGAAGGTGAAGGAGTCGTTCTTTACAATGGCTTTGGCGTTTTCCAGGGAAGGGCAAAGTTCGTAGACATCTCACAGGGCAATGTTCAAGTTCACTTCCCAGAAGGAAACTTCCTCTTGCCGCGCGGCCGTTATGAAAAATATGCCGGCATCCCGGACTACAACATTATTGTCAGCCTGGAAAAGGCAGACCGCTTCAGCGCAAGGAAAGATATTCAATATGTAGAAAAACACATTGAAGAAGACGAAATTAACGCACCAGCGTAAATATCTGCCAAAATTTCTAGTGTTGTCGAATGTGTGAACTTTGGTTAAGTTTTGTAGTTAAATAAAATGAAAATATGCATGACACCGGTGTTTGAAAGTGATTGCTACACCGGCGTCATGCATTTTTATATTTGTGGAACATTCTGAAGAAGATGTCTACCTTGTTAAAACGAATGGTGGACGAAAAATAGTAGAGTTAGGTGGCTTCACCGCTAGAATGGTTCGAAACTAAGATTAAAATAACATGAATAAATGGGAGAGGTTAAGCCATCAAGAATGAAATCTGCTATAATTGCATCCATGTAACCGCTTCAGTGGTTACTAACTCGAGTTTCGTAGCAGAAATCGGGCATTAAGCCTGGGTATTACTAGCTGCGAGTTAAAACAAACGATCACTTGCTCAAAAATGAAGTCTATGTCTAGTGTGAAATGTTTTTTCTACTGCGTGTGTCCGATGATCCTAATTTTGCCGTCGTTTCCACTCCAACAACAAGGACCGTGAAAAGCTGTTGCAATCACGGAACCATGGTTAAGGCCGATTTTTTCGGTGCGAAACATGAGTTAATACATATCTATTTAAAAGGGGAATAATTATCATGAGCGGCAACAACGCAGTATTAGCAAGAAATACAGAAAATGCTCCAAACGGTAACGGTTTATCTTCACAAACAGTGGCTTTCTCTCATTACAACAACCTTTCAGCTCAATTACCTATTGAACCTAAAACTGGTAAACTGGTAGCTGGCGGGATTAAAGAGCAGGCTGAACAGTGCTTTAAAAATATTCAGGCAATCGTCGAAAGCATCGATCATGTTATGAGCGACGTTGTTAGAATCACTGTATTCGTAAAGAATATTAAAGATGTTGACGCTGTAGACGAAGTTTATAAAACATTCTTCCCAACCTATGTTCCAACAAGGACAACAGTTGCAGTTGCAGCATTGCCTATGGATGCCTTGGTGCAAATTGAAGCGCTTGTTTCACATGGCGAAGGTACAATTCCGAATGCGCCACAAGCAGGCGATCTCATCAAGCTTACAAATAACACAGTAAATGCACCAACTAGTTCTCTATCTACACAAACTGTTTCCTTCTCTCATTACAATAATCTTTCAGCTCAATTGCCGATCGATCCGAAAACTGGCAGATTGGTAGTTGGCGATGTAAAAGAACAGACTGCACAGTGCCTGAAGAACATCAAGGCAATTTTGGAAAGCATCGATGTTCCATTTGACGATATTGTTAAAGTTAACGTATTCCTTACAGACTTGGCTGATACTGAAGCTGTAAATGAAGTTTACTCTAGATTCTTCCCAGATTCAGCGATCGCAAGAGCTGTAGCCTACGTCCCTGCGCGTACAACAGTTCAAGCCGCTGCTTTACCAATGGGTGCTTCTGTTCAAATCGAAGCAGTCGTGTCGCACGGCGACGGTACACCACCACAGGCGATAGAAGACAGACATGGCATTGTTATCTGGGCAAACAACACTGAAAATGCACCACAGGATTCTTTGTCTACACAAACTGTAGCGTTCTCTCATTACAATCACCTTTCAGCTCAATTACCTGTAAATCCAAAAACAGGCGAATTGGTAGCTGGCGGAGTTAAAGAGCAGGCTGAACAGTGCTTGAAGAATATCAAGGCAATTGTAGAAAGCATCAATCACGTTTTGGAAGATGTCGTTAAAGTGAATATCTTCGTAAAAAATATTGAAGATATGAATGCTGTAGACGAAGCTTACAAAACATTCTTCCCACAAGGTACTCCTGCACGCAGAGTAGTTGGTGTCTCCGCTTTGCCTAAAGATGCATTAATCCAGATTGATGCGGTTGTATCAAACGCTGAAGGAACACCTCGAAAAGCATAACAGGCATTGGTTTATAAATATATATAGGTTTATGCGCCAATCACCGAAAAAAGGCTGTCTCAATGAAAATTGAGACAGCCTTTTTTTGATTCCAAATGAAAAGCATCAAGGTTGTAGCCGATTTAGGCAAAATCTTGATGTTTTTTAGTTTCCGGGCATTACAAAAAATGGGTTAGACTCTAAATCTATTTGATTATATAGTGATGATAAAAACAAGCAGGAACTTAAATAGGTTTCTGTTTATTATTTTGATTTGCATGCTATGCTTTGTAAAAAACTATAACTTTTTGAAACTTTTCTTGATGATAGATTCCACTAATGAGTAAAGGGGGCAAGAAAGATGGAAGATGAAAGTCAACGGCTAGTGAAGAAAGCAATTAAAGGCAATAAGAGCGCCTTTGAAAAGTTAGTTAAACAGCATTATGAGAGAATCTACCGGACTGCTTATCTTTATGTACATAACGAAGAAGATGCACTGGATGTTGTACAGGAGGCAACCTTTCAAGCCTTTAGATATATCCATTCTCTGAAACATCCGGAGTATTTCATGACCTGGCTCACAAAGATTGTCATTCGATGTTCAGCCGATGTCCTAAGGAGAAAAAGCAAGGTTGTTCCTTTGAGTGATGAAATTATTTCAAACTTGCCGGGCATGGCGAATTCAAACTTTGAGGATTCGATGCACCTCTTAAATGCCATTCAGCAGCTGAAAGAAAACTACCGTACAGCCATTATTCTTTTTTACTATTACGATTACTCGATTAAAACGATCAGCAGCGTCATGGAGATTCCGGAAGGTTCCGTCAAAACTTATTTAAGCAGAGGCAAGGCGGAGTTGAAAAAGTTCTATGAAAATGAGGAGGACAAATGCCATGGATAACAAGGAATTCAAAACAGCAATAGAGCAAATACCTGTGCCGAAAGATAAAGTATTCGATGCCATTTTCAAAGGGCTTAACCAGGGGAATGGCAAAACAAAGAAAAAGAAGGTTTTTGCAGGGGTGGCGACTGCCGCTGCTCTTCTTGGAATCACCATAGCCTCAGGATTTGTTAATCCTACTATGAATAAAGTATTGGCGAATGCCCCTTTAATAGGCGGGATTTTTCAACAATTTAATGATCCGACAGGTATGGAATTAGCTAACCAGGATGCAGTTACGGAATTAAATCAGTCACTTACAAAAAATGGGGTCACTGTAAAACTCACCAGTTCTTATTTTGACGGCAATATTGTTTCTATTACCGGATTTGTTGACAAGGCTGTTGAAAAGGGGCATAACGAAAAAGGAGAAGTCAGCTTTGATGTGAACTTTGCGGGGAATAAAGGCGACCAAGATCCTTGGCTTGGAATGTCCCATGATATCAGAAAAGTGAAAGAGGGATACAATTTCCAGTGGAAATTGGAATATCCTTATGAAACGATCAAAGACCATTTTTCTCTTCCGGTTACCATTCATTCGATCAATGGCATTAAGGGTGAATGGAACTTTGATGTACCGATCCAGCAGGACAAAAACACTACCTTAGCTATCGAACAAGAGCAGGCCTACCCTGATGAAGGGGTGAAACTAAAAATAGAAAAAATTCTGACCGCAAAAGCATCTTCGACTCTCACTTATGAGTCCACGCAGACATATAAGGGGGACGAAATCTATATAGATAAAGCAATTGATGAAAAAGGAAAAGTATATAGATTTGGAAATGGAACAGTTCTCGCCGAATCGAAACAAGAGGATGGGTTTCGTAGTACTGTCCGAAGAGGGATGACGATTGTCAATCCGGATATCTCTTCTCTAACTTTTTACCCGACAATATCATTTGGGGACCCAAAAGTACAACAGCTATTGGACAAAAAAACATTTACACTTAAAAGCACAAGGTTCAATTTAGAATTGCAGGTAAATGATATTACTCAAAAAGACGGGAAATTAGTATTGGATTATCAACTTACAGGGCTTCCCGAAAATTTGAGTAAAGGCAAACTAGAAACGATTACTCATAATTTGGGATATCTTTTCTGGCTGGTTGATAAGGATTACTTAACCGAAATCGATCCGGAAAATCCATTCCCCCCGAAAAATCACGGCATTCCGTTAAATAAAGTACAAATGATTGATAAGGCAACTCTGCGCTTCCAATCAACCTTTGACTTAAACGGAGAAGAAAGAATTGAGAACTTTAAGCTAGAAAATACAATGATGCTATTTGATTTTTCAAGCTTGGTCTCAGTTAAGGAATTACAACCTTTCACTGTGGAACTTTCCGGGGAAAAAGAATAAACTCGCTGGACATGTCTTGTATTGCCGAATACAGTGAACTATGTTGAAGTAGTCGCGAAAATTATGTATAAAGAAGGCAACTAACCCGAAAGGAGTTGCCTTCTTATAGGCGCGTTCTTCCACTACTCCGTATAGGGGGAATAGTTCTATAATCCAGCAAGTATGGAGGAGGAGTTACGAATGAGATTCATGATGATTGTGAAAGCTACGAGCCATTCAGAAGCAGGGACGATGCCACAGGAACAGATGGAGCTGATGTTTGCCGCAATGAAGAAATACAATGAGGAACTGAAGGAAGCTGGCGTCCTGGTGGCGGTCGGTGGACTCCATCCAAGCTCGAACGGCATTCGTATTTCTTATCCTGTTCCAGGAGAACGGCCAATTATTACAGAAGGCCCTTTTAATGAGACAAATGAGTTGATTGCAGGATACTGGTTCATAGATGTGAAGTCTCGCGAAGAAGCCATCGAGTGGGCGATGCGCGCCCCGGATCCTCATGGCCTTGGAGAAGGACAGATTGAACTTCGCCAAGTATTCGAATAGCTATAACAGCTGAACTTTTCGCGATTAAGTCAAGTTACTCGTCTTAATAGTCTGCTGTCACTATCCAAGACAAGTTGAACCAACCGAGAACAAATCTTTTTAAGTAGGCAACTTACCACTATGGAAGTTGCCTTTTTATGTTTCTTAAAATAAATTAACATTACGAGCGGGTTAATATCGGGGAAATAGAAACGGTTCCCGAGGAATACTCTTTAAACTTTTAACTCTTTTATGGCAAGAATAGATGAAAAATGGGACGTGATTATATGGCGCATGTATTATTTATAAATGCTGGTTCAGAAGGACATATCAATCCAACTATTGGCGTTGTTCAAGAGCTTATTTCACGTGGAGAAGAGGTAGTGTACTTTGCGGTTGAAGATTTCCGCGAACGTTTAGAAAGGACGGGTGCCGAAGTAAGGACCATTGACGGTGAAAAATTTATAAAGGCCTTTATTTCCGGTGGCAGAGATTATTTACTAGAAAGAATTAACGGTCTTTTGCATACGGCAGATGTAGTCATACCGACCGTTCTTGAACAAATAAAAGGAAAGCGCTTTGATTATATCATCCACGATTCCATGTTTGGCTGTGGTCATTTACTGGCTCAAATCCTAAATCTTCCCGCAATCAATTCTTGTACATCTTTTGCACAGACAAAAGCTTCCTTTGATTTTTCTAATAAAATGCCTGCAGAGATTCTTAAACCAATATACGATGAATTTCACAGCCTCAAAGGCATGGTAATGGAAAAATACAATGTAAAGATCGATTCTCCGTATGAAGTTTTTTGCAATCCTGCCCAGCTAACAATAGTATATACAACAAGGGAGTTTCAACCTTTTGGTGAAACTTTTGATCATACCTATAAATTTGTCGGTCCATCTTTACCTTTACAAATAAAGCAAAATAATAACATTGAGACAGCCGCTTTAAAAGAAAATAGTCCGATTTACATTTCACTCGGTACCGTTTTTAATCGGAATATTGATTTCTATAAACTTTGCTTTGGTGCATTTGGAAATAGCGATCACACCGTGGTGATGTCGATTGGCAGCCAAATCCGGCTGGCTGATTTAGGAGAAATACCAGAAAACTTCATTGTAAAAAGGTATGTTTCACAACTTGAAGTGCTAAAGTACGCTAAACTATTTATTTCTCATGGAGGAATGAACAGTACCCATGAAGCGCTCTATAGCGGGGTACCGCTCATAATCATACCGCAAAGTGCGGATCAGCCGCTTATTGCCAGTCAAGTTGTTAACATTGGAGCAGGTATAAAGTTACAGAAGGAAAACTTGACCGCAATGCAGTTGTATGAAGCCGTGGAGCATGTGCTAAACACCCCATCTTTCCGAGAAGCTGCTGAAAATAGTAGGGCATCACTTCAAAAATCCGGTGGATACCACCAAGCCGTTGACGAGATTTTTAAATTTAAAAATCAATATTCTATATAAAAGAGTTTCTTTTAGGTCGTGCGTTGTTAGAGATTTTTCGTAGAGTAAAACATCTTTATTTTTTATATTATCCCAACTCCCTGTCTATTGGGAAACGGAGTCCATCCCGGTTTGTCTTCAAAAAATAAGGGGTATTATCCTTCCACAGCTAGAAACCTAGTTAAGGGAGGATACCCACTTGAAGGAAGCTCATCTTTCAGATGCTAGAACCTATGGCCGGGTTAACCGGATGGGGGGAGTCAAAACAGGGCTAAAGCGCAAGCTGACGGCCAGGCACATAAGCATGATTGCGATTGGCGGAAGCATTGGAACGGGGCTTTTCCTCGGCAGCGGTGCTACTATCCACCAGGCGGGACCAGGGGGAGCGCTCGTTGCTTATGGCCTTATCGGCTTTATGGTTTATCTTTTAATGACCAGCCTTGGAGAGATGGGCACGTATATGCCGGTTACCGGCTCGTTCAACACCTATGCGACCAAATTCGTCGATCCCGCTTTCGGTTTTGCGATTGGCTGGATTTATTGGATGAGTTGGGCGACAACGATTGCGGTCGAAGCCTCCGCTGCGGCGATCCTGATGAAATTCTGGCTGCCGGAAGTACCATCGTTTGTATGGAGCGGACTTTTTTTATTACTCATTTTTACAATCAACTTTCTGTCCGTAAAAAATTATGGGGAAGCGGAATATTGGCTGTCGATGATTAAGGTCGTGGCGATTATCGTCTTTTTGATCGCAGGGTTCATGATGGTTTTCGGAATCATGTCCGGTGAGGCAATCGGCACAAGAGTGTTTCTGTCTAATGGAGGACCGATGCACGGGGGGATTTTAACAGTGATCGGCATCTTCATGATTGCCGGCTTCTCCTTTCAGGGGACGGAAATCGTCGGGATTGTGGCGGGAGAAAGCAAAAATCCTGAAAAGAACATTCCGAAAGCGATTAAGCAGGTTTTCTGGCGGATCCTTCTATTTTATATGCTGTCCATTCTTGTAATCGGCTTGATTGTTCCTTTTACGGATAAATCGCTATTGAACGAGGATGTGGGAAATATTGCGCTAAGCCCGTTTACACTTGTATTCGAGCGGGCAGGAATTGCATTTGCCGCTTCCATCATGAATGCAGTTATCCTAAGCTCTGTGTTTTCCGCAGGCAACTCGGGTCTTTACGCGTCTGCAAGGATGCTTTATACAATGGCAAAAGAAAAACAGGCGCCGGCCTTTTTTGCCAAGCTTAACAAAAACAACGTGCCGATTGCGGCACTAATCTTCACCCTCATGTTCGGCCTTCTTACATTCCTCAGCTCTTTCTTCGGGGAAGGGAAAGTCTTCATGTGGCTCCTTAACATTTCGGGGCTTGCCGGATTCATCGCCTGGGCTGGAATTGCTGTCAGCCACTATCGCTTCCGGCGCGGGTACATTGCGCAGGGGTATGACGTAGACAAGCTTGTTTATAAAGCGAAGTGGTTCCCGCTCGGCCCGATTCTGGCAGCCGGCCTTTGTATATTCATTATCATCGGGCAAAATTACCAGGCGTTTATCGGCGGCCACATTGATTGGCAGGGAATCGTCGTCACTTATATTGGCATCCCGATTTTCTTCGGCCTGTGGTTTGGATATAAATTTATCAAGAAAACAAAATGGATTAAACTTAAGGATATTAAATTTTAGGAACATGAATGGCCCCGGGATGAACCGGGGCCATTTTTATCTAAGAAAACGAAAATCACCAGATTTATAGCCTTGGATTTTTAAGCGTTATCAAAGTGTGGTTTCTAGTTTGAATGGGAATTTAACGTTAAAAAAGTAGAAAAAGTTCAAATAAGAGTGAGGATTCTGAAAATGGAGCGGGCTGTATTTTTTTATAATTTGATAAAAGGGATATAAAGGGAGGAGAAAAAATGAAAACGAAACTAAAAGGCAGATATGTCATCGGGTTTGATGGCAACGATCATGTGATTATCGAAAACGCTGAGGTGGTTTACGAACAAGACACCATTATTTATGTCGGAAAAGAATATTCCGGTGAAGTAAACGAAGAGATAGATGCCGGTTATGCTGTCATTAGTCCGGGCTTTATTGATTTAAATGCGCTCGGTGATATTGACCATGATATTTTACATATGGAAGCCAATTCAAGAAGACAGAAGAACCTGCTTTGGTCAGAGCGTTATGTCCAAAATGGCCATCATGAGGTCATGACGGCTGAAGAAGAGGCCTTCAAATCCCTTTTTGCCTACTCGCAATTAATTCTTCATGGAATCACCACAGCCATGCCCATCACATCTGTTTTTTATAAAAAATGGGCAGAAACATATGAAGAACTTGCATCGGCAGCGAATCACGCCGCTAGTCTGGGATTAAGAATCTATCTTGGCCCAAGCTATCAATCTGGGATGAGGGTGGTTCAGAAGAATGGCGACATTAAACTGTACTGGGATGAAGCGGCAGGAAGAGAAGGTTTACAGAGGGCAGTAAGGTTTGTGGAGGAATTTGATGGAGCGAACGATGGATTGGTCAGAGGAATGCTTGCACCGGAACGGATTGAATGCCAGACGGCAGAAAGCCTATCGCAGACAAAATATTATAGCGATAAGTTAGGCGTGCCCATTAAACTGCATGCTGCTCAAGGAAGCTTTGAATACCACTCGATACTAGAAAAACATGGAGTTACACCAATTAAGTATTTATATGACCTTGGCTTCTTGGGCCCAAGAACAGGAATTCCCCACGCGCATTTTATTGCAGGATATAGCGGAGCGCAAACAGGCGCCGGGGATGATATGGCTATTTTAAAAGAAACAAAGACAACCGCCATTCATTGTCCATTAATCATTGGAAGGCATATGGAGGCTTTGGAATCCTTTGCAAAATATAAAAGGGCAGGAATCAATTTAGCGCTAGGGACAGATACCTTTCCACCGGATATGTTCCAAAATATCCGCACTGGCAGCATGTTCTCACGATATATCGAAAAGGAAGTGGAGGATTCGACCTTTGCAGATCTTTTCCGGGCGGCCACACTGGGAGGAGCAAATTACTTAGGCAGGGAGGATCTAGGCCGCATTTCGGTTGGAGCGAAAGCAGATATTATTGCAATTGGCTTAGATGGCTTTCATATGGGCGTTATTGACGATCCAATCCGCACCATAATGGCAAGCGGAACAGGAAGGGATGTAAAGCTTTCCGTTATTAACGGAAAAGTGGTCATGAAGGACCAAAAAATCCCTCATTTGGACTTAGATGAAATTAAAAGGAGAGGGCAGCAGTATTTTAACAAAATGAAAAAGGGATATTTAGAAAGGGATTATCAGCAGCTGCCCGAAAGTGAATTATTTCCACCTTCTTTTAAAATAGTCGATTTTATCTAAAAGAAGTAAAAATAGTTAAAAGTAAGGTAAAAATACTTCAACTATAATTGTCTGAATTTTTTTATAATCAGAAAATAGATAAAACATGGGACATAAACAGGAGGTAGATTCAATGAAAGCATTTTGGGGAGGAAGAAATTTATTACTGCTAATGGCGATAGTATTTCTTATTACTGGTTGTTCAACTAATAAGGGGGCAGACACACAAGGGGCAGGGAAGAAATCGGCAAAAGAAGATGGTGGGACACTCGTGATCGCCCGTTTATCCGATGTGGAAAATTTGGATCAGCAGTTTATGTCCACGATTAACGCAGCAAGTGTCACGCACCGCAAGATGTATGAAGGTTTAGTCGGCCGCGATAAGAACGCTGAAATTCAACCGTTGCTTGCAGAAGAATGGGAACAGTTGAATGATACTACCTGGGAGTTCAAATTAAAAAAGGGCGTAAAATTCCATGATGGCACGGATTTTAAGGCTGATGCAGTGAAGGCAACGTTTGATCGGCTACTAGATCCCAAGGTAGCTTCTCCAAGAGCGGGTGTTTTAAAAATGGTAAAAGAAGTGAAGATAGTTGATGATTATACCGTTCAATTTCTTTTATCAGAGCCATTTTCTCCGTTGCTTTCCATTTTGGCAAGCCATGAAGGCGGCATTATTAGCCCCAAGACTATTGAAAAGTTCGGAAAGAATATTATTAAAGAACCGAATGGTACCGGACCATTTGTTTTTGAATCGTGGACGCCAGGACAGGAGATTATCCTGACTAAAAACGAAGATTATTGGGGAGAAAAGGCGAAAGTAGATAAAGTAGCTTTTAAGGTCATCCCGGAAGAAACAACCAGAATATCCATGCTGGAGACAGGGGAAGCCCAAATTGCTGAACCGCTTTCGGTTCCGATGATTGAAACGGTTGAAGCTTCGAAGGCAATGGAAGTTTACCGAAGTGAGGGCTATGGAACAGAATATATTGGTTTTAACGTCAAAAAGAAACCATTCAATGATGAAAGAGTCCGGAAAGCAATTGCCCATGCTGTTGAAATGGATTCTATTCTGAAAGGAGTCTACAATAATGTTGGGAAAGAGGCTAATTCGTTATTAGGTTCTAAGGTTTTCGGTTACGACCCCGACATTAAAGCATACGAATATAACTTGACTGAAGCGAAGAAATTACTCGCTGAGGCAGGTTATCCGAATGGCTTTGAAGTGACTCTTAAAACAATGGATAGCAAAGAACGGATAAATATGGCTGAAGTGCTTCAATCCCAATTAAAGGGGGTTGGCATTAAATTGAAAATCCAGGTAATAGAGTACGGAACCTTTGCTGATCAAGTAAACAAGGGAGATTCCGATATGTTTATCCTGAGCTGGAGAAATGCGACTGGAGATGCTGATTACAATCAGTATAACCTTTTCCATAGCAGTTCAATGGATGGTGGGGGGAACACATTCTACTATAGTAATAAAGAAGTGGACCGATTACTAGAAGAGGCGCGTATGGAAAAAGACCAAGAAAAGCGGAAAGAATTATATTCCCAGACACAGGAAATAGAAATGAAAGAAGCACTCTATGTTCCGGTTCGAGTCATTGAAAATCTAGCCGCTGTCTCGAAAGATGTCAAAGGCTTTTCGATAAGCCCATCGGGTTATCTCGAATTGAATGAAGTATCAGTAAAGTAAATCTTTCATCAGTCGGAAAGGGACTCTTCCCGGCTGATTGTTAGTTATATGATAAGGTAAACAGAAACCGCCAAGGTTTCTGTTTATTTTTTGGCCTAAGGTTTTAAAGTGAGCGGCCAGGTGAAATTCATAAGGGATAAGGGATTCAATTCCACTCTATTTGATAAAAGGCGAATAAACATGGTATAAGTGTACAAGGACATATTGCTTTAAATTAGGGATAATGGTTTTGTTTTATTAATCCCGTACTGAAAGGAAATGACTTTTAAAATGAAAGATAATTTTTGGCTTGATTTACCGCGGCCTTTTTTTATACTTGCACCAATGGAAGATGTGACCGATGTTGTTTTTCGCCATGTAGTGAGTGAAGCGGGCAGACCTGATGTGTTTTTTACTGAGTTTACAAACACGGAGAGTTATTGCCATCCGGAAGGAATCAAAAGTGTGCGTGGGCGTTTGACGTTTACGGAGGACGAACAGCCGATTGTCGCGCATATTTGGGGAGATAAACCAGAATTTTTTCGGCAAATGAGTATTGGTATGGCAGAACTAGGGTTTAAGGGCATTGATATCAATATGGGCTGCCCAGTGCCTAATGTAGCGCATCACGGAAAGGGAAGCGGTCTTATCCGCCGACCGGAAATTGCGGCAGAAATCATTCAAGCTGCAAAAGCAGGGGGCTTGCCCGTTAGTGTCAAGACTAGACTTGGTTACACGAAAGTAGACGAATGGCAAGACTGGCTGACACACATATTGAAACAAGACATTGCTAACCTTTCCATTCACTTGCGTACAAGAGATGAAATGAGCCAGGTGGATGCTCATTGGGAGTTGATTCCGGAGATTAAAAAACTTCGTGACCAAGTGGCGCCGAATACACTCCTGACAATCAATGGGGATATCCTTGACCGTCAAACCGGCTTAAAGCTCGCCGATCAATACGGTGTTGATGGAGTCATGATTGGGCGTGGAATTTTTAAAAATCCGTTTGCCTTTGAAAAAGAACCGAAAGAACATAGCAGTAAGGAATTGCTTGATCTTTTAAGGCTGCATCTGGATCTCCATGATCAATACGAGTTGCGTTCGTTCAAGGCCCTTCATCGCTTTTTCAAAATATATGTCAAGGGGTTTCGAGGAGCAAGTGAGTTGAGAAATCAACTAATGAGCACAGAATCAACCGATGAAGTGCGGGCGATGCTGGATGACTTTGAGGCAAAGAATCTAGACGGAATCGCGGAACAGTAGGAGTGTAGCGTTTCAAGGGAAGAGTGAAGAATTATATTAGAAATGAAGTGCCAACAGCACAATAAATAAAAGGGTATAAATAATCTTAAAAATCCGGGACGTTCGTCTCGGATTTTTCCTGTATATGGGTATTAGTGATTATTTTTTTTGTGCGAATATTCTTATATAATGAAAGGCAATATGGAAAGTTTTTCTACTAACCTGGAAAATTTTCAATCAAAATTTAAACAAACAAGTCGAAATTTAGTCGTAAACTAAAATCATTAAAAGGAAGTGAAATGCCCGTGTCACCAAGAATCGTGTTTGATGCAAAGACGGTTAATAGTTCAATAGCGAATCTTGATCACAGTCTGGCAAAATTGAGCAGTGTACAAACGAGTATTGCCACTCTACGGGGCAGCATTGATCCCAGAATTTTAAACAGAAATGGCATTGGCTCAATGCTTGCAGGGGTAAGCCGTGAATTGGATAGTGTAGAGAATCGGGTGAATCGAGTCAGGAGTTTTACTTCTACATCAGTGGATGTATACTCAAACACTGAAATTCGAGTCAAAAAACAAGCCCAGGAACTTAAAGCTGAAATCAATCATGCAAAACAGGAGTTTAATCCACGAGTGGCTAGTGACTTATATGAATTCTATAATAATACGATTGGCCGATTACAGGATATTCTGCATGGCCTTCAGTATTCTGCAGGTGCTGGAGTCATGCATCTCCTTGGGTTTAAATACAAAGAAATCGATGGAATACTGCGTCGGTTTGAACTCGCCGATGAGGTTTTAGTTGGGAAATATAAACTACCAGTTGGTAAAGCAATTAAAGGTATTGAAAGTTCTAAGTTTAACTTTTTAGCGAGATTGATGGTAAATCCATATGGAGCATTAAGGCATAAAAATAAATCTCTATCTGAGCTAATTTATAAGAGGTTCGCAAACTTTTTTCCAAGTGACATTGTTAACTTTGGAAATAATGTAATGTCATTAAAAGAGGCCATTAAAAAGGATGGTACGACACTTAAAACTGGGCTTTCAGTAATCAAAGACCATACCGGTGGAATTATAAAAACAGGACTGAAAGTGGTTAAATCAAATGCCATATTAGCAGGTGTGATTACTGCTGGGACTGAGGCGGTTGGTGCAAGCATAAAAATTACTGAAAACTATGCCCTTTATGGTGGAGATGTTGAAAAGTTGAAGACAGAAAACGCAAAGGTAGTCGGTGAAGCGGTATGGAATACAGGCGTTGTTACGGCTGCATCCGTAAGTGGAGCTGTAATTGTAGGGGCTGCCCTAACCCTTGTGGCTGGGCCAGTAGGAACTGTGATTGGTGCCAGTATCGGAGGCTTTGTGGGCAGTTGGGTCGGAGATATTATCGCAGGAAAAACATCGGCTTGGGCAAAGAATACGGCTGTTCATTTTAAAGATCAAATCCATACGGTTACTGAACATGTCCGCACAGAGATGGAAAAAGTGACAGTAGGGTTTAATAATGTAAAGAACTTTACGAAGAATCTATTAAGTGGAAGTAAGAAAGTTTTAGGTTCACTTTCCTTTGGAAATTAAGAAAGATTGAAGCTTATAGGGTATCTAAATTTTATTTCACAATTTAACTAAGTTAAGAAAAGGAGTATAAAATGGATAAGATTTTTCTTTCAATTGATGAATTAATTTATTGTTTTTATAGTGAGGGGCTTTTTGAGCAAGGGAGCGCACTGAAACAGGTGTATTTTGGGGATCTTGATGATGAAAAAATGGATTTGCTGCTGCAAATCACATGCCGATCCCTTTTGGCTAAAAAATTAGTCAATTATAAGAATCATAAGTTTACTTTATCAGATCATTTAGCAAGTGTTATAGCAACATTAAACTATTCGGAGCAAACTATTAAAGCTTCACGCCATGCTGATAATGGTAATGGGGAGGAACAAATATCCTTTCACTTTGGAGAAAAAGGTATTATCCAACACGTTCTGATGTTTGATGAAATGGTCCATGAATTTTCTTTTGTGACAATTCAGCAGGTTTATAAGAAGATCGGTGAGTATTATCGGGTTGGTAAAATTTCAAAAGAAAATGAAGATGCTTTTAAGCTGACACAGATGGAGTTTGAGCAATTACTTTTAGCGTTAACCGATAATAGGAGTAAATTTGAGCGTCCGCCTCTCGAAGGAGCGAAGAAACGGTTTAATGAAGTTTTGGAAGAAACAAATGGTTTATTAAACACATTATTGTTTCTGGAATTCAACGAAAATAAAGAGCCTTATGCCACAAATGTTATCATGTTTACAAACAGTAAGAGTAATAATTGGATGATTGAAAAAAGGGATGACAATTTTATCGTTCAACCGTGTAATGAAAATAGTATTCATCTCCTTTTAGAAAAAAACATAACTGCTTATAAGGAGAAAAAGGAAGGACTTGCGCATGGGAAATAATATTAGGATAACGAATGATAAAGTTGAAGTGGTTTATTTACCCTTTTGGGCAGGTTGTATGGTTTTTATAAGTGGACTAATAACCATTGTAGGGCTTTTCATTTTATTTTACATTGTACCTAATTCTGGCATTGTAAGAGCATTCTTTGGTGTAATAATTGGTACGATTGGCACAATTTTTTGCGCAAGTATTTTATTAAGAGTTGTATCTGTTTTACTTTCTGGAAGGGCTGTATATACGGTTGAAGGCGGGAAATTAAAGGGCCGGAAAAAAGTCATCCCAATCAGTGAGATTAAAGATATTTATTGGGGTGGAGCTGCTTCCATAAAATATATTAAGGTCCAAACTATGAGTAATAAGAGAATTAAACTTTCTACATACAATCTAGTATCAGAAGAGCCTGTTAATTATGTGATTGAGACGTATATAATTCCCCATGCAAATCCAGAGCTAAAGATCAATTGGGAGAAAAGAAAACAAAGGCAGGAGTTAAACAACATCACCATGACAAAATAACAAGTTGCGTACAGGTTGCTTATTTCAGACGGCTTAGCCCTATCCTATGTTTGATTCCCTTATTAAAAAAGAAAAATCCTTTAAGGAAAGAGTGAAAGGACTTACTCATGGAAAATAATATTAGGATAACGAATGATAAGGTGGAAGTAGTCTACCTGCCATTTTGGGCAGGTTGTATGGTGTTCGGAAGCGGACTAATGACTGTAGGGGGATTATTTATACTATTTTACGGCGTACCAACTTCAGGTATTCTGAGAGCGTTCTTTGGAATCATTATTGGCATTTTCGGTACGTTGTTTTTCGGCAGTATTTTATTAAAGGTCATTTCTGTTTTGCTTTCTGGAAGAGCGGTGTTTACTATTGAAGACGGAGAATTGAAGGGGCGGAAAAAAGCCATCCCAATCAGGGAAATTGAAGATATTTATTGGGGTGGGGCGTCTTCTATAAAATATATTAAGGTCAAAACTTTAAATAATAAAAAAATAAAACTTTCTACATACAACCTAGTATCGGAAGTCCCAGTTAATCATGTAATAGAAACGTATATTATTCCCCACGCATCGCCGGATTTAAAGAGCAATTGGGAAAAAAGAAAACAAAGCCAGGAGTTAAACAAAATCAGCATAACAAAATAGCATGTTGTAGTTAAAATGAAGATAGAGTAGACATAGCTTGCTTTTAGTAAGACTCGGTTTAAGCAAAGATTACACTGCATAAACTGCTTGATCTCCTTGAGTAGCATAGCTGGTTTTTAGGCGAAAAGGAAGGGCTCGCACATGGAAAATAATATTAAGATAGCGGATGATAAGGTTGAAGTGGTCTATCTGCCATCTTGGGCAGGTTGTATGGTGTTTGGAAGTGGATTAATGACCGCTGGGGCACTTTTTATCCTTTTTTACGGCGTACCCAATTCAGGCATTGTAAAAGCATTCTTTGGAATAATCATTGGTATGATTGGCACAATTTTTTGCGCAAGTATTTTATTAAGGATAATTTCTGTTTTACTTACAGGAAGGGCTTTATATACGATTGAAAAGGGGATGCTGAAAGGTCGGAAAAAAGCCATCCCAATCAGGGAAATTAAAGATATTTATTGGGGCGGAGCGGCCTCTATAAAATATATAATTGTCCAAACCCTTAATAATAAAAAAATTAAGCTGTCCACATATAATTTGGTGTCAGAACATCCTGTAAATCATGTAATAGAAACGTATGTCCTTCCCCACGCTAACCAGGAGCTAAAGAGCAACTGGGATAAAAGGAAACAAAGCAGGGAGTTAAACAATATCAGCGTAACAAAATAGCACGTGGTAGTTAAAATGACAAAAAGAGTGGGCCCGGGTTGCGTTTGGCAATACTCAGTTTAAGTCAAGCTCATATTACATAAACTGTTTGTTTTCTATAAGTAACATAGCTGGTTTTCAGTTGAAAAGGAAGGACTTATGCATGAAAAATAATATTAGAATAACGAATGATAAGGTGGAAGTGGTCTATTTGCCATCTTGGGCGGGTTGTATGGTGTTGGGTAGTGGCATAATGACCGCTGGGGGGCTTTTTACCCTTTTTTACATCGTACCGAATACAGGTATTGTACGAGCTTTTTTTGGAGTCATTATTGGCTTTATTGGTACCATTTTTTTTGGGAGCATTTTGTTGAGGATCATATCTGTTTTACTTTCTGGAAGGGCCGTATATACGGTTGAAAGCGGGAAACTGAAAGGCCGAAAAAAAGCCATCCCTATCAGCGAGATTAAAGATATTTATTGGGGTGGGGCGGAATCTATAAAATATATAATGGTCAAGACTATAAATAATAAAAAAGTAAAACTTTCTACATATAACTTAGTTTTAGAAGAACATGTCGAACATGTATTGGAAAAGTATGTAATTCCCCACGCAAATCCCGAGCTAAAGACCAATTGGGAAAAAAGGAAACAAAGGCAGGAGTCAAACGACATTAGCGCAACAAAATGAAGAGGGCCAGTTTATAAAACGAGGGAGTGGCACCGCTTTTCGTAACCGCGTGTCCGATATGATACGATAGTAAAAAACAATAAACAGAAGTGAGGAACTATGCAGCAGCAAACAAAATGGAACGATGAACTGGAACAAAAAGGGTATGTCGATGACGAAGCGGAAATCCTTGCCTATATCTTGGAGCATGATCAAACACTTAGTGCAAAGGAAATTGCCGGACTGCTTGTGATGGCTGCGAAGTCCCGCTTCCAAAAAGACAAAAGGGACCGGCTTGGGATAGTCTGGATGAAGCGGGCTGCTGAGCTTGACCCAGTTAATCTTGATGCACAAGGATTCCTGAACAAATCTACCTTGCAGATGGCATTGCCATTTTTAGATTCATTGAATTTTCCGCCTATCAGAGAAACCGATAATCGGACGACAAAGCAGAAAATAGCTGAGGAATATATAATGATCTGCCGAGATTTCCTTGAACAGGCGGATGACCAGCTTGAGCAACTGGACCACTCGCTTCAAGGGGCAGTGGATCCAAAACAGGAACAGATCTATAACTTGATGCTGGATGCAATCAAATCCACGAGCGAACTTTTAAAAGCCGCCGAGGAATACGAACAATCGATTACAGGAGTTTTTCACACAGCGGCATATATGGAGGAACTGTCCGCAAGACTTGAACACGTAGAGGCAATAAAAAAAGATTGGGCCAGCCAATTCGCTGGAACTTCACTGCAAGAAAATGAAGCTAAAGGAAATGCAATCGATGAATTAAATCAGATGATTGGCCTTGAAACTGTCAAAGGCCGCGTCAAGGATTATTATCAATACCTTAAGTTTCAAAAAAAGCGTAAAGACATGGGCTTCCAGATGAAAGATGAGCTTAGCCTTAATTTTGTCCTTACTGGGAACCCTGGTACGGGAAAAACAACCCTATCCAGGCTTTTGGCAAGAATTTTTCATGAGCTTGGCTTTTTGCCGAGGGAAGAGGTTATAGAAACAAATAGATCTCAGCTGGTAGGCTCATATGTTGGCCAAACGGAGGAAAATGTTCGCGCGATTGTCAGTAAGGCCGTTGGCGGGGTTTTGTTTATTGATGAAGCCTATAGCCTTAAACGGGAAGGCCAATCTGGCAATGACTATGGACAAGCTGCGATTGATACACTCGTTTCGTTGATGACCGGAGAGGAATTTGGCGGAAAGTTCGCCGTTATCCTGGCCGGCTATCCGGAAGAAATGAGGAGCTTCCTTGATGCGAATCCGGGTCTTCGAAGCCGATTCCCTCAATCAAACCAAATTTTCCTTCGTGACTATACAAATGAGGAGCTGGTTACAATAGCGGAGAAAATATCCGCAGAAAATGACTACCTTTTAACAAGATCGGCAAAGAACGCATTAGAGGAACGTCTTGAACGTGAAAGGGTGGACGAAACTTTCGGGAACGCAAGAACGGTTCATACTCTTGTTCTTGAAGCCATTTTCAAAAAGGGAGCCGCAAAGGATGACAAAACGCTAGACATTCTTCGCTTCTCTATTCTTGACGGAAACGACTTCAAGCTGCCAGTGCAAGAAAATCGCAATCGGCCTCTTGAAAAGCTGGACCGCCTGATTGGATTACATTCCATAAAGGCTGAAATGAAAACCCAAGCTGCCTTCGTCAAACTCCAGCAAATGAGGAGGGACAGCGGCCTGCCGACGGTCCCTATACAGCTTCATTCGGTATTTACCGGAAACCCTGGTACAGGAAAGACAACGGTGGCAAAAATATATGCGGAAATATTGAAAGAAAACGGCTTCCTAAAACGCGGCCATTTAGTGATTGCCAGCAGAGCGGACCTTGTCGCCAGCTATGTCGGCCAAACAGCAGAGAAAACGAGAAGAAAAGTCCGTGATGCACTCGGGGGAGTCCTGTTCATTGATGAAGCATATTCGTTGCTTAGCTCATCTGGAGGGGATTTCGGCAAGGAAGCTATTGAAACACTAGTAGATGAAATGACGAGGCATAATGAAAATCTCGTCATAGTCCTTGCGGGATACCCGAAACAGATGGATGCACTACTGGAATTTAACCCTGGGTTAAGGTCCCGCTTTAAAAAGTTCTTCCATTTTCCTGATTACACTACAGAGGAACTCCTTGAAATAATGATTAACTATGCAGAAACTTATCACTACAAGCTTTCTGGGGAAGCTGAGGACTATATCCTTGAGTCGCTCAAGGGTTGGCAGGTTACGGGAAATGGCAGGTTTGCGGCGAATTTAATTGAAGATGCCATCCAGGCCCAGTCGTTGAGGCTCTCCTTGATGGAAGATATTGCTTCAGCCGATGCCGAAGCGCTATCAAAGCTTGAATTGGCAGACATAGAGGAAGCCTTAAAGAAAATACGAAATGGGCAAAAAGAATGAGTATCAATCAAGCCTGAGTATTATTGTACCCTGTGCAGTAACAGATTAAATGGGCGTTGTTTAACATGCTAACGATCTTATTCAGAAGAGTTTGCCAAGACGAATTTCATACTGATGGATTAGATTAAGCTTCAGGGCAAAGCAAATTAAACAAAATGAACATGATAAATTGGCGATGCTGTCGGCATAGTTTTGAAAGAAGGCAACTGACCTCAAAATTGAGGGAGTTGCCTTTATTATTTTTAACAAACAATCGCTGGCGTGAAGTCTGGCTTTTTTTATTGGCTCAAAGGCTTTTGTAACCTCACATATACAAAATTGAGCATACAATAACATAGTGTTTGTACATTGGTAATAACGGAAAGGAGATAAAAGTTTGAGTGAGAAGTCAATTAGTGGCCGCGAAGTGACTATTGGCGATTGGAAATTTAATAAATTGAAATTGGAAGATAAAGACCTATTCAACAAATTCCTTGAAGCGACTGAATATCCCACAAACCTTTGGTACTGCAATTTTGATTACTTATATGCCAGTTCACGTGCCAGGGGTAATATCATTTGGACAATTGTCGATGGTTTGTTTGTTGTTTTTAGATTAACAATTAAAAATTATCTTTGTCTCGAATTCCTTCCTCTTGGAAAGGGTAAACCTTGTGAAATATCGGATGCAACCTATAAATGCCTGAAGTTTTGTGAAAATTGGAATGCGAAATTGGATAAAAAAGGTATAGTGATGAATTTAAATAATCTCCAGCTAGACTTCCTAAGCGGTTGCCCTTCCTTCAAGGAAAGATTTACAGCCGAACGAAAAAAAGGAGTTGAAAGGCATATTAGTGTCCGGAAGCTTCTGGAGCTTAAAGGAAATCATTTTCAAAATATCCGGACTCAATTAAATAAATTTAAGAAAGTCTATTCTGATGTTATTGTCAGAAGAGCGGATAAGGAAGACCAATCTGCACTCGTTGAGCTGAAAGAGCTTTGGAATGAAAAATCAGGAAATAAGTATATTTCTATATGGGATAACTATTTTTATCATAACCTCATTAAAAATTTCGAAGAGCTTGGCCATATTGTCATTGTTGTTGAAATAAAGGGAAAAATTGCGGGAATGGCGACGGGAGGAATTCTGCCGGATGGCCAGGCGTGGGCATGTGAATTAAAATATGATGTTGGCTATAAAGGAATCTGTGAATTCCTCTATATAGAATTTGTAAAAGAAATAAACCAAATCAGTCCGGAGACTGAATTAATTAATTTAGGGTCTGATGGCAGTGGAAAAGGAGGGCTACGCCTATTTAAAGATAAATTCAGGCCAGTATTCGATACGAATTTATATAGGCTATATTTGACTTGAAAAACCAATCGCTTTCAAGGTAGCCGCTGTAAACTCAAATATATTGAATGCTGTTACTACAATTCCAGCCAGACCTGGTTTACGCGAATGGCCAGGTCTTTTTCGTGGATTAATACGTTCCCAAGAGGGAGTACAAAGAATGCAGAGAAGGTTAAAGGGCTGCTAACGGCTTCTGTAAAGGGATATTTAATGAATCTGGTTCGCCTTACTCCAGGATCTCCCGTATAATGCGCAACTATCATGAAAAACCCTATTGTTGCCCGAAATAAAAAGGAATATGATGGAGATAAAGGTTGGTTAAGAATATAAATTTTTTGAAATAATTCTTCGATAAAAACAAATAGATAAAATGGTTTGGGTTAAAATGTGAATTTAATCACAAGTATGCGCGGAGCACTAAAGGCATTAACTTAATAATTTCAATAGGGGGGAATGGACTAAATGAGAAAAATCAGCAGTGTATTATATACTGTTGGCTTGGTGATTAGTTCCTTAGTGGGCCTATTGCATTTTTTCGCTCCATATGTGACAGAATGGTATTCTTATATCCCGGATGCACCGTTAGAGATTTATGCATCTATTGATTATGTAAACTTCTTCTTTTCATTGCTGTTAACAGGCTTAAGTTTGATTCTTTTAGTTTTCAAAAAGAAGATCTATCAAGGTTCAAGAGAGGTTTTTGTGTTTTATGCCTTCTTAGTGTTTACATGGTTTTGCAGGGTCCTGATTACAATTGTTATACCGTGGCCAACCCCATTGCAAAAGTGGCTGATTGTAGGCTTTTTATCGGAATTTATGATTGTATTCATACCAGCGATCTATTTATTTAACTATAAAAAATCTGCTAGATAAACTCTTCTGACAACTAAAAGAAGGCAACCCACGCGGGTTGCCTTCTTACATTTTTGTCATAGAAAAATCGTCAACTGCTGATAACCCCTTCATGCAAAGCATCTCTTAAAAACGGACTTGGCTCACCTGCACTGTAAAGCTGCAAATAATGCATCGCTCTTGTGCAGGCGGTGTAGAAAATTCTGCGCAAGCTTTCATCACCGTATACCTTCTCTGATGCATCATAAATAATGACGGCATCGAATTCGATTCCCTTGGACAGGTAGGATGGCACAACTACGACCCCTTGCTCATATTCCATGGAACTGGCCTTCAAGAGTTTAAGATCTTCGATGCCCGAAAGAGCTTCGAAGGCGCTTCTACTTTCTTCTGCTGATTTGCATATGATTGCGATACTATTGAGCCCCATTTCCCGGAATTCTTCGATTTTGGCTGCGATCGAGCGGTCAAGTTCAGCTCGGTCCGGCAAAACTGTCAGCACTGGTTTCTCGCCATCACGGTCGAAAGGAATAATCGCTTCACCATTAGGCACGAGCCTGCGTGTGAATTCAATAATTGGTTTGGTGGACCGGTAGCTCCGCGCCATGTTAATCACTTCCGTTTCGTCCGGACCATAAAGGTTTGTCAGTGTACGGAAATCAACCATTTCACTGGCATGGGTAAATATCGCCTGATTGAAGTCGCCAAGTACTGTCATCCGGGCTGAAGGAAACAATCGCTTCATAAACTCGAATTGGAAAGGTGAATAGTCCTGTGCCTCATCCACAACGATTTGTTTAATCGAACTGTTCGTCTGAAAGCCTTGTATGAGCTCTTTCAAAAGTAAATAGGGAGTGGCATCTTCATAGAATAATCTGCCTTCATCCATTGTTTGCAATGTCGATTGGCAAATTTCCGGCCACATCGAAGGTGTTTCCCCATCCAGCCATTGATTGATTTTCGAGGAATCGACGAAAAGCTGTTTGTACATTCCCTTGATGTCAATGAAACGAAACGCTTTGACCCGATTCCTTAAGGGCTTTAATTTCTGGCGAATAATCAAACGTGCCAGTGCTTCAGGCTCCATATCATAATCAGTAATTTCATCACCTTTAAATCCACGTTTTTTTGCCAAGTATGTGTAGGCTTTATGGTACTCCTCATTGCTCAGCAGCTCGATTTCGTCCTGTACCCACGGCTTAGACTGCTCAGCCTTTTCCACTTCCTTCAGTTGTTTCAAAAGCCAATCCTTCAGTTTCTCAAGCCGGTTATGGAAACGGAGAGAGGTGTCGCTGCTATAAAACCTCTCTGCAATCTGCTTTGCGGTAACAATAGGCTTTCCTCTGAAGGTAAAGCCTTTAAAAAGCATCCCGGAACTTTCGAGGGATTGCCTGTATGAATTGATTGCTTGAAAAAAGCGGATTGATGCTTTGAATTCAATGCCGGCAATCCTTGAACGGTATGAGGGAATATTTACGGCGGTTAAAACAAATTCCAATTGGTCATAAGGATTTTCAACTAAAAACTCTGTGCCAAGCCGGTGGACCAGATATTCCTGGAAGGTGACCTGCTGCATATTCTCCTCACCAAGTTCAGGTAGGACATTGGATACATAACTGTTGAACATGGAATTTGGCGAGAATAGAATGATTTGATCAGCATTCAGCCGTCCGCGATATTTGTAGAGCAAATAGGCAATCCGCTGGAGGGCGGCCGATGTCTTGCCGCTACCGGCTGCACCGTGAACAATGAGCAGCCGTCCACGATCGTGGCGGATAATTCTGTTTTGCTCCTGCTGGATGGTCGCGACGATACTGTGCATCTTTTTGTCGGTACCTTTGCCCAATACTTGCTGCAAAATTTCGTCCCCAATCGTGAGACTCGTATCAAACATCGATTGGAGAACACCTCCGCGGATAAGGTATTGCCACTTTTTCTCCAGTATACCTTTAATTAATCCGCCAGGCGTTACATACTGGGCAGGGCCGGGCTGATAATCATAGTAGACACTTGAAATAGGGGCACGCCAGTCGTAGACGAGGAATTCATCGCCACTTGTATCCGTTAGCGTGGATATTCCAATATAAATCTGTTCCTCAACCGCGGAGCCTTCTTCTAGAAAAGATATCCGCGCAAAATAGGGGCTATCCTTCATACGATGCAGCACCGATAATTTCTTGGCTGCATGTCTATGGGTGCTTTGGCTTACAGCGAGAGCCTGGGACTCCTGCCGCAGGCCGATAATGGTTTCCAGGTAATCATCAAAGGTATCCGTATTCACCTTGATCTCATCCCAAAAGTGCTTGCGGATGTGAATGACTTCACTTCGGCGCTGGGCAGTTTCTTCCTCCAATTTGCCGATCTGTTCCTTAATCGTCTTCAGTACTTCTTCCACCCGTTCTTGCTCCTGCTGAAATGCTGAATTCACAAGCAAACACTCCTTTAAAAAAATTTGAGTAAAGAGGGTTGACTTCCTAAAGAGTTATGTTGTATAATTAAAATAGGATAATTATATCTACATAACTAATAGTGATGTCTAACTATATAAATTTAACACATAAGTATATTTTTTTCAATGTGTCGGACATGGATTTTGCTTGTTTCTTTTAAAATTATTTGCCAAGTAAGAACCCTTCATGCTATTTGTTATGAAGGGTTCTTTTTTATGCTGCTGCCTAGGTCCCCGTTTGTTAAATTTAATTAGCGGTGAGTGTTGATTTATAATAAAGTTGATTGGCACAGAAGGGGCGTACTCCGGCGGTATTTAGTAACACGTGGCAATCCCTCAAAGGGAAGCAGTCTCTAAGCCCAAAGCGGGTGCAAAAGGATTCAAATGGTCACAGAGAAGCAGTCTCTAAGCCCGGAGCGGGTGCAACAGGATTCAATCGGTCACAGAGAAGCAGTCTCTAAGCCCGGAGCGGGTGCAAAAGCATTCAAACGGTCACAGAGAAGCAGTCTCTAAGCCGGAAGCGGGTGCAAAAGCATTGAATCGATCCCAGAGAAGCAGTTTTGCAAGGAGGTTAATGATGGAAAACAGAAATAAGCAGTTGTCATCAGAGCAGTGTGAAGAAATATTTTCAGCATTGAAAGGCCGTTTTGAAAAAAACATGAATCGCCATGAGGGACTTGAATGGGCAAAAGTGCAGGCGAAACTGGAAGCGAATGCTGAAAAACTGTGGTCGCTTTTCGAGATGGAAAGAACGGGCGGGGAGCCGGATGTCGTTGCCTATGATGAAAATACGGACGAGTACGTTTTTTATGATTGTTCAGCGGAAAGCCCCAATGGCCGCAGGAGTGTTTGTTACGACCGGGAAGCGCTGGAGGCGAGGAAAAAACACAAGCCTGAAAACAGTGCGCTCGGCATGGCGGCCGATATGGGGATCGAGATCCTAACGGAAGAACAATACAGGGAGCTGCAGAAGCTGGGCAATTTTGACGCGAAGACATCAAGCTGGGTGAAAACCCCCGCTAATATTAGAAAACTCGGCGGAGCCATCTTTTGTGATCGCCGTTACGACACTGTGTTTGTTTATCATAATGGGGCAGATTCCTACTATGCGGCCAGGGGTTTTCGCGGCTCATTAACGGTCTAAATGAACGATGTTTCTCCTAGTGTTGTTAATTATATGCGGCTTGGGAGGAATCCTCTTAACGGAAACCTTCCATCCTATGCAGAAATACCATTATGGGTTGCCGGGGTATTTTTTCCTGGCGGGCATGTATGCCTTAGGATTATTATATATATCTTTATCCCTTTTACATAAGGGAAGGGATAAGTAGCAAGCAGGCTTCCAAAAGGGGATAGCCTGCTTTTCAGCGTATGGAAACTTAAAAGACATCCTTTCCTCTTTCAAAATTTAGGTATTTTAACTTCATAGGCTGTATGATTAAAGGTATAGGAGTTTGAATTTCTATCCGGAGATCAAGGCTTTCATATTCATTAAAAGTTAAAATAGAGGTCATGCCTGCAAGGGAGTTTGTAAAATGATAATTGAAAACAAATTGACCAAAAAAGTTTACCGGCGTTTGGTCTTGCGGGATTTGATTTTTGGCGGGAAAAGCAGCATGGTTTGGCTTCCTCTTTATTTGTTGTGGTGGTACATCATTTACACGATCACCAAAATAGGGCAATTGAAAACCAATATACCGTTTTTTCTGGGTATCAGTATTCTTTTGGTTGGTATGCTTGTCCGTGTTTTTATTGTTTATCGCAAGCAAATGAAAAAAGACTGGCTATTCGAAGCCGGCAGCCGGGTTGAGATCGACAGCAACCAACTGGCTGTTGTTTCAAGCAGAGGATGCCATGTTTTTTCTCTGGAAACCCTTGCAAAATTAATCGAGAATAAGAGTTGGTATTTTTTATACTTCGAAGATAAAACCATTATTCCCATTTCAAAGGAAGCGTTACATTCACCTGGAGAACTAATTGGAAATAAGCATATACGCCATGCCTTTTGGAACTGGATGGCCATTCTCTTTCTGGCCATTACTATAATCGGTTCATATAATACTGGCAAAAATGCTGTCAATTTTAACGGAGCGCTCGCCTGGAAAATTAACGAGCTGAAAACAGACACCAGAATAAAGCTGAAGAATGATAATTTCTATGAGGTAAGGCTTGAAGACATTATCGATACGATAAAGGCTGAGATGGAGCTTGAGCCAAATTTGATGACCGATGATTTGAAAATTGATTTTGCCAAAAATGGGACAATTAAAGAGGTTTATATTTTCATTTATGGGTTTGACGAGAATCTGAAATTGCAATCATCTTATACGATTTTTACCGATAAACAAAGTGGCAATCGCCTGAGGGTCCATAAACAGGATTGGCATGGACAAGGCACTGCCATTTACGATGATGACAATGATTTGGCAATTGTCATCAAGATGCTAAACCATATTCCCGTTAAAAAGGAAGTTCAGGCATGGAGTGGCGATCATTTCGCTGTCCTTTATAAAGGAATACGGAGTTGGGGAATCATTCATAAAGATATTCATTATATTGATGAAACCGGTACGGAGCTTCCCGCCGCGGCTGACCATGTGAACAGCGGCCCGACGGTATCCTTGTACATCCCTGGTAAAGAGGATGTGATTACTCCGAAGCGTTATATTTACAAACCGTTTTTTCAAGAAGAGTAAGGCAGTTATTTTGCATAAAGGGTGTTACGAATGAAGAAAACGAAGAGCTTTTTACTGCTTTTGCCGGCGATCTGCATTATCCTTTTCGCCGTGATTCAACTATTCATCGGGGATAAGGAAAAGCCTGAGCCGAAACCGGCCAAGGTGGGAAAAGTGGAACTTGACAGCAAACTCCCTTACAAGGTTCAGGTTGGAGCGGATGAAAAGAAACCGGAAATCATCGCATACCGGCTTTGGTTTGATTTAATGACCGAGCTAGAGAAAGAAGGAGCGATTGCCGGCAAAACCTATACCCGGTTCACGAAGTTGTCAGGAGATGAAAACTCTTTTGTAGCCGCAGTTGTTTTTGACATCCACCTGCCTGAGGATGGCGCGCGAAAAGTTGATTACGGACTGGGGGAGGTAAAGGAAAACGGAGACATCCCAACTATCGTCTGGAAAATGACGATCAATAAGGCCGATGGCCAAGCTTATACTTTAGCGAAAATAGAACGGATTGCTGATACTCGAATCGGCCTCCCGCCGGTCGAATCGCTTGAAGACTATCATGAGAAAACGGGAATAAAGGCTTCGGAAGGTGTCAAGTATGAGATTAAGGACGGAGTGCTCATGGTCACTTATGACAACGGGCAAAAGTGGGTGGAAATCCCTGTCCGGCCGGAAGATTTGGCTGTAGATGCAAACGGCCGCCGCCCTGAACAGGAGCTAATTGGTGGCACCTATGTGATTTCTCCGAAGAAAACTGCCTTTTTGCTTAATGGGCTGCGGGTTTTAATCAGCAATGATAAGGGGGAAACTTGGGATACTGTAACGGTTTCGGACCAGGGACCGCCGGGGGAGCGCTTTAAAAAACTCGGATTCACATCTGACGAGGATGGTTATCTCATCATAACTGGCGACAAAACCATGAGCTGGGAAGCGCACTTCATTTTTAAAACGAATGATGGAGGCAAGACTTGGCATAGCGCCAAACCAGTGGAAAATGAGAGTAAGCTGGTGACGGATGGAGGATTCGTGACAGATCGATTAGGATTTCTCTCCTTTGGGGAATTACGCTATGAAGGGCAGCCTCCAGTACCGAATTTATATCGGACAAGCGATGGCGGGGAACAATGGGAACACATAAAGGTACCGATTCCTGAAGAATACATGGGCTATTTCACAATAGCTGAAATTCCGGCCTTCAAGGGCACCGAAGGAACACTGCTCGTTAATCAAGGGCCGTCGGGAGATTATATGGGCGGCAAGGTTTTGGCGAAATTCGCATCAAAAGATGAAGGGAAGACGTGGGTTTTTACGGGCTTAGTCGATCCAGACGGTGTTCTACGATAGTAATAATTTGATCGCGGCAAAATTTTCTATCATTTACTATATAGGTTGAACTTAGTAATTCCACTATTTCATTTGAATAAGCTGGTTAATTGGAGCTCAGGCATGTAGACTCCTCGAAAATCCTCAATTATGCTAACGCATAATTTCGTGCGAGGATTATTCTTGGAGCTTTCCTTAGTGCTATCGCATTTCCTTCGTGCAAAGCCCATTCGAAGAAGCTGGTTGTCCTGCGGGACAGGGCAGGAGGAGGCTCCTAACTGCTCCTGCGCCAAAGGATATTCGAGGAAGCTCCGTTCAGCTCGTCGCAAATCCACAGGAAGCTATTTCAGGCTGCTGCTTTGATGCCCCGTGGAAAGCGAAATGCCCGGAGCGGAAATCAACCACCCCATACCGGTCGGGTTATCAATTTTTATTTCAACCAATATAGATATCCAATTAGCAGTGGTTTTTGCAGGTGAAGAAAAGAGACTATACGGTAAAGGAGAGAAAGTATATGAACAAAATAGGCAGAAACGAATTATGTACATGCGGGAGCGGCAAAAAATTTAAGAAATGCTGCATGGGCAAAGAGATGGCTGGAACAGTAAATTCCGCAGTACAGAATGGTGGCCTTTTGAAGGAACAATTGTTGGACATGATTGAACGTGGCGAAGAGTATTTAAACCATAACGATTCTGTATCCGCATGCGATGTTTGGTTACAGGCATGGGAAGTCATAAAAGTAAGGAACAATCCAGCCTATAAAAACCTCAAATTTTTAGACAGGAAATTCAGCGACAAATTCTTCATCAAAAATTTCGTTCAGGATCTGGAATTAGAGCTTTACCATGCCGGCAAAAAGGATAACAGTTATTTTGAAAAAAGAATCGATTATTGCCGGGAGTTTTGCGAGATATTCCCTGAAGAAGATGAGCTGATTATTCATAATATGAGACGTGCCATAGGAGATTCGTATGCCATTCTGGGACAATATGAAGAAGCCGCTGCGGAGTTCGAGAAGCTGGTCAAGGACTTCCCTAACAATCCATGGGGGTACATCGGCTGGGGAGACATTTACTTCTATGAGCAAAAGAAGGATTACCAAAAGGCGCGGCAGTTATACGACAAGGCATTGGAAATAGCCAAAGATAAAGATGAAATTCTGGCCGTGGAGGAAAGGCTTGAGGAATTAAAGAGAGTAATATAAACAAAAAAGTAATCAGAATAACACTTCCTCCAGGAAGGTGAATCCATGATTTATCTGCATTCTTTCACGTTTCCAAATGAAGATCAGGAATTTAAATTTATTATGAGCATCAAAAGGACGTGTTATGATTCGTTTTATCCTTTTAAGGTCTTATCTAGCAAGGATTTTAGTGAAATTGAATTTGACACGGTTACAATCCTCTATGGTGGAAATGGCTCCGGAAAGTCTACGGCACTGAATGTGATCGCTGAGAAAGCAGGAGTCCAGCGTGATTCAATTTATAATAAATCAAATTTCTATCCTGACTATGTCTCAATGTGTGAAATGCAGCTAGCCGCTGAAATCCCTGAACATAGCAGAATTATTACTAGTGATGACGTTTTTGACTATATGCTGAATATCCGGAATCTCAATGAGGGAATTGACGAAAGGCGCGAGGAGCTTTTCGAAGAGTATCTTGATGCAAAGTATTCGAAATTCCAATTGAAATCTCTGAATGATTACGAACAATTGAAAAAAGTGAATACAGCCAGGAGCCAGACACAGTCACGTTTTGTGAGAGATGAATTAATGGATAATGTCAAAGAATTATCGAACGGGGAAAGTGCCTACCTCTATTTTACTGAGAAAATAGATGAAAATGGACTTTATATTTTGGATGAGCCAGAAAACAGCCTTTCTCCGAAGCGGCAATTGGAGTTAATGGAATTTATCGAGGACTCTGCCAGGTTTTTTAACTGCCAGTTTATTATTTCGACGCATTCGCCATTTCTGCTTTCAATGCGTGGGGCAAAAATTTATGATCTTGATGAGTATCCTGTCGCTATAAAACGGTGGACGGAACTGGAGAATGTACGCACGTATTATGAGTTTTTTAAGAGAAATGAAGACAAGTTTTGAGGAAAAGGGTCGTTTTGGCCGCTGAAAGATTATTTTTATAGCAGAAGCAGGCTCCTGGTAAGGAATTGCCTGCTTCTTTTCTGTATGAAGATTGGTACAAAATGAATAATGAAACCTTGTGAAATGCATATTGCCAATAACTGGCTCCGCCTATATGATTGATAATAAAGAGAATGTTACCGAGGGGGGCCGTTATGATTCCGGCAAAAGCAGAGCCAGCGCCAATCACGCTAATGAGAGAAACAGGGATGGAACCAATCGTCGATTGGTTTGATCAGCATAAACAATCATTTTTCATTTTGGCCCGGATTTACCTACGAGACCAGCAGCAAATTGAAGAGGTGTTTTATCGTTCCATCCTTAAAGTGCATAAGGAAGTTCCCCGGTTTGAACAAGATACCCCGCTGGATAAGCGGATTGCATCCATATTCATGGAAATCAGCCGTGAACTTTCCATCAATGGAAGTTTACCAGTTGAAGAGAAAATAGATGCGCAACCAGCTTTTTTGGAAGCGTTTGACCAGCTGAAAATAGACGAGAGGGAAGCGCTTATCCTAGCATATATCAGAGGGTTTTCCCACGAGGATACCGCCCATATTATGGGCGTTCCAATAGAAAAGGAACAGGAACTTGTTTTTTTCGGTATCCAGTCGCTTAAAAATGTGCTTGGGTACGGGCAAAACTTGAATGGCTGCCAAGAATATCAAAAGAATTATCTGGATTATCTGGAAAGAAACATGGACAGGCCGGAAAAGATCGATTTTGAAATCCATATTTATCATTGCCGGGATTGCCAGGAAGATTTAGCTGCCTTTCAGGATGTTATGCTGGCTATGAAGGATTTTGCAAAAGGAATGAATGGTGTTCACGTGCCAGCAAATTTAATGGGGAACGTGAAAGCGAAGCTGGCGGAAAGACAAAGGGGCATGCAGCTGAAGAGGAAAAAACGGATTCAGATGGGTGCCGTTTTAGCTGGTATTTTCACTTTATTATTAGGATTTGAAATATTAACGGGTTCTTTTACAGGCTTCTACTATGCCTATGCTGAGGACGATCCGGAACTGCGCGCGCTTCTCCAGCATGGCTTGGGGAAACCATTGAATCTTGTAGCCGAAAGCGATGGAGTGAAAATTACAATTAAGAGTGCGATTGCCGATGATATTCAGACGCTTATCTATTATGAAATTGAGGATACCAAGGAAGCTCGCCAATTTATGATGCCTTTCAACGAAGGAATGATGGTAGAGGACCAGTATAAAATTATGAACGAAAATACACATCCGATGTTTTATCCTCCTGAACTTCAAACGGATAAAAATAAACACGGTAAGAATATCTTCCAGGGAAAATTTAGCCTTTTGCCACTGAAAGAGGAAAAAGCGACAATCAAGCTGAACATTACAAAACTTCATGAATTAATTCGAGACGATGCAGGCGAGGTTCAAAATTTATACAGTGGCATGGATACTTTAACAGGGGATTGGAAATTTGAAATCCCTGTGGAGAAAAAGCCATTGGCGGAATATGAAATGGATGAAGAAACAGAGATAGAGGGGATACCGGTTCGGATTGAAAAGCTGACGATTGCTCCTACAATAACCATCCTCGATATTGCGTTTAATAATGGACAGACAGAAAAACGAATGGATTATGTCACTTTTGATAATATGGAAGTGAACAGGAAGAAGCTAAAGGCCGATTTGTACGGCACCATTATGAGGGATGAAGAAATGAAATGGACGGGGTTTCAAGCCCACTTTGAACCGGTATTTGAAAAGGCCCCAAAAGAAATAAAGGTTCAATTCAAGTCCGCCATGTTAACGGTGGAAGACAAGCTAACAATTAAGCTCGATTCATCCCAGAGCTATCCACAAACCTTTGAATATGCAGGCTCCACGATATCCATTGACAGGTTTGAAGCGGGAAGGCCTTCTTATGTCGAGATAAGCAATCATGAACTTAGAAATCGACAATACGACTTGCTTTGGCTTGAGATTATGGGTGATTATGAACTCGGAACTGTACCAATCGAGATGAGTACAATAGGAGTGACCGTTGATAAGAACGGAAATGAATATGAACAAAATGAAAATATTAATTTTGAAAAAATTGAACAGCCTCGCTATATGACTAAAGTCCAAACTTTTAAGTTGATAAGTGAAGACCCAGAGGAGAAAATCATTCCTAATAGGATTGAAATGTTTGGGTATAATACAACCAAATATTTGGATGATGTCGTAAAAATCTCGATAAAAAAATAAATAGAACAGCATTTTAGAGAAGGCAGTTTGCCCTCGGTAAGGGGAACTGTCTTTTTTTGATGGCTCGGTAAAATTTAAATTTAGTACAATCCTCATTTTCATGATGCACATATTGGGGTTTGTCGAAAAGTTGCTCATTGACAGGGTTGGTAACCTATGGAAATATTAAAGTGTCAACCTCACAATATCTCCAAATCCTTTCTCATTTCTTTTATCCTTTTATGAACCTAAATCCTTTTCTTCTAATTAGTTAAAACAATGACTCCTAAGAATCCTCATTTATGAACTCTCTCCTTCCATTCTATCCGGATGAAACTTTAGGATTTCCTCGTAGGGACATGAGGGAAATGCTTAAGTTCCATATATTTTTTCTGCAAAATTGTTTTAAAAATACTGTTGAAAGGAGTAAGCTGCGAAGAATTATTCCAGGTTCACCATTTTTTGAACAAAGAATTCGTAGGAGGATTACAATGGGACACGATATTTACGGCTACAATAAAGCAGGAGAAGAAATTGCTTATGCCCGTTTCAGCATGGGCAATCATAATGCTCTCATCCTTTACCGCCTGCTCAATGCATATGAATATTACGCTGGTGTCAGTGGGTCGGGAAGGGGCACCACCTTTTCGAGCGAGCAAATTGAAGAGGCGTTGAATGTTTTCGAACAGCAATACAATAATAAGGATTCAGCCCATGCGAATTATGACTTTTTGCGGTGGGATGGAAAGCAAATCAATGATTTTATAAAAAACTGCTCAACAACAGCGAAAAAGGAAGGCAATGTTAAAGTGTTTTTTGGTTAATGTGTCAGTTTTTCATTCTTCTGATTAACTCCTTACAATCTATTACTCCGATTTTTAATCCCCTTTCCCATAAACAACTTTTTACGCTTTATAAGTGGATGGATGTTGTCAGGGCCTCTTTCTAATTAATGAATTTGTCAATAGAATGTCAGATTTCCCCTTAAAGGCATGTGCTATCTTTAAAGATAAGAACAATTTTAAACGGGAGGTCATGATTTTATGGCAATAACGCTGAATTCAGGCCCTGTTGTAAAAAAGGAAATGGAAATGGTCACAAAGATGATTGACCTATATTGCCGGAAGAAGCATCATAGCAATCAGCTTTGCGGGGAGTGCCGCGATTTAAAAGCGTACGCACTAAAGAGGCTGTCATACTGCCGTTTTGGGGAAGGGAAAACGGCCTGTTCCAACTGTCCGGTCCATTGCTATAAACCGATATATCGGCAAAAGATCAAAGAGGTTATGCGCTATGCCGGCCCGTGGATGATTCTTTATCACCCTGTTTATTCTATTAAGCACCTCTTAAATAAATGAACGGCCCCTGTCCGTTATAATGGGTTTACTTGTGTGGCCCGAAGCTTTAAATCACAGACCTAATCATATGGAAATAACATAATTTCCACAATGCAAAACACAGTAGATTTCACAGTTAAAAAGGCTTAGAGTTATCTTCAACTCTAAGCCTTTTCGTATTATTTTATTTCTAAACACCCGTAAGTAATATAAGGTTAGCCAGATATTTCTGATTGACCTTAATAATTCCATTAACGAACAAAGAATATTACATAGTTAAATGGCCGCCAGATGGGGTGTTTTTTTATGAGAGGCGGTTTTTTTACGCAGCAGGTATTCGGCCGCAGCTAGATTTCCGATTAAGCTGACCCAAATGGCTGCCGTATAGCCAAGCTGAAAGTTGTCAAGCGAATAGCCGATCACAGCCGACCAAATTCGAAAGGTTATTGCAACGAGGGTGACTGCGTAACTTCTAATCATCCATCGCTCATGCTGAAGGATATTTTTTTTGCGGATATATTTATAGGCCAAATAGGTGGTCAGGAGCCAGGCGATGGATAAGGCCAGAAAGCCGAGTTTTGATATAATCCCGCCAAAAGCGTAATAGGATAAGTAAATGCCTGTAATGCCGCTAATCATGATTAGGCCTACATAAATTTTCCCTATGTTTCTATGAAGATGCAATTTTTTCTGCCTACTCTTTTTAGAAAACTGAAAAGGACCGATTACAATGGCGATTGAAGCCGTAATGATGTGGGCAAGCAAGACAGCATTCCATGGTTTATAGTGAAAATCGTAGAGATGCATTCCCTGTTCTATTAGTGTTTTATTAGTAATGGCAGGATCTAAAAAGAAGTAGCGGACAATTGCGGAAACAGCCAAAAGAACAACAAAAACCATTAAAGTTCCAGTTCCAATTTTTTTGATTAGTGAAGAGAACAAAGGGTGAGGCCTCCCTCTTAATAAAGGTTTATTAATGAATATATTTGTTACTTTAATTGACACTTAACCCTTAGGAAAGAAAATTTTCCCAACTCCGTATGCTTGGCGGGACTTCATTTTCTGGTAGTTATAAAGCCTCTCGGAGTATTTTGCATTGTGTCTTTTTAGTGATATCCCTCTAAACTACTAGTCAAGAAAGACCATAAGCAAATTTAGATTAATAGTTACTAAATTAGCCATAGCATTCATTTCATTAAAACTTGCCTGGAACTCAGCATATTTCACATAGTTTGTTATGGGGATATTTTACCATAAACCAACTGGAAAATTAATAATTCTAAATATTCATTTAAATTTATTTTTATTCCACTATAATGAAGGCGCTTGAACAAAAAGGAGGTAATAGCTTTTGAAGAAAAAGTTGTTTGTCCCAGTTGTTTTGTCGCTTGGATTGGTGGCGGGCGCTCTTCCTGCTGGCAGCGTATTTGCGCAGCCGGATACGGGCCGGCAGAGTTTGAAGGAGTGGAATGAAAAGGCAAGTGTACCACTGTTTGTAAAGGAACGTTTTAAGGAGAGGTTTTCAGCTAGCACCCCATCGAACGCAATTGCTTATCTGGAGAAAAACCAGGGTAAGACCGGAATCAATAGTCCAGGCAAAAATCTAAAGATGAAAAGTGTGGACAAGGATCATCTGGGTATGACTCACGTCCGATTCAACCAGGCAATAAATGGAGTGCCAGTCGAGGGAGCTGAAATTGTAGTTCATTTTAATGAAAAGGATGAAATAGTATCAGTCAACGGACGAATCAACCAGTCGCTTTCCGATCACCCAGTGGACACAGCTGCTTCTGTAAGTATTGACTCTGCGGTTGATGTAGCATTAGCGGCTGTCAATGCCCCTGAGGAATTAACCTATGAACCGGAGGCTGAGCTTGTTGTTTATCCATTTGAAGGAAAAAATCATACAGCCTATAAAGTAAATGTCAACTTCATGGGAGAAGAACCTGGGAACTGGTTTGTCTTTGTTGATGCGAAAACAGGAAAAGTGGTCGATCAGTATAACGGATTAATGCATGCCGATGAAATGAAGACGCAGAAGGGTGCCGGAAAAGGAGTGCATGGCGATCATAGGGAATTACATATCACCCGAGTGAAAGGGCCGGAAACAGAGACCAAATTTGCTTTAGCGGATTATGGTCATAAAGATCTTGACGGTATACTCACTTATGATGCGAAGAATGATAATTCCTCGAGTAATGACACTCTTTATGTTGGAAACTCAGCCGCGTTTATGGGCGACTATGACCGTGCCGCTGTCGATGCGCATTACAATTCAGAGAGGGTATATGACTATTTTCTAAATGAGCATGGCCGTAATTCTTTGGATGGAAAAGGGATGGCGATTGTATCCAGGGTCCACTATGGAAAGGATTATAATAATGCCTCCTGGAATGGCCGTTGGATGACCTATGGGGATGGCGATGGGAAGTTTTTCATTTCGTTATCGGCCGGCCTTGATGTGGCTGCCCACGAAATGACACATGGCGTTATCACGCACTCGGCAAATCTGGTCTACCGCCATCAGCCAGGGGCTTTGAATGAATCGTTCGCCGATGTTTTCGGGGCTCTTGTTGATGATGACGATTGGGAAATTGGCGAGGATATTATGGCGCCTGAGGCAAAAGCAGACGGTGTAACAAGACTGCGCAGCATGAGCGACCCAAACAGTGTCGTGGTTAGCAACGCGCAAAGAGCAGCATATGGAAGCGGGGTTTATCCTGCTCATATGGACGAATATTACCATATGCCGACATCAGTGGATAACGGCGGTGTCCACGTGAACTCCTCTATTACAAACCATGCGGCATACTTGATTGGCGAAGAAATAGGCAGAAAGAAATTAGGCCAGATATACTATCGGGCTTTAACAGTTTATTTGACTCCGAATTCTGAATTCAGTGATGCGCGCCGGGCTATTGTCCAATCCGCCGTTGACCTCTATGGCGAAAACAGCACCGAGGCCGCTGCGGTTAACTCCGGCTTTGATGCAGTCGGCATTTACTAAGGATTAGCCAAAATAAAAAATAAATGGTACTTTTCATCCCCCAGACCTCGAGTTTGGGGGATTTTTCAAGGGTATAAAACATTGGTTGACAGAGCTTGGTATTTTCCTAAATAGGGAACAATAATGTATATTTCATAAGGGGAGGTAATGGGATGAACTTACTGCTAACGATTGTTATATTGCTTATTTGCTTGTTGATCTCGAATGTCATCAGCCATTATATCCCACTTATTCCGACAGCCTTAACCCAGATTGTTTTTGGAATTATTACCGCGCTTTTGTTCAGGGATTTCAATTTGGAGATAGAAACCGAGTGGTTCCTGCTATTATTTGTAGCTCCGCTGCTATATAACGATGGCCGGCATTTTCCAAGGATAGAACTATGGAAAATGAGAAGGTCCATTTTTGGAAATGCAATTGTTCTTGTCCTTGTTACGACAATCGGCGGCGGTTTTTTCATTCATTGGATGATTCCAGGCATTCCCCTGGCAGCGGCCTTCGCGCTGGCGGCGATTTTGTCACCGACGGATCCCGTCGCAGTTAATGGAATTGCAAAAAGAATCCATATTCCTGAAAAAATCCTGAATTTAGTTAGAGGGGAATCGCTCATTAATGATGCTTCCGGCCTGGTCGCGTTCAACTATGCTGTTATAGCCGTAGTTACCGGCTACTTCTCCTTAAAGGAAGCCGTCATTGATTTTTCCTATATGTTAATCGCCGGTGTCCTGACAGGTTTTGTCTTGCAAATCTTGATTATCTGGGTTCGCTTCTTGCTGCGCAAACAGGGAATTACTGATTTGACCTTTCATTCATTGCTGCAGATTATGTCGCCCTTTATTATTTTTATCGTGGCTGAAGACATGCTTCATGCTTCGGGAGTGATTGCTGTTGTCACGGCTGGTATTTTACATGGGCTTGTAAGGGAAAAGACAGAAACGATTGTAGCTGAAGAACAATTACTGACAGAGAATACGTGGTCGATGGTTTTATTCGTTTTAAATGGTGTTGTTTTCCTTCTGTTAGGGTTGAACATACCCTCATCTATGGCGGAGGCAGTCCTGAACCCGAACATGGGCAACTGGTTAATCATTGGTTATGTGATTGCCCTGGGTCTGGTTATATTGGGAATCAGGTTTATTTGGTCAGTCTTTACTGCTTATTATGAATTTCATATTTTAACTACCAAAAATGCCGAAAGGCCGAATATGAAAGTCTCACTCGTGACAAGTTTAGCGGGTGTCCGCGGCGCTGTGACGATGGCGGGCGTCCTGTCCATTCCTTTAACAATCGCTAGTGGCGCTGCTTTCCCTGAACGCTCGCTTATTCTTTTTCTGGCATCAGGCGTCATTCTATTCACCTTGCTTGCCGCTACTGTAATTTTGCCGCTTGTTAGCGGCGGGGAGGCCATCGCGGGAGAACCGAATCACTACATAAGCACTGAAGAGGCTAAGAGGAAACTTCTCTTGGCCGCTGTCAAGAAGATCAGGGAAGAACTCAATGAAAAAAATAATCCAGCTTCCCATGAGCTATTGGCTGAATACAAACGGAGATTTCGGCAGATACACCCCCGTGAACTGTCGAATGTACAGAATGCACGTACCTTTCAGCAAACAGTGACGGATGTACGATTAATGGCTATAAAAGCCGAGAGGGCCTATATCCGAGAACTGATGGAGAAAAACAGAATGGATGACGATGTATTTATTACTTTTGAGAAGGCTCTTGACCATCGGGAAGAGGCTTTGTCCAACAATGTCCGTTCAGAAACTCTCTTTTTCATTGGATTACTGGGTAGGGCTTGGCGAAGGGTTTGGTTTCATACGAAGAAGGATAGAGAGGAAAAAATCGCCAGGATACGGTTGAGCCGTGGAATCCAAATGAAGGCCATGCAATCAGCGTTGAAGTTTTTGGAGGAGTTTGCAAAAGAGGCTCGGGTGCCTGACGCTGTGAATTGGGTCATCGAGGACTATAAACGGATGATCGAGAAAGTGAAGCATCCCACAGCTGTCTATGATGAAAAAACGGAGGAGCAAAAAGAAGAACTCCGCTTGCGGGTGGTGGATGTCCAACGTGCGGAAATACACAGAATGTACGAACATGGCGAAATCGGGAGAGATCAGGCGAAAGAACTCCGCAGGTTCATTAACTATCTTGAAAGTATGACCTTGTATGAATATGAAGAGTGATTTTTTCATATTTCAAAATGAGGAGAAATCAAGGATAATGAAATTAACAGCCTAGAAAAACTGCGGGCCTGCTAACGATAGTGCTTGCCGCAAACATGACAGAACGCTTCATAGACCAGGGATTCGGGACGGGGACTTGCAAAATTACCTTACACGATTACTGGTCTTTTTTCTGATGTGAAAAGGAGGGCGGACAAAGTGGGGAAAAAACGATGGGTAATAGGACTCGTTATTGGAGTCCTGGTTGTCGCGGGAACATGGTGGGCATCCATTTATGCAAAAGACCGGAAAGATCCACTGAATCAGTCAGATGCTTTTGTGAATAATGAAGGTGACACGTTAACATGGTTCGTTTTAAAGAGCAGCAATGGAAAAGTAACAGGTGAACTGCTTCAGCAGAAGGTGGTTGAGGAAATCGGGGACCCGCCGGTTATGGAAGAAAAAAGCAGTCCAGTGACTGGCGAAGTGACTGGTCGAGGTTATCGTTTAACGATTAGCAAGGGAAAGCAAAAAAGGACGGTTGATGCCTGGTTCTCTGAAGGAACGCTTTATGTACAAGACCAGGGGGAGAAGGAAAGTAGTTCTTATAAGGCTGTTCATCAAGATGAAATGAAAGATATAATGCAGGCAAAACAAGAAAAATTCGAGTATCTCCTTTACCATTCAGAGGAAAAGGAAAAGAATCGGATTAGGGAATTTTTTTCTGATTTAAGGAGTGTCTATGGATACCTAGCCTCCAGGGAAGATGAATCAGCACTGCTGTTTTTGAAAATTGATGAAGCCCTTCTGGAGGGAGAGATATCAGGTTCACTGCTTGTGAAGGAGAAAGCAGCGAACGGAAATAATGCATATAAAGAGACTGAATATGAAGTGAACGGAATTACAGACGGTCAAATCATTGAGCTCTTTACAAAAATTGAAGGTAAAGAGACCAAGCTGGAAGGAAACTTTTTGGAGGGTGCAGCGAAGTTTGACTTGTCCAATTGGCCATCTGGCGAAAAGCTCGTGTTTCAGGCTGTGACTAAGGAGGCTTATAAACAGAGATCTGAGGAATATAAAAGTGCCGCGAAGAAATAGACGGGCTGGCTTTGTAGGTTTAACGTTTAATTCTAGTAAATATAGTTTTGCTTTTAATTGTAATAAAACCTGGCCAAGTGTTTCCAATCCTCAAGAAAATATGGCCACAAATTCGGCCGGCGCCTCACTGCCAATGGGTGGTAGGCGACGGCAGTCTTATATCCACGCACCTCGTGAACTCCGCCCCGTAATGATTTTACATCAGCTTCCTCATCCTGAAAGAAAGATTGGACTGCAACATTTCCAAGGCAGAATATTAACTGTGGCTGCTTTAATTCAAGTTGTGCCTTTAGATGATTCATACAAATTGCTCTCGTCTTTTCCTTATCGTATTTTCTTACCGGTTTTCTTTTTAATACATACGTTATGTACAAATCTTCCTTGAAAAATCCCGCTTCATAAGCGGCCTTCTGCAAGGTCTCCCGCGTGCCGCATACAAAGGGATTGCCTTCCTGGTCTTCACGGGCGCCGGGATTGTCCAATAAAATGAGGATTGGCGCGTTTGGATTCCCTTCACCCCAAATCATTCTGGATCCGTGCTTATCAAGTCCGCATTCACTACAATTTAACTGGTCTTGTGGAGTCGGTTCCTCCGGCCACAAGGAGGCGCAAAAAACTGGCATTCTTCCTCACTCTTTCCATTAAGTGATTTTATTAATATGCCCAATTATTCCCGCCATACTAAAAGGGAGACTGCTAATTTGCAGTTCCCTTTTAGTTTTCAGCGGAATGGGGTAATGAATAATTTAATCGACTATTCGGTGGTGTGGAAATGGTTGAGAAATTGAATTTTATCATAGAGCATTATGGCTATCTCGGTATTATCGTTTTGCTAATTGGCGGCATTGTCGGCCTGCCGATTCCGGATGAGGTGCTTTTAACATATGTGGGCTTTAATGTCTTTAAAGGGAACTTATCCTACTTACCTTCTTTATTAAGCGCTTTTGCCGGAGCGACAGGCGGGATTAGCTTGAGTTATTGGATTGGCCATAAATTTGGTTCGCCATTGTTGCATAAGTACGGGCCGAAATTTCACATAACTGAGGAAAAAATCAATTACACAGGCCAGCTTTTTAACAAAATAGGCCCGGTGCTCCTGTTGGTCGGTTACTTTATACCGGGGGTGCGCCATCTTTCGGCCTACATCGCGGCGATCAATGACTATCCCTATCGGAAGTTTGCTGTCTTTGCTTATACTGGAGCTTTTATCTGGTCATTCACCTTTATTACGCTTGGAAGAGTATTGGGAAAGGACTGGGTAAAAGTCAGGTTTTTTGCGGAAAAATATAGCTTTTATCTTGTTATCGTAATCGTTTTGGCAGCCGTCGTTTATTTAATTTGGAAAAAGAAATCAAGAAAATGAGCGTCAGGGCCAATGGTTCCCGGGATGAAGGGGTACAATGGAGAAAACAGCTCCAGACTGGGAGGATTTATAGATGGAATTAGGCATCAGTACCTTTGTGGAAACAACTCCGGATCCGGACACCGGAAAGGTGGTCAGCCATGCGCAGCGTTTGCGTGAGGTTGCTGAAGAGATTGTCCTCGCTGATCAGGTTGGCTTGGATGTATTCGGGGTCGGGGAGCATCACCGAGAGGATTTCGCCGCTTCATCTCCTGCCGTTTTGCTTGCTGCCGCGGCCATGCAAACGAAACGGATTCGGATGACAAGTGCGGTAACGGTCCTTTCATCGGATGATCCGGTTCGTGTCTTCCAGGATTTCGCCACACTTGACGGGCTTACGAATGGCCGGGCGGAAATTATGGCGGGAAGGGGATCATTCATTGAGTCGTTCCCGCTGTTTGGCTATGATTTGAAGGATTATGATGAATTGTTTGAGGAAAAGCTCGACTTGCTTTTGGCTCTGCAAAAGTCCGAAAAGGTGACGTGGAGCGGGAAGCACCGTCCTTCCATCAATAACATTGGCATTTATCCGCGTCCCGTCCAGAATCCGCTGCCAATCTGGATTGGTAGCGGGGGTAATCAAGAGTCCGTTGTCAGGGCAGGGCTGCTTGGGCTGCCGCTTGTCCTTGCCATTATTGGCGGAAGCCCGCTCCATTTTGCACCGTTAGTCCAGCTCTATTGGAAAGCGGCCGAGCATGCCGGGCATGATTTATCCAAACTGAAGGTCGCCTCCCATTCCCATGGGTTTGTCGCCGAAGATACGGAGACCGCGGCTGATAAATTTTTCCCGCCGACTCAGTACGTAATGAACAAGCTCGGCCAGGAACGCGGCTGGGGGCCTTATTCCAGAAGGGCTTACGACCAGGCCCGAACTTTAGAAGGCGCCCTTTATGTCGGTGATCCTGAAACCGTTGCAGAAAAGATCATCTTTTTGCGCAAAAAAGTCGGCATCACAAGGTTTATGCTTCATGTACCGGTAGGTTCGATGCCGCACGAGGATGTGATGAAGGCGATTGAACTGTTCGGCAAGGAAGTTGCCCCGCGTGTCAGGGAAGAAGTTGCCAGATGGGAAGCGGAACAATAAGATAGCTGGAAGACAAAAAAACACCCCAAACTCAGCGATTTTGCTAGGATGGGGTGTTTGTTCATTTTATGCTTCTTTTGCCACGGCGGTTTTCCGCTCATTCGGAACAATTAGATTTAATAGAAGCACCGCGATGGCGCCTACAGCTGTACCGGATGAAAGGATATAGTTTGCGAAATCCGGAACGCTGTACAGGATTTCTTTTGGAAGGACCATCGTTCCGACTGTAAGAAGTATCGGAACGCCGATAACAATCATATTCCGGTCATCAATTTCAATTGTCTGGATGACTTTTAGGCCATTCATGACAATCGCGACGCAGACGACTCCGAAGATTCCCTGGATGACTGGCTGCGGCACACACGTGATGACGGCGGAAAGCTTTGGCAATAGGCCGAGCCCGACCAAAATGATTCCTGCGGCGACGACCGCCATTCTGCTTGCTACTCCTGTTATCGCGATGATACCTGCGTTCGAGGAATAACCTGTCATTGGCGTCCCACCGAACAATGAACCGACAAAGCAGCCAAGCCCTTCACCAAGGGAGGCGCGGTTTAGCCGTTTATCATCCAATTCACTGTCCGTGACGGTTGACACGACAAACCAGGTTCCGGTTGTTTCTATCAAGATGATCATATAAATAAAGACCATTGTCAGGATCGCCTGCAAATCAAAGACAGGTTTTCCAAAGGGGAAAAAGCTTGGCAGTGAGAACAGAGAAGCGTTTTTCACCGCTGAAAAATCGACCGTGCTAAAATACGATGCTGTAAGAGTACCAATGACAATCGCCAGTATGACAGACACGAGACGGAAAAAGGTTCCGTAGCCTTTTGTTTTCCTCCCGAGAAGGATGCAGGTTACTAAAACGGCGGCAGATACAAATGCGATCAGCACATTGTGGCCGACATTGCCTGGCGCGGTATAAATACTGTTGAACGCGCTTGGCATTAAAGAAATACCTACTATTACAATAACCGTTCCGCCAACGAGTGGCGGGATGATTTTCCTGACCGTTTTTGCAAACCACTTAAGGGGATAGCCGAGAACCGCAATGATTAAAGCTCCTGGCAAAAGGCTGCCGAAAACCGCGCCGAGCCCCAGCTTTCCTCCAATTGCCGCAAGGGCGCCGATTGGAACGTAGGAAGGGCCCTGGACAACCGGCAGCCGCAGTCCGCCAATTGTCTGGATGAGAGTCGCGACACCGGCCGCCAAAAAACACATTTGAATGAAAAACGTTGTGTTCATCGTGTCGAGTGAAAGCAATCCCGCAATAATGATTGGCGCAATATACAAGTCCATGGCAAGAACATGCTGCATGCCGAGCAAAAAGGCTTTCCCCCAGCTAATCTTTTCATCGATGCCTACTGAAATGTTCGTGTTTTTTCCGTTTGGTTCCACTGGTCAAATCTCCTTCTCTTTTCATAAATTTATACAATGTGGTTAATAAACGAATTACAATTAGTGCTCTTCTATGGAAAACATCAACTTTGCAAACCTTTTTTAATTATCATTAAATTTCTACTATAGCCGAATTGCAAATTATAGTTGAATTATAAATAACGTTAAGGCGGTTGTAAATAGAAAATACGTATATTTAAATATAAAAATAATTTAATGTTCGTCTTTTTATTGACTTTCCTCAAATAGCTTCTTAAAATAAAAGACATCAGATACTGAAAAGTGAAGGGATGATAAAGGTGATTGTGGAGGATCATGTTTTACGCAACGATTGGATTGTTGCATGCAAAATAGAAGACGTAAATGATGAACCAATTCAAGTAATGATGATGGGTGAAAGGGTCGTTATCTTCCGCAATGAGAAAGGCATCCACGCTTTTAAGGATTTATGTATCCACCGCGGCGCCGCCCTGTCGCTGGGGTGCGTAAGGGATGGAAACCTTGTCTGCCCGTACCATGGATGGGAATATAATTCCGAGGGTGAATGCACGAAAATTCCTCAGCTGCCTAAAGGAAGGTCCATTCCATTAAAGGCGCGCGCAATTAAATATGCATGTCGGGAAGCATATGGGTTTGTGTGGGTAAACCTCAATAACAATAACCCGGAAATGTTCTCTTACCCGCAATTCTCGGATGAGAGCTATCGCAATATTCTTTGGGGCCCGCAGCAGGTTCATGCAAAGCCGCCAAGGGTTGTTGAAAACTTTCTCGATGTCGGCCATTTATCGTTCATCCATGAAGGATACCTTGGCGTGCAGGAGCATCCTGTCATTGGAGATTACGAAGTGCATGCGGAGGGCGGCCGGATTTATAGCGATGAAATCGCCATCTTCCAGCCGGATCCGGATGGTTCTGGAGTGGCAAAGGATGTTTACTATACGTATGAGATTCTTCGCCCGCTGACCGTCCTGTTTACAAAAAGAGATCCTGACACTGACAATAAGATGACGATTTTGCTAACCATCCTTCCTGTTGATGAAAGCAAGTCGGTTGCCTATGGCATTATGTCATTCAACTATGAAACCGGAACGACTGATCAAGAAACGATCGAGTTTCAAGATATGATTTTTTCCCAGGACAAGCCGATCGTCGAAAATCAAAAGCCGGAGGACCTTCCGCTTGATCTGCAGGTCGAACTGTCCTTGAAATGCGACCGGATGAGCATCGCCTACAGACAGTACTTGAAGCGAATTGGCGTTACCTTAGGGACAGATTGATAGAAATAGTCAATGAAGAAAACTGCTCAGCTCGTAGGATATGTTGGACACCCATAGTGATTATTGCCTCCTTGCAGCCCTTACCCACTATTAATATTATCCAACATAAAAAGACTGTTGATTTAACTTTTTCAACAGCCTGAGTAGCCCTTTAAGATTATTATCTTATCCGTGCCTCTGAAGACAATCAACATAATTCAAAAACAAAAAAGTGCCTGCCCTCCCGAGAGTTGTCATTTAATAGACAAAGTTTTGGAAGAGACAGGCATTTTCCGGTTAATGACTCTTTCCAATTAGCTTATACATCAGTCATTACTTCTTTAGTGCTTTTAATCAATAATAGAAATATCAATGAGCTTACTATGAGGAGGCCTCCGGCTGATCCAAAGGCAATCCATTTCATAGAAACCTTTAAAAAAAATAATATCAGGATGCTGCTAATAATACTCCCTGCCAAAGCTGCGCCTGACCAAATAAATACTTCTGTTGAAAAGTGACGAAAGATTTGTTTTTTCGTCCAGCCTAACAGTTTATATAAGTGAAATTCCGATGCTCTTGAATTTAGAAGGGTTGTTAAACATTCACCAACACTCATTGCCGATAGAATAACAGTTGTGACCAAAATGCCGATACTTAGCCAAAATGTTTTATTCACTGTAAATTCACCGAGCGCCGTCAAGCTTGATTGTTCAGCAATAAATCCAATGTTTGAAACCTGAATTGCAATTAAGATTAACGATAAGGCGAGAACTATCATAGTTGGAATAATAAATCTTCTGTAGTGTACGATTGCTGGCAACCAGGGATATTCTGATGCTCGGGTTCGAATGCTTGTTTTCTTAGATAATAAAAGAGTAATGAATATAATTGAAAAAACCCAAAGTATGAACGAAATGAAAAAAGATCTTGGCTCAGCTTTTAATGTGGTTAATACAATAGTTGCAATCAAAAGTGATGAGGTCTGTATGATATATTGCTCCAAACAGTTTTTCCAGAATATTTCACTTTTTTGCCAACCAATCAATGATAATAACTCATTTTCTTTTAGGTATGCATTTTTTTCAAAAGTTAAGCGGGCAATTAGCCAAACAAACCCGAAAAAAGTAAAAAATATTACAGTGATTAAACTTAGAAAATCCCATTTTTTACTTAACTCTTGGGCCACGCCCAGTGTAGTCCATGGGGCAATGACTGTTCCAATTCCTTCAACATCGAGCTCAACTTTTTTGAAGGAGGAGCCTGCAACAATATCCACTTCATACCCTTTTTTTAATAAATTAGTGGCGACTTGTTCGATTTTATTCTGTGCGTTTGTGTTATATTTTGTGATTCCAGCCACCTTTATCCTGATAGCATCGATAGGCTTTTTCCCTTTTATTATTTCTGCAGCATCCAACGTCGTTAATCCACCCGCCGGCTGGGGAATGAAGCTGCCTGGTACAGTAGTAGGTGTTAAAGATATTCCATTTATATCCTTTGTTTCTGAAGTTGTATATATACCAAGCGGACTTGAGGCTAAATCTTTTGAAATATTTAATTCCGGAGCAAAAAATCCCACTTGTTCTATTATAAAGGGGGCATCAAAAGAGTCATATAAACTTGCCCCCTGTCTTTGGACCTCTTTATAGGAAGGCGGGGGCCCGTGATCTAGAATATTTACCTTAATTTGGTTATTGTTGATGATATAGTTTTGTTTACTCGATGTATAGTAAACGGAAGTAAAACCTCTGTCTGAAACATAATCAGTGGCCTCTTCTGCTTCAAACTTCTCGTTTAGGAAAACAGCTGTACCATCAAAAGGTCTCTGAAATGGTGATAAATTAATATTGAACTGCTTTGTCTCTTTCGCTTTTAAGTTGGTCAATTCCTCCAATACTAATTTTATGCTTTGGCCATTTGCTGCCATCAACCATTCATCCAGATTAATTCCAAGCTTTTTTCGGTAATTGTTTATTTCGATATCTAATGATTCAGTCGTTAAGTTCAAAAAAATTGGAATCGTAATATCTTTTCGTTGAAGTACTTTTATAATAGGGACATTCCCGAAATTCTTTCTAAAAATTTCTAAATCCTTTTTTTCCATTTCATTATTAAAGCCGCTAAAATCGATCTTTGTTATTTTACTTTCACTTTCTGGGTCAATGCCGACCAATAAATGATGGGAAGAGGGAAACATTATTTCCATACCACCCCCTGATGCTGTATCACCTTTGTCCATATTTTTTAGATATTGTATATTGCCCGGAGTAGACTCCTTGAAATAGACTAAACTGGTTGGAACATTAAGTGGGTATTTCTTTAAACCGTCTGATGTAACAAACTGCCAAGTAAAACGGGTAGATTCAGTTAATTGAGGTAGACTTACGGAAAGGCGCTTTCCACTGAAATAACCAACAGAAGCGACTGGTGCTGCTACTTCTATTAGAGGATTTTTCTTTATCTCCTCCCATTCATTTATACTGATACCGCCTTTGCTATCTCCAATATAATTTTCCTCAACCATTCCAAATCTCTGTTCAACTGGTGTTCTTGTACCTGACGGGCGAACTAAAATATCATATGTACCTCTTCCGTAATCTTCAATTACCTGGGTGACAGTTAATTTTGCCTGACTGGATAATTCCAGAACAGCGGGGACTAAAATATATAAAAAAATAAAAGAAAAAAAGATTGCAAATGAATAAAGCTTTCGGTTCCATAATCTTTTAAAGGCAAGCTGAATCATTCGACCACCTCTGCCTGAGCAATCATTTCAAGAAATCCATGATGTAATTTATATTGAATGTCACCGTTATCGGCTACCTCCGTGTCGTGAGTAACAACAATTAGAGTTAACCCCCTCCTTTTTAAATTCAATAATAATTGTATAATTAGGTTTCTATTTTCGATGTCCAGGTTGCCTGTCGGTTCGTCGCAAATCAATACCTTTGGCTCATTAATCAAAGAACGAGCAATAGCAACGCGTTGCTTTTCTCCTCCAGAGAGTCCCCCGGGCAAACGGGTATACAATTCGTCATTCATTCCTACGCTTTTCAAGACGCTTTTAGCTTTTTCATAAAGTATTTTCTTTGGGATCTCATCTAATAACGGTAAAGCTACATTATCCAATACAGAGTAGTATGGAAGAAGTTTATAATCTTGAAATACAAATCCTATATTCTTTCTTCGAAAGAATCGAAGTTCTCTATCAGTTAAATCATAAATGTTGACTCCGTTATAAAGCACATCACCTTGATCCGGTTCAAGTAAGCCGGAAATTGTATGGAGAAGAGTTGTTTTACCGGATCCTGAAGGACCTATTATGGACGTCCATATTCCGTTATTAAAATGAGCATTGATATTTTTTAAGATTTGGGTTTTATGAGAGGAGGTTTCAAATGACTTGCCTACGTTTGCGATAGTAATCAATTGTCGGATTCTCCCATCCAGAGTCAATGCTGCCCATCATTTTTGAAAGGCAGCATTGAATCTTATAATATCTAATTATCTTGAAAGGGTGACACTTCCGGAAGCAGTTCCAATGAGTGTGCCATTTGATACTCTTAAATAGTTGTTCCATTTGTAGGTGCTATAGGTTCCCAAGGTATAAGTTACTTTATGTGGGGCTGAATAATAATTTGCTGAAAATGTTCTGTTAGTTAAACCATCATTATATGAAACATTGTAAATGGCACCAGCACCACCACCCCATGATAAAGTTTTAGTCACTTCTTTAGATGTGGTTTTTAAATATGATACGATGGCTGGCGAAATGTTAGCATCTAATGGTTCGGCCGCGGAAACGATTCCGAATCCAAAACTTAAGACACAAGCAACTGCAAAAACACTGGTGCAAATTTGTCTTAAAAACTTCATTTTCAACCCTACCTTTCGTAAAAAAAGTAAATAATTGTAATCTATGGTAATTACCACCTACATAATAACCTTTATTTTGAGAAAAAACAACAATTATTTGGAATATTTTAAATATTCTATTGTTGTACTATTTCGATTGGATGCTATAAGCTAAATGATTCCTGCGGCGACGTCATTCAACTATGAAACAGGAACGACCGACCAGGAAACCATTGAATTCCAGGATATGATTTTTGCCCAGGACAAGCCGATTGTCGAGAATCAAAAACCGGAGGACCTTCCGCTTGATCTGCAGGTCGAACTGTCCTTGAAATGCGACCGGATGAGCATCGCCTACAGACAGTACTTGAAGCGAATTGGCGTTACCTTAGGGACAGATTGATAGAATTAGTGTTTTAGATATAGTGCCTGGCACCCAAATTGGACAGAAAACGTCCCATTTGGGCACCAGGCACATTTTAATTATTCTGAGTTTCCCAACATGGACAAAATGTTACTTTTGAGTAAAACCTTTTGCAAAAATCCAGACGTTTGCGGTTGGCGGGTTAGTGAGCGGAGTAGTCAGATGTGGATGAGCCAGATAAAAAAGTGAGCCTGTAAAATATTTCCCAACCTGCCCTGCGCAAAAATAAAAAATAATCCAAATGTCCCAGCCGTAATCTTCGGGGACAGTTTTTTTAGCAAAATCGGTTCGGATTTTGTCAATTACTCCTTCTTTAAGCCTGGAAAAAATGCCGCTGGAAATGAAATAGCCCCTTTTCGTGTGCCAAAGGGAGGATAGACAGCCAAATGGAAAGTTGGATAGTCTATAAATAGTAATTGTAAGCCTTTACATTATGGTTATTGAGCAATAGCTCGGGAAGGAGAAAGAATGAAGAAAACCCCTCTTATTCTTGCATTGTCGGCTGTGATGGCTACAGGGGCGATCGTTCCGGCGTTTGCCGAGGAAGGAAATCAGAACCCGGGGCCATCAATTGAACAAAGGGAAGGAAAAGCAGGCTTTCAAAAGGCGCATCCTGTTTTTTCCTGGGACAATCCCGGTCCATTATCACCAGTATTGCACAAGGGATCAATCCGCGGAGCGGGGATGGTGGAAAAGCCGCTTAATGAAATTGATTCCTACATGGATCAGATGATATCTGAGGGAGCCATGCCGGGCGCGGTTGCATTTGTCGCCCGCAGGGGCCATATCGTAAAGCACGACGCCTATGGATATGCCTACAAGTATGAGGATGATCAATTTACTGAATCAGAAAACCCGATCCCGATGAGGGAGGATACCATTTTTGACCTTGCCTCCATCAGCAAAATTTTCACCACAACCGCAGCGATGATTCTTTATGAGCAGGGACGATTTGGCCTTGATGACCCGGTTGCGAAATATCTTCCTGAATTCGCCGCGAACGGAAAGGAAAATGTGACGATCCGCCAGCTGATGACCCATACCTCCGGCTTCGCCGCCTGGATTCCTCTATATACGCAGGGTACAAACCGCGAGGACAGAATAGATATCGTTTTGAAGTATCCGTTGAGCAATCAGCCGGGCACAAAATATACATACAGTGATTTGAACATGATTACGCTCGGAGTCTTGATTGAGCGGCTTTCCGGAGAGCGCCAGGACGAGTTTGTGAGGAACTATATCACAGAACCACTTGGCATGAAGGATACGATGTACAATCCGCCTGCAAGCCTGAAAAGCCGGGTTGCCGCAACCGAGTTCCAGCCATGGACGGGCAGGGGTATCGTCTGGGGAGATGTTCATGATGAAAATGCCTGGGCCTTAGGCGGGATTGCAGGCCATGCCGGTGTTTTCTCAACGGCGGGCGACTTGGCGAAACTGGCGCACATGTACCTGAATGACGGCCGTTATGGAAGCGAGCAAATCTTGAAACCGGAAACCGTTAAAATGCTGATTGAAAACCAGATTCCAGAGTTTCCGGGAAATGATCATGGCTTGGGCTGGGAGTTGGCGCAAGGCTGGTTCATGGATGCGCTCTCTGAAGGCTCGACACTTGGACATACCGGGTACACAGGCACTTCAATCGTTGTGAACAGGAATAATGGCACGATTGCCATCCTGCTGACGAACAGGGTGCACCCGACAAGGAATACGGTAACAACGAATATTGCCCGGAGGCAGCTGGCAAGGCAGGTAGCCGATGCCATCCCGGTTAGGATTCCCGATGGCAAAGCCTGGTTCTCGGGCTACGGGGATAAGCTGAACCGTTCCCTTTTAGCGGAGGTTGAATTGGCAGAGCCTGCGAAGCTGTCATTTGAAACATGGTACCGGATCGAAGCGAGTGCTGATTATGGCTATCTTGAATGGTCTGTCGACGGACTGAATTGGGAGCGGGCAAAAACATTCACCAGCAGCAGCGTTGATTGGGTCTCCGAAGAAGCGGAAATCCCTGCAGGTGCGAAGTTTATCCGCTTCACTTATACGACAGATAGTTCTGTGAACGGACGCGGCTGGTACGTGGACAAGTTGAAACTCGTTTCAAAAGATGGTAAGCCGATTGAACTCAACTTTGATGGCGACGGATGGAAGCAGAGGAGTTATTGAGGAAATTTTGAAGGCAAAATATCATGAACAGGGAGTGGTTTTTTTGAAAAGAAGTCTGATAGCAATTCTGACACTGATCTTGATTCTTTCATCCTTAACAGCAGCATTGGCAAACCATGACAAGGGTAATGGCAAAAGCCAGGACCACAAGCGATTCCAGCTTGGTGCCGAGGCGTTGCTGAAGGACCATAAGGATTTAATCAAAGGCAAGCGGGTCGGCCTGATTACAAACCCGACCGGCGTGGACAAAAACCTCACGAGCATCGTTGACTTGTTGTTTAATGATCCGGATGTTGAACTGACAGCGTTGTACGGACCAGAGCATGGAGTAAGGGGAAGTGCCCAGGCCGGCCAGTATGTTGAATATTATATTGATGAAAAAACGAACTTGCCTGTGTACAGCCTGTATGGCAAGACGCGTAAGCCGACTCCGGAAATGCTCGAAAATATTGATGTCCTCCTATTTGACATCCAGGATGTCGGAACGAGATTCTACACGTATATCTACACAATGGCTTATGCGATGGAAGCCGCAAAGGAAAACAACATCCCGTTCATCGTCCTTGACCGCCCGAACCCGCTTGGCGGCGTGAAAGTGGAAGGACCTGTGCTCGATGCGTCGAAATATACTTCTTTCGTCGGAAACTATGCGATTCCGCTCCGCCACGGGATGACCGTAGGTGAGCTTGCGAAGCTGTTCAATAAGGAGTTCAACATCGGCGCGGACCTGACTGTCGTTGAAATGAAAGGCTGGAAGCGCTCGATGTATTTCGATGAAACGCCATTCGAATTTGTGATGCCGTCGCCGAATATGCCGACACTTGAAACAGCTCTCGTTTATCCGGGAGGAGCGTTGATTGAAGGGACAAACGTTTCTGAAGGCCGCGGAACCACTAAGCCTTTCGAACTGATCGCGGCGCCGTTCATTAATGCGGATGACCTGGCTGCGGAGCTGAATGGACTAGACCTGCCGGGTGTTAAGTTCCGGGCTGCATCGTTTATCCCGACTTTCTCCAAGCATTCGGGCGTCCTGTCTCACGGCATCCAGATCCATATTACGAACCGCGATGCGTTTCAGCCGGTCGAAACTGGACTTCATATCGTGAAAACCATTCATGATATGTATCCGGACAAATTCCAATTCCGCGCACCGGATAGCAAAGGGATTTCCTTCTTTGACCTTTTGGTTGGAAACGGCTGGATTAGGCAAGGGATTGAAGACGGAAAATCAGTCGAGGAAATGAAAGCCCAGTGGGAAGATGAACTCGATCAGTTCATGGATGTCCGCGATAAATATTTGATCTATTAATCATGGGGATCGCTCCAGTCTCAAAGGCTGGGGCGATTTTTTTTGCAAAAAGGCATCAGGTTTGCGGAAAATCCATATGGAGCAGGGAAGCGACTTAGCAAATAGTGAATCATATTTTGCTTAGACGAACGGTATCATCGATTTTTAAGAAATATAATCGATTTTTTAAATATATCATCGATTATTTCCGGATATCGATTCTATCTTAATATTCAGGAAACAAATAACCAATTCGCTCCGCATACGAAAGGCCATTTTTGCAAAAATAAAGGAGAAAAGGAGGCAATTTCAAATGAAAAAGAATGACCAAAACAATACGGATAAAACAAGGCAGGAGAAAAAAGGCGCACAGGACAAAAAGGGCGCCGAAAACGCTCGCCAGGACGGATTTCGTTATGATTATGATGACTCCTCGAACGTCCGATAAAGCGTTGTGATGCGTCCCGCACTAAGGAAAGGGGTATAATAAGCGAAAACGCTTGAAAAGGAGCTCCCATGGCAAAAGTTATTGGCTGGAATTTTGATAATAGTTATACCCAATTGCCTGACGTCTTTTATACATTGCAAAACCCGAAGCCGGTCAGCGCTCCTAGGCTGGCGGTTTTCAATAGTCCGCTAGCGGAGCGGCTTGGCTTGAACCCGGATGCACTGAAAAGTGAAGATGGCATCGCCGTACTCGCCGGAAACCAGGTCCCGGAAGGTGCTTCACCGCTTGCCCAGGCGTATGCAGGCCACCAGTTCGGCCATTTCACGATGCTTGGCGACGGACGCGCAGTGCTTCTCGGCGAACAAATCACCCCTCAAGGGGAAAGGCTGGACATCCAACTCAAAGGACCGGGCAGGACGCCATATTCCCGCGGCGGAGATGGACGCGCGGCTTTGGGCCCGATGCTCAGGGAATATATCATCAGTGAAGCGATGCACGCGCTCGGCATCCCGACGACCCGGAGCCTCGCAGTCGTGGAAACCGGTGAGCCGGTCTACCGCGAGACTGAACTGCCAGGGGCGATTCTCACCCGGGTTGCCGCAAGCCACCTCCGGGTCGGGACGTTCCAATATGCCTCAGGCAGGGATGAAGTTGAAAATCTGCGGGCGCTCGCTGATTATGCAATCCAGCGGCACTATCCTGATATCGAGTCTCATGAAGACAAATATTTATCGCTGTTGAAGGAAGTCATCCAGAGGCAGGCGAGCCTGATTGCAAAGTGGCAGCTTGTCGGGTTTATTCACGGTGTCATGAATACCGACAATATGACGATCAGCGGGGAAACGATTGATTATGGCCCATGCGCGTTCATGGATACGTATGATCCGGCGACCGTGTTCAGTTCGATTGACCGGGAAGGCCGATATGCTTACGGCAACCAGCCGTATATCGGCGTCTGGAACCTTGCTCGTTTCGCTGAATCACTTCTCCCTCTGCTTCATGATAATATGGATGAGGCATTGAAAATAGCGAATGAAGCGATTGGCGGTTTTGCAAAGCTGTTTCAGAGGAATTGGCATGACGGCATGAGTGCAAAACTAGGCTTGTTCAATGAGGAACCGGAGGACGAGGCCCTGATTGAGGACCTTCTCGCGATGATGGAAAAATACCGCGCCGATTATACGAACACATTCCGGGCATTAACGTTTGATAAGCCTGAAGAGACAGCCCTAGACGGAAAAGAAGGATTTGCTGAATGGCTTGAACGGTGGGAGGCCAGGCTCGGCAGGCAAAACGAACCTCCTGAAAAATCCCGGCAATTGATGAGGCAAAGCAATCCGGCCGTTATCCCAAGGAACCACCGGGTCGAGGAAGCGCTCGAAGCCGCCGTCACAAACGGCGATTACAGCGTCTTGGGAAAATTGCTTCACGTGCTCGCTGACCCTTACGCCTACACCACCGAACAGGAAGAATACTGCGTAGTGCCAGCGCTGTCGGGCAGACCATACAGGACATTTTGCGGGACATAATAAAATGAAAGACGAACAGGTCCATGCTGCGGGCCTGTTCGTCTTTTTGCAAAAAGTACTATTTCAGCTTCAAATCAATTTCAAGTTCTGGAAACAGGATATAGGAAGTATCCCATAATACAAATTCCACCTCATCTGGATTTTCCACCTTTGGATAGACCACCTCAACGTAGCCGTCTTTTTCCCTGAAGGAACTTGCGGTCAGCCATTGAGTTTTTTCGCGGTCCGCAATGACTGGGAATTTAGGTACGACAGGGTTTAGGGCCATATCATAAGTGACCACTGTCTTTTCCTGATCGGTTTTAATCGCTACGGCCTTAATATCGGACTTACCCTCCAATACGGTTCCCGCCTTGAAAGGAGTATAATATTCATCCGCCATAATTCCTGATTTATCGGCTGTTTCTTCTCCTTTAAAAGTGAAAATATATGGAACGATCTTATATGAATAGCTGTTTGTTTCTCTAGGGATATCTATTTGTTCGTTTAAGGTTAGGTCGGAAGGCAACAGGCCACTATACACATTATCCTTGTTACTGCTTCGACCATGCATTTTTATAATATGTGTGAAACCATTATTTCCAGGAGCAACTATTGAGAACTCTAGAAAACTATACTTTGGCATTTCCTTTTCCAATTTGACTTGTGTAGTAGTGCGGAGCTGTAAATTCGTAGGAGTTAATTCCGCATGGTTGACGGAAAAAGAATTGCCGTTTTTGTCGTTTTTTTCAGGGGTGTCGGAGACAGCGATATACTCCTCTTCCTTTTTTAACTTAAATTTGAAATCCCAATTTCCCTGTATCCCATTAATGGAATCGATACGAAGCTCGAGCTCGGGGTTGGAGGGGATGCCCTTTGTGGCATCAAATGTCATGACCCACCCTTTTTCAATGACATCCTTTGTTGGCATACCGCTGTAGCCGGAGGGGCCTTTCGATAATCCATCGACCAAGAGCATCGTGGAGATATCAGTCTTTTCCAATGTTTTTGCTTTAAGGTCTGCGTTCTCTGCAAACTCAAGGCGATACGAAAGGGCCAATTGCTTGTTATCGAGGTAGCCCTTTTCCAAAAAGACCTTAATCCCCTGATCCTCTGCAACAAGTAATAAGTCTTTTGTCCGTCCCTCCATGGCCATTCTTTTTAAACCTTCATCCAGTGAGGCTTGGTAAAAAATACTATCTTCGTAAGGTATGATTTTCTCAGATTGTCCAGTTAATGAATTTCTGTCATAAGATGAAATCAAAAGAGTCCCAATTGCCAGGATAAAAACTGCGGCAATGCTTGCTAATGCGTTTTGCTTATTCATAAAAGAACGTTTTCTTTGGTTTTTTCCAATTTCGATCGCAGCCTCGACCGTGGCGTTAAGCTTATATTCCGGAACAGGAATACTGTCAACCATCCGCTTAACATCTAGGTGAAGTTTTTCCATATGAATCCCCTCCATTCCCGAGTTTCTCCTTGACGATTTGCAGTGTCCGGTGCAATTGCGATTTAATGGTCCCTTCGGGTTTGTCCATTATTCCGGCAATTTCCGGTATCGAATAGCCATGATAGAATCTCAGGAGCAGCAATGTTTTTTGCTGGGGCTTTAATTTTTCAAAAATTAATTTTATATCCATTGCCACAATAGTGTTGTTTTCTTTGTCATTACCGGGATTAAACCAGTCGACTTCCAAATAGACAACATCCTTTGCCTTTCGCAAATGGTCTAGGGCAGTATGAATTAAAATTCTCGTCATCCATGTCGAAAAGTAGTTTATTTCGTTTAGCTTATCAAAAGAACGATAGCCTTTTATTATTGCATCCTGGACGATATCCAGGGCATCCTGCTCGTTTTTTACATAAGAATAGGCCACGCGGTAGAGCTTTGCCTGTTCCTTTTTAATCAAGTCTTCAAAGGAAGGTTTCTCTTCATCTGTCTTTCTGTGAAAAGCTTTGAAAATGGACATGGGACACCTCCCTCTACATGTAATAAATGGTAGCATATTTTTGTTTGGTCCGGACCAGAACAAATGACTACTAGTTAGACCTTCTCCGACATGGAACCGTTCCATTTATTTTCCAAGAAAAAGAGAGAACTTCAAAAGGTTGCTATTTTTGATGGAATATAATAGATTAACAACAAAAGTTTGTGGGATGGAAAGCCGGGGGAATGGATGGAAGCGTTGGTTCATGGGATGATTTTGGCGTTTGGCCTTATTTTGCCGCTTGGGGTACAGAATGTGTTCGTGTTCAACCAGGGGGCTGTTCATAAAAGATTTTCGGGGGCATTCCCAGCGGTTGTGACGGCGGGAATCTGTGACACGCTGTTAATTTCTCTGGCGGTCGCCGGCGTGTCTGTCATTGTCCTGAATTTCGAATGGCTGAGGAATTTGCTATTCCTTGTCGGTTTTATTTTTCTCGCCTATATGGGGTGGGCGATATGGAAATCGGCCGCTCAAAGTGTAAACAATGCGCGGCAAGAGCTTTTTTCTGCCAAAAGGCAGATCGTGTTCGCCGCGTCTGTTTCGCTTCTGAATCCCCATGCCATTCTGGATACGATCGGGGTCATCGGGACAGCGTCGCTTGTGTATACGGGAATTGAAAAGTGGGTTTTCGCCATGGCCTGTATCATTGTGTCGTGGATTTGGTTTTTCTCTTTGGCGCTCGCAGGAAGAAAAGCAGGCGAGCTGGATAAGAAAGGGAGCTTCCTGAAAAGGCTGAACCAGGCGTCCGCGCTGATTGTCTGGGGAATGGCCCTGTATATGGGCTACCTCGCGTTGTCCTTTTAGGACCGCTCGCCCGAACCTTACATATACTAATAGAAATGTTTAAGAGCCTTCCGTTTTCAAAAAGGCTCTTTTCTTTTGCAGGAAATGCCTTTGTTTTAAAAAAACTGTAAAAAATAGAAAGAAGATTGAATTTTCCCCCCCCTCATGTATAATTGTTCCGAATGTAGTAAATGTCGAAAAACCTCATGATTTGGTTGATGGTGGCCAAATCGGTTTCGAATAAAGTAAGAAAGTTAAAGGAGGCGGCCAATGAATAATTCAGTGATTATTCAATTTGACAATGTAACGAAGCAATATGACAACGATCGTCCCGTGTTGGACAATGTCAGTTTTGAAATCGAGCGGGGTAAATTTTATACTTTGCTTGGCCCGTCTGGTTGTGGAAAGACAACGATCCTTCGGCTGATTGCCGGCTTTACAGAAGCCACCTCCGGGGATATTTTTTTTAACGGAAAAAGGATCAATAATCTTCCGGCCAATAAGCGCCAGATGAATACGGTGTTTCAGGATTATGCTTTGTTCCCGCACTTGAATGTGTTTGAAAATGTTGCTTTCGGGTTGCGGATCAAGAAAATGAAAGAAACCGATATTAAAGCGAAAGTAAAGGAAGCTTTGCAATTTGTGAACCTTGCGGGGTATGAAAACAGGGAAATCACGGAAATGTCCGGCGGGCAGCGGCAGCGTGTTGCGATTGCGCGTGCGATTGTCAACGAGCCGGAGGTTATCCTTCTTGACGAGCCGCTATCAGCCCTCGACTTGAAACTGCGGACGGAGATGCAGTATGAATTGCGCGAATTGCAGCGCCGCCTTGGCATCACGTTCATCTTTGTTACGCATGACCAGGAGGAAGCGCTAGCCATGTCGGATGAAATCTTTGTCATCAATGAAGGGAAAATCCAGCAGAGCGGAACACCAACCGATATTTACGATGAACCAATCAATAAATTTGTCGCTGACTTCATCGGAGAATCGAATATAGTGAACGGGACAATGATTGAGGACTATCTGGTTGAATTCACCGGCAAGAAATTTGAGTGTGTCGACCAGGGCTTCAACCCGAATGAACCGGTTGAGATCGTCATCCGCCCGGAGGATTTGGAAATCACTTCGCTTGAAAAAGGAAAACTTCAGGTCCAGGTTGATTCGCAGCTTTTCCGCGGCGTTCACTATGAGCTGAGCTGCTATGACAAGGATGGGAACGAGTGGCTCGTCCATTCAACGAAAAAAGCGGCCGTTGGTGATCAAATCGGACTGTACTTCGAGCCGGAGGCCATCCACGTCATGCGCCTTGGCGAGACTGAGGAAGAGTTTGACCGGCGCCTTGAGTCTTATAAGGACGGGGACGGCGAATGAACCGGAATCTGACCCGCCAGTTATACATGCTCCCATACACGCTCTGGATGATTTTCTTTGTCATCGCGCCAATTTTGCTCGTCGTCTATTACTCATTTTTGAATATTGATGGGCAGTTTTCTCTTGAGAACTACCATAAGTTCTTTACGCCTGTTTATATGAAGATGGTGTTCAGTTCTTTCTGGTATGCGTTTCTGATTACGCTGTTTTCCTTGCTAGTCGCCTACCCGACTGCGATGCTTTTGACCAAAACGAAGCATAAACAGCTTTGGCTGCTGCTGATCATCGTTCCGTCCTGGATCAACCTTCTCCTCAAGGCATACGCGTTCCTCGGTATTTTCGGAACTTACGGTGCCGCGAACCAGTTTCTTGAGGCGATTGGAATTGGGACGAAGCAGATTCTCTTTACCGATTTTAGCTTTGTGTTCGTCTCGGTCTATATTTTCATTCCGTTTATGATTTTGCCAATCTTTAACTCACTGAATGAATTGAACCCGGCGTTAATTGATGCCGCCAATGACTTAGGCGCATCTAAGTGGACAACGTTCAGCCGTGTGATTTTTCCGCTTACGATTGAAGGGGTAAAATCGGGCTGTCAGGTTGTCTTCATCCCGGCGCTTTCCCTGTTCATGCTGACAAGGTTGATCGCCGGCAACAGGGTCATCACGCTTGGAACAGCGATTGAGCAGAACTTCCTCGTCACCCAGGACTGGGGAATGGGCTCGACGATCGCGGTATTTTTGATTCTGGCGATGTTCATTATTATGGCGCTGACTGGAATCCGGAAGCGGGGTGTGCTGCGTGGATAAAAAATTATCCCCTGTTTCAAAACTGTTTTTGATACTCGTTTTCTTTATTTTATATTCACCGATCTTCTTCCTGATTTTTTACTCGTTCAACAGCGGCGGGAAGATGTTCGATTTTGAAAGCTTTACCCTCGATTGGTACAAAGAGCTTTTCCATGATACGAGACTGTTGATTATCGTTCTGAATACACTCGTTGTCGCGCTGCTGTCGGCATTGATCGCGACGATTATCGGCGTGATTGGCGCGCTGGGCATCCACTCGATGCGAAAAAGGACGTCGAAAAATACGATTCTGTCGTTGAACAATGTCCTGATTGTCAGCCCCGATGTCATCATCGGTGCGTCATTCCTGATTTTGTTTACCGTTTCAGGCTATAAGCTTGGGTTTTACTCGGTCCTTCTGTCGCATATCGCATTCAGTGTCCCGATTGTCGTTCTGATGGTGCTCCCGAAATTATCGGAAATGAGCCCTACATTAGTCGACGTCGCAAGGGACCTTGGAGCGAACAGCTGGGACGTGTTGACAAAGGTTATTTTGCCGTATTTGACGCCAGGGATCATGGCAGGCTTTTTCATGGCGCTGACGTATTCACTAGATGATTTCGCGGTGACTTTCTTTGTCACCGGGAATGGCTTCAGCACGCTGTCAGTTGAGATTTACTCATTGGCTCGACGCGGTGTTTCCCTGAATATCAATGCCCTGTCGACACTGCTGTTCCTGTTCACAACCATTCTTGTCGTTGTATATTACTTTATTACACAACGCCAGAAACCTGCCGGAATGGGGGTTAGAAAATGAAGCAGCTTATGCGACTGTTTCTCACCATCGTTCTTGCCTCGGCCGTACTGCTCGGGATTATTGCAAAATTGAATGATACAAAAGGCTATTCCGGCAGTAGTACATTGACGGTTTACAACTGGGGAGATTATATTGATCCGGATCTCATCAAGCGTTTTGAAAAGGAAACGGGCATCAGCGTCGTCTATGAGACCTTCGATTCCAATGAAGCGATGATGACAAAGATCAAGCAGGGCGGGACCGGCTACGATATCGCGGTTCCATCGGAATACATGATTGATAAGATGCGCCAGGAGAAGCTGCTCCTTCCTCTTGATCATTCAAAACTCCCGAATCTGAAAAATATCGATCCGCGTTTTATGGATTTGCCGTTCGACCCTGAAAATAAATATTCCGTCCCGTATTTCTGGGGGACAGTCGGGATCGTCTATAACCCGAAAATGCTCCATAATAAAGAAATCACAGGCTGGAATGATCTTTGGGATCCAGATTTGAAAAATGAAATTTTGATGGTTGATGGCGCCCGCGAAGTCATCGGGATGGGTCTGAACAGCCTAGGCTACTCGCTGAATGATACGAATAAAAGCCATTTGCGCGAGGCAAAAAAGAAACTTGATACGCTGACGCCGAATATTAAAGCAATTGTCGGCGATGAAATCAAAATGCTGATGGCGAATGAGGAAGCCTCCATCGGCCTTGTCTGGTCAGGCGACGCGGCTGATATCATGTCAGAAAATGAAGATCTCGATTATGTTGTGCCGATTGAAGGCTCGAATTTATGGTTCGATAACATGGTCATTCCGAAAACCGCGAAAAATACGGAAGCCGCGCATCAGTTCATCAACTTTATGCTCGATCCGGAAATTGCCGCCCAAAATACAGAATGGGTCTGTTACTCAACGCCGAATAAAGAAGCGTTGAATTTCATGCCGGAAGAAATGACCGAAGACGAGCGCTTCTATCCGTCCGAGGAACTGACGAAAAAGCTCGAAGTCTATAAAAACCTCGGCCAGCGTAATTTAGCGTACTACAATCAGCTGTTCCTGGAGTTTAAGATGCATAGGAAATAGGCAGGAGTTGCCTGAAAAAAAGCCTGTATCTTCGATTACTTAGTAATCTTTGATACAGGCTTTTTTCTTGTCCATGATGTAATCCATGCAGATTTGCTATTCAGGTGCCGGCAATTTTTTCGCCTCTGGGCTGGCTGCTGTTGGCATCGGGTTCAACGGTGATGCCGATTTGGTCAAATGACTGTCCTTCGGCGAGATGGTAAGTCAGTATGCCGGATCCGTTTTCGTCCGGCTTGAATATCCCGCCATTTTCCCTTACGCCGTTTTTCAGCAGCCAAACCTGGTATACCTGTGAACCTTCGACACCGGGTAACCCATTAACTTGGACCACGAGGTTTTTCGTGGATCCCTTCTGGGAAATATAGGCGACGCCATTTGTGGCAGGTGTGCTTTGATCGACAGCTTTTATTGGGATGGAGGCCACTATTTCTATCGGCATATTTTTGCCCTGGCGGTCGAGATTCTGTCCATACATGATTCCAAGTCCGATATTTGTGATCAGCAACATGGCCACAATACAGGTGGAAACAGGGGTGAACTGGCTTTTGAGCATCATGGCAAACTTGCTTAGCCCAACTCGTAGTCCTTTCGTATTTCCTTCCGTCTCACGGTTAAAAACGAATCCAAGCACCTCGTCTTTTAGAGATTCAGGCGCCTCGATTTCAGTATAGTCAAACGGCAAAGCATGCCAGGCCTGAATTAATTCGTTATATTCTTCCTTGCACCTGGCACAATTCTTCATATGTGATTCAAATGCCATGTGGTCGCTCTCCTTGAGCTCATTTGCTATATATTGGATTAGATAATCACATTCCCTTCTCATTGTATATCCTCCAGTTCCAGATGCTTCCTTAATCCTTTTAGAGCCTGATGAAGCCTGCTTTTAATCGTGCCGAGCGGTTCCTTTTCCAGTTTTGCAATTTCTGAAAGGGAATACCCTTTCCAATAAAGCAAATCGATTAATTTTCTTTGAGCTCCTGTTAATTTGTTTTTGGCCACTGTAAGTTCATTTGTTTCCACTCGTTCCTCGATTGGATTGGCAGGATCAGCGATTTCCTCTGGTTCCTCTTGCTGATGCTGCATATGCATCTTTTCTTTTCGGAGGTAATCTATGCAAATGTTGCGGGTGATGGTGAGAAGCCAGTTTATGAAACTGCCTTGAGCAGGGTCGTATTGGCTGTTTGTCGTCCACAGCCTCAAAAAGACCAATTGGATGATCTCCTTGGCCATTTCCTCATTCCCATTGCAAAATTTCATAACGAAGCTGTAAACCAGCTTTATATATCGGTCATAAAGCTCTTCCAATGCGTGGCCATGTTTTTCTTTTACCAATCTCATTAATTCCGCATCATGTTTTTCTCTCATGTGGCACTCCCTGCTATTGATAAAGATATATTGCCATTATACTATCTATTAAAGTTAAGATGGGAACGGCCGCGTCCGGCCGTTCCCTGGGCATGTTTATTCGAATTTAGTGTCACTGTTGACGACATACCATACATCTTTAACCCCTTGTCCGTTGACATCGCCTTTTTGCGCGTCCTTTGCAAAATAATAAAGAGGATATCCTTTATAGGTGACCTGCTTCTCTCCGTTGTCTTCCCTTGTAATCGTGTCGAAATCCTTTTTGTCAAAGCCTTCAGGAGCTTCGAAGTTTTCCTCGTTGAATATCGGCCAGTTAGCCAGACAGTCCCCGCTGCAGTTGCTTTTTCCCTCTTCGTCCTTTTTAAAGTAATACAATGTCTTTCCCTCTGAATCCGCCAGATACTTACCGGCTTTTTCATCCTCCAATACCTGGAGGCTGTCACTGGAAGCTTGTTCTGATTGATTGCTATCCGTCTGGGCTGTATCGGGTTTATTTGTTTCCGCCTTTTCATCATTGCTTTGTCCACAGGCGCTCAATGCCAAGATAATTAAAAGTAATGTGGTGATAAAAATACCTTTTTTCATGTTGATTCCTCCTGATTTATTAGATTTTGGCACTATTATCCTTGTTTGCTGATTTCCACTCCGGGGACATGCTTTCCGCGGGGCAGACCGTGGAGCCTCCTCGGCGTCTTAGACGCCTGTTTGTCCAGCTGCAGCGCCTAGCCCCTCGAGGTCGCTTCGGTCCCGAATGTGAAGTCAAAGAACGACTTCCCCTTCTGGCCCTCCAGCGCTGGTCGGGGCTGACCAAGGCGCTTCCGCTTTTCGAGGGGTCTCCACGTGCTGCTTTATCCCGCCGGAGTCAGTCCCCTCCGTTCCAATCAACTTTATTGAAAATCAACACTTACCTTTTACTAGTCTATATTTTACTTCCAACCCCATTTTTGAAAGATTTTGTGGCCTTCTTCGGTTTTTAAATAGTCGATAAACTGCTGGGCATCTTTTTTCTGGTCGGTTATTTTCGTCAGCGCGATAGGCGTCCCGCGATAGAGTTTGTCTTCCTCGGGCAGTTCGACGAGATCGGTGATATCCTTAAGCCTGTAATGCCATGATTCATAAGTAATCCAGGCGTCCGCGGCAGAATTTGCTTTCCATTGTTCAATGGCTTCAGCACTGGATTTTACTGAGAGAGTAATATTTTTTGATATTCCTTCAATCAGTCCTTTTCTGCCCGCCAAATCTTCCCAAAGGCCAAGCTGTCCTGCTCCGTTTACGTCAATGATTTTTACTCCGTTTTTCGTCAAATCTTCGAGGTTTTCAATTTTCTTGGGATTTCCCTTCCTTACCAAAATTCCAGCCGCGCGGGGGTAAAGCTCCGTACGTGATTTGGTATCGACTAGATTGGGATGCTTAAAGATAAAATCCTGCAGCATATACTCGGAGCCGCCGAAAATAATATCGGCGTCATGCTTTGCCTGTCCAATCCAATTGCCCTCCGGTCCAGCTGTTACTTCCACTTTGATTCCTGTTTCGGCTGAAAATCGTTCAGCTGCTTCCTTGATTGGCCCAAGTGGCCCGCCTGGTCCGTAAACACGGAGGACATGATAATCTTGGCTGGAAGCTGGCGCGGCTTGGGACACGGATTTCCGGTCCAAATTTGCGTAAGCCGTCAATCCTGCTGCCATGATGGCAAAGAGCAGTAAAGCCGAAAGTAAAACAGTCTTTTTCATGGTTATTCCTCCAATACAGACAAAATTTTTACTGGTGCTATTAAAGGAAACGAACAGAAGGAATAAACGGTTTGAATAATATGCGAAAATAGTCAGAAAGTTTCATAAACGAACAAGAAAATCGGGAACAAAGACCTGCGGTTTTTTTGCTAGTTGAATAGCGGTTTAAAGTATTGAGGGAATGCTTCCCAGTGGATTTTTAGGCGAAAAATAGTATAATGTATATTATATATTAACCATATATATTATTAGTTATAACTAACGGAGGAGAATCATGAATGTAAACGAATTTAAAACCTTGTTTTGGGATTACTCAAGGAAAATCAGTGACCATACGAGCATTCTCGTAAACTCCGTCTGTGAACAACACGGGCTGACGATGCTGCAAATCAGGATTTTAGTTGAAATTAAGCAACAGAAATACCATACAATTGGTAGTCTGGCCAGCCGGCTCAACCTTGCCCAGGCAAATGTTTCGACAATGTGCAAGAAGCTCGAAGGCAAGGGTTTTTTAGAACGAGTCAGGGACCAGGGGGACGAGCGGGTAGTAAAGGTCATCCTTTCACCAAATGGAAACCAGGCTGTAGAGGAAGTTGATCAGGTTTTGATAAACCGGATCTCGGCCTCGCTCGAGGAAAAAGAGGAAGAGGCATTTGAAGAAATCATCCGCGGCTTAAAAAAGCTACATGAACTGCTTGAAGCAGCCAATCAGAAAAATTAACCGGCTGTTCCAACTGGTGCCGTTGCCGCGAAAAAATATATTGATAGGAGCCAAACAATATGAAGGTTAAAAAAGGTCCAAAGAAACCGTTGGTTAATTATATACTCACATCTGTCATCATCGTGCTCCTCCTCAATACGTTCATCTTTCCGATGATAAGGGAACAAAAAGTAAAGCATGTTGATTACGGCACTTTCCTCACGCAAATCGACCAGGGAAAAGTGAAGAGCGTTGAACTGCAGGATAAGGAAATTGGGTACACGCTGAAACATGACGAAAAGACTTATGTAACAGGCCGTGTCGATGATCCTGAACTGGTGAACCGTCTATATGACGCGAAGGCCGAATTCAACCAGGTTATACCGAAGCAAGCTTCGCCGTTGATGGGATTCCTGTTGACCTGGATTTTGCCATTTGCGATTTTTATCGGGCTTAGCCAGTTCCTCGTCCGTAAAATGCAGGGCAAGATGGGCGGCGGGTCGAACACAATGATGTTTGGTAAAAGCAATGCCAAAGTGTATGTCGAAGCAGAAACCGGTATTTCATTTGCCGATGTGGCCGGCCAGGAGGAAGCAAAGGAAGCGCTCCAGGAAATCGTCGACTTTTTGGAAAATCCGAAAAAGTACAAGGAGATTGGCGCGAACATACCGAAGGGCGCCTTGCTCGTCGGACCTCCAGGAACCGGGAAAACCCTTTTGGCAAAAGCGGTCGCCGGGGAATCGAAAGTACCTTTCTTCTCCATTTCTGGTTCAGAATTTGTTGAAATGTTCGTCGGGATGGGCGCTGCGAGGGTTCGTGACTTGTTTAAGCAGGCCCAGGCAAAAGCGCCATGCATCGTGTTTATCGACGAAATCGACACGATCGGGAAAAGCCGCAATTCTGGCGGCGGTATCGGCGGAAACGATGAGCGCGAGCAGACACTGAATCAGCTTTTGACCGAGATGGATGGGTTCGAAGCGGACAAGGGCGTTGTTATCCTTGCTGCGACAAACCGTCCGGAAACGCTCGATAAAGCATTGCTGCGACCAGGCCGGTTCGACAGGCGCGTTCCGGTTGAACTTCCTGACCTTGCCGGCCGTGAAGCGATCCTTCAAGTCCATGGCAAAAAAGTTAAGCTCGCCAGCGATACAGATTATAATGCAATTGCAAGAGCAACAGCCGGGGCTTCCGGAGCGGACCTCGCCAACATTATCAATGAGGCGGCCCTCCGTGCGGTAAGGCTAGGCCGGAAAGAAGTAAACCAGAGTGACCTGGAAGAATCCGTTGAGGTCGTCATCGCGGGGTATCAGCGCAAAAATGCAGTCATCTCAATGAAGGACAAGCTGATCATTTCCTATCATGAAATCGGCCACGCGCTAGTCGCGGCCAAGCAAAGCCACTCCGCACCGGTCCATAAAATCACGATTATCCCAAGGACGTCAGGCGCGTTGGGCTATACAATGCAGGTTGAAAAGGGCGAGCAGGTTCTAATGAGCAAGGAACAAGCCCTTGATAAAATTACGACATTCATGGGCGGCCGTGCGGCTGAGGAGCTGATTTTCAATTCGATCACATCGGGCGCCTCAAATGATATTGAACAGGCAACAAAGATTGCCCGAGCGATGGTCACTCGATATGGGATGAGCGAGGAATTCGACATGATGGCGCTGGAAACGGTCAATAACCCTTACCTGGGCGGAGATACATCGATGTTAGTTTCGGCTGAAACCGCCTCAAGAGTTGACGACGAAGTTTTGAAAATCATTAAGTCCTGCCACCAGAAAGCCAGCCAAATTCTTGAGGAAAACAAAGAAAAGCTGCATGAACTGACGAAATTCCTGCTGGAAAAAGAAACGATTACCGGGGAAGAGTTCATGTCAGTCCTCGATGGAAAAATAAAAGTAGCGATGTAAATAAAACTATTTGTCTGAATTATGTCCTCCAAGGAGTTTTCCTGGAGGATTTTTTCTATAAAAGGGAAATTAAGGTATAAAAGTTTGTGGTTATATGTTAGCGTCTTATAAAGGAAAAGTGATGTAAACACTGAATTAATGTTTAATACTTAAGGGAAATGTTACCCGGAAAGGAGGGAGTATGAAGCAAAGGATCCTGCCTGCATTAACTAATATGAAGGATTTTGAACATTTTCTTCATTCCTCATTTGAAATAGGTATATTTTTGGAAGTGCATATAGCGCAGTTAAAACATGTACGCGGGCTGGCTGAATTACATGGCAAAAAAATGTTTTACCATATTGATATGATTCAGGGGATAAAAAGCGATGATTACTCTACAGAGTTTATTTGTCAGGAATACAAACCATATGGAGTAATTTCGACAAAACCAAGTGTAATTATCAAAGCAAAGCAAAAAGGCGTTTATGCGATTCAAAGAATATTTTTAATAGATTCACATGCTCTAGAAAAAAGTTATCGATTGATAGAAAAAACAAAGCCGGATTTTATTGAAGTGTTACCCGGTGCGATGCCGGATTTAATAAAAGAGGTTAAACAAAAAGTCAATATACCCTTGCTGGCTGGAGGGTTCATTCGAACAAGTAAGGATATAGATCTTGCATTGGAAGCGGGTGCGGCGGGGGTAACCACGTCAAATAAAAGTCTTTGGCGGGATTTCAACAAATAGACACATTTGCAAGAAAAAATCAAGTAAAAGGATTGCGGGTCATTGACAGCGCTTTCATAGGCAAATATACTTCAATTACAAGTTAAGAAACGTGATGGAGATTGGGAGATCACACAGATAGACCTGCGAAGGGCAATCTGTGTGGTCTCCCATTTTCTTTTCAAGTTAAACTTGTAAACAACGATATTCCTGGAAGGAGAATGGTAATGTCAGCATTTATGGGAGAGTTGGTTGGAACGATGATTCTAATTGTATTCGGGGCTGGAATTGGAGCGGGATCCACCTTGAAAAAGTCGTATTCCAACAATGCAGGATGGATTGTCATCACAATTTCGTGGGGGCTTGCGGTGACAATGGCGGTTTTTGCAGTTGGTTCAATAAGCGGGGCGCATTTAAATCCTGCTGTAACTTTGGCGCTTGCGGTTAATGGATCATTCCCTTGGGCAGATGTCCCTGGCTATATGGCGGCTCAAGTTGTTGGAGCTATCTTGGGAGCAATGCTAGTATTCTTGCATTATTTGCCGCATTGGAAGGAAACCCCTGACCCAGCGGCAAAATTAGGGGTCTTTGCCACAGGACCGGCCATACCAAATACTTTTGCAAATTTATTCAGCGAGATTTTCGGAACATTTATTCTTATGCTTGGACTTTTGTTTATTGGGGCAAATAAGTTTACTGAGGGGCTTAACCCCATCGTAGTCGGTATGCTGATCGTTGCCATTGGTATGTCGCTTGGCGGAACTACAGGCTATGCAATCAACCCTGCGCGTGACTTGGGTCCGAGAATTGCCCACTTTCTCCTTCCGATTCCGGGTAAAGGGGGCTCTAATTGGAAGTATGCTTGGATTCCAGTCGTTGGCCCGCTTCTAGGTGGATCATTAGGAACAGTTTTTTATAAGTTTTTCTTTTTGGAAAAAATCAATGGAGTTTCATGGGTGATACTTGGGCTGGTTGCAGGTATACTTTTGGTAACATTTGTTTATAGCAAAACACAGACAGCTAAATTCAGAACAAGCGGCAAGCCGGCAAAAGCAATTTAAAGGGGGCGGAATTCATGGAAAAATTCATTTTATCATTAGATCAGGGAACGACAAGTTCAAGGGCGATCATTTTTAATAAAGCTGGTGAGATTGTTCATGTGGCTCAGAAAGAGTTTACACAGCACTTTCCAAAACCGGGCTGGGTAGAGCACAATGCAAATGAAATTTGGGGATCAATTCTGGCCGTTATCGCAAGTGCCCTTTCAGAGTCGAATATCAAACCTGAGCAAATAGCTGGAATCGGGATAACAAACCAACGAGAAACGACTGTTGTCTGGGACAAAGAGACTGGAACTCCGGTTTATAACGCCATTGTTTGGCAATCCCGTCAAACAAGTGAAATCTGCGATGAATTGAAAGAAAAAGGTTATAATGATTTATTCAGAGAAAAAACAGGTCTTCTGATTGATGCTTATTTCTCTGGAACAAAGGTTAAATGGATTCTTGACAATGTTGAAGGAGCCAGGAAGAAAGCGGATGAAGGTAAATTGCTTTTTGGTACAATCGATACATGGATTATATGGAAGCTCTCCGGAGGACGTGCCCATGTAACGGATTATAGCAATGCGTCTAGAACGCTTATGTTCAATATTTACAATCTTAAATGGGACGAAGAACTTCTTGAAATTTTGAACGTGCCAAAATCCATGCTTCCTGAAGTAAGGCCATCCTCTGAAGTATATGCTCACACGGTCGATTATCACTTTTTTGGCAAGGAAGTCCCGATTGCGGGAGCTGCGGGTGACCAGCAGGCTGCATTGTTTGGCCAGGCGTGTTTTGAAACAGGAATGGCCAAAAACACTTACGGAACTGGCTGCTTCATGCTCATGAACACTGGAGAAAAGGCTGTTAGATCAGAAAATGGCCTATTGACAACATTGGCGTGGGGATTAGGTGGCAAGGTTGAATATGCACTTGAAGGAAGCATTTTCGTAGCTGGGTCAGCCATCCAATGGCTCCGTGATGGATTAAGAATGCTGAAAAATGCGAAGGACAGCGAGGAATATGCCAAAAGGGTGGAATCTACTGATGGAGTATACGTGGTTCCCGCCTTTGTAGGGCTTGGTACACCTTATTGGGACAGTGAAGTCAGAGGTGCGGTTTTTGGCCTTACCAGAGGAACCAGCAAAGAACATTTCGTAAGGGCTACTCTTGAGTCCCTTGCTTATCAGACTAAAGATGTACTTTCTTCCATGGAAGCTGATTCCGGTATTGAACTCAAGACACTCCGCGTTGATGGCGGTGCGGTCATGAATAATTTACTGATGCAATTCCAAAGTGACATCCTTAATGTCCCTGTCGAGCGGCCGGTCATTAATGAGACAACCGCTTTAGGAGCCGCGTACTTGGCCGGACTTGCTGTGGGTTATTGGGAGAGCCAAGAGGAAATTGCCTCCCAATGGGCAATAAACCATTCTTTTGAACCTGAAATGGCTTTAGAAAAATGCGAAGAGCTTTACGTGGGGTGGAAGAAAGCCGTAAATGCAGCAATGGCTTTTAAATAAAAGTTCCGAATTGGACACTTTTTAACCTGAAGTTTTTTGATATACTGAAAACAAGTTAATAACTGGCAGGAGATTTGGAGAGACCGCAAAGCATTACCAGAAATGGTGGTAATGCTCTTTGCGGTCTCTTTTCCTGTTCTAAGGAGGAAAACAGAATGTTATCGAATGTGAATCGACCGGATATTAAATCAAAATTGAAGGAGACCGTCTATGACCTGCTTGTAATTGGGGGAGGGATTACAGGAGCCGGTATAGCTTTGGATTCCACAACAAGAGGATTGAAGACAGCACTTGTTGATATGCAAGACTTCTCGGCAGGAACATCCAGCCGTTCCACCAAGCTTGTTCATGGAGGGTTAAGGTATTTAAAGCAACTTGATGTGAAAGTTGTAGCAGAAGTAGGAAAGGAAAGGGCCATTGTTTATGAAAACGGCCCACATGTAACGACTCCTGAGTGGATGCTGCTTCCTTTCCATAAGGGCGGTACTTTCGGAAGTTTCACTACCTCTATTGGGCTTCTTGTCTATGACTTTTTGGCAGGGGTAAAGAAAAAGGAAAGAAGAACAATGTTATCAAAAGAGCAAACCTTGGCTAAAGAGCCCCTTATAAAAAAGCATGGGCTTAAGGGCGGGGGATATTATGTTGAATATCGGACAGATGATGCAAGACTTACTATTGAAGTGCTTAAAGCGGCAATCGAAAAGGGTGCAACAGCACTAAATTATACAAAAGTGGTCGATCTTGTTACAGACAAAGGCCGTATTACAGGAGTCCAGGTAGAAGATCAGTTGACTGGTGAAACCTACAAGGTAAAAGCAAAAAAAGTCATAAATGCAGCTGGACCGTGGGTAGATACCATTCGTGAAAAGGATGGTTCCAAGAAGGGGAAAACTCTGATTCTGTCCAAAGGGGTCCATATTGTTATTGACTCATCAAGATTTCCTTTAAAGCAGGCGGTATATTTTGATACGAAAGACAAAAGGATGATTTTTGCCATACCACGGGACGGAAAAACCTATATTGGAACAACTGACACCTTCTATCATGAAGATATGTCCAATCCGATAATGACCGATGCGGATTATGATTATCTGATTGAGCAAGTAAATTTTATGTTCCCGGAAGTAAAAGCAACGAAAAAGGATATCGAATCAAGCTGGGCTGGTATCCGGCCGCTTATCCATGAAGAAGGCAAGAACCCTTCGGAAATTTCTAGGAAAGATGAGATTTGGGAATCGCCTTCAGGCCTTATCACGATAGCGGGAGGGAAGCTAACTGGATACCGTAAAATGGCGGAAACGATTGTTGACTTGATTGCAGAAAAACTTCGACATGAAGAAGGCGGGAGAAGCTTTAAATCTTGCCAAACGAAGCATCTGCCTATTTCAGGAGGTGACTTCGGAGGTTCAGATAATTTCGCTCCATTTGTCAATTCAAAAATCGATAAAGGGAAAGAACTTGGCCTTGCCGCTGAGGATGCAAGGCATTTAGCCCTTTTCTACGGTTCTAATGTAGATATTGTCTTTGATTTGCTGAATAGCCATCGGCTGGAAGCCGAGAGGCTAGGGCTGCCTCTGCCGCTCTTTTCTAAACTGATTTATGGAATTCAGTATGAAATGATTGCTACCCCTGTTGATTTTTATTTCAGAAGGACAGGAGATCTTCTCTTCAACATAGATTCAGTCATGAAATACAAACAAACAGTTATAGATTATATGGGAGAAAAGCTCGGGTGGTCACTTAATGAAAAAGAAAAACACGAGAACGAACTAGAAAAAGAATTGGCAGAAGCAACTGCATTGGCAATGTAGTTTCGGTAAAAAAATTTGAAAGTCCCGTTGAGCTGCTAAGCTCCACGGGACTTTTTAAAAAGCTGGTATAAGAAATGTGGAAATGCTGATGGAATCTTTCCCCTCCCCCGGAGCCATACTATTCCTGTGTGTAAATTCTGTTCCGGGGGCTATAGGATGGAGAAAACAAAAAAAGGACTTTCAGCGGGGCATTTAACAATGATGGCGCTTGGGAGTGTCATCGGGGGTTCCTTTTTCCTCGGCTCGTCAGTCGCGATTCAGGCAGCCGGCCCCTCGATTTTACTTTCCTACATATTGGGCGGCGTTCTCATTTATTTTATTCTCTATTCATTGTCTGAAATGACAGTCGCGGATCCCACCGCCGGCTCTTTCAGCACATTCGCGGCCAGAGAGCTTGGGCCTGGCACTGGCTTCGTCGTCGGCTGGCTTTATTGGACGGGAACGGTTTTGTCGATGTCGAGTGAAGCGGCCGCCATTTCCATCCTGGTCCGTGAATGGTATCCGAACGTTTCGATTGCGGTTCTTGGAACTTGCATCATCATAGGGGTCACATTACTGAACCTCCTCGGTGCGGATAAGCTTGGCAAACTGGAGAGCGGACTCGCAGCGGTAAAACTGTTGGCGATCGTGTTCTTTATTTTGACGGCGATGGTCTTAATTACAGGGTTCCTTCCTGATGTTGCTCCCATTGGGGTAGGCGAGCTTGCGAACGAGCCGTTGATGCCTGGCGGAATTAAGGGGATTGCGGGAAGCATGCTGCTTGTCGTATTCGCGTATGCGGGTTTTGAGATTATCGGGCTGGCCGCTTCCGAGGCGGAAAATCCGGTGAAAACAATCCCAAAAGCAATCCGGAATACCGTTCTTGGACTGTCAGGCCTTTATATCTTATACGCAATTGTCCTGCTGCCGCTCATTCCGACAGCGACTTTGAATGAAAATGTAAGTCCGATGGTCGCTTCCCTTGACAGGTGGGGGATTGGCTGGGCCGGCTCCGCGATCAACTTCGTGTTAATCTCCGCGATCCTTTCCGCTATGCTTGCTGCTATTTTCGGGCTTGGCAGAATGATCCGTTCCCTTGTCGCCGAAGGCCATGCACCACTATGGCTGAAGGATGAAAGGGATGTCCCATACAGGGGAATCTTGTTTTCGGGAGTCGCCATGCTCGCGGGCCTGGGCTTTGGCCTTTTATTCCCCAGGGTCTATCTCGTCCTGATTACGACGGGAGGCTTCGCGCTGCTGTTTACGTATGCGGCCATCATTGCCAGCCACATCCGTTTTCGCAAAAAGCACGGCTGCCCGCCTGAAGGCAATTGCCAGATGCCCGGCTTTCCGCACGCTTCGTGGATTGCGCTCATTGGCATTATCGTCATCTTGCTAAGCATGCCCCTCATTCCCGGGCAGGGAACAGGCCTGATCGCCGGTCTTGCCATGGTAGCGTTTTATTCAGTCGTGTACTTTGCAGTAAAAATGAAGACCCGGCCCAGAGGAAAATCGAACACCTACAGACCGGCATACATGGCAGAAGTGTCTGAAGAATTGGCCGGGAAAATCAATAACAGGAAAAAAGATGATTAACAGTTGCAAAGAAGACACAGCCCATCCCCCCCCGGGATGCGGCTATTTTTTTGCAAAAAAAATAAATTTTCTACGTGACATGAAAAGAAAATCGGAGTATACTTAACCACGCTAATATTTAAGTAACCTAACTAATTTTGCTGAGGTGGGGAATTTGGCTCAATTCGACAGTGAAACTGCGCAAAAGCTAATTAATACATTCATGCAGTTCAGGAAAACTGGCTGGCATACGAAGAAGATTGCCGGCTTTAACCCGAGTGAGTTCAAAATGATGGCTGTGATCAAGCAGGGGATGAGTGAAGGGAATGGCGTAATGAAAGTTTCAGAAATTAGCCAGAAACTCCATGTTACCCCTCCAACTGTCACGCAGCTTATAAATGTCCTGGAAAAGGACGGTTTTGTGGAACGGACAATCGACCCGGATGACAGGCGAGCTGTAAAAATCAGACTGACTGAAAAGGGATTGGAAGTAACCGACCAGGCAAGAAAGGCATTCCGTGAGAAATTCCTCGGACTCATTGACCATCTTGGTGAGGAAGACAGCCTAAAGCTTGCTGAACTATTGACGAAAGTAAATGAGTATTTCTTAGACCGTAAGTAAGAAAGAAGGTATATACATGAGAAAATTAATGAGATATTTAAAACCTTTCGCAATCACAACAGCCGCCGTCCTTGTTCTCGTCTTTCTTCAATCGTTAGCCGAGCTTTATCTGCCGACATTAATGGCCGATATAGTTGATAAGGGCGTCGTGAATGGGGATTCGGCGTACATTTGGAAAATAGGCGGCTACATGCTGCTTGTCGCCGCGGGCGGAATGGCATGTTCCATCGCTGCAAGCTATTACTCGGCCAGAATCGCGTCTGGATTCGGTAGGAATTTGCGAAGTAAAGTATTTTCACATGTCAGCGGCTTTTCGCTGCATGAATTCGACCAGATCGGTACGTCCTCGCTCATTACCCGGACGACCAATGACATCACCCAAGTCCAGCAAGTGCTGGTCATGATGCTTCGAATGATGGTCATGGCGCCGATGATGTGCATTGGCGGGATTATCATGGCCGTTTCTAAAGATGCGAAACTGACACTTGTGCTGGCCGTTTCCTTGCCAATTCTTGTTTTGGCCATAGCGATTCTTGCCAAAAAAGGGCTGCCTTTATTCAAAGCGATGCAGAAAAAGCTTGATAATTTAAACCGGGTCTTGAGGGAGAACCTGACAGGCATCCGTGTTGTTCGTGCTTTTAACAGGATTGAACATGAGAAAAAACGCTTTGATGTGGCGAATCTCGATTTAACGGAAACAGCCATTAAAGTGAACAAGCTGATGGCCTCACTCATGCCCATTATGATGATTCTCCTTAACTTGACGACCGTGGCGATTATCTGGTTCGGCGGTATCCGCATTGATAACGGCCATATGCAGGTCGGAGATTTGATGGCCTTCATTCAATATGCGATGCAAATCATGTTCTCGCTTATCATGGTTTCGATGATGTTCGTGATGATTCCGCGCGCCTCCGTTTCGGCGGGCCGTATAAGTGAAGTTCTTGGACTGACAGCGGATATAAGCGATCCGGAAAGGCCGATGGAGCCAATGGCCGGACGGGGGCTCGTCGAGTTCAAGGACGTAACTTTCCGTTACCCTGGCGCCGAACTCCCGGTCTTGTCGAATATTTCATTTACAATGAGGCCGGGTGAGACGACGGCGGTCATAGGCGGGACTGGTTCCGGCAAGTCGACCCTCGTCAATTTGCTGCCGCGATTTTATGATATCGAAACCGGCCAGATTCTCATTGATGGTGTTGATATCCGTGAGATGAAGCAGGAAGACGCCAGGAGCCGCATTGGCTTTGTTCCACAGCAGGCTGTCCTGTTCTCGGGAACGATTGCCGAAAATATCCGCTTCGGGAAAGAAGACGCCACCGATGAGGAAATCCGCTATGCGGCCAAGATTGCCCAGGCGGAGGATTTTATTGAAGAGATGCCGGATGGCTATGATTCTGTCATTTCCCAGGGCGGGACAAATGTTTCCGGCGGACAAAAGCAAAGGCTGGCGATAGCCAGGGCTCTTGTCAGAAGACCTGAAATCTATGTGTTTGATGACAGTTTTTCAGCCCTTGATTTTAAAACGGATTCGAAGCTGAGAGAGGCATTGAAAAATGAGACAAAAGACTCTTCGGTGCTAATTGTTGCCCAGCGGGTGAGCACGATCATGGATGCTGACCAGATCATTGTCCTTGATGAGGGCGAAATCGCTGGCATCGGCAAACATAAAGAACTGCTGGAGACAAACAAGATTTACCGGGAGATTGTCATGTCGCAGCTTTCCGAGGAGGAGATTGCCTGATGAGCAACGAACGACAAAATCAGAAGCACGGCCCCGGACCCCGAGGTGGATTCGGCCCCGGCGGGATGGGCATGCCAGTCCAGAAGGCAAAGGACTTCAAGGGGACATTAAAGAGATTGATGGGCTATTTGAAGCCGTTTAAATTCCAACTCCTGGCCGTACTTCTCACAGCCATCATCAGTACGATTTTTTCAATCGTCAGCCCGAAAATCATGGGGAAGGCGACAACGAAGCTTTTTGAAGGCCTGATGATGAAAAGGAACCGTGTGCCGGGAGCTGAGATAGATTTCGAATATATCGGACACATCATCCTGATCCTGATTGGCCTGTATGTGATCAGTGCCGCCTTCGCCTATCTGATGCAGTATATTATGGCCGGAGTGGCGCAAAAAACAGTGTATAGCCTGAGGAAGGAAGTCGAAGCGAAACTTAACCGCCTGCCGCTGAAGTATTTCGATTCACGGACACACGGGGAAGTACTGAGCCGCGCCATTAATGACGTCGACAATATCAGTTCAACCCTCCAGCAAAGCCTGACCCAGGCAATCACTTCTTTTGTGACGATTATTGGCGTCATTATCATGATGCTTACCATCAGCCCGCTGATGACCCTGATTGTTGTCGCGACCCTGCCGCTCAGTGTGGCCGGTATCGCCAAAATCGCCAAGAAATCACAGCAATACTTTATGGGACAGCAAAAGTCGCTTGGCATGCTGAATGGGCATGTGGAAGAAATGTACACCGGCCATAAGATTACGAAAGTATTCGGCCATGAACAGAAATCGCAGGAGAAGTTTGAAAAGATTAACGAAGAGCTTTATGAGTCCGCGTGGAAAGCCCAGTTTGTTTCGGGCATGATCATGCCGATCATGTCATTTATCAACAACATCGGCTATGTGCTTGTCTCGGCAGTCGGCGGCATCCTCGTCATGAAAAAGACGATAGAAATCGGTGATATTCAGGCGTTTATCCAATATGCAAGGCAGTTCTCCCAGCCGGTAGCCCAGACAGCCCAGATTGCGAACATTATCCAGTCGACCATTGCCAGTGCGGAGCGTGTCTTTGAAATTCTCGACGAAACCGAGGAAGTTCCCGAAGCATCAAATGCTCTTGAACTGCTCGATGCGGAAGGGGAAGTTGAATTCCGCAACGTTTCCTTCGGCTATAAAGAGAATGAAATGTTAATAGAAAATATGAATATCAAAGCCAAACCGGGCCAGAAAGTGGCGATAGTCGGGCCGACGGGCGCCGGCAAAACCACGCTGATCAATTTATTGATGCGTTTCTATGAGGTCAATTCAGGTGAAATCCTTATCGACGGTGTCAATATCGCCAGCTTGAAGCGGAGCAATCTCAGAAGCCTGTTCGGGATGGTCCTTCAGGATACATGGCTGTTCAATAGTACCATCAGGGATAATATTGCCTACGGAAAGGAAGGGGCGACGGAAACGGAAATCATTGATGCCGCGAAGGCCGCGAATGCGGACCACTTCATCCGGACGCTTCCTGACGGCTATGACACAATCCTGAACGAAGAAGCGTCGAATATTTCCCAGGGACAAAGGCAGCTGCTGACAATTGCCCGGGCAGTCCTGGCTGATCCTGATATTTTGATTTTGGATGAAGCGACGAGCAGTGTCGATACACGGACAGAAGCCCAAATCCAGAAAGCGATGGATCACTTGATGAAAGGGCGTACCAGCTTTGTCATCGCCCACAGGCTTTCCACTATCCGGAATGCTGACCTGATCCTTGTCATGAATCATGGGTCAGTCATCGAACAGGGCAGACATGAAGAATTACTTGAAAAAGGCGGCTTTTATGCTGATCTGTATAATAGCCAATTTGGCGGCAGCGCAAAAAGCGCAAGCTAAATTAAAATGGCAGTTCCCGTATTTTCTGCGGGAACTGCTTTTTTGGTAATTTATTGAAAAATATATAGGTTAAACAAAATTATGACTCCATTAAATAAGAATAGCTGGTTGATTGGAGCTCAGGCATGTAGACTCCTGCGGGACGTAGCAGCATGTGGAGACCCCACAGGCGGTAACGCCGAGGAGGCTCCACTGGTGCCCCGCGGAAAGCGAAATGCCCGGAGCGGAAATCAGCCACCCCTTATCAGTTTAAATGCCAATCTTTATTTCAACCTATATAAAAAAGATGGTTGTTCAATTAAAATTTTAGTGTTATAATCTGATAGTGTGATAATATGGTAACGCACTAAAGCGTTTTAACAAAAATAAAACTAACAAAAGGGTGGTAAGATTGATGAAACGTCTTGGGATGGTAGTCTTTTTAATTTCTGCACTGTTTATGGTACTGACTGGATGTTCGGGCAGCTCGACTTCCGGCAAGGGGAAAGGCGATACACTCGTCATTGGAATTGATGATAAATTTGCGCCGATGGGTTTCCGTGATGAAAACAACAAATTAGTCGGCTTCGATATTGATTATGCGAAAGCGGCAGCAGAGCAAATGGGCATGAAGGCAAAATTCCAGCCAATCGACTGGAAAACAAAAGAGTCCGAACTGAGCAGCGGACGGATTGACCTGATTTGGAACGGTTACACTATTACCGATGACCGGAAGAAGAAAGTTCTTTTTACAAAACCATATCTTGAAAATGCCCAAGTGGTCGTCACTTTAGCTGATTCGAAAATTGGCAAGCTTGCAGATCTTGAAGGCAAGGTAGTCGGATTGCAATCACTATCTTCAGCGTCTGACGCGCTTGATGCCAACCCGGTAAAATCCAAAGTAAAAGACGTCACAGAGTTTGCCGACAATGTCATGGCGCTTAATGATCTGAAGAGCGGACGTCTTGATGCGGTAGTCATTGATGAAGTGGTCATTGATTACTACATGACAAAAGAAGAAGGCACCTTTAAAGTCCTTGATGAAGCACTCGCTCCCGAGCAATACGGAATCGGCGTGAAAAAAGGAAATGAAGAATTGCTTGAAAAGCTCCAAAAAGCCCTCGATAAAATGAACGAGAACGGCAAAGCCGCCGAAGTTTCAAACAAGTGGTTCGGGGAAGATAAGATACTAAAATAATAGCTGAACGATAAACAGGACAGGAGTTCCTATTGGAACCCTGTTTTGTTTCGCTTTTACCTACGGAGGAATTCCTATGTCTCTCGACTATATTATTTCCATCAGCGGACCGATGCTTGAAGGCGCAAAAATGACGATCCTGCTCTTTTTCATTGCCATCATCGCATCCATCCCGCTCGGTTTTTTGCTGACGCTGGCGGTGAAAAGCAGCTTCAGGCCGCTGTCCTGGCTGGCGCAGGGATATATTTATGTGATGCGCGGAACGCCGCTTTTGCTCCAGCTGCTGTTCATCTGCTTTGGGCTGCCGATGATTCCCGTTATCGGGGAATATTTGGTGCTCGACAGATTCGTTGCGGCTTCTTTGGGCTTTGTGCTGAACTATGCGGCTTATTTTGCAGAGATTTTCCGGGGCGGCCTGCTGGCGATCGATAAAGGCCAATATGAGGCTTCGCAGGTGCTTGGCCTGAACAAATGGCAGACAACCGTCCGTGTCATCCTGCCGCAAATGTTCCGCATCGCCCTGCCGGCGGTAGCGAACGAATCGGTCACGCTTGTGAAAGACACAGCACTTCTATATGCGGTAGCGGTCCCTGAATTGCTGCACTTTGCCCAGACGGCCGTGAACAGGGATTTTACAATTGCTCCATTTTTCGTCGCAGGCATCATTTATCTGGCCATGACACTCGTTTTGACAGCTTTCTTTAAATGGGTTGAGCGGCGCTTTAAATTTATATAGAAAGGGGTGGGGAAAATGGCTATGATTGAAGTAAACAATCTGAAAAAGTCTTTCGGCCCTGTCGAAGTATTGAAGGATATTTCCTTTCAAGTAAATAAAAATGAAGTCATTGCGGTCATCGGGCCTTCCGGTTCCGGCAAAAGCACGATGCTCCGCAGCCTCGTCCAGCTTGAGAAAGTGGAGGGCGGCAGTATTGCGATAGAGGGAGAATACCTCGTCAAGGACGGGAATTACCCGAGCCAGCAGGAAACTAGAAGGATTGCCTCGAAAATGGGCATGGTGTTCCAGCATTTTAACCTGTTTCCTCACCTCACGGTTAAACAGAACCTTGAACTGGCGCCTAAACTCGTCAAGAAGGAAGCTTCGGAAGGATTGGGAAGCAGGACAGGGGAACTCCTTGCAAAAATCGGCCTCACGAGCCATCTGAATGCCTACCCGGCCAATCTGTCGGGAGGACAGAAACAGCGGGTAGCGATTGCCCGGGCTCTCATGATGGATCCGGAAATCCTTCTCTTTGATGAGCCGACCTCCGCGCTCGATCCCGAACTAACAGGCGAGGTGCTCCAGGTGATGAAGAAGCTCGCCGAGGAGCGTATGACGATGATTGTCGTGACGCACGAAATGGGCTTTGCACGCGAAGTGGCCGACCGGGTTGTTTTCATGGATAACGGCGAAATCATCGAATCAGGCTTGCCATCAGAAATTTTCACAAACCCGCGCAATGAGCGGACGAAAGCATTTTTGACGCGGAGCCTGAAATAAAGGAAGAGATGTCATTTGGATATGGAACGCTATCAAGACGCCTTGCTGAATATAAAGACAGTCGGCAGCCAGAAAGGCTTTTTAAAGTCGATTCATTACCACCCTTATGAGCCGACTCCGTACGAAGCCTTGGAAGTCCTATTTTCCGAATATCAGCTTTCAAGCAGGGACCGGCTTGTCGATATTGGCTGCGGCAAGGGCAGGCTGGCGTTCTATGCCAATTATTTATTTAATGCCAGCGCTGTTGGCATTGAAATGAATGAGATTTTTTGGCATGAAGCAATGGGAAATTTAAACGGATACCTGGCCAAGATGAAGAAGCGCCAAGGCAAGATCTCTTTTCAATGCTGCCTGGCTGAGGAATATGAAATTCAGCCGGATGATAACCGGTTTTATTTTTTCAATCCGTTCACTCTCGCTATTTTTGCAAAAGTGGCCAACCGGATCCTCGAGTCTGTTGAGAAGAATCCTAGGGAAATAGACATAATTCTTTATTATCCCTCCCTGGACTATATGCAGTTCCTTGAGTTTCAAACGCCATTTGAACTTGTCCGCAATATTCCGCTGCCAAGGCTGGCCGAGAAAAATAGCAACGAACGATTTCTTGTATACCAATTGAGATAGCTCAGTTTATTCAAACACTCCAATTTCGGAGTGTTTTTTGCTGTTCGCGTTCTAAATCAATCGGAACATCTGACGACTGCTTTTATTAGAAAAAAGGCTGCATATTTGTAAAGTCGATGGTTTCGATTAATTATGGAGGTTTTTTGTTCAATTAATTGGGGAATTTGATACTATCTCAATTTTCAGACACCCGAAAAGCAAAAAAAGCCTCCCGAATCAGGAGGCATTCGCAATTTTTACTCTTTAACAGGTTTTCCACAGTTAGTCGCGGCCGCATCGTACACAGAGGAGTAAGTCTTATAGCCGCCGTCGAGGTTTTTCACCTTGATGCCGTGCTGTTCAAGGATTCTCGCGGCAAGATAGCCGCGCAGACCTACCTGGCATGATACATAAATTGTTTCATTCTTCGGAAGCTCGACGGCGCGCTCGCGAAGTTCGTTCAGCGGGATGCAAGTGGAGCCTTTAATAAATCCTCTTTCCCGTTCTGCGTGTTCACGAACATCTATAAGCATGCCTCCGCCAGCGACGATTTCATCAATTTCATGCCATTGGACTGTTTCCACGAGGCCGTCGGCAATATTGACCGCGGCATAGCCCGCGATATTGACCGGGTCCTTCGCCGAGGAAAATGGCGGTGCGTAGGATAATTCCAGATCAGGCAAATCATAAATCGTCAGCCCGCCTTTAATCGCAGTTGCGATAACATCAATCCGTTTGTCCACGCCATCCTTGCCGATTGCCTGGGCCCCGAAAATTTTCCCTGTTTCTTTGTCAAAAATAAGCTTCAGTGCGATTGGTGCTGCTCCCGGATAATAGCCGGCATGGGAACCTGGATGGACATGGACAACTTCAAAAGGGATGCCTAGCCTGTTCAGTGTTTTCTCATTATTCCCGGTAGCCCCGGCAGCAAGGTCGAAAACTTTTGCAATCGAAGTGCCAAGTGTGCCGTTGTATTTTGCCTGTAGTCCGCTGATGTGGTCGGCTGCGAGGCGCCCCTGGCGGTTGGCAGGCCATGCAAGTGGTATTTGCGTTGGTTTTCCATTAATGAAGTCAGTCACTTCAATGGCATCGCCAATCGCGTAAATATCATGATCTTCTGTCTGCAGATGGCTGTTAACGACAATTCCGCCGCGTTCACCAATTTTCAATCCCGCCTCTTGGGCAAGCTGGTTTTCCGGACGGACGCCGATGGCCAGGATAATCATATCGGTCTCGATTTTCCGCCCGCTGTTCAGAACAATCGTCTTTCCGTTATTTCCAAAAGAAGCAACGCCGTCCTCCAATATGAGATTAACGCCTTTTTCTTTCATATGGCCATGAAGAATGGATGCCATTTCGAAATCAAGCGGAGCCATGACCTGCTTGCCCATTTCCACTACCGTGACTTCAATGCCGAGATCCCACAGGTTTTCCGCCATCTCGACGCCAATGAAGCCTCCGCCGATGACAGCTGCCTTCCCCGGCTTTTTCTCATCCGCATAGGATTTAATTTTATCGGTATCCGGTATATTCCTTAAGGTGAATAAAGCATCTGCCTCATCAATTCCTGGAATGGGCGGCTTTATAGGGCTCGCGCCAGGTGAAAGGATCAGTTTGTCATAGGATTCCTCATACGTTTCACCCGTTTTGAGATTTTTGACTTCGACTGTTTTTCTGCTGCGGTGTATTTTTGTTACCTCGCTCAAGTTCCGGATATCCAGGTTGAACCTGTTCGACATGCCCTCGACAGTCTGCACAAGGAGTTTGCCGCGGTCTGTGATTGTGCCGCCGATGTAATACGGAAGCCCGCAATTCGCGAAAGATATATATTGCCCGCGTTCAAATAGAATAATAGTTGCAGATTCATCAAGCCTGCGAAGCCTGGCTGCTGCTGTTGCGCCGCCCGCTACTCCGCCGACAATCAAGATTTTTTTGCCCATATATACCAACCTTTCAAAAGGAATTTATAGATTCATTACCGCTATTATACCCCTTAGGGTATATGAAAGTCAAAGCAGTTATTGGTTGTTGCTAAATTGTTCACAAACTTGATTCTTCCAGTAACTGCACGATAAGGTATACTAGACACAACTTCTCTTGAAAGGGGAAAAGGTATGCAGAAGCGCAAATACATACTGGGCTTTTTCCTGTTGATGGCCTTTGCCTTGGTACTAGGCGGCTGTTCTGGGAATAAAGCGCTGCTTGATGACAAAGGGAAGGAAGTTTCCCTGGAAAACAAGGACAAACCTACTCTCGTATTCTTCTTTACCGGCAACACCTGAGACTATTGCAAATCGCAGCTGGTCGAGCTGCAGAATAACAAAGAATTATTTGCTGAATTCCCGGGGGATATTTATGCCCTGAGCGCATCCTCACCGGAGGATCATAAGGCAATGAAAGAGGAGCTGGGGCTGGATTATACACTCCTTTCTGACAAATATTTGACTCTGATTGAAAAAGCTAAGATGAAGGATCCGAGCGGACCAAAGTCATATAGGGGCTTTGCCATCCTGGATAAAGACGGAAATGTCCTTGAGTCACAACAGCTGGATCCGTTCGGGGAACAGGTTGGGGACATCATTCCCTATGCGGCCCAAAAGGTCGGGGGACAATAACAAAATCAATAACTGTTTGCCAAAACACGGCAAACAGTTATTTTTTTGCCGCAGAGACTCTTTCACACTATTCGCAAAAAAACAACATTGAGGCAATGCGTAATTTTTGGTATGTTTAAGGCAAGAGAAAAATGCCGAATATTGTCATTGGCATTAAGGGGTCACTATGAGAAAGATACTATTCACTAAAAGAGGGAAAGCAATATTTATTTTCTTCATTATCGTGTTACTGGCAGCTTGCCTTCCGATAAACAATCAGTTTTTGCATGCCCTCATTTTGTTGGCTGCTTTGTTGATGCTGATTGGGGTGTTTCGTGGAGCCGATCTGACAACAGAGGAACTTCAGAAAAACAGACGGCGCCTAGATGATATTTTCGACAGTCTTGATGTTGCCATTTGGACACATGATCTGAAAACGAATCATCTCATGATTACCCCGGGAATTGAAAAGCTGTATGGTTTTTCACTTGCCGATTTTTATCGGGATCATGAATTGTGGAAAAAAGTGATCCACCCGGATGACTTGCCCTTTTTGCCAGAGCGGGAACTGGCTTTCTCCCGGGGCGAGGCGATTACTAGTATTTACAGGATTATCCGGCCGGATGGCGAAATCCGCTGGATTCAGGATCGGGGTATCCCGACAGTAGAAAAAGGAAAACTGGTCGATTTCAGTTCAGTGCTTTTTGATATTACCGATAAAAAAGAAAGCGAAAACCGCTACAGAAGCCTTGTTGAAATGTCTCCTGATATTATTGCAGTCTACAGCAGGGGACAAATTGATTATATAAATGAAACGGGAGCGAAGATTTTCGGAGCCGGGTCTCCAGAAGAGCTGATAGGTACTCCGCTTTCGGGACTGATACCGAAAAAAGTACTGAGTGAGATGAGGTACAGGGAACTGACCATAGGAGAGGAGAGCTATGATAATATCAGCCTTGAGTTCCAGGCGGTCAGAATGGATGGACAGTTGATTGACGTAGAAATGGTGTCCATGCCTATTTTCTTTGAGGGCAGAGCGGCAAGGCAGATTGTCGGTCGTGATATTACAGCAAGGAAAATGGCTGAGGAGACCATCCAAAATATGGCTTATTACGATGGGCTGACTGGTCTGCCGAACCGCAACCGATTCAGGGAAAAACTAAATCAGGCTCTGTCAGGGAATCGGGAGCAAAAGCTTGCTGTCCTGTTCCTTGACCTTGACCGGTTCAAAATGATTAACGATACAAAGGGCCATACAGTCGGCGACCAGTTATTGAAGGAAGTTGCCAATCGGCTTGGCCAGACTGTCGGCGAGTCAGGGATTGTTTCCCGCCAAGGCGGCGATGAATTCATCATCCTTCTTGAGGATATTGACCGGCAGGGAATCAGTAAGGTTGCGAAACGCATTTTAAATAGTTTTGCCAATCCCTTCGCCATTCAGCAGGAAGAATTTTATGTTACGCCAAGCATCGGAATCAGTATCTATCCCTCGGATGGGATGGACGGGGAAACATTGATCAAGAACGCGGATATCGCGATGTATGTGGCCAAAGACCGCGGAAAAAATAATTATCAATTTTACACTTCCGGGCTCCAGGGACTTTCATCACGCAAAATGGAAATGGAAACCGGCCTGCGCAAAGCGCTGGATTCAAACCAATTTGAGCTTTATTATCAGCCCCAGGTTGAATTGAGAACAGGAAATATCATCGGCATTGAATCACTTATACGCTGGAAGCATCCGGAAAGGGGAATGGTGCCGCCTTCAGAGTTTATCCCTCTGGCTGAAGAAACCGGCCTGATTGTCCCAATCGGCAATTGGGTACTGAAAGAGGCGTGTAGACAGCATCGAAAATGGATGGACAATGGATACTTCCCAATGGTCATGTCCGTCAATATTTCAGTCAGGCAATTCCAGGATGATGACTTTGTCAGTTCTGTCAAAAGGACTCTTGAGGAAACCGGCATGGATCCTGGCTCTCTTGAATTGGAAATAACCGAGAGCATTATGCAGAATTTTGATAGATCAATCAGGATTTTAACCGATTTGAATGAGCTTGGCGTAAAGATTGCCATTGACGACTTCGGAACAGGCTACTCATCATTAAGCTATCTAAAACACCTTCCGATTGATACGATTAAAATTGATAAAACCTTCGTAGATGATATGGAAGACGATTCAATGGTAAAAACGATATTGGATATGGGATTGAATATGAGATTCCATGTGATTGCGGAGGGAATCGAACGAAGAGAGCAAATGGATTTGCTAGTGGCCCACGGCTGCACGGTCGGCCAGGGTTATTTATTCAGCAGGCCACTGCCGGCAAACCAGATAGAAGGAAGCCTGGCAAAAGAAATATTGACATAGAAGGCAATGGCGGATGCTCCTCAACTGGTGCATCCGTTTTTTCTGCTAAATGATAAGTTTGTGGGGGAAAATCAACTGGGATTACGGTATGATGGAGGTGAAGAACTCATTTACATCATGGGTTCAAATGGCATTGCACCCAGAATGGAAAGCAAGGAGATGCTGAGAATGGAAATTGTCAAAAAAAAGTTTGGTGAAATAGACGGCAGAGATGTCACGGCGTACACAGTGAAAGGAAACAGCGGTTTCGAACTGACGTGTCTCGATTATGGCTGCATCATAACAGAAATTTGTGTTCCCGACCGTGACGGGAAGACGGAAAATGTCGTTCTCGGCTTCAAGGATATCGATGATTATGCTAACCATTCCCCGTATTTTGGGGCGGTAGTCGGAAGGGTCGCCGGCAGAATCAAAGAGGGCCGATTCAGCCTTGGCGGGCGGGATTACACCCTGGCAAAAAACAATGACGGTAACCATCTGCACGGAGGTGACCGCGGACTCGATAAAGTGATTTGGAACGTGGAAACAAAAACGGAGCATGACAAAGCCAAGCTGATTTTCACATATGAAAGTCCTGATGGCGAAGAAGGCTATCCCGGCAATGTATCAATCCGGACTGTTTATACGGTGACCGGCCAAAATGAACTCATGATTGAATATTTCGGCACCACAGATCAAAAAACAATCCTAAACATGACCAATCATACTTATTTCAATTTGAGCGGGGATTTGAAGTCCACTGTCCTGGAGCATAGTCTGCAAATCGACAGTGACCGGTTTATCGAACTGGACAATGGGCTTATTCCAACCGGCAGGCTCCTGGAGGTCGAAGGAACTCCGTTTGATTTCCGGAAAGGAAGGAAGATTGCGGACGGACAGTCTTCCAGCCATCCGCAGAATATACTTGCCGGAAAGGGTTATGACCATCCTTTTGTCCTGAATGGAGACAAGCAGCCCGCCATTAGAGTAAGCTGTGAAGAAAGCGGCCGGGTGCTGGAGGTAGAAACGAACCAGCCAGCGGTTGTCCTTTATACGTCAAACCAGCTGGAAGGTGATTTTCTGATTAATGGCAGCGTCAAGGCGGAACCTTATTTGGCGCTTTGCCTCGAAACACAGAAGCACCCTGATGCCATTAACCAGCCGGGCTTCCCATCCATCGTTCTTGAGCCGGACGGGGAGTATTATTCGTATACGAAGTATACTTTTAAAGTGGAATAAATCATAAAGAGAGATAGGCATGAAAGGGGGGAGCGGGCATGATGAAGGCGCCAATCAGGCTGATGTATGTCATCGGGGGATTTATTTCACTCGGAATCGGCATTATCGGGATTGTGCTTCCGATTATACCGACGACCCCTTTGCTCCTTTTGGCCTCCTACTGTTTTATGAAGGGCTCGAAGAAATTCGAGAGATGGTTCAAAGGCACGAAATTGTATAAAAAACATCTCGAGGAATTCATCCGCAAAGGCGGCATGACGTTAAGGCAGAAAATGACTATCCTGCTTCTGGCCGACTGCATGATCGCCATTCCATTCATCATGATCGACAGCTGGCCGTTAAGAGGAGTCCTAGTTGCGGCTATTGCGTATAAATACTATTATTTCTTTGCAAAAATAAAGACCATTCCAAGTAACTAGCTGATTGCTGAGGAATACAAAAAGCCTGCTCCCGAGTGGAAGCAGGCTTTATTTTACCCAACAAGCTTTTTGAAATCCAGCCGCTTATTAATAGCAACCATGACAGGCGCTCCAATGACCATGACACCGAACTCGCCGATAGCTACAGCCAGCCATGTTGCGAAGAATGGCAACTTCAAGGCGATGTTCAATTCCCAGGCGATCAGGAACATGGTGAAAGTAAAAACGGCTGTATTGACCGCCATTCTAACCCAAATGCCTTTAATGTACCGGGATGAGAAAATCGTAATCAGCAAGGCGAGAACAGATTGCCCGAACCCGAAAATCAGGTCAAGCCCCGGATTTGGCGAAAAGAAAAGGTTCGCCAGGAATACGCCCAGAATAATGCCAAAAAAGTATTTTTTGTTGAAAACGACGAGATGGTTGAACATCTCAGATAAACGGAACTGGATATTTGAGAAACTTAGCGGCGCGACCAGCATCGTAACCGCAATGTAAAGCGCGGCAATCACCGCGTTTACGGCAAGTGTCCTTATTTTCATTTTACTCTCTCCTTAGTTTTTTATCGTGGGAGGTTCTCGAACCACGCGGGCAAAGGCCCGAAGGTTTTATTATAGTCCTGGGAGAGTTTATCGTCAATAGCGTTAGCCGGCGAATATTAAACTGTTTATGCAAATATATAGATTAAAAGGTAATAGAACATACCTGAAAGGGGAGTTGAGGTGGTTTCTATTATAACGTGTACGAAAAGGCCGGAATTCCTTGGCAAAATTTTTGAGAATTTTGAAAGGCAGCAAGTGGAGGGGAAAGAACTCATTCTCGTTTTGCATGGATGGAGCCAGAACGGCATTGATGTAAGGATGGAGGGACAACATATAAAAATCATTCATATGCCCCAGGAGACCCCCTTAGGCCAGTGCTTTAACGAAGCCATCAAACATGCAAAATATGATCACATCGCCAGGTTCGATGATGATGATTGGTATGGGGACTTATATTTGACTGAAGCATTGGCAGTCATGAAGGAAAAAAATGCGGCAGTGGTCGGAAAACAAACTGTTTATATTTATTTTGAAAAAGAACAGCAGCTTGCCGTTCTGTTTGAAGGGAAGGAAAATAGATTCATTCATCAAAATAATGGTTTTCTTGCCGGTTCAACATTTTTATTTAAAAGGGAAATAGCAGAAAAAGTGAAATTTCCGCCAGTTTTTATAGGAGAAGATAAAGGTTTTATAGAGAAGTGCAAAAGCCTTGGCCTCCCCATGTATGCATCATCCCGTTTCCATTACGCCTACATTCGCTATGAGGATTCGCATCACACCTCAGATGCTGACAACAGGCGGTTAAAAAGGCACTGTCTCCCCTTAGTGAAAATAAATGACTTGTCGGCTTACTTTAGCTAATGATGACGGGAGTGCTGCAGCATGGAAAAGGGCAATAAAGAGGCAATGAAGTTGAAGATAAACCTGGAAACGAGAAGGAAATATGCCGGAAAAAAACGAAAACAAGGGATAATAATAAGTGAAATAGAGGCAATTTTAACTGGTGAGTTTGATAAGCCGATTGTTTTTTTCCCTGCATTAATTGATTGGTCAATTCCGCTGTTTCAGCGACCTCAACATATCGCGATAAATTTTGCCAGGGAAGGTGTCATCTATTTCTTTGGTACTGCAAATGTTTATGACAAAGTGGAATGTATTGAAAAGATTGAAGCGAATTGCTATCTAGTAAATATGAAGGAGCCAGGGGCAGAAGAAGCAATCCTTCAATTGCTGGAAAAGCAGCCGAATCGAGTGATTATCCATCTATACTCGGGCGATATGATAAGGGGTTACGATTTTGTAGAGGATTGTTTAGAACGGGGTTTCGATATCCTATATGAACATGCGGATGCACTATCGAGTTCCATAACAGGAAGGCCGATACCCGGGAGTATTATCGCCAGGCATCAACGCATCCTATCGAATACGGACTGTTATGCAGTTGCAACTGCAGATCAACTTTATGAGGATATTTTGAAAAAAAGAGAGCCTGTCCGTTGCGCGCTTGTCACAAATGGGGTTGATTTCGATCATTTCTGCATCAAGGCAACAGGAGAGGCGCATCAGGAGTTATTGAATATTCCAAAAGGAAAGGAGCCGGTTATCGGATACTTCGGGGCTCTGGCAGACTGGTTTGATTATGAACTGATGGAAAAGCTCGCCGCAACCAAAAGGACATGGCAAATCGTTCTGATCGGCTTGGATTATGACGGGAGCATAAAAAAAAGCAGGCTTCTCCGCTATGTCAATGTCCATTATCTTGGCCCCCTCCCTTATGAACAGCTCCCCTCCTATGCCGCAATGTTTGATGTGTCTGTTATTCCTTTTAAAATAAATGAAGTTACAACCGCAACGTCTCCGATTAAGTTGTTTGAATATCTGGCAGTTGGCAAGCCGATCGTCACAACTGCCATTCCTGAATGCTTGAAATACAACATAGCCTTTATAGCCCGGGACCATGGCCATTTTATTAAATCTGTGGAGCAGGCGCTTGCGTTTAAGGATGATGAAGTCCATAAAAGCTTGCTTAGGGAAGAGGCCCGGAAGCATACGTGGGATAAAAAAGCCAAATCAATTCTTGACCTTCTTTCTACTTAGTGATGACTTTTAGTCCTTATGATCATCTATTTCAAAAGAAATACTCTCAATATCCAGGCAGGAAATAATGACAGCAACTGCCGGGAGTTTAGGTGAATTCATTTCAGGTTGAATCAAGACGACACATCCAGTGCATTTGTCAAAACACTTTATCATAGCAATAATGTCATCGCCGGTTTTAGTCCTGAATCTGAAGGGCTTATGTGATTTTTCCAAACATCCCAGGATGGAGCAAATACAGCTTTTATGGTCCTTGCAAAAGCAGTTGTCGTTACAATCTTTCTTCTTGTGCTTATCAGAAAAACCTCCAGGGAAGCCGGCTGCATCTTCTTCCTGTTCCCACAGATGTTTAAGTTGATCAATATCCATTGTCGGGCTCCTTTCCCCTTTCAGATGAGGGATTATACACACATCCTATTCAGTGCCTAATTAAAGCGGATGGGCATAACGACTAAATGCCGGCAAAAAACGATGGCCTTCCAATTTGGAAGGCCATTTATTATGCTAAGCTGCCATTTCATAAATCAAGCAGCTTGTTTTCAATTGTTTTATATCGTGCTTTCCAAGTGTTTTTTTTCAGCCACCGATTGACTTCCTTTCTGTTTAAAGGTTTTTTTACCGTTAATATTTCATCTATGTGACGAATGAAGGATTCTGTGTCTGTCCCAATTTTTACAAAAGGGTTCCTCCGCAGTTCTGGAAGGTCCGTGGTTACGACTGGTTTTCCGCTGGCAAGGTATTCATAAATCTTTATTGGGTCAGCAGCGAGTGTAATCGAGTTCAGCTTGAAGGGGAGTAAGCATACGTCAAAATGGGCTAAATACCGGGGAAGCTTTTTATAATCCTTATAGCCTAAATAAAGATAGTTGGGAATCGTTAAGTCGACCTCTGCGGCATATTCAACTCCAATAATGCAAATAGTGGCCTCGGGAAAGGCACTGGCCACCTTTTCCATCAGGGCTGTATCAACCCAGTGTGCCCATGCCCCAATGAAACCGAGGATGGGTCCGTCAATATTCCTCAATTCTTTCGGCCTCTTCGGAGGGGGAATAGAACGTTTTTGGAAATCGGATAATTTACAGCCGTTAGGAACAAATAGGTAAGGCTTCCCGGGAAACTTGGCCGTAATTTTATCTTCTAAAATTTTAGCGCTGGCAACGATTAGGCAGCTTTTTGCGGCCATGCTTTCTAAATACGGGTCCCACTCTGGAATGTCATCAAGATAGTCATAGATAATAAAGTCGGGGCTATATTGGTCAATGAAAGGGTAGAGTTTGGACCATGATACCCAAAGCAGAATCTGTTTCCCATTCCTCTTGAGGGTAGGTAATATTTCCTTTATCAGCCTTCGGTTGTTTTGGATTAGAGTCAGATTCGGGGATATTTCCTCATCCTTTTGGTCGCTCTGGGTTTTATTGCAATACATCACTTCAAAGCCATGCCTCGCAAATTGCATCATGAGATGCTGGGGCCGCTGTTTCATCCAATGCCAATCAATGGTTGGAGGATAAATGACGACTGTATTCACGGGATCTATTTTAGTTTTTTTATGATGAACAGGGCGGGAATGCAGATTTTCAAATTCCCTCCATTCTTCCTCTGTAAAGAAAAAGGGTTGAATATCCCTGAATTCTTCAGTATTTATCAACTTGCATGCACCTCAACTGTAATTTTTGGCAAACCCGTCAAATTCCCATGCATGAAGGCCATGCTTGTCAGCTTGGATGGCCGTATCAAATCCAGAACCAAAGTCAATGCCGACACGGCCCATTTTCTTCGCATGGTCTGCAAGTAACTTTGCAGGAACACTTGCGGATATAAACGTGATATCAAAATCAAATGTCTTCATTTTTTCACAAACTTCAGAGACGGAGGAAAACCCGTTTACCATTAAAGTCCCCTGTATATCTGTAAAACCATATCGCTTTTCGAGGACATCTTTGTATTGTTCGCTTTTGTTTCCAATCAAAAGGATTTTATCGTTTTTAAACATGTCATAAAACTGTTTGCTTTTTGCTATATAAGCATTGGCAAAAGCATAAGCGAAATCCTTTGGTTTGATATCATAAAAAGACAGAATCATCGAACTCAACGGGTAAAAATACCAATCTTCATGGACGAGCAGTCCAAGAATATCAGCATTCCGCAACGATTCAATCAACCTTTCCTTCGCTTCCAAATTCGGATATTTTACTCCGCAGTAGGAAGGGTTGTGTGCAATCGGGTGTTTTTCATTCAATTCCGGCACAAGGAAATTCTGTGCGCACACTGCCACTTCACAATCACCGAGCCTAAGGAAAGAATGGGGTATGCCCTGATCGATTGCCTGCCTCCAGCGCTCCATTATTTCTTCTGCATAGTGGAGAGTAAGTAGATGGTCCCCTTGATACATCTCAGCCGCCCCCATAAAAATGTCAAATTGCTCTTACTGTACTGCTGACAGGATATTCACCGAGGGACGCCAAGGTGAGGGTGCTTATCAGGCATTGTAATTTCTCTTTGAAAAACTTTTTGAACTCATCATAAAAGGGTATGCCATTAAAGAGGAAGAGCATTCGGGACAGCCTTTAATCCCTGGAAAGAATATTTTCCTGCCTTCAAGCGGAAACCTAATAGGGAATGGTCTGTCCCAACCTCTAGTAAATTCTATTGAGATTAATAAGCCCGGGAGCTGGTTTTAATGGTGTTTGAAATTCTCATCCTAGTTATTTTGATTCTAATTAATGCTTTTTTTGCCGCATCGGAAATTGCCTTTATCTCTTTAAATGATAATAAAATCAGATTAATGGCGGAAAACGGTGATAAAAAGGCACAATTGCTTGATAACTTTCTATCAGAACCGAGCCGCTTCCTCGCGACCATTCAAGTGGGCATTACGCTGGCCGGCTTCATGGCGAGTGCTTTTGCCGGAAAAAGCTTTGCTGGCAGGCTTGGTGCGTTCTTGAAGGAAGCTGGCGTTCCGCTTTCGCAGAGTCTCCTTGAATCGCTGTCGCTAATTATCATTACGCTCGTCCTGTCTTATTTCACCCTTGTCCTCGGCGAGCTTGTCCCGAAGCGGCTTGCTCTCCAGAAGGCCGAACCGATTGCTTTTTTTGCCGTCAAGCCTTTGATTATCCTGTCAAAAATCACCTCGCCCTTCGGTAAATTGCTGACGGTTTCCATGAATGGAATTGTCCGCCTGTTCGGAATCGACCCGAATGCACAGGAAGATGATGTAACAGAAGAGGAAATTCGGATGATGGTTGATGTGGGGAAGGAAAAAGGGGCAATTGCGGAAGCTGAAAAAATCATGATCAATAATGTGTTTGAATTTAATAACAAAACAGTTTCGGATATTATGACCCACCGGACGAATATTTCCGCCCTTCCGGCTGATTCAACTTTGAGCGGGACCGTCAGCGTGGTAAGAAATGAGAAGTATACCCGTTTCCCGGTTTACGACGGCCATATTGACAATATCGTTGGCATTCTCCATGCGAAAGACCTTCTTCAATTCATTGAAAGCCGGTCTAAAGAGGAGTTCAGCCTGAAAAGTCTGACCCGTGAGCCGTTTTTCGTGCTTGAGTCACAGCGCATCGATCATTTGTTCAAGGATATGCAGACAAATAATATCCATATGGCGGTCGCGATTGATGAATATGGCGGTACGGACGGAATCGTCACAATTGAAGATGTCATCGAGGAAATCGTCGGCAATATTTTCGACGAATACGATGAACCTGGACCCGATGATATAGAATATATTATGATCGATGAGAAAACGTATTTAATTAACGGCCGGACTAATTTATACGAGGTCGAACAGCTTTTAAAGGTGGATCTGCCGCTCAATGAGTATGATACGCTCAGCGGATTTGTCATCGGACATCTCGGTTACATCCCGAGCGCGCTTGAGCAGCATTCTTTCGTACATCAGAATGTCATGTTCACTGTAGAGGAAATGGACGACAGGCGCATTAAGAAGGTCCGGGCCGATATTCTGGACGGGGAAACGCTCGTTGATGTTGAAGAATAATAGAAAACAGCCGCCATGCACATGCATCGGCGGTTTTTTGCAAAAAAATCTTAAAAGAAGTATAAGCTATATGGTAATATGGATGGATACATCAAAGGCATCTATTGCCACAGACTACAACGGGGGTTCACTACATGGGAAACATCCATCATGAGCAAGAAGGATTAAAACGGGCGCTAAGCAGCAGGCACATCCAGCTGATTGCCCTAGGCGGGGCAATTGGTGTCGGCTTGTTTTACGGTTCAAGCGCGACCATTAAATTGGCGGGGCCGGCAGTCGTGCTCTCATATTTGATTGGCGGCATTGTTATTTTTACAATCATGCGTGCGCTCGGAGAAATGGCGGTGGCCGAACCGGTTTCCGGCTCGTTCAGTTCCTATGCGAACCGGTATTTAGGCCCTTTCGCCGGCTACCTGACCGGCTGGACATATTGGTTCATGTGGGTCGTCGTCGGCATGGCCGAAATTACGGTCGTCGGAGTTTACGTGAATTACTGGTTCCCCGATATCCCGCAGTGGGTGAGTGCCCTGGCCGCGCTCGTCGTTATTACGGTTATTAATCTTGCTAACGTTAAAGCATTCGGCGAATTCGAGTTTTGGTTTGCGATGATTAAAGTGGTGGCGATTATTGGCATGTTGCTTGCCGGGCTGGCCATCATCCTTTTCGGCTTCGGGAACGGAGGGGAAGCAGTCGGCTTTTCGAATCTATGGGCACATGGCGGATTTGCACCGAACGGTTTGACCGGCATCTTGCTGTCGCTCGTCATGGTCATGTTTTCGTTTGGCGGCGTCGAGCTGGTCGGGATTACGGCGGGGGAAGCTGAAAATCCTCAGCGGACGATTCCAAAGGCGATTAACAGCTTGATTTGGCGAATCCTTATTTTCTATATCGGCGCCCTTGGCGTCATGATGATTCTTTTTCCATGGAACAAAGTCGGTTCAGAAGGCAGCCCGTTCGTCCAGATTTTTGAAAGCATCGGCATCCCTGGCGCAGCGCATATCATAAACTTTGTTGTGCTCACCGCCGCCCTGTCTGCATTCAACAGCGGTTTGTTCAGCACTGGACGGATGTTGTACAACCTTTCTTTGCAAAATAACGGCCCGAAATTTTTTGGCAAATTAAATGGGGCAAGCACGCCGAGCCGAGGAATTTTGTTCTCGTCGTTTTTCTTGCTTGTCGCGGTCTTTCTGAATTACATCGTTCCTGAAAAAGTGTTCATTTATATCTCTGCTGTAGCCACAGTGGCGGTTATCACAAGCTGGACGATTATTCTTTTGACCCAGCTGAAGTTCAGGAAAGCCCGGAGCAGGGAAGAAGTCGGTTCACTTGCATTCAAACTGCCCTTGTATCCATTTTCCTCGTGGTTCGCACTGGCGTTCCTCGCGATGGTTATCGTTCTGATGGCGTTTATTGAAGGGATGCGGGTGGCTTTATTGGTCGCCCCGGTGTGGTACGTGATTCTGTATATTGGGTATCGAATGAAGAGAAGTTAAGTTTTATTGAGTGTGGTTGTGCCTGTTTCGAGGTTCGCCTTTGCGCGGGGGCTCGCCACCTTGGGAAACGCTGATCCAATTGGATTGGCGTTTTTTTGCGTTAAGGAGTCCCAAACTCCCCCGTGTGTCCGGACATCAACAATTGAAAATGTGCTCCGGCTGTCCGAAGGTACCAGGCATCCCGCCTTACATTCACCTGCCTGCTATTCCATATCGAAACATGCCGCTCTTCCAACGTGCTTTCACTGTTTTGTAACAAAGTTGGCATGAAGCAGATGTTCCGCCACTGTTGGAAGCGTTTACAATAATGATAAGCGTACCGTGAACAAAGCTAAGTAGCGCATTCATTAAAAGTAAGCTGCCAACAAAGTAAACAATGAGCAACCTTTACAAGTGTGTTGTGGACTAATTAAGCGCAATAACCGGTGTGCAGTGCACCCAGTAAGAAATAGCAAAAAAGGGGCATTGTCCATTTTTGCAAGGGGAGTGGAGGATTTAATGCGATACAGTAATTTTACTGAGGTTATCGAGGAGGCCATGAAGAGAAGGCCTATCAGGATGAGTGTGGCGGCGGCGCAAGATTTGGCGGTGCTGGAGGCTGTGAAGGGTGCGGCCGGCCTTGGCATTATTGAGCCCATTTTAATAGGGGATTCCTCGCAAATCGTCCAGCTTGCCGGGCTGATGGACTTTCCCCTTAAACAAACGGAGGTCATCCACGCGCTGACTGAGGAGGAAGCGGCGTTCAAAGCGGCGAAAATCGCCAGTGACGGCGGCTCCCAGGCAATCATGAAAGGACAAGTGAACAGTACACATTTTCTGAAAGGTGTTTTGCATAAGGAGTTGGACCTAAAGATAGGCAGGATTTTCAGCCATTTGTCAGCCTTTGAGATTCCCGGAACCGAGTCGCTCCTGTTTATGACGGATGGAGGCATCAATATCGCGCCTGACTTCAATCAAAAGAAGCAGATCGTCCTTAACGCCATCGAGTTTCTCAGCCAAATCGGAATGGACAGCCCACGCACGGCGATTCTCGCTGCGAACGAATTGGTGATGGATGCGATGCCGGTTACGTGCGAGGCAACCAGGCTCGTCAAGGAAATAAAAGCAATGGCGGACATACCGATTGAAGGCCCGTTGCCGCTTGACCTGGCGATCAGCAAGGAGTCGCTCCAACATAAAGGAATCGACAGCGAGCTTGACGGCAAAGCCGATTTGCTGATTGTGCCAACAATTGAAGCCGGGAATATTTTTGGCAAGGCGATTACCTATTACGCACATGGGACGATGGCGGGCATCGTTCTCGGCGCAAAAGTGCCGCTCGTTCTCAATTCGCGATCCGACTCGGCAAAGGCGAAGCTTGCCTCGATTGCGCTTGCGGTTGTAGCAGCTTCGAACGCAGCGATTCCGGTATGAAGGAGGGGAAGAAATGGCGCATACTATACTTGCAATCAATCCAGGCTCGACATCGACGAAGCTGGCAATCTATCGGGATACGGCGCTTCTTTTTGCAAAAACAATCAGGCATGGTGACGAAGAACTGAGCGGGTTTCATAAAATAACGGATCAAATTCCCTTCCGGCTGCATGCTGTAAAAGAGTTTATGGAGGAGAGCGGGTTGCAGGCAGATGAACTTTCGGCGGTTGCCGGAAGGGGCGGATTGCTGAAGCCGCTCCAGAGCGGGACGTACGAGGTGTGCGTAGAGATGCTAAAGGACGCAAAGTCGTGCATTTATGGCGAGCATGCTTCAAACCTTGGTTCAATCCTAGCCTTTGAGATTGCCCACAATGCCGGGATCCCGGCGTTCATCGTCGATCCGGTCGGGGTGGATGAATTCGTTCCGGAGGCGCGTCTGTCCGGTTTTGCCGGAATTGAACGGAAAAGCCAGCTGCATGCCTTGAATATTAAGGCTGTTTCGCGCAAAATCGCTTCGCGGCTCGGATGGCAGTTGGAAGAAGTAAATTTCGTTGCCGTTCATCTTGGCGCGGGCATTTCGGTCGCCGCCCATAGGAGGGGTAAGTTGATCGATGTCAACAATGCGGACAATGAAGGGCCGTTTTCGCCTGAACGGGCTGGAACGCTGCCGTTAAAGCAGCTGATCAGTCTTTGTTATACAGGCAAATATACAGAAAATGAATTGGTCGGACTTTTGACGAGAAGAGGAGGTGTAAGCTCATATCTTGGCACGAAAAGTATCCTTGAAGCAGAGGAGCGGGCGCAAAATGGAGATGCTGAAGCAGAGCTTGTGCTGAAGGCGATGGTCCACCAGATTGCAAAAGAAATCGGGGCGATGGCCGCTGTGCTGGACGGTGAAGTGGACGGGATTATTTTGACAGGCGGACTGGCCCGCTCCGGCTATATTATTGAGCGGGTCAAGAAGAAGGTCGCTTTTCTTGGCAAAGTGTTTGTCGTACCCGGGGAAGAGGAACTGGAAGCTTTGGCGGCTGGAGTGCTGAGGGTGCTGAACGGAAAAGAATTTGCATTGAGCTATACGAAGAAAGCCGCTTCGCATGCTTGACCCCGTAAATTTTAATTCGCCAACAATGAAGCAACGCCGGCTATGCGTTGCTTTTTGTACTCTCCTAATTTATAGAGACCGTGTGATTCCGGACAGGATAAAAGGAATCACGGGTTGGATAAATTCTTCAGGCGATACAGCCTTCCCGCTTTTTCTCCATTCGACCGATGCCCCGAAAATGCCCCAGCTAAGGATAACAGCCGTTCTTTTTATGGCGTCATCAAATTCTGAGTTATCCCTATTTGATAGCATTTTGCAAAAAATGATTTCAAGCTGTTCCCTGATAATCCTGGCAATTGTGTCTTCGTATCCTCGATGGCAACGGGTGGACAAGCTCCCTTGGAAAGCCGTGATGGCCACAAAAATCTTCTTAATCGATTCTTCATTCAATTCATTTTCTTCAAAAGCCGCACAGTTCAAGTTAATCAACAATACTTCCGATAAAACCTTATCAAGTAAATCGTATATATCTTCGAAATGGTAATAAAATGTCGCGCGATTAATCATCGCCTCGGTGGTGATATCTTTTACGGTGATATCTTTGAATTCCTTTTTGCCCGAAAGTTCGATAAAAGAGTCCATAATCAATTTACGGGTGCGCAGTATTCTTGGATCAGTCCTGGTTTCCGTCATGGCAGCGTGGTCCTCCTACATTTTAAACACTTTTCTAATTGTGTTGTATAAACAACATATTCAACAATCTATTGGTCCAAATGAGTTGCGATTCTACCTACAATATAATTGTAAAGCAAATCAGCCGGTTTATCCAAACAGTCTGAATCTTCCTTTGCTTAGAGGAGAACGTATGGAATGGGCATGGCTGGAGAGAAAAAGGAGGAAAACGAAATTGGCAAACAATCATAATATGATGTGTGATTTAACGACGGGTATTTGCGGAGAGGCAGGCAGGGATGAGATAGAGATGATTAATTTTAATCAATTGCGAAAAACAGTCGAATTGTATTATGTAACGGATCCAATCTGTTCGCATTGCTGGGCGCTTGAGCCGACACTCCGCAGGTTCCTGGAGCAATATGGCCACTATTTCAACGTTCATACCGTTATGGGAGGACTGCTTGAGAAGTGGCATGGCGGTCCGATTGATCCGGCTAACGGCATTATTGGCCCTGCTGACGTCGCCGGCCACTGGAGGGAAGTAGGTGAGCATTACCGCATGCCGATTGACGGATCCCTGATGATCGACAACCCGGTCCAATCTTCCTACCCACCATCCCGCATGTTTAAAGTGATTCAAAAACATCATGGCGATAAACTGGCCTCAGCCTATTTAAGGCGTTCAAGGGAAGAGTTGTTTGCCTTTAATCAAAATATCGCAGAGAAATCAGTCATGATCAAGACCGCTAATGACCTCGGGCTTGATGGAAAAGCGATTGTCTATGAAGCGGAGCAGACAGTCGGACAGGAACTGTTGGATGAAGATTTTCAACTTGCAGCCCGCCTAGGAGTCAGGGGATTCCCAACCATCATCATGGTGAATGAGGAAAATAAAGGAGTCAAAATCACCGGCAATCGTTCGCTTGACTATTATGTTGACGGCTTGAAACAGATGCTCCCTTCTGAACAGCTGCAGCCAATCGAGCAGCCTCGCCTTTCTGCCTTGCTTGAAAAGGAAAAGCTGCTGTTTTCAAAAGAAATCGAAGTCATGTATGACATTGAAAAAATACAAGTGCAAGCTTTTATAGAAAAAGAACTTTCACTAAGCAGTTATCAATCTGATGAACTGCTCGGTGAAGTGTATATTACTTTAGCAAAATAGCGTTCTCACCCGAAAACTTGCGTGACCACCCGGCTTCAAAGCTCTCACACTTTATTGTTGTCTATCCAATGCCAGCTTCAGCCCAAACCCAATTAATACAATTCCGGTCACTTTGTCCATCACACTTTGGACTTTAGGGGACATGAGCCAGTCACGGAGGAAATTGATGAAAAAGACATAAACAAAAAACCAACCAATCGAGAGAATGGTATAAATGACGCCCATCATAAGCAGCTGCTGGGTAGTTTCACCGCCGGGACGGACGAATTGAGGCAGGAATGTAAGAAAAAACATCGCTACTTTCGGATTGAGGACGTTGGACAGAAGCCCTTGCTTGAATGCCGAGCCCTTTTTGGCTTCGTGGGCATTTTCATTATTCTTCCGGCGTGTGATAAAGGATGAAATCCCGAGATAAATTAAGTACAGTGCTCCGACTGTCTTCACAATTTCAAACGCGACAGCCGACTGCATCAGAATGGCAGAAAGGCCGAACGCGGCGGCAACGGTGTGGACGAGCGAGCCGGTTGTGATGCCCAAAGCCATCTTATATCCATCCTTCTGTCCGCCGGAAATCGTTCTTTTCGTTATGAGCGCCGTATCAATTCCTGGACTCATGACAACAAACAGTGAAAGAAGAAAAAAAGTCAGAAAATCATTCATGCAGCAGCCCTCCCAACGGTATTTAAAAGCTCGTTGTTCGAAAATTTACTCTATTTTAGCATGAAAGACAGCGTAAAGCACAAAGCTTTACGCTGTTTTTTGCAAAATTATTAACAGGATTTGCAGGGTTCTCTTAGTGCTGCTTGTTCGGCAGCTGCTCGCTCGGATGGCCGTTTCCTTGGCGCTTTTTGTTCTTTTCGTCTTTCCTTTGCTTCTCATGAAGCTTCTCAACAAACTTATGCGTGTTATCCATTTCTGTCCCTCCCGGTTTTTTATGACCTCGATTTAGGTTTTGCATTTGAATGGAAAACATACACAATGTAATACAGGTAATAAGAATTGGGACAGGACCCGGTGATTTTGCCGTTGATCTGTCCCAATGAGCAAAGGATTGAGACAGGTTCGGGTGATGTCGCCGCTGATCTGTCCCAATGAGCAAGGGATTGGGACAGGTCCGGGTGAATTAGCTAATCTGTCCCAATGAGCAAAGGATTGGGACAGGTTCGGGTGAAGTAGCCATTAATCTGTCCCAATGAGCAAGGGATTGGGACAAGTCCCGGTGATTTCGTCGTTGATCTGTCCCAATGAGCAAAGGATTGGGACAGGACCCGGTGATTTTGCCGTTGATCTGTCCCAATGAGCAAGGGATTGGGACAGGGTCCAGAAATTTCACCATCCAGCTGTCCCAATAAACAAAGAATTGGGACAGCACCCCGCCGTTTCCGGTTTCTGCTGTCCCAAATAAAATCTATACGAACTGGACGACATCCTCAATCGACAATCGGGTTGTCGGATGTCCTGGAGCCGCCGCTTTCCCGAGCGCGATCAACACAATCGGAGTGTAGCGCTCGTCAATTTCGAATCTTTCTGTAAACTGGGCTTTATTGAATCCGCCCATCGGCACCGTATCATAGCCACGCGCTTTTGCGATTAGCATCAGCTGCATGGATACGAGGCCGGCATCGTAGGAGGCGATGTTTTCCCTATTCTCACGGGGAGCATTCGGATAAGTGCGATTGGTGTTTTCAATCATGCGAGCCATCGTCGCTTCATCCATATAGCCCGCTTCATAGGCGCTGCTGTAAACTTTTTCGGCGTTACGGTACATTTCAGTATCGCCAAGCACGGCAATGACAGCTGAAGCTGTCTCGACCTGCTCCTGGTTATAAGCAATTCCGCGAAGTTCCTTTTTTGTTTCTTCATCTTTAATAATGAGAAATTTCCAAGGCTGCAGGTTGCTCGAAGACGGAGCCAATGTTGCTTCCTGCAAAATATCGATAATTTCCCCATCAGAAATTTTGAAAGAAGGATCGTATTTACGGACAGAGCGGCGGTCACGGATAACCGCGGAAAGTGTTTGTTCAGTACTAATCATGATGGATACCCCCAAAAAGTAGTTACAAAAAGTAAGTTGCATTGAACAGAGTAACGTTTTTTAGGAGAATTTGTCAAATGTTTGGCTTTTGCCTAGCCAGGGTTAAAAAATCTTGGAAGTCACTTTTCTATCATTTATTCCTCCGCACTTACCACAAGGCTAGCTAAATGGCGAAAGGCAGAAGGGCGTTTCCAAGGGGTTAAATAGCAATTCAATCAAACGTTTGATCAAATTTCCATTTAATCACATAGAGGGTAATGCGGTGGAAGGAACTCGGGTATAGCATATATGAATTTATGTACGATCTAAATCCAGCAAGTCCTTGACTAAGAATTTCTTTTGCAAAATTGTTGGGAGCATTTTGAAAGTAAGTTATACAATTGGGAGGAATGGTGTCCGAAAAACAAAGGGCTCTTCCCCGGAGCCCTCCGCCATTTTTAAAATAATCCGTACCTACACCCACATACTGAACAGGCCTTCATTAAACCCAAGGTTGTACATATAGTAGATTCCGAATATGGCGCTGAGTGCGCCTGTTGTTAAAACGAGACCGCTGCTCAAGGTGAAACGATTGAGGCTTAAAATAAATGGGATTCCGATGACTGTGGTGAAAAAGAGCATGCCTGCGACCGTCCCGACGCCGAAAATCAGGATGAAAAGGGCGCCATGCCAGATGGAGTTTACGGTGCTCATCGTAAGAAGAACCATCGCCGCGCTTCCAGCCAAACCATGGATGGTTCCGATCAGCAATGATTTGAGATATGCCCCTTTTTTGCTCCAATTTCTTTCAGAGGAGCCCGGCTGATTGGCGCGGCTTTTTTTTCGGATGGATAGCATGCTGACTGCACCGAGATAAACGAGCATAATGCCGACAAGGAACTCGAGGGACATTGACCATTTATCGGAAATATCTTCTTTTAAGAAGATTAAGAGAATGCCAATGAGAAAGAGAGTCGCTGTGTGGCCGATGCCCCAAAAAACGCCTGCGAGTGAGGCTTGCCACAGCTTCTTGCTCTGGCTTGCGATTGTTGAAACAGCGATGACATGATCAGGCTCGACTGCATGCTTAATGCCCAAAATAAACCCCAATGCCAATACCGAAAACAGTGTAATATCCATACCGCGACCTCCATTAGTGTTTTTGTGCAAAAACAAAGCCATAACCCGTCCATAGTCAGTCTGACGGGTTATGGGATTAATACTTTCTTAGAAAGCTTGGCCTTTTATTGAACCAGTCCCTACTAATGATATGGTGGTATTCGGAGAATATTCCTTCGATTGCCTGGGTGGAATGAGCCATGATCCGGACAGTGAAGCCCGGTATAGGAAGCATTGAAATGCCAATCGCGGCGGCAGGGGACTTGTTCTGGATCTCGTTTTGCAGATGGTCCAAAAATTCGCGGTTTGCCTGCTCGCCAATGACAATCATGGAACCCAAATGAGTGTGGTTTTCCAAGAAGCCAAGGCCAGATATATTTTGGACAGAAGGGACCAGTTTAATATGGTCAAAAGCGGCCAGTTCATCTTCCATATAAATCTCATTGATTAATTGAAGCATGCTGTAGCTGAACAGTTTCCCGTCCGGCGACCAGCCAGGGGTAATAATATCTGTATAAAAGAGAGTGGCGCCTTTTTCCATCCGGAAAATATTTTTTTGCAAGTATTTGGCGTTCCTGTAAGCAATCAGCGGATCGGGAAGATATTCGAGATAACTTCCTTTTTTCATCACAATTTCTGTTTCCTGATAGGCATGCAGCCTTGGGGTTCGATAAACCTTTGTTGCCGATTGCGTCGTGAGTGTCAGTTTCGCGTTTTCCTCCAGCAAAAATTGCATCCTGTAGCGGTCGCCATCCAGATAGCCTCCGCCTGGATTCAGTATGTAGTAGCACGCCTGTCCGGAATTATCGTGGTAAATGGGCCTCATAACCTTCAGTGCTCCCTGGAAATACACATTCCTCGCCACCGTTTTTCCGTACCGGTCCTCCGCATCAAGACGTAAAATTCCGGTCCAATTTCCCATCCTAGGCCAGGCCTTTTAAAAGGGCGTTTTCCCTGACCCAGTCAACCACCCGCTCAAGGCCCTCGTTATCCTTCAGGTTCGTAAAGAAGAAAGGTTTATCGCCGCGGAAAACCTTCGTATCCGATTCCATCACTTCGAGCCTGGCGCCGACATGAGGGGCGAGGTCGGTTTTATTGATGATGAACAAGTCTGATTTAATCATTCCCTGTCCGCCTTTACGGGGAATTTTTTCCCCCTGCGCCACATCGATGATATAGATTGAGAAATCGACGAGCTCTGGGCTGAAGGTAGCGGCAAGATTATCTCCTCCGCTTTCCACAAATATCAAATCCAGATCGGGGTGCCTTTCCAATAATTCGTCAATCGCTGAAAAATTCATTGAAGCATCTTCGCGGATGGCTGTATGGGGACATCCCCCGGTTTCGACACCGATAATCCGGTCATCCGGGAGTACGCCATTCTGCATTAAAAACTTGGCGTCTTCTTTTGTATAAATATCATTTGTCACCACAGCCATGCTGACTTCATTTTGCATATAGCGTGTCAGCTTTTCTACAAGCATTGTTTTGCCCGCGCCAACAGGGCCTCCGACTCCGATTTTTATTGGTTCCATTTTATCCACTTCCTTTACATGATTTAAGACATAAAGATCCGGACATTTACCCTCTCATGTTTCATTTGGGCCAATTCTAGTCCGGGTGAGACGATTCCGAAATCGCCTTCGTCCAGCTCCTGTATTTTCGCGACAGCTTCTTCAAGCATTCCATGCAGGGAATGGATGATTTTTTGGCCGGCCGTCTGCCCGAGCGGGATTGCCCGGACGGCATTTTGTACAAGGTTCATCACAGCAGAGTACAGATAAAGCAAAGTGGCGGTTTCAGATGTTGCACCCAGATGATGGGCAACTGCCGTAAAAACAATGGCCGGATGCCCGAAAGACTGCTTTTTTTTGATCCTATCTTCGTAATCTGACAAAAAGGGGATGCTGTATAGAACATTAGCCAGCTTCAGCATACGCCCGCCGACCATCATTGTGCCTTCCCGTGTTTCCCTCGCAAGGTTTTGGACGGTCAACAGTCGGTCCAATTTCCAGATCACAGCATACTCCCCGTCCCGGATTGCGTCATAGGCGAGCCTTGAGGCAAGGCCATCTGAATACATTAGCTGATCATTTAGGTAGACGGTGAGCCAATTTTGAAAAGAGGCCGCATCATGCACTTTGTTTTCCTGGATATAGGTCTCAAGGCCATAGGAATGGCTGAAGGCCCCTGAAGGAAAACTCGAATCGCAAAATTGGAACAGGGGAAGAATGCTCTTATCCATGACTGTGCCCAATATGGCGAAAGGCCTGTTTTACTTTCCGGTCCTCCCTTGTATAAGGAATCTGGAGTTCTTTCAGCAAATCTTCCACCAAGTAATCATACTGGACAAGCATCTCGCCTGCTTCAAACTGAGCCGGCAAATGACGGTTCCCAAGCTGATGGGCAATCGTCCCCATTTCCTTCAGGCTGCCGGGCCGGATGGCGAGGATATCATCTGACAGGACGTCTACCATAATCAAATTCTTCTCATCCATAAAGAGAACGTCACCCGCAGTCAATTCACGTGAGCTTTTCAGGCGGATGCCTATTTCATTGCCGTGGTCTGTTTTCACTCTCTGGATCCGTTTTAACAGATGTGCGCTTTCCAAGTAGACCCTTTCAATATGGCGCCTTTCCAGTTCTTCTCTTTCAAAATCATCAATATTCGCGATTATGTTTTCAATAATCATTCTTCTCACCTCAAAATAGGAAATATCTCTGTCCCATCGGAACTTCCGATACTGGGTCGCATGTAATCAATTCACCGTTGACGCGGACTTCATATGTCTCGGGATCGACTGAAATCTCCGGGGTTTCGGAGTTCAGCTTCATGTCTTTTTTTGTCAGCTTCCTGATCCCTCGGACTGGGAAAACCATTTTTTCGAGGCCTAGCTTTTCATGTACTTTATCGTCGAATGCGGCCTGAGAGACAAAGGTGATCGAACTTCTGTACAGCGCCTTTCCAAAATGGGCATACATCGGACGGTATATGACCGGCTGTGGGGTGGGGATGGACGCGTTCGCATCCCCCATCAGGCTTTCGACGACAAAGCCATTTTTTATCACCATTTCTGGCTTCACACCGAAAAAGGCAGGATTCCAAATCACAAGGTCGGCTATCTTTCCGACTTCCACAGAGCCGACATATTCCGAAATCCCGTGCGTAATCGCCGGGTTGATTGTATATTTCGCTACGTAGCGTTTGGCGCGGTTGTTGTCGGAAAGCTTGCTGTCTCCTTCCAGCGTGCCGCGTTGCTTTTTCATTTTGTCCGCCACCTGCCATATGCGGAGGATCACCTCGCCAATCCGGCCCATTGCCTGGGCGTCTGAACTGACCATGCTCAACACTCCCATATCCTGGAGGATGTCTTCGGCGGCAATCGTTTCCTTCCGGATGCGTGAATCAGCAAAAGCCAGGTCTTCAGGAATCGAAGGATTTAAATGGTGGCAAACCATCATCATATCCAGATGCTCATCAATCGTATTGACCGTGTAAGGCAGCGTTGGATTTGTCGAGGACGGAAGGATATTCATGAAGCTCGCTGACCTAAGCAGATCGGGAGCATGGCCTCCGCCGGCGCCTTCCGTGTGATACATATGAAGGACTCTGCCTTTTATGGCTGCCATCGTGTTTTCCATGAATCCACACTCGTTCAGTGTATCGGCATGGAGGGCGACTTGGACATCGAATTGATCGGCCACCCTTAAAGCGTGGTCAATGGCTGAAGAGGTAGCGCCCCAGTCCTCATGTACTTTTAAACCAATTGCCCCGGCGCGGATTTGCTCAGCAAGCGGCTTTTCCGATGCTGCCTGTCCTTTACCGGTGAATCCAATATTGATGGGCAATCCTTCTGCGGCCTCAAGCATCCGGTGAATATTCCACGGCCCGGGAGTCACTGTTGTCGCTCTCGATCCCGCCGCGGGGCCGGTGCCTCCGCCAATCAACGTTGTAAGGCCGGCAGCGAGGGCAGTTTCGACTTGAGCAGGATTAATAAAGTGAACGTGCGTATCAATCCCTCCAGCCGTCACAATCATTCCTTCTCCGCCAATGATTTCGGTAGCTGTCCCTATAACAATGTCCACATTATCCATGATAAGCGGATTCCCGGCTTTGCCGATCGCAAATATCTTCCCGTCACGAATAGCGATATCCGCTTTAACAATCCCTGTATAATCAAGGATCACCGCGTTTGTAATAACTGTATCGGGTACATCCTCCCCGCGTGTAACAAGCGGATTTTGCCCCATCCCGTCCCGGATTACCTTCCCCCCGCCGAATATCACTTCCTCCCCATAGGTGGTGTGGTCCTTTTCTACCTGAATAAACAAATCAGTATCGGCAAGGCGGATGGAATCTCCTGTTGTTGGACCATACATTTGCGCATATTGTTTTCTTGATAAATTGGTCAATTATTGACACCTTCCTTTTACAGACCCATCCACTTTGTTATGAAAGCCATATACCATTTGCTTGCCGCCGTAACATACAAGTTCGATTTCTTTTTCGTCACCTGGTTCAAAACGGACAGCCGCGCCGGCAGGGATGTTAAGCCGCTTCCCGACTGTTTCCTCACGGGCGAATTGCAGTGCTTCATTTACTTCGTAAAAATGATAGTGGGAGCCCACCTGGATCGGCCTGTCTCCGATATTTATTACTTTAATCCTTGAGGTTTGCCTTCCTTCGTTGATAATGATGTCTTCTTCTTTTAGAAACAATTGTCCTGGCTGCAAGTCTATCGCTCCTGTCGTAATTATCTTATCGGGCTGTGAATCGTAACGAGTTTCGTCCCGTCGGGAAAAGTGGCTTCTACTTGAATGTCATCAAGAATATCAGCAATCCCATCCATCACATCATCCCGCGATAAAATTGTTCCGCCATATTCCATCATTTGCGAAACGGTTTTCCCGTCCCGTGCTCCCTCGAGCACTTCGTGAGTAATCAAAGCGACCGCTTCCGGATAATTCAATTTCAGGCCTCTTTCTTTTCTCCGTCTGGCAAGATCAGCTGCGACAACAATCATTAACTTATCAATTTCCCTTGGTGTTAACAGCATTGCAAAACCTCCTTAAATTACAGGTGAAATTTTCAACTATATAGGTTGAACATAATAAACGCGATATTTAAATTGAAATAGCTGGTTGATTGGAGCTCAGGCATGTAGACTCCTCGAAAATGCTATCGCATTTCCTTCGTGCAAAGCCCATTCGGAGAAGCCAATTGTCCTGCGGGACAGAGCAGCAAGGGGAGACCCCACAGGAGCAAAAGCGACGAGGAGGCTCCACTGATGCCCCGCGGAAAGCGAAATGCCCGGAGCGGAAATCAACCACCCCGTTCCCGTTTGAATACCAATCTTTAATTCCAACCTATATATTTACATTGGCATAATTTCTATTATTTGCATTTATTGGATGATTTACACTGTTGAAATGAAATTGTTTTCTTACCCCAACGGCCAGCCTGTGCTTCACCCACTAAAAGATGATCTAGCATTTGAATGGAATGTGGCTGTATGATTCTTGAAGCTATGTTTACACTAAATGGGGGAGAATTCTGATGGGAAATGGGGGCGTTCAGGTGCAACAGAAAGAAATTACATGGAGAGATAAACCTGCAGTCTCTTTTTTGACAGAATCGATGAGAGGAATCTCACAAGTCGTATTAATTGAAAATGCTATTTCTGGTGCAATCATTCTGCTTGCGATAACGATTGCCTCGTTTAAACTTGGAATCATTGCCTACGCTTCGTCTTTGATTGGAACGCTAGTTGCCAAAGCAGGAAACGCCAATAAAACTGACATTAAAAAGGGCCTATTTGGCTACAACTCTGTTTTGACAGGAATGGGCCTGTCCTTATTTTTAGGCGGACCCCATGATTGGGTCATTTCTCTTTTCGGAGCGGCAGCCGCGGCATTTGTGACCGCGGTCATGATGTATTGGATGAAAAACATGCAGATTCCTATCCTGACTGCGCCATTTATTTTACTGACTTGGTTCTCGCTGCTCGTTTCCTACCGATTGAAGGCATTCCAGTTGTCACCGGAACTTGTGCCGCAGTCACTGTCACATTGGGAACTGAATATTGAAGGGGAAATAAATTGGTTTGAAGGGGCTGTAAGCGGGATAGGCCAGATTTTTTTCCTTGACCATACTGGGGCAGGGATTTTGCTTTTTGCCGGAATACTTGCCGCGGGATGGAGATATGCCTTTTTCGCCGTTTTGGGCAACATCATTGCCTTACTAAGTGCCTATTGGTTAGGCGGGGAACATTCCCTCATTTTCAAAGGGCTGTATGGGTATAATGCAATTTTGGCATCAATCGCAGCGGCATATGTTTTTAATGACAAAAAAGAGGGAGTTCCTCATCTTTTATCAGGCATTATCGCTGCCTTTATTACAGTGCCGGTAACAGCAAGCTTGGATACATGGCTCCTGCCCTACGGATTGCCGGCGTTGACGATGCCATTTGTCCTGACCACTTGGATGATTCTCGGGGCGAGAAAAGTGTTTCCGGGTTTATAAGAATCCATAGGAAAAGGCACCCCCTGGATGCCTTTTGCCATTAGCCACTTCTTTTCCCATCATCAAACAGTTCATGAACCCTTGCTTCAATTTTATGAACAAAATCTTTTTCAAAATGGCGATGGGGATCGGGATTAAACCATTTAATTTCTCCTTTATGCATGATGCCCAGGAAATTTTTCCCTTCAACCGTCACTTTAAACTGATGGCGTTCATGATGCTGATCCTCAAACATCGGTTTCACTTTGAAATCTTCAAGCAAGAAAATCCCTCCCGGAATGTCATTCTCATGAAAAATTTCCCTTCTCATTATGCTCTATTCCTTTTCTGTTCATCCCCATTTGCAAAAAAAGCCTTTCCCCTTGCAAGGGGAAAGGCGTTCTCTACTTCACTTCTATTACAAACGCATATCCGGAAGATCCGCGTTCCCAGCTTCCGTAAATGCTGTAAATATAAATGCCCTTTTCATCGGGCGCGGTGAGGACGTTGCCGTTCAAAGTAGCCCTTTCGGCATTGATATCGCTGACCCAGCGGCTGACTCCGACTGAATCTTTCAGAGGCACTTTTCTGAAAACGATTTTCACTTCTTCACCGGGGGAGACGACGATCGGTTTCAGGTTGTGGTGCTTAACAAGTTGCGGCGGTGAAATAGTGTCCTCGCACTTTGAATGGATAATTCCCTCCCAGCAAAAAGATGCTCTCGCTGCGGTCATGTGCTGATTGCCAGCCGACACGGCCAGTGAAGGCGGACCTACTGGGATTAATGTCAGGACAAAATAGATGCCAGTCACCAGTGACAGGAAAATAACAACTTCCTTTAACAGCTTTTCCACTTCCATCCCCCCGGATGATTTGTCTTATCTATTAGACGGGTGACGGACGGGAAAGTTGCCAGAAATTTTCCTATTATTTATAAAAATTTCTTTCATTTTCGTCGCGGAGCCGTCTGACTTCATCCCTCCAAATAGCGCAGCCGGGTATTAATCCGAAAGAAAAGCGGCAAGAACGCGACGGTTATAATTACGATTGTCATAACAATATCCAAGTTTGCTCCCCCTTAAGTAATGCTCGAATAATTCAACTATAGCTCAATATTTTCCATTTTCGCAAAAGAAAACAGTCCCAAATCGGGACTGTTGATTAAAATGGTTTCGGCGCTGACGGTTCACGGGCGGGCAAATCTTTCCGCCGGTAGACACTCAGGACAAGGCCGACTATGAACGCGTTGATCAAAGTGGGCATTAGCCCGTAACTAATAAACGGCAGTGAAACTGATGTGAGCGGAAGGAGCCCAATGGACATTCCAATATTATAGAAAAGCTGGGCCGAAAAGAGGGCAACGGCTCCGGTCACGAGCATTTTTCCGTACGAATCATGAACCTTTGACAAGACTGATGCCATCCTGAAGGCTAAAAGCAGTAAGGTTGTCAAAAGGATTGCCGCCATCACCCAACCCGCATAGTGGGTGATAGAAACGAATGCCATTTCCGTATGGCCCGCTGGCAGGAACTCCCCTTGCCCGCCTTTGCCAAACCAGCCCGCTGCGGAAAGGGTTTTCCTCAGTTTGAGATAAAGATAACCAAAGGTTTCGGGATTTCCCTCCGGGTCGAGAAAACCAGCAAATCGCAGTTTTTGATAGTTGTTCATCTGAATATAAAATCCTGCCGCAAAGAGGACGATGATGCCGGCAAGAACACCTGTAGTTTTTGCAAAAGAAAATTCCCTGGAAAGCCTTCTGGCAAACATGACTAAAACCATAACGATATATAAGAAGATTGTCGGCAGCACACTGACCGGAATCAGGAAGAGGAGCGAGAAGAAAAAGAGCAGGCCAAGCTGCCAAAGCTTCAACCGGGCATTTTCAAAAAAAGATGCCCATGCAAGAAAAAGAATAGGCAAGGCCATCATACTTTCGAATTTAACAGGGCCAATGACCAGACGAGGCATTCCGGAAACATAAAAGTTTGTGCCATGGAAAGCTAATAGGAAGGCAAGTCCAATCCCATATAAGACAAATCCGTGGTGTATCAAACGCTGGTAATTAATAAACATCAGCCCGACTGCCACCGCCGCGCCAAGCAGAAATATCAGAATTTTATTGAGAGCGAAATGCGGGGCGGACATATAGCCGGTCGAGATCATCGGAAGGAAGCCGAAGCATAAAGCCAGCCCCAGTAGGGAGAGCATCAGCCAATCAACCCGGGGCCGGTAAAGCTTATCAAACTGCAGGCCAAGCTGGATCGGACTTCCCATCTGTTCAACTGCTTTTTTCTCTGCCTCTTCATCCGACAGGCCGGCGCGTTCAAATTCCTCCGCCGAGCACTTTATATGATAGGCGAGTTCATCTTTTACAAGGTGCCTTGCATCATTGGATTTTATGTGTTTAAGGACTTCCTGAATGAATGAGTTTTTTTCACGCCCCACTTGGATTCCCTCCCAGCAGTCCGTGTAAGCCGAGCCGCTTTGAGGCAGGCTTCTTCTCATGCTGTTCCAAAGCTTTCCGTCCTTTATCGGCCAGCCTGTAGTATTTCACCCCATCTTCCCAGTTCGGGCAGATCAGACCGCTTTTTTCCATCTGGTGAAGGAGTGCGTAAATGGATCCTTCATTTTCATTAAAACGTTTGATTCCCCGCGTCTGCAAAAGCTTAATAAGTTCAAAGCCCGTCCGATCCTGGATTAGCAGCTGCAGAATGGCGAAGGTGATTTCTTCGTCACTTTCAAACGCACGTAAGGTCTTTCTCTTTATTTCTTGTTGAAGATCATCTGTGAAAACGAGATCCGCGAACGTATTCTTTTGCATGGATGAACGCAGCTTCTTCAATCGGTCTTCCATTGATTCATCCCTCCAGTTGTTCTTTTAATAATTCCTTTGCCCGCTTCAGCCGGGTTTTGACTGTGTTTTGGTTCATGCCGACCAAGTCGGCAATCTCCTTTACCATCAAATCCTCAAAGTAAAAAAGATAAATGACTTCCCTGTAAATGACGGGCAGCCGCATCACCGCCGCAGCCAGCTGGGCATCTTCGTCCTTTTTAATGACTTCCTGCTCAACCGCATCATTGGCAAGGTGCGCTGTAAAGGGTTCATCTTCCGAAACGATGACATTGTTGTTATACCAGCTTTTCAAGTAATCCTTGCTTGTATTAATGGCGATTCTCCAAAGCCAGGTCCTTATTGTGGCCCGGCCGTTATATGTATGCAGGGATTTGAAGCATTTAATGAAAATTTCCTGGGTCAAATCTTCCGCAACCGCTTTATTCTTCACATAGGAATAAACAAGCTGCAGAATTTCCTGCCCATACGCAGTCATTAAATGGTCGATCGTTTCTTCCTTGTCCTGCAAAATTAGCCCCTCAATTGCATATCCCTTCAACCCTTTTCCCTCCCGTTCACCTAATAGACGACAATACTTATGGAAAGGTTTGACCAAAAAAGATCAGAACTGTAATTTTTGATAATTAAGTTTAAGAAACCTGGAAGAATGAAGACTTAGAGCCCGAACAGCCGTGGTGAGCGGGACCTTCGGGTTCTAAAGGTCGATTTAGAACGCGAACGGCGGTAGTCAGCGTTTGCTTTGCGTCGTAAAGGCCAACTTAGAACGCGAACGGCGGTGATCAGCAGTTCCTTCGCGTCGTAAAGGCCGATTTAGAACGCGAACTGGGTTGTTCAGTCATTCCTTTGCGTCGCAAAGGCCAACTTAGAACGCGAACGGGGTTGTTCAGTCGTTCCTTCGCGTCGTAAAGGCCGACTTAGAACGCGAGCTGGGTTGTTCAGTCGTTCCTCCGGGTTCTAAAGCCCCGTGGTTAGCAGGTCTTTGAAGTAGAAATTAGAAGTCCCCCTTCCAAAAGGAAGAGGGACACACAGAAGGAGCAAAAATGAACTAAAATTCAGCCATCAGCCGCCATCGCCATAGTTGGTCATCGGTCAAGAGTGACAGTGTAATGGGGAATCGGTCATCGGTTTGCCTTTTTGCCATTACAAAATACCAATTGTATCAGGGGGCTCCTTCCGTGCCCTGAAGGGGAGTCTCACCCCTTCAGGGTTAGAAATAGTTGTCCGCGTCGAAATCTAGTTCTATAGAATAATTTTTCGCATTGATTAGGTTGGACAGCTTGTTGGCCTGCCGCTCTGCCTCCAGCCCTTTGACACGAAATTCCTCTGGCTCGAATAGCGCCACCTTCACGATGGAAATATTCTCGCCATATGAATAAGGAAACTCTTCCTTTTGCGCCGCACCGTACTCTTTATATTTCCGCGCCTTTGCCCGAAGCTGGGTCGCAAGCTCGATTGCTTCAACAATCGGATACTCTTCGCCATTGAAGTTCACGTTGTTTTCGATATTGGCCGCATAGACCAATCTATCCAGAAGCCGCATGTCTTTACGGACAGTATCGAGGTCAATCTCAACATCCTTCAGCGTGCGGGGGAGCACTGGCTTCTTCCCGCCTTTCTCCATTTCTACAAATGCCACCCGGTCCATTTCCTCTTCGAGCTCATGAACCCGTTTATTTAAAATACTTTTCAGTTTGACTGCTTCTGCTAGTGTTATTTTTGCCAAGATTCCCAACTCCCTTATCAATCAGGATTCTACAAGATTACCATTATATGAGAATATATTCAAAGGATAAAAGGAGTTTAAGCGTAAAACGGGAATTAATTATAGAGAATGTATTATAGGGGGATTAATTTTGCAAATCAGGCTTGCTGAAACGAAGGATATTGATCAGTTAATCAAGATGAGATGGGATTTTACACTGGAAGATTACCCATCCGCGCAGGAAAAAAGTGATTATGAGTCTTTTGCAAAGGAATGTGGGGCATTTCTCGAGAGTGCCTTGAATGGCGGCCAATGGTTTATCTGGGTTGCGGAAGAAGAGAAGAAGCTTATTTCACATATTTATATAGAACTCATCCAGAAGGTGCCGCGGCCTGGAAGGGTGACACGGCCTTTTGCATATATGACAAATGTGTATACAGTCAAGGAATATCGCGGCAAAGGAGTTGGCAGCAAATTGATTTCCGCGGTGAATGACTGGATGAAGGAGAATCAATACGAATTCATCATTGTCTGGCCGAGTGAGGACGGGGTCCGTTTTTATGAGCGAAATGGATACACCCGCTGCACCGAGCCGATGGAGTACTTTGGGCCCTGAACGGCTCTTTTTCTTTTGCAAAAAAACTTTCAAAACTTTTTTGCCGGCCGGATGTCTAATGTACAGAAAGGGGGCGGACAGGTGGGCAACTGGGAAGAGGCGGCGAAAGCGGCCATCAAGGGGGATGACGAAGCTTTCCTTGAATTAATGAAGGCTTACAAGATTGATTTATATAAAACAGCCCTCGCGTTTTTGCGGAATGAAGGGGAGGCGCTTGAGGCGGTACAGGAAGTGACATTCCGCGCCTATAAAGGGATTCGTTCCGTCAGGGAGCCTTCATATGTCAAAACGTGGCTCATCCGGATCATGATCAATTACTGTAACGATGTCTTGAAAAAGCGGAAAAGGGTTGTATTTAATGAGGCGGCTATTCATTCGGAAGGCCGGCTTGAAAACCATGACGGGCTGGAAATAAGGGATGCGATGCAGCGGCTCGATGCCCGGTCGCAGGAAATATTGGCAATGAAATACTTTCAGGACCTCAAAATCAGTGAAATTGCCATTGCACTAGACCATCCGGAAGGAACAATCAAAACGTGGTTGAACAGAGCGCTGAAGGCGTTGCGGGAAAAACTTGAAGAGAATGGGGGCGGCTACAGTGCATAATCCGGAGGAAGAAAAGCTTGCTGATTACAAACGGTTTGTGGATGGCCTGCCTGTCCCGGAAGATTTACTGGATTCTGCAATCATGGCAGGTTTTGAAAAGGGAAAGATAGAGAAGAAGCGTAGCCGGAGGTGGATGAAAGCAGTATTTTCTGTGGCGGCGGCTGCTGTTATGCTCATTGGCTTTTTCACATCCATCCGGCTTTCACCAGCCTTTGCCGGATATGTATCCGAACTGCCCGGCTTTGCAAAAATCGTTGACCTCATTCAGGGGGACAAAGGAATTATTGCCGCGCTGGAATCCGAGTATGACCAGGAGATCGGGGCAGCCAGTACGAAAAATGGTGTCACGTTTACGGTGACGAGGGCGATTGCGGATGAGACGGGACTTGTCTTATTTTATACGATTGATACTTTGAAAGAGCGTCAAGAAATAAATCTTAACGATGTTCAATTAAAAGGCACAGATGGGAAAAGATTCGCGCTGGGCAGCTTCAGCTTCGGCAATCATGCTAACTCTGTAAAAGGGGAAAAATCCTTTGCCGGGACATTGGAGTTTCAATTTACTGAGCCTCTTGAAGCGAGGGCTTTTAATCTGAAGGTGAATATTGAAGGAACAGAGCATGAAGTCGACTTTAACCTGACGAAAGAAATTTCCGCGAAAAAGGAATACGTTTTAAATAAAACTGTGGAGATTGAAGGACAGAAAGTCACGTTTGAAAAGGTGGAAATCTATCCACTCAGGGTCGCCATCCATGTCAAAATGGACCCTGCCAACACGAAAAGGCTTCTGAATTTTGACCAAATCAGGCTTGTGGATGAGCATGGAGAGACGTGGAATAAAATCTCGAACGGGATTACCGCGACTGGAGGGCCAGCGGACGAGAAACGAGTTCTTTACGTCCAGAGCAATTACTTCAAGGAACCTGAAAAACTCTATCTAATCCCTGGCAAAATACAGGCCCTTGATAAAAATGATGCCTATATGATTGTCGATACCGAAAAGAAACAAATCCTGAAGCAGCCTCAGCCAAATAAATATTATGGCGTAAGGGTGGAGGACGGCTATTTATGGATGAGGATTAAAGGGGAGTTTCATTATTTCCCTTTTTCATCCATGAAGGATGCGGATGGAAAAGATATCGAACGAAACGGCGGGGATACCAGCTATGGCGAGCAAGTTACTACTTACGGTGAAGGATACACAGAGCACGGAATTGGCATCGCGGCGGGCAAAAATGTATACAAAAACCCGTTGAAACTTGAAATCGCCTTTTATCCAGCCTGGATCGAATCGCAGGAAAAGGTCAGGATTAAATAACAGTTGGGGCGGAATCCAGTGGTGGATTCCGCCTCTTTGTATGGGGAATTTGGAAATATGAAAATCCCATCAATAATTAAACGAATAAAACCGATTAAAAAACAAAACTCATGACTAATTAAACACTTATTTTAAATGGGTTCCTGACTAATTGAGTACAACGACTTAGTCACCATTTAGTGCCCGAAGGCCTGATGGTCTAAAGCTGTTCGGGCTCTAAGTCGCTGTTTAGTACCCGAAGCCCCTGGTCCGGAAAGCTGTTCGGTCACTAAGTCATCGTTTAGCGCCCGAAAGCCTGGTGGTCTAAAGCTGTTCGGTCACTAAGTCATCGTTTAGTGCTCGAAGGCCTGGTGGTCTAAAGCTGTTCGGTCACTAAGTCATCATTTAGTGCCCGAAGCCTCTGGTCCGGAAAGCTGTTCGGTCACTAAGTCATCATTTAGTGCCCGAAGCCCCTGGTCCGGAAAGCTGTTCGGTCACTAAGTCATCATTTAGTGCCCGAAGCCCCTGGTCCGGAAAGCTGTTCGGGCTCTAAGTCTCCGTTTAGTGCCCGAAAGCCTGGTAGTCTGAAGCTGTTCGGGCTCTAAGTCATCATTTAGCGCCCGAAGGTCAGGTGGTCTGAAGCTGTTCGGGCTCTAAGTCTCCGTATAGTGCCCGAAGGCCAGATAGTCCATAGCTGTTCGGGCTCTAAGTCTCCGTATAGTGCCCGAAGGCTAGTTAGTCCATAGTTGTTCGGGCTCTAAGTCGAGAACCCCGGCTCCCCGATGCTGTTCTTCTCTTCCTTTAAGGCCTGAAGTCCTGTATTCCCGCTGCTGTTCAGTCACCTATCCCAAATGCTTCGTGCAATTATATAAACCGCACTCCCAAACCTCGCCGCTATCATGCAGCACGGTAACCGAAGTATTAAACAGGGAGGCTTCTTCCTTCAACGCCGGGACGAGTTCAGAAACTATTTTTCTGATGACACCTCCGTGGCTGACGATGAGGACGTTTTTGCCGGGATGGGTGTCTTGAATTTCACGGACGGCGGCCATCCCGCGCTCAACAACGCTATTATGCTTTTCAATCCCCAGATCCATGTCCCGCCAGTTGCTGCCCCATTTGGCGACGCGCTCTGATTCAATTGTCCCCTCGATTTTCCCGCCGTTAATCTCTCGCAGGCGGGGGTCAAAATGAATCTCTTTCACTCCGAGTTTTTCGGCGACGATTTCCGCGGTCTGTCTAGCACGAAGCTGCGGGCTTGCGTAAATAACGTCCCACTCTTCACCTGAAAGCCTCTCGGCGAGCAGCCGGGCTTCATTCATTCCGTCCTGATCAAGCGGGATATCGGAACTCCCCTGGGCGCGCCTTTCCTTATTCCAAGCAGTACTGCCGTGGCGGATAAATCCAATTGTCGTCATAGTTACCTCCTATGTAAAGTGTTTGGGTTAAGGATACTATACGTAGGAACAGTTTGTCCGCTTTAAGCAAATCTTCAGGCGTATTAAAAGAAAAACCGGGCCACCATAAGGGAGCCCGGTAAGTACCATTATTTGCTGATGAACATTTGTGTCCAGTGGTAACCGCTTTGTTCAAAACCGACTCCGATATGAGTGAAGTCTTTGTTCAGGATGTTGCGGCGGTGTCCTTCGGAGTTCATCCAAGCTTGGACGACTTCCTGTGGAGTACGTTGGCCCATGGCGATGTTTTCGCCGGCGCTCCTGTACGTGACACCAAAGTCGCGCATCATGTCAAATGGAGATCCGTATGTTGGGCTTGTATGCGAAAAGTAATTTTTCTGCTGCATATCCAATGACTTTTTCTCGGCAACTCCGCTTAATTTCGTATCGGCTTTTAGCGGTGGCAGGCCGTTTTGCTGGCGCTGGACATTTGTTAAATCAATGACCTGCTGCTCGAATTTACTAATGCCAGCTGTTGGTGCTTGCTGCTGTTTAGCAGGAGCCTGTCCTTGTTGCTTCGCAGGAGCCGGCTGTGCTTGCTGCGGTGCAGGAGCCTGGCCTTGTTGCGGAGCTTGCGTTTGCCGTTGCTGAGGAACCGGCATTTGTCCCTGTTGATTGGCGTTAAAGCCAGGGTTCATCATTGGAGGCTGTGCTCCTGAGTTTTGCGGAAGGGAGATTTGCCAATATTGTCCCTGTCCTGGCAGCTGCTGCAGCTGTCCCTGCTGAATCTGTCCGGTTCTCGGGTCAACTCGGACGAATTGGTACTTTGCCTGCTGAACGAGGATGGCCCTCGTTTCAGGATAATTCTTGCTGTTCATGTCTGTCTGGATACTTGAAAGGTTGTCCATATTAAAGCGTCCATTGCGGTCTTTCCCGCGCCTGTTGTTATCTCCGAACGCCCCAAATCTGCCGTTCCGGTCATCATCGTTATGGCCGGGATTCCATTCTTCCGTCAGCAGCCCTTCATGATCCATGCCGAACAAGTCATTATTCCTGTCGCGGTCATCCCTGTCGCCAAAATTATTGTCACGGACATTATACGCCCCGGTTCCATGATCCATGGCGTTATTGTTGTCATTGTTATTGCATGCCGCCAGCCCGAGTGCGAGCACACTGGCAGACATAATGCCGAATGTTTTCTTTATCAAGTCGCATCCTCCTCTTGCAAATATAGTGGTACGACCTTATTTTTCAACTGTTTGGGCAAAATATGAATGGAAATTTGCTGGTGAATCCCTACAAAAAGGAAAGCGGTTTTTTGGGGACAAAGTCAAATGGTATAATGGGGAACTAACAGGGGAGTTTTCGTAAAAGGGGGACAAGAATCATGATTTTGGAAGAAGTAATGGAGAAATTGGCTGAAATGGGAACGGAGCAGACAAAGAAAACTTTTTTGCGGCATGGGGCTCTGGAACCGGTTTTTGGGGTAAGGGTAGGTGACATGAAAAAACTTGTCAAGTATGTAAAGAAAAATCAGCAGCTGGGACTGGCGCTCTATGATACGGGAAATTACGATGCGATGTACCTTGCAGGCCTTTCAGTTAATCCGAAACTAATGGATGAGAATACGTTGCAGAACTGGGTAAAAAAAGCCAAGTGGTATATGCCTGCTGAATATACGGTTGCCAAAGTAGCGGCCGAAAGCAACTATGCCCTTAAACTTGCGCGGGAATGGATAACTGCAGAGGAAGAAAATATCGCTGTCTGCGGATGGAGTACCTACTCGAATTATCTTTCCATCACGCCTGATGAAAAACTTGACCTCGATGAACTGAGGATTCTTTTGCAAAAGATAGAAGAAACGGTCCACCAAGAACGGAACAGGGTCCGATATGTGATGAATGAATTCGTTATATGTACAGGATCATTTGTCAAGCCACTATATGAAGAGGCAATGAACGTGGCGGAATCGATTGGAAAAGTTCATGTTGATGTTGGAAATACAGCCTGCAAAGTTCCGCTGGCTGCTGATTACATTAAAAAAGTAGAAGCCCGTAATAAGATCGGCAGCAAAAAGAAAACATGCATCTGCTGAGCGTAATGGTAAGGGAAGAGGTGCAAACAGGCCATGGATAAGAATAGTGAAGAACAACTGAAAAGAGGCTTAAGCAACAGGCATATCCAGCTGATTGCCCTCGGGGGCACCATCGGAGTCGGTCTGTTTTATGGTTCAATCGCGACGATTCAGCTAGCGGGCCCGGCGATATTGGTCTCCTATCTGATTGGCGGATTTGTCATCTTTATGATCATGCGGGCCTTAGGGGAAATGGCGGTCGACAATCCGGTATCCGGCTCCTTCAGTACCTATGCTAATAACTATCTCGGCCATTTTGCCGGGTATTTGACAGGTTGGACGTACTGGTTTAACTGGGTAGTCGTCGGAATGGTCGAAATCACGGTTTTCGGCGTGTACATAAAATATTGGTTTCCGGCAGTACCGCAGTGGAGTTCAGCCCTTGCGGCACTCATTGTATTTACAGCTATTAACCTGATCAATGTAAAAGCATACGGAGAGTTCGAATTTTGGTTCGCCATGATTAAAGTAGTGGCCATTATTGGGATGATCCTTGCCGGTCTTGGAATTATCTTATTTGGCATTGGCAATCATGGGGTCCCGATTGGCTTTGATAATCTCTGGGCGCATGGGGGGTTTATGCCAAACGGGGCTGTGGGCATTCTCTTATCGCTTGTCATGGTGATGTTTTCCTTTGGCGGAATAGAGATGATCGGACTGACCGCCGGGGAAGCGGACAATCCTAAAAAGACCATACCATCTGCCATTAATAATGTGATTTGGCGTATTTTAATCTTTTACATTGGCGCGCTGGGAATTATTATGATTTTGTACCCGTGGGATAAAATCGGTTCTTCGGGAAGCCCGTTCGTGCTTATTTTTGACAAAATCGGATTGCCAGCCACAGCTGGAATTATCAACTTTGTAGTGATTACAGCCGCATTATCAGCCTTTAACAGCGGAATGTATGGAACAGGCAGGATGCTTTACAGTCTGGCGGAACAAGGGAACGGCCCGGCTTACTTCCGTCAATTGAGCAAGTCGGGAGTCCCTTATCGCGGCATTCTGTTTACCGCGGCCATCTTGCTGTTGACGGTCCTGTTAAATTATTTTGTACCTGAAAAGGTGTTTTTCTACATTACTTCAATTGCCACGATTGCGGCAGTCACGAGCTGGACAATCATCATTGCCGCCCATATGAAATTCCGGAAAGCCCATCCGGGAGGCGGGGCATTCAAGATGCCATTGTATCCTTTTTCCTCGTACTTTGCCCTTGCAGCCCTTGCGGTGGTCGTCGTTGCATTGGGTTTCATCGAAGGGATGGCCGTTGCCTATATCGTCGCCCCTATCTGGTTTGCAATTCTATATGTGGGTTATAAGATGAAGAGGAAGAAATAGGCCCTCAAAAGCGGAAAAGCTTTGGGGCCTTTTTTTGGTTATATTATTTCACAAAATTTTAACTATTATGAATAAATTCAGACGAGTGATTCCGATAGAATGAGGTTGACAGGGACTAAAAAATTTAATGGAAAGAGGCGTATGAATGATGAAATCCCAAAGAGTAGTTGCCGGAATGACAATATCAATTATGATATTGGCCGCAGTTGCTGCTTCATGGGGGATATTTTCAGGAGAAGGGCCAGGCTCGCATCCTTATACGAGCCTCGATGGGAAAATGGTAGAGCTTTATGGGAAAGGTTTGTACCAAAATGACTCCGTATCTGGAGCCGAACAGGAAATTGCGCAGGACATTGTAACGCTGTTAATTGGCATCCCGGTTTTGCTGGCCTCATTGTATATGTATCAAAAAGGATTATTAAAAGGAAAACTCTTGCTTGCCGGCACTCTTGGCTACTTTTTATACACGTACACATCCTACTCATTTTTATCGTCTTATAATTCTTTTTTCCTTGTGTATATTACGCTCATGTCTTTAAGTTTCTTTTCATTCACTCTTGTGCTCCTATCTTTTAATCTGAACGGACTGGCTACACGTTTCAATCCGCGGATGCCTGTCCGCTTTTTGGGAGGGATGCTGATTTTTCTTGGGATTGCAGTAGGGCTGTTGTGGGTAGGAAGGATAATACCTGGCCTATTAAGCCACACAGCGCCTCCGGGGCTCGACCATTATACAACGCTGGTAATTCAGGCGCTCGACCTTGGGTTTGTCCTGCCTGCCGGGGTTTTTGCCGGCATCCTGCTGATAAAGCGGCGTCCGGCTGGCTATTTGCTCGGACCCGTTATGATTATTAAAGCGATTACTCTGCTTGCTGCCATTATGGCGATGGCGATTAGGATGATTGCCGCGGGTGTCCAGTCGAGCCTTGCAGAGATAGCCATTTTCGGCATTTTCACCTTACTGTTTTTATATTGCCTTTATCTTGTGCTTGTGAATGTAATTGAAACGGAGGGTCATCATGTATGAAAAATCTGATCATTTATGAAACCAAACATGGTACTGTCGAACATGCTGTGTCGCTGCTGGCTGACAGGCTCGAGGGACAGACAAGGACGGCAAGAGTTTCGGATGGAAGCATCCCGCCTATAGCAGAGTTTGATACCGTCATTCTTGGGGGCTCGATTTATTTTGGCAAAATCCAAAAGGCGCTATCGACCTTTATTGTCAAACATACCGATGAACTTTTGCAAAAGCGGCTCGGGTTATTTATCTGCGGGGCGCATCCTGATTCGAATGAGCGAGAAAAGGAATTGCGGGAGGCTTTCCCTGAAAAGCTGAGGGAGCATGCATTGGCAAAAGAAGTCTTTGGATTCCAGATTCATTTCCAATCCCTGAACCGATTGGAGAAAAGCATCGCCAAGTCAATTCTTCGCCAAAAAGAAGACAAGGAAGGGCTTGATATGGAAGCGATTGCTTCTTTTGCGGAGAAATTCAAGTAAGTGTTGAATGAAACCGGCCATTCAAGCAAAAGTAAAGCCATCCCGCTAAAAACTTGCGGAATGGCTTTTTATATTGGCTAATTAAGAAGCCTTCAATTCTTTTTGTTCAAGTGTTTCTGACTTAGAGCCACCCATCAGCATGCCGATCAAGGCGCCAACGATGGCCGGGACGACCCAATCCATTCCGGCTGAAGCGAATGGGAGGGCATTCCTCATGGTAAGGATTGGACCAAGATTAAGGCCGAATGTGCTTAATCCGCTGATTGCCGCGAAAACACCAGTAAACAGAATGGATGTAGCATAAACCCTCCGCGGATTTTTAAAGAAGCGGTGGAAAAAGCTAAGGGTAATTAACACGATTGTTAACGGGTAAGCCGTGACCAGGAATGGGACGGAAACTTTAAGAATTTGCGCTAGGCCCATATTAGAAAGGGTAAGCCCGATCAGAACAACACCAGTAACGACTGCTTTATAGCTTAGTTTCGGATAAAGAACCGAAAAATATTGTCCGCAGGCAACCGTGAGGCCGACAACGGTTGTGAAGCAGGCCAGGGTAAAAATCAATCCTAAGAGGACAGGGCCGCTTTTGCCAAGAAGAAGCGCGGAAGCCGTTGTCAATAGTTCAGTACCGGAGTCAAATGTTCCTGCACCGCCCATTTTTCCGCCAACATAGCCAAGGGATACATAGACAAGCGCAAGGAGCAGGCCTGCGACAACGGCAGCTTTCATCGTGTAACGGGTCAGCTGTTTATCGTCGTTGACGCCGCGTTGTTTGACAGCAGTGAGAATGACAATTCCGAACGCCAGGGAAGCCAGGGCGTCCATTGTGTTATAGCCTTCAAGGAAGCCTTTAAAGAAAGCGCCTGCCTCATAGCCGCCGGATGGAGGCTGAAATTGGCTGTTTAATTTCGCAAAACCGACCGCGCACAAGGCGACGATTGACACAAGCAGCACCGGAGTGATCCAGCGCCCCATATACTTTTCCATCTTATCGTGGTTTAAAGAGGTCAGATAGACAATGCCGAAGAAAACAGCCGAGTAAATGAACAAAGCGAGTGTCTTATTAAATGATTCCGGTGCGAATGGCAGGACGCCCATTTCGAAGGCAACGGATGCATTCCTCGGGATGGCCAGGAATGGCCCGATCGATAAATAAACGACTACCATGAAAATTGTGCTGAACTTGGGATGGACTCTGTTTCCAAGCGCTTCTGCGCCGCCTTTAACAAGAGAAACGGCAAGCAGGACGGCGAAAGGAAGGCCCACTGCCGTCAGTACGAATCCCGCCATGGCAAGCCAGTACGAAGTTCCGGACAAAGCACCGAGAAATGGAGGGAAAATCAAGTTCCCTGCTCCAAAAAACATTGAAAACAACATGAATCCGATGAACAAAGTGTCGAACTTTTTCATTTCTACTCTTCCTTTCCAATCAATTTATTTAAATGGATTTTTACTATAGCAAAATAAAAAACCCGCCCCCGTTAAAAAACAGGGACGAGTTAATACCCGTGTTACCACCCTCATTCCGCACTGCCAAAAAGGCGCGCGGCACTCAGCCAACGTACAATCATACGTGTTCCTTTGTAACGGCGGAAGCCCGTCAGAACTTACTGAAATTCAGTTCTGCATCTCGGAGATGATTTTCGGCCAGGTACTGAACGCCGGCTTTCACCACTTGCCGGCTCTCTGGGGAACAGTGTCCTAACTTACTCTTCTCGTCATCAATTTTTTTATTTAAAAATAATTTATCAAACGATTTTTTAAGTGTCAATCACTTTTTAGACAATTTTAACTATTGTGGCAGATGGAGAAAAATACCTTAAACATTCAAAACCAGGCACAGCAGCAATGTAAACGATTTCCTTATGGCAAAAACTGACGGAAATTTTTTTTAGAAAAAATGCGGGCTGAAAATATCTTGTGTTTGTAAGGTGGACAAATGTCTCTTTCGTGTAGATGGCCACGATTGGCTTTTCAAAGAACGTACAAATAAATACTTAAAAAATGGCACAGACTCCCTAAAAGGATGAAGATATGAAAAATTTCATGAAACCCCATGTATTTAGAGCGAAGGAAGTCAGGCTTGGCTCCATAAATGATCCCGCCAATCGTATAAAGGATTCCGCCAAAAATGAGTAGGAGCAGCCCTTCACGCTCAATATTGCCGGCAAGCGGCGAGACGACGAAAATGACCATCCAGCCCATGACGATATAAAGAGAGGTAGACAGCCAGCGTGGGCAATTGAACCAGATCATTTTAAAAGCGACTCCACTTACGGCCGCAGCTGTTACAATGCCAAACAGCACCCAGCCAGTCACCCCGTTCAGGCTAATCAGGCAATAGGGGGTGTAGGTTCCAGCGATTAAAATGAAAATCATTGAATGGTCGAGCCTGCGCAGAAAAGCAATCACCCTGTCCTTCGCAATAACCATATGATAGGTAGCGGAAGCTGAATAAAGAAGAATCATGCTCATGCCGAAAACAATGGCAGCTGCAACTGACAATGATGACGAATCAGATGCTGCTTTGATGACCATAGCCAGCAGTCCAATAAACGAAAGGAAGGCGCCTGCAAGATGGGTTAAGCCATTAATTGGCTCGCGAATATAAGTGTTCATTTTTTACCTCCAATAAACTTTACATGTAGTTATAATAACTACTTTATATAATACAACCACGTTGGAATGTGGTCAACTACAAGTTTTTGTTATATAATTAAGTCATTATGAATTCAAATGGGGAGCGGTTGATGGTGGATGTAAATGACTTGCTTGATGAAATTGGGCTGGATAAAAATCTGGAACTGGATCAGATACCGGCGATTGATTTATACATGGACCAGGTAATCCAGCTTTTTGAAAATGCATTTGCAGAGGCAAAGCGTAATGAAGAGGAAAAAATCCTGACGAAGACCATGATTAATAATTACGCAAAAGACAGATTGTTCTTCCCTGTAAAAAAGAAAAAATATACACGCGAGCATTTGATTTTACTTAGTTTGATTTACCAGCTGAAAGGGACCCTGACAATCGGGGACATTAAGGGGATTCTTAATGGGATTAATGAGGAAACTGTCCAGGGGAACCTCGACCTGGAGGAATTCTACTCAGCTTATCTAAATCTCGCAGCCCAAAACACGGCAATTTTCCGTGATGAGGTGGTATCGCATGGCAATTCCGCTGCAAAGGAGCGTGCGGCTATAAAGGGCGGAGATGGCGATATTGAGAAGGTTCTATTGATTGCATCGCTCGCTAATATGAGTAATATGTATAAAAGGCTTGCAGAAAGGCTCGCGGACACGCTGGCCGTTATTGATAAAGAAGAATAAGAGGGCAATGACAAACAAGAACCTTGGATAATTCACCAAGGTTCTTGTTGCCAGTTACTGGTTTTTACGATGTAATACCCTCTGTTTTGCTGTCTGTCCCGCATCCTGCCGGAAGTTCAACAATTACGCGGGTTCCTTTATTCAGCGCGCTCTTGAAAATCATTTTCCCATGATGCGATTCAACAATTTTCGAACTGACTGTCAGTCCAAGGCCTGTACCTTTTTCTTTGGAAGAATAGAAAGGTTCGCCAATTTTCTCAAGACGTTCCTTGGAGATTCCAATTCCGTCATCTTTGATTGATACACGGACTTTTTGATTCCGGCGGGTTTCAATTGAGACGATGACCTTGCCGCCCTGGTGGGAGGCTTCAATGGCGTTTTTAATTAAATTGATGAATAGCTGTTTTAACTGATTAGGTTCACAGTCTATGCAAAAATCTTCCGAAGAAAAGTCAGGGATAATTTCGACATTTTGGAGTGCCGCGACTGGTTCCAAAAGCGAAACGACATTTTTGATGATTTGATGGAGGCCTGCCCTGACAAATTTTATTTCCTGGGGTTTTGCGAGAAGCAGTAATTCCCCGGCGATATGGTTGATCCTGTTCAATTCATCGGCCATAATCGAATAATAAAATTGATGCTTCTCATCCTCCGATTGGAGAAGCTGGACAAATCCAATTAAAGACGTGAGCGGATTCCGAATTTCGTGGGCGACACTCGCGGATAATTCGCCTACAATCGAAAGCTTTTCTGTCCTCCTCAGTTTTTCCTCCGTTTTCCTGATTTTTGTTACATCTCTTCCATATCCGATGATTCCCTTTGTTTCCCCATTGATGATCATGGGAAGCGAGGTGCATTCCAAGATGATTTTTTCACCATTTTTTCCTTTGAATTCAAGCTCAATGATTTGCGGACGATTTTCGTTGCGGACAACCGAAACATATTTATTCAAGGTTTTCTTATTACGGCGCGCGACAAGCTCCTGCCAAGGTATGCCTACTATTTCAGCGGGCTCGTATCCTGTCACTTCTTTAAACTTAGGGTTTAAATCAATGAATCTTCCTTCCAGGTCTGTCATATACACAATGTCGGGGCTGTATTCGAATAGGGATTTATATTGCTGGCGGCTTTCTTCAAGTAAATTGATCAGCTGCCTTTTTTCAGTTATATCCCTTCCGATAATGACAAGGCCTTTACGGCTGCCATCAGGGTTGAACAAAGGAACTTTAATCGTGTCGAATATTTTTTGTTCGCCTGCAGGGGAGACAAGAACTTCCTCGATCCTCGTAATCTTGCGGTTCCTCCAAGTTTCTTCATCAGAAACCTCGCAATAATGGAGGGCGTCGGCATAGTCTTTTGAATAGGCTGCCAGTTCGGAATCCTTTTTGCCGCGGTAATCCACACCTTCAAGCCCAAACAATTTAAGGCCAAATTCGTTGACCTCCACCCATCTTCCTTCGCCATCCTTGAAATTAACAAAGTCGACCATTGAGTCAATAAGGGTGGATAGCCGTTGTTTATCAATCTTGGTTGTATTGAGTTCCTCTGATTTCTTCAGCGCAAAATAAAAAAGGAAGGCTGTGGCGGCAACATAGAGCCCTTCTTTTATCTGGCCTACAACAATGGCCAGTGGGGAGGGGCTGAAATGGCTAAGCAGCAAATTCGTCCCATAAATCCAGACGATGCTTCCTGTGATATACCAAAAAATCAATTGTTTCTTCTTCATATCTTTGCTCCCTAAAATAGCATTCAGTCATCACGTGGCTAACCTTTGCATGTCTAGTTCCGTTCATCTGCGAGGCGGGTCTGAATACCTGTTGCTAAGTCTGAGCCCTTTTTTTCGGAAATTCACCCATTCCTCAAAAGCACCGGAACCGAACAATACGCCTGCGATTATAAAAAGAAAGCCGATAAGGTGGGCAAGCGTAATCTGTTCATTGAGAAGCATAGCCGCGCCGATTAAAGAGAAAAGCGGACTAAGATTGATAAAGATAGCCGATTCAGCCACTCCCACTTTGCCAATGGCGAAATTATAGGCCATATGCCCAAAAGCTGTAGCGATAACAGCTGAAGCGAAAAAAATCACCCAGACGGATTGATTCGCTTGTCCAAGTCCCTTCAGTCCTCCTGGCTCCTGAATGAGGCTGATGAAAAAGAGAATAATTGAGCCGAAAACGAGCATGTAGCCAGTCATGAGGCGGGGATCCATCGTTTTGGAAGCCTTTTTGATTATGATGAAACTTCCGGCTTGTGTGAAAATGGATAGGAAGACAAACAAATCACCAAGCGAAACGGCACCGACTCCCTGGCTGTTATCAAGGACCATAAAAGATACGCCTGCAAGTCCGGAAAGCACCCCAATCATTTTTATGAAATGAAAACGGCTTCCCAGGAAAACAGCCGCAAGGATTGCGGATAGCAAGGGGCCTAGCCCTAAGATGAGTCCCGCATTGGATGCAGTTGTTTTTGTCAAGCCGACTGACAGGAAGTAATGGTGGCATACAACGTTAAAAATACTTGCAACCAGTATATAGATAAATTCTGTCTTGCTTGGCATGCGAACTTTCTTCATAAAAGTAAGGACAACGAATACAGCGGCTCCGGCTGTTAAAATTCTCAATGAAGTAATCGTAACCGGCATAAAGGAATTCACAATGATTTTTGTGGCGATGACGTTTAAACCCCATGCCGCCATGACTGCCACCAAGATAGTATATATTTTAAGATTTTGATTTCTTTCCATTACTTGAATCCTTCCTTGCACATGCATAAAGTGAATCTTCCATTAGGAGGGCTTACTGCCCATAAAGAGTCAGATAAATGATAAAGAGGGATGGTGTAGGCACCTTCCCTCTGGAAATGCTGTCTATTTAATTCAGTATAACAGGTTTTTCCTTTTCGGGCATAGTCTAAAAAGCGTAAACAACATTAAATTGGCTTATATTTTCCAGTTGGTTACTTTACAGAACGTAATTAAACTTTATTGGCCAAAGTTCCATTTTCTTCATAGACAAGAACGGTGTTCACCTGTGCCTGCTGAACGCCTTTGCCGATAGATATGGCTTCCTTTGCGGAATCACGGACAGTCAGGCTGCCAATAAGAATGGAGTCAGCGCAGTTTTCCCCTCCGAAAACTTTCAGGTCAGTGCCCGCGGACCGGAATCCGCTGACGGAAACATGGTCGAGCGTGACATTTCGTGAACGATATTGGATGGCGAGGACAGGTTCCCCACGATAGTCATAGTCGGGGTCTCCTATTGCCGTAAAATAATTGATTGCGACATTCCGATAAGCAGACACGACGAGAGCCCTCGGTTTTGAGCCGACATACAGATCAGTATGAATCGGAGCAATCGAGACAAGATTCGTGGCCCTTATATTAAAGGCCGTTTTTGAAACGGGATCGGTGCTTTTATGATGTTCAATATGCCGCCAGTTAAAGGAACGGTTATCATGGACAGACAGGTGGCCGATGATGTGGACGTTCGAGGCGGCGGATGAATTTCCGTGCGCCTTGATTTCGACGCCGCCAAAGCAGCGCGTGGATGAATTATTGACGAGCCACACATTTCTGGAACCGTCGTCAGCCTCGAAGCCGTTTGAATTTGAAAATCCTTTCTTATGTGCACGTCCGCTAGGGTCGCACATATGGCAATTGGAAATCAAGATATTATCACTGTGATGGGTGGTAACTCCATCATCCCCAAATCCGTAGCCATTCAGGCCATCCAGCCAAATATAATTACTGCCGCCTCTTGCCCTGTAGCCATCCCCGGAATAATTGTAAATGGTCGAGGATACATCAAAGCAGTGGAGTCCTGGATTAATTCCTTCAACATCCTTTACCCAACCGAAAGTGACATTCGCATAGAGAAGGCAGCTTGAACGGTTATTCCCTGCTGCCGTTTTCTTCACATCACCGAGTCTTTCAACATTCCAGTCAAGTGTCATGCCTTTAACAAGGATGTTGCGGTTGCCTTTCCAATGCGCCGCGTTCGTCACAAGCTGTGACGACTTTGGCGCTTTCTCGTGCAGCTTTAAAACCGTCTTTCCTTTCCCTTCGCCAATTAGGCAAGTCCAGGAGGGAAGCCGGATTTCTCCTGTCACAAAAACTCCTTCGGGAATACGGACTGTGACCCTGCCGTTGCCAATCGCTTTTTTGAACGCTTCCGTGTTGTCCGTCACACCATCTCCGACCGCGCCAAAATCCGCTATGTTCACTTCATTCCTCGCCACGGTCATCAAATGCTTGTACTCTTCATCAAGTATAGCCTTCCATGAAGGGTATACACTGCCGTCAACCGCGACAATCGTTTTCACCTCTTCTAAGGCAGAAGCAGTCTTTTTTGCGTAAAAGAACACAGGCATTGTGGTGAATAATTGTTTGACTCTGGCGAAAAGAGGCCTCTTGTCTTCACTTTTAAAAGAGTAGCTCGCTGGGTCGGCGCTGTGTTTTTTGAAAAGATCTTCAGTTTCGGCGACTGCCGCCCTTAAATCGAGGGTGGTCGACGAAAGCTTTAATAGTAATCCGGCATTTTTACGGGGATCATGCTTTTTATCCAGATAGAGCATTTTCCCACCTCCTGGTTCTTGCTTAAAGTAGTTTTACTTTATTATTCCCGGTCTTGCCAAAGGTAACCTTTCAATGTGTTTATCAAGTTCACCAAAAAACCAAAAATTGCACGGAAGTTTTGCCCTCTTTCATATTGCAAGTGAAGGGGCCTGCAATAGTGTTTTTTCTGGCCCGGACATGACTTCCGCCCAATCTAACCGATTGTTGCTTTACTTCGCTTCTTTTTGGGTACTTTGATAAAATAGAGTCGGATGACAAGCACTTACTACAATTTATGATACATGATCCAATATATATGAAAATTTATGGGGGGACGGCTATGAATCTCGAACAAATGCTAATAGAAAAGAAGTATTATGAAAGCTTTATGGAGGGTCAGAAGGAGCAACCTTCAGCTGTCCTTGCCGAAGCGTATCTTGAAGTTAGGCAGAAAGGGGCAGAAGGGCTTCAGGAAATCCGTTTTGCCCAAGGTGAAGTTTATTTTGGTTTCAGGGACTATGAAGCAGCCATCCAGAAGTGGGATGGAGTCAGCGGTTCGCTTAAGTCCTGGGCGATAAAAAATACGGCCGATTCGTATTACGAGCTGGGAGAACTGGCAAAAGCGGAAGATCTATATCGGGCAGTCGAATCGAACAATGCTTCCCTTAAAGCGGAGGTAGCATTGCAGCTGTTCGCCCTTTATATTGAAAAAGGAAAAGAGGAAGCGGCTTCGGAAACAATTAAAGGCCTGATTGCGGAAAATCCCGGATATCCGGATGCGGCCAGCCTTGCCCGGACATTTTTTGAAAACTGCGCAGATTGGGAGAGCGCAACCGAACTGGCAGTAAATGAATTGGCAAGAACGGAAACAATGCCCTGGGCTGACATCCTCATTTCCTATGTGGAAAAGGGGGCAACTGCAGGAAGGCCGCCGGCATATTTTATGAATGTTCTCCCGGTTGTTTACAGGCTGGACCAAGAAAGGTTTGGACAGCTTGCTGCCTCCCTGTGGAAAAGTTATTTTGGAACAGAACATTATTTCTCCTGGATTAATGAATTTGATTCTCTGCTGGAATATCAAAATGATCTGCCGGCTGGGGAGTGGCCTGAGCTTTCCAACTTATATAAGGAGACTTACCTTGATTTTACTACATCAGGCAACTATTCAATCAAGTCCCTTTCAAGCGTCATGCCGTCTTTATTGAGGAACTGGCTCAAGATTGAAAACCCGGGAACAATTGGTTTGGCGGCATCCGCCCTATTGGCCTGGAGCGGAAAGTATCCAGCCGGGATATCAGCGGAGACCATTGAAATGGCTGAAGCGGCGCTATCCCATTCAAAACGGACAGAAAATGATTTTACCGAGGGACTGTCCCTGCTTTCAGAAATTGCCTCATGGTCAGGGAGCCAGGGGTTGCAGGTGGGACCAAGGCTTGAGTGGATTGCCGGTGAACTTGCGAACTTCAGGACAAGGCACGTTGTCGCGACAGGAATGAGAGGTAGCGGAAAGGGGCACGTCCTTAGCCATCTATTCGGAGATGCCTATCCGGAGGAAACAAATTCGGCTGCTCTCGCCTTCAAGTACCAGGATGAAGCAGCTGTAAGCAAAGTCACGGATGAAGGCATAGAGGAAGCTGAAGCATTTGAGGAATTAAACTCTGTAAGTCCTGAGGATGGAAAGGGAATCTTTACATTCTCGCTTCCAATCCCATTTTTGAAGGATTCAGGGCTAACACTAGTTGACCTGCCTGAATTTGAGAATGATGCACTCGGACCGGATGAAATGGAATATATTCATTTAGCCGACAGCCTTCTATTCGCTGTAGATTCCGAAGAGTCTTTGACAACACAGGAAAGGATTGTGATTGGGCAAATCCGTGAACAGGCACCAGGCTTGCCAATCCATTTCCTGCTTACACAAACAGGATTGCCGGATCCTCACACGTTCGAGCAGGCGGCTATGCAGATAACAGCTTCTTTCCCTGACTCACAAGTGATAAAAGCGGGGCCTACGCCGGACAGGAATCATCTGTTTGAGAGCATTGTGAAAGCAGCCGTCATTGGAACCCCCGAACGGAGTATTGTAGGCAGCCGCACTGATAAGCTGCTCATGCTGATCAGAAAAGCGCTCGAACATCTTCTCGTTCAGAGGACGGAACAAGAACAGGGGATCCAGGACAAGATCGAAAACGAAGAGCAAATGGCGGCAAAATTAACTGGTGCCATTCATCAGCTGGATGACATTGAATCGGAAAAAATCGGGAAAGTCCAGAAGTCTTACCGGCAGCGTATAGAAGAGGCAAAGGCGGAGCTGCTTGCAGATATCCCGGAAATTTTCAGGGGGACGGCAGATTACATTAAAGAGGATGGCGATTTCAGGACCATCCATCTTGACCTGAATGATGAGATGAACAGAAGGCTGGACGAATATATTAATAGGACAGCGATGCCGAAACTCCGGACATCACTTGAGGAGTGGATTGAAGAAACAGGCGGTGAGCTGATTCAGATTCAGGAATTCCTCGATGAAATGAGTGAAGGATTCAACAAGCTTTATGGCCAGGATTGGATCCGTCTAGATTGCGACTTCCGAATAGTGGAAGATTGGAAAAGGGACATTGGCCGGATGACAAATGGATACCAGCTTGATAAAGTAAACGTTCTTTTGCGCAGGACGCCTTCCCAGATCTTTTTGAAAGGCGCGGGTAAGCTTCTCGGTGCGCTGCCGCAAAATAATGCGATGCTATATAACCGGTACAAAACATTCGTGGAAAATGAAGACTATCTTGAAACAGCCAGAATTGTTAGGGATCGTTTTTTCCTGCAATTCGACTTGTTCGAGAAAGCGATTGGCAGGGATATTACCCTATTCTTCCACAATCCGCATGAAGTTCTGGACGCCACTTTAGCCCAAACACAGGCTCAGCTTGCGGACAGCAGGGCAATGGCGGATGAAATGAAGAAAAACCCACAGCAATTCCATGATCCGCTCTCCTTATTCAGCATCAGGCTCAGACAGCTTGAATGGCTTGAAATAACCGGTGCCGGAAGCAATTAAGAACCAATATGCCTTGTTTCCCAAAGAGAGGAAATCAACAAAATAAACATCCCTTCGCAATCAGCAAAGGGGTGTTTGTTCTTTTTTAAGCCCCAGGTTTCTATTACGTTAGTTATTTTGTATAATGTGGATATTCCATAACGACACAACAGAGGTTATTTCTTATGAAGATTAAATTGGATGAATTGACAGCAAGGCTATCTTCTGTTCAAATCATCGTCCTTTATTACCTGATTGCCATCATCATTTCTACCTTCCTATTAATGCTGCCTGTAACGCTTCAGGAAGGTGTGAAGCTTTCATTTGTCGATGCCCTTTTTACGGCAGTGAGCGCGGTCAGTGTCACGGGTTTGTCGACGATTTCACTTCATGAAACGCTCAGCTACACCGGCACGTTCATCTTAGCCTTCATTTTGCAGATTGGCGGCGTGGGCGTCATGACGCTCGGCACCTTCGTTTGGCTGATTCTGGGCAAAAAAATCGGCTTGAGGGAACGGATGCTGATTATGGCAGACCAGAACCAGTCCGCTTTGTCAGGCCTTGTTTATTTGCTGAAGGAAATACTCCTTTTAATCGTATTGATTGAACTGGCCGGCGCGCTTATCCTTGGTTTCCATTTCCTTGATTACTTTCCTACCTGGCAGGAAGCGTTCCGGCAAGGGTTCTTCGCTGCTGTCAGCGCAACGACAAATGCCGGCTTTGATATTACAGGTGAGTCGCTCATTCCTTTTGCAAATGACTATCTGGTTCAGACAATCAACATCTTGCTAATCATATTGGGAGCGATAGGCTTTCCGGTATTGATTGAGTGCCGGGAGTACTTGGTCCGGAGGAAAAAAGGGCATTTCCGGTTCACGTTGTTTACGAAAATTGCTGTCACAACATTTGCCGCGTTACTTGTCTTTGGAACGGTCTTTATTTTCATTTTCGAGGCAAATCACTTATATGCCGGTAAAACCTGGCATGAAGCCTTCTTTTATTCGGCATTTCACTCAACCTCTACGAGGAGTGCGGGCCTGTCGACTATTGATGTGAACCAATTTTCAACACCGACGCATCTGCTGCTCTGTTTGTTCATGTTTATCGGGGCATCGCCAAGCAGTGTGGGCGGGGGGATCAGGACGACAACCTTTGCAATCGCCCTGCTGAGTGTGATTTCGTATGCTCGGGGAAACAGCACGATAAAAGTGTTCAAGCGCGAGATCATGCCTGAGGATATTGTGAAGTCATTTATTGTCATCATGACCGCCTTTATGCTCTGCGGTTTCTCGGTGATTTTCCTGTCGTTTATAGAACCGTCCTTTTCACTCATGCAAATCTTGTTTGAGGTATCGTCGGCATTCGGAACGACGGGGATGTCGCTCGGGATTACACCGGAGCTGGGCACACCTGCGAAGGGGCTGCTCATGACGCTTATGTTTATCGGTCGGATTGGCATATTCTCATTCCTGTTCCTTGTCAGGGGCAAACCGAAGAATGAGAAGTATCACTATTCCAAGGAAAGAGTCATTATTGGATAATCCATATTAATAAAGGCAGGGAACGGAGTGAGTGCGCCGGTCCCTGCCTTTTTGCAAAAATGTCCTGTCTAATCAGTGCAGTGGTTCAATCCTCATCCTCCCCTATAAAGGGTTTGTTGACATAGTAGTACATGGCCGCCATAAAAAAACCGCCGCCAATCATGTTCCCAATCGTAACAGGGATTAGGTTATGAAAGACCCCTCCCCAGGAAATTGTACCCGGATGATTCAGGACCAAGGCGATCGCAAAAGTACACATATTGGCGATGCTGTGTTCATAGCCGGAAATAAAGAAGCAGAAAACGAACAGCATCATCGTAAACAGCTTCGGCCCGTCTCCCTTTAGTGTGGTCGGGATGAAAAAGGCCAGGCAGACAAGCCAGTTACAAAGAATTGCCCTGAAAAACAACTCGCTTGCCGGAGCATGCATCTTCTTCTCGACAACGCTCAGCAAAAACCCATTCACTGCATGGTCGGCAAATAGGCCGGTCGTATAAATTAGTGCAGCGAAGACAGCTGCGCCTAAAATATTTCCTGAGTAACTGGCACCCCACAGTCGGAAAACTTCAGGCCAGCGCATCCTTTTTCTCAATGCGGCATAAGTAAAGTAAAAAGTATTGCCGGTAAATAAATCGCCTCCGCCGTAAGCAATCAAAATAATGGCTGATCCAAACGTCAAAGCGGCCATTGGATAGGTGAGCGGCGATTCCTCGAGATAAAAGTAGTTTCCTGTCTTGAAAGCAACGATGACGCCAAACCCGATGAACATGCTTGCCAGCATCGCCCTTAAAAGATAACGGACCATACTCTGTCTGTATATTTTCAACTTCTTTAAAGCGAGGTTTTCAATCTCCATCAGCGATTTTGTTTCCATGGCTTCTCGGTCCCTCCCGCTTCAGCTTGTTTTCCTCGTTGTTTAAAAATTTATAAAATAATACAGTGTGTATAACTCTAGACAAGTTATTTGAATCCAGCTCCAGCGCCTAGCCCCTCGAGGTCATAAGCCATATCCCTCCAGAGGGCAGGCCCGTCCTCGGAAATGCCCGCATTTCCTTCGTGCGTGGGCAAATTCGGGGATGACGTTCAGTGTCCTCCGGGCTCTGTCTTATGCTGGTCGGGGCTGACCACAAAGGAAAGCTCCCGTGAATAATCATCGCAGGGACAGGCGGTTTTTGCCTGTCACGAAGGCGCTTGCGCACTTTGTTCATTTAGGATATGTATTTGAAGGGGACTTTACCCCTTTGGAAATGGGCTAAACACTCATTCGGAAGAAGGCGGTATGAAAAGGAGGGCCCGTTCAAAGGCCCCCTTATCTGAAATTCCTCCCTTTATGAAGTGATTTTCTTTTTGATCCAAACAGTTTTCCTGGACACTGTCAGAAGCGTGACACCGCTTAGGAAGAGAAGGCTGCTTGTCACTAGAAATACAGCCGAAAAGCCAAGGCTTCCCGCTAGGAATCCGCCCATGAGCGGGCCGGCGATATTGCCAAGGAAGCGGAGGCTCGTATTGTAGCCAAGTACTTCACCCTGGATGGCGACGGGTGCTTCCTGGCGGATATACGCCATCCGCACGGGAATGATGCCTCCGATCGTAATGCCAAGCCCGAAGCGGATAACGACAAGCTGCCAGACTTCCGTTACAACCGTTCCCAAGGTGTAAATGGCCGCCCCTGACAGCAGAAGGATAATTAGGATATTTAAGTAACCCTTCCGGTCGGCAAGTTCTCCCCACTTTCTGGCCATGAGTAAATTGCCGACTCCAGATGCGGAAAAAGCCAGCCCAGAGATAAATGCCAGGTTTTCTGGCCCGTTAAGCTTGCCGACAAACAGCGCAAGAATTGGCTGGATGCTGAATAAAGCAACCTGAATGAACATGGAAATCAGCAAAACGGTTGCCAGTGCGGGCTTTCGTACAATATATTGGATGACATCAAAACGTGAGTACTCGACTCTTTTTTCATCTGATTCACTAAGTTTATATTCCCTGGCTCTTGTAATGAGGATGACGGAAATCAGGATGATGGCTGATGTGCCTTTGAAAGTGGCGTCATAACCGAGCGAATCAGCAAGGAAACCTCCGGCCAGCGGCCCGAGCAGTGTGCCTGCGATACTCCCGGTTTGGAGTGTCCCGAGTACCTTGCCAGCCATCCTTTTAGGTGTCTGGGTTGAGATGAATGCCTGGGTGATGGAAATCAACCCTGCAAAAAAGCCCATGAACAAGCGGAGTGCCAACAGCTGCCATACGGTTGACACTACTCCCATTAAATAGAGGGAAACAGACATTCCGAGGCCGAGCCCAATCAAGATTTTCTTTCTGCCGTACCTGTCACCGGCTCTTCCCAGGATGGGGGAGAACAGGAACGCGGTCACGAAGGTTGCGGCGAAGGTAATGCCGGCCCAATGCTGGACATAGGCAGGCGAAAAGCTTCCGAATGTTTCTATATAAAGAGAAATAAATGGCAGAACCATTGTCATGCTTCCGCCAACGAAAAAGTTTGAAAACCACATAATCGTCAAATTTCGTTTTAATAAAGCTTCATCGTTCATATTAGTTCACTTCTTTCTGTGCTTGTACTGTCGATGAAGGAATGCCGGGGAAACGTTATTTCGCCTCCCTAAATATGATAACAAAGATCAGCCCCAAGATGAAAAGATGGGCTTGGAAGAAGACGGGCAGAGGGGCGACTCGGACATCGGGTGAGGAAGGGGAAGCTGGAAACGATAAGGCTGTATGAAGGAATCAAAAATATCTTTTCAGTTTCGGTCAAAAACAAGCTATAATGGTTTGAAATGTTTAAGTCAATGTGGAGAGATGCGAATGGAAAATCAACGCCGTGAAATATATGAAGTGATGAAGGTTTGTCTGAATGCTGGTAAAATCATGCTCCAAAATGGAGCGGAAACTTACCGGGTTGAAGATACAATGACCAGGATTGCCTCGTCGTTTGGGATAGAGGCATCCCATAGCTACGTGGTGCCGACTGGAATTATATTTACAGCGGAAGACGGGGGTCCGGGAGTAACAAAATTGATCCGTATATCCCACCGTTCCACCGACTTGCAGAAGGTAGCCCTCGTAAACTCCGTCTCAAGAAGGATCAGTGAAGGGGACCTTTCACTCGAACAGGCAGTCGATCTGCTTGATGACATCGATAAAATGAATCATACATTTTCAATTTCTTTGCAGACTGCTGCCGCCTCACTGGCAAGTGCCTGTTTTATGATAATGTTCAAAGGCGGCTGGGCCGACTTTATTCCATCTCTTGTCGCCGGAGCGCTCGGTTTTTTGACGGTCACCTACATGCATAGAATTGTCCCGATTAAATTTTTCGCCGAATTCTGCGCATCACTGATTATCGGGCTTGTATCGCTCCTGTTTGTATCCACCGGATGGGGACATCAGATTGATAAAATCATTATTGGCTCTGTAATGCCGCTTGTTCCCGGCCTTCTTTTGACAAATGCGGTAAGGGATTTGATCGCAGGACACCTGGTTGCCGGGTTATCGAAAGGTGCTGAGGCTGCCTTGACGGCAATTGCCATCGGATCCGGGGTCGCGGTTGTCCTGGCATTATTGTAAAGAGAGGAGGGGAATGGCCTTGGCTGTATTTGAGCAACTTATCACAAGTTTTATTGCAACCGCTGCATTCGGAATCCTGTTTAACGCACCGAAGAAGATGCTGATTAAATGTGGGCTTGTCGGCATGGCAGGCTGGATTCTCTATTTCTTGATTGAACGGAATACATCAAATGCCATTGGCGCTACCCTTGCTGCATCATTTGCTGTTGGGGTTGTCAGCCATATGCTGGCGAAATCGTATCGTACGCCTGTCATTGTTTTCAGTGTGTCGGGCATCATTCCACTTGTTCCGGGCGGAATTTCCTATGATGCAATGCGGCATTTTGTTGAAATCGATTATAGTACGGCTTTAAGCCTTGCGGGAAGGGCTTCCCTCCTTTCGGGGGCCATCGCAATGGGGCTGGTCTTTTCAGAGGCATTGAATTTAATCCATCGGAGGATCAGGACGCCAAGAAAGCCTATGAGATATTTCCGATGAAAGAAAATCACTCCCAATACAAACCCTAATGAGAAAAGGGGCTAATCCTGTCGAAACCCGCGCCAGGCAAGTGTTTTGAAATGTATTTGTAATTTATTGGAGGGTTAATGGACGGGCCTGAGGGGTAATAAATCCTTGTATCAACCTTTAAAGGAGGAAGATCAAATGGATAAGCGTATTGTTGGAGTATATGATAATGGAGATCAGGCAGTACAAGCAATTGAGGATTTGAAAGCGCAAGGCTATGACAGGGATGCAATTTCTGTAGTTGCCAGAGACAGAGATGATATTGACGATATTCATGAAGAAACAGGTACGAAAACAGAGGAAGGTCTTGCGACAGGAGCCGCGACAGGCGGAGTCCTCGGCGGACTGGCAGGATTCCTGGCCGGAGTCGGAGCGTTGGCGATACCAGGCGTAGGGCCAATCCTTGCGGCTGGACCGATTGCAGCGACGCTGACTGGCGCGGCAGTGGGCGCAGGTGCCGGAGGCCTTGCTGGGGCACTGATTGGCATGGGTATTCCAGAAGATGAAGCAAATCAGTACGAAAGTGACGTCAAAGCGGGAAAAATCCTCGTCCTCGTTGATGAAGATGAGAGCAGGCTTGGTACTGGCGGAACGGGTGCTGTAACAAGAAATACGAATGACTGGTCTGGAAGCACAACGATGGACGACCCTGCAACAAGAACAGGCAATGAGTTCGGTTCAGGAACGGTCGACGGCAACTATGATACATTGGGCGGCAACCTGAATGACGATCTTGGCAGGGACCGCAACCGCGATGTGACAAACAGGTCAACGGATGAAACGAGCGGAATGATGTCCGGTGGTTCCTCGATGGGGAGAGCGAACCTGAGTGACATGTCGGATTATCCAACTGGATCCAATGATGTCCCAAACCAAAATAACCCAATGAATATGGATTCCGGTTATGGAACAGGCGGTACGAAGACATCAAACCAAATGGATGCTCTTTCTTCACGTGAAAATGGGGATTTTGGCACATCCGACCCGTCTGCCATTAACCAGAATACAGCTGGGGCTGCTTTTGGTACGGACGAAGACACTATAAGGGGAGGAGCCGGCGGCAATTCATCGCTGGGCGCGGGCAATGACCCAACAATGGGTACAGGAGCAGGATACAACCCTGGAGTCGGTTCGGATCCAAACTTCGCGAATACGCCTAATGCGAATCCTGATGCCAGCTTCGGTGATTCAATGGTCAGCAATGATCCGTTTAGAGGAACGGATGACACCCTGAGGGAAACGAACAAAAACCGTGACAGCTTTGATGACCGGTTTGATGGACAAGGAAGAGACAATTCAAAACGGTAATAAGCTTTTGAAATAGGAAAAGGCGGGGGAATGGCGACATTCCCCTGCCTTTTTTGTGCGTTCAGCATGAATATTCTCTTGGCGGAAAAACTTTTCCGTGGGGCATCCGCCCCAATCAAGTAACTTGCAGCATGTTGCAAGGCAATAGTTTCAAAATAATAGGGATCATTTTTGCAAAAACAATCCGTTGCCGCGGTTCAATATTCCACCTGGTTGTTTGTAACCTAAACGATGTAAGCCCTACCTCTCTTACATCCTTGCGGCTCCGAAGCCGCGCCAGTGTGAATAAGTCCTTCTATTAAAAAACAAAAGCAGAATGCCAGTCTATATTACATTGCAATCTGCGTAATCTCAAGTTACTCGAGTGCACAATTATTCATTATACTTTGAAAAAGAAGATATGTCAATAATAAATTTTAGGTCGATCGTTATTGCATATTCATTTAAAAAAACGCTAAAAAGCAGTATGATTGATTAGCAAGAATATTTAGACTTCCGAAGAATCGACACCTTTGAGTTCGATTGCCGGATCGTTAGGCAGGTGGCACCGATGTCGAAGATTTTTTCATTTTTAAAACCATACCGGCTCCATATGGCCGTTGCTTTGTTACTTATGCTTGTCGAGCTCGTTGTTGAGCTTTGGCAGCCGCTACTTATGGCGAAAATCATTGATGAAGGGATATTGAAAAAGGATCTTGACCTGGTCATCCAATGGGGAGCGGTCATGCTTGGGGTCTCAGCTCTTGCTTTTGCAGCAGGAATCGTCAATTCCTTTTTTGCCGGCCACGCGAGCCAAAGCTTTGGTTATGACATCCGCAAAGCGCTCTTTGAAAAGGTACAATCCTTTTCTTTTTCGAATTTCGATCGCTTTTCAACATCGTCACTCGTGACAAGAATGACAAATGATGTGACGATGATCCAGAATACGGTATTTATGAGCCTGAGAATTATGCTTCGGGCCCCGCTATTAATTGCCGGGGGCCTCGTCATGGCTATCCTGGTCGATGTAAAGCTGGGCCTCATCCTGGCGGGCGTCACGCCCTTTCTTGTCCTGTTTCTCGCATGGGTCAGAACGAAGGCCCGCGGCCTCTTCCTTTCTATGCAAAAGAATTTGGATAAGGTAAACTCGGTCCTTAGGGAAAACCTGATGGCGATGAGGCTGATTAAGGCCTTCCTCCGCGGAAAGCATGAAACAGGGAGATTCACGGAAGCGAATGACCGGCTCCGGGAGAAAACCGTTTCCGCCTTTCGTCTGATCGAGTATACAACCCCGGTTCTTATGCTGGCGATGAACGCCGGTATCCTGGCTGTATTATGGTTCGGGAACTTTGAGGTTGCCCAGGGTGAAACGAAGGTCGGTGAAGTGGTCGCCATTATCAACTATGGCACCCGGATTACCTCCGCCCTGTCGATTGTCTCCATGATTATTATGATTTTTTCCCGCGCCCGCGCTTCAAGCCAGCGGATTGGGGAAGTTTTCGAAACAGAAGTTGATTTGTATGACGGGAAAGAAACAATGAAAGAACAGGCAGTTCCTTTTGGCAAAATTGAATTTAAAGACGTGGGTTTTCGATATCCCGGAACAGACACGGAGGTGCTGCGGAATATCTCCTTTACCGTAAACCCGGGTGAAACGATGGCCATTCTCGGGGCGACAGGTTCGGGAAAAACAACGCTGTTTCAGCTCATCCCGAGGCTTTATGATGTGACAAAAGGAGAAATCCTGCTTGATGGTACAGATATCCGCAACATCAAACTCGATACGCTGAGAAGGCGGATTGGTTATGTCCCGCAGGACGTCCTGCTTTTTACAGGAACAGTCGCAGAGAATATCTCCTGGGGGAAGGAAGATGCCTCGGAAGGTGAGATTACAGAGGCGGCTGCCAATGCCCAGATACACGATTCAATCGAAAAGTTCCCGCTCGGGTATAAATCAAAGATTGGCCAGAAAGGCGTCAATTTGTCCGGCGGGCAAAAGCAGCGGATTTCCATTGCCAGGGCGCTTGTCAGAAAGCCTAAAATCCTGCTGCTTGATGACAGTACAAGCGCGCTTGATATGAAAACCGAAGCCAGCCTTCTGAAAGCCTTGGATCAATACAAGTGTACGACGCTCATTATCACACAAAAAATTTCAACCGCGATGAGTGCGGATACGATTCTTCTTTTGGAAGAGGGAGAAATAAAGGCAGCCGGAAGCCATGCCGCTTTACTCCGCACAGAACCGCTTTACAGAAGAATTTATGAAACACAGCTGGAAGAAGGGGACCATACGTATGCTGAAGGGTTTAGCTAGGCCGTTCGCCTATCCAAGGCCGGAACTGCAGGCAAAGGGAACGGCGGCGCCTAAACAAAAGGAAAAAGCGAAGAACTGGACAGCGACAATTAAAAAGCTATGGGACTATCTTTCCGTGAAAAAAGGCGGGATCACACTAGTCCTGTTCCTCGTTGTGCTTAGTACAGCCCTCTCGCTGCTTGGGCCCGTGCTGATAGGAAAGACAGTCGACACTTATATCGTTGATAAAAAGACCACCGGCCTGCCGCTCTTGCTCGCAGGCATCCTCGGTGTTTATATTCTTTATTCAGTTTCAGTCTTTCTCCAAGGATATATTATGATCGGGATTGCCCAAACCACGGTATCGAAGCTGAGGACGGATTTATTCAGCCATCTTCATCGTTTGCCAATTGCATTTTTTGACAAAAGGCAGTCAGGAGAACTGATGAGCCGGGTGACGAATGATATCGAAAACGTCAGCACAACTCTGAACAGCTCTGTCATCCAGATTTTCTCGAGCGTGCTTATGCTAATTGGGACCATATCGGTCATGGTTTGGCTGAGCCCGCTGCTGACGGTTATCTCCCTGATCATCGTCCCGCTCATGTTCATCGGGATGAAATGGATAACGAACCGGACAGGGGTACTGTTTAAAGAACAGCAGCGCAATCTTGGCGAGTTGAATGGTTTTATCGAAGAAACGATTTCGGGCCAGCGGATTGTGAAAACTTTTTCCCAGGAGCAGAAGGTCATTGATGATTTTTTGCGTAAAAACAGCCGGCTGCGGGAATCCGGTTTTTGGGCGCAGACTTTTTCTGGATTTATACCGAAGCTGATGAACGTCCTGAACAATGTCAGCTTTACCATCATAGCGGCTGTTGGCGGTATTTTTGCATTAAAAGGGATGATTACGATCGGGGTCATCATTGTTTTTGCGGAGTATTCCCGCCAATTCACGAGACCGCTTAATGACCTGGCAAACCAGTTCAATACGCTCCTTTCCGCTGTGGCGGGTGCCGAACGTGTTTTTGAAATTCTGGATGAGGACGCCGAGTCATCGGATGAATCCGCGGCAATGGAGCTTCGTGAGGTCAAGGGGAAGGTTGAGTTAAGACATGTCTCTTTTTCATATGAAAAAGAGGGGAATACAATAAGGGACGTTTCCTTCGAGGCTGAACCGGGGGAAATGGTTGCGCTTGTAGGGCCGACTGGCGCTGGCAAATCGACGATTATTAATTTGCTATCACGTTTCTATGATCCTGATAGCGGCATGATACTCATTGACGGACACGATATTTCCGCGGTCAAAAGAAAAAGCCTCAGAAGCCACATGGGCTTTGTGCTCCAGGATTCATTTTTGTTTGAAGGACCGATTTTGGAAAATATCCGCTATGGCAGGCTCGATGCCTCCGATGAAGAAGTGATTGAAGCAGCGAAGGCAGCAAACGCCCACTCCTTTATTTCCAAGATGCCTGATGGATACAACACTGTCCTTAAGCAGGATGGAAGCGGCATTTCCCAGGGGCAAAAACAGCTCCTTTCCATCGCCAGGGCTATCCTTGCCAATCCTTCAATTTTAATTCTGGATGAGGCGACTAGCTCGATTGATACGATTACGGAGCTGAAAATCCAGGAAGCATTAGCCAGGCTGATGGAGGGAAGAACCAGCTTTGTCATAGCCCATCGGCTGAATACAATTCGCAATGCTGATAAAATCCTTGTTTTAAAAGAAGGAGAAATCATCGAACAGGGAAGCCACGAAGTTCTTCTTCGCAAAAAAGGCTATTATTATGAGTTGAATAATAATAAAAGGTAAACTGCCGGTTTTGGAACCGGCAGTTTTTGTCTATTGATAGGTAAATAGGTTATAAAAGTTTGTGAATTATTAATCACATTTAGTCTAAAATACCTATAAAATTTGTATCTTTATACGCATCTATGAAAAATTCTTTAAATAGTGTGACAAAAACAGTTGTTTAAGAGATATTATTATTTTATAATTCTAAATGTAATGAAAATTACAAACACAAGGGGGATGTGTATGGAGGATTTCGTTAATTTGCTCAATGGGTGGCTATGGAGTACACCAATGATTGTATTTTGCCTCGGGGTGGGGCTCTACTTTTCATTGCGTACTCGCTTTCTCCAAGTAAGGCATATCAAGGATATGGTCATGCTTATGTTCAAGGGGAAAAGCTCCGATGCTGGGGTTTCTTCCTTCCAGGCTTTGTCGCTTGCCCTTTCCGGCCGTGTTGGCACAGGAAATATCGCAGGTACAGCGACAGCGATTTTTTACGGCGGCCCAGGAGCAGTGTTCTGGATGTGGGCGATTGCCTTCATCGGCGCGGGAACGGCCTTCGTTGAGTCAACTCTTGCCCAGATTTACAAAGTAAAGCAGGATGGGGAATACCGGGGCGGCCCGGCCTATTATATTGAAAAAGGCATGGGTGTTAAATGGTATGCAATCCTGTTTGCAATTTCTGCCCTGATTGCGATGAGCTTCTTAATGCCAGGAATCCAGATGAACTCCATTGCGATCGGAATGGAAAACGCTTTCAATATGGAAAGGTGGCTGACGGGCCTCATTGTCGTTGGAATTTTAGCAGCCATCATCTTCGGAGGGGTCAAAAGGATTTCATCCGTCGCCGCTTTGGTTGTTCCATTTATGGCATTAGGCTATATTCTTGTATCCCTATATATTGTGGCAGTTAACATTACGGAAGTACCTGCCGTTTTCTCGCTGATTTTCCGCAGCGCATTTGGCGCTGACGCTGCATTTGGCGCTTTGCTGGGCCTTGCGATTCAGTGGGGGGTTAAGCGGGGAATTTATTCAAACGAAGCGGGCCAGGGAACCGGTGCGCATGCAGCTGGTGCGGCGGAGGTCTCTCATCCGGCTAAACAAGGTCTTGTCCAGGCATTTTCTGTTTATATCGATACACTGTTTGTATGTTCGGCTACCGCATTTATGATTCTTTTTACAGGAATGTACAACACAGTTGCTGCGGATGGGAAAACATTTATTACGGAAGGTCTTAAAGGCATTGCGGCCGGACCTGGCTTTACCCAGGCGGCAGTCGATACAGCGCTTCCAGGTTTCGGAGCGGGATTTGTCGCGATTGCACTTTTCTTCTTCGCTTTTACAACCATCATGGCTTATTACTATATCGCTGAGACCAATATTGCGTACTTAACAAGAAATGTAAGCAGTAAATGGCCGATGCTTATTCTTAAATTGGTTCTCATCGCCTCGGTCTTCTATGGGGCGGTCAAAACGGCCGATCTTGCATGGGCGCTCGGCGACGTAGGGCTTGGCATCATGGTCTGGCTCAACTTGATCGCGGTCGTCATTCTCGCAAAACCGGCTTTCATGGCCTTGAAGGACTATGAGGCACAGAAAAAACAAGGGCTTGACCCGGTCTTCAACTCCAAAAAGCTAGGCATTAAAAATGCAGAGTATTGGGAGGAAGAGTATCGTCTTCCTGAAGAGGAGAAAGTCTCCTAATAAGGCAAAACAACGGGCGGGGCGCATAAAAGCGTCCCGTTTTTTGCTGCCATTTTGTCGTAATTTTGGGAAATTCCTTAGTAATTGTCGTACGAAAATTGGCTGTAAATGGATGGAATTGCGGGACTTTTGTCGTAAACTAAACTTATATAGAAGTTCTATTGGAAATCAGGTGTATAACGATGATAGAAGAAAAACTCCTCCTCCACGTGTTAATCATTCTCGCTCCCGTCCTTCTTTACAGTCTTTTGCCTGAAAACAAAAGGCAGGAGAAGAACAGTTTGATTTTTGGGCTCCTGCAGGGCGGTGCGGCGTTTTTGTGCATTGTTTTTTCGTATCAATTTGAGGGCTTTTACTGGGATCTGCGATATGTCCCATTTGTGCTCGCAATCCTCTACGGGGGGCCGGGTGCCGGCTTGGTTGTATCCCTCGTCATCCTCGTTACGCGTACACTGATGGGTGGCGAGGCAGTCATCTACAGCTATTTTACAGTCCTTGCGACTGTAGGCTTTACTATATTGTGGTATGGGAAGTTTTGGTCCTATTCATCTTCCAAGAGGATTAAGCTGGCTATTCTAGGCAGCGGCTGGTCGATCCTTTTTTCATTTACGATGTTTGGTGTTTTTCGCTACCTGGCGGATAAACCGCTGGATAGGGAGTTGTTCATTTCACCGAGCATTTGGATGTTCGGGGTCATCAGTATTATTGGCATTGGTTTTGCTGCTAGATTAATTGAGGAAATACTGGAAAGGGATAAAATGCGGCAGGACATCTTCCGGGCAGAAAAATTAAATACGATGGGTGAGCTTGCGGCTTCGTTTGCACATGAAGTAAGGAATCCCCTGACAGTGGTAAAAGGTTTCATGCAGCTGATGCACCAGCAGGAGACCGGAAAAAATCATGAATATTTGACGCTTGCCCTAAGTGAAATTGGCCGCGCGGAGATGATCCTGAGTGACTACCTCAATTTTGCAAAACCGCAATTCCATAAAGTCGAGGAATGCAGTTATCAGGAGGTACTCTCGGAAATTATCGCCTTATTGAGTCCTTTTGCCGCAAAAGGCGGAGTTTCCCTGAATGCCAAACTGGACCAAGAGGAGCTTTACATTTACACAGACAGAAACCAGCTTAAACAGGCAGTTGTCAATCTGGTGAAGAATGCAATTGAAGCTACGCCTGAAGGCGGATTTGTATCAGTCGCCCTCCGACAGCAGGATGGCCAGGCTATGATAGAAATCATTGATAGCGGTCGCGGGATGTCAGAAGAGCAGCTTTCCCGTATTGGAACCCTCTTCTATACGACGAAAGAGAAAGGAACCGGCCTTGGCACGTGTGTTTCCCTTCGTATCCTGAATGAATTGAAAGGAAGCGTCCGTTATAGCAGTGAGCGGGACAAAGGAACGACAGTGACCATCCATCTCCCTCAGCATAAGAAGCATTGCTTTAAGCAACACCAAGGCATCTTGAAAGTAGCAAAGTGAAATATGGAAAAAGGCTTCCGCACTTAAAGCGGGAGCCTTTTTTATTTAATAAAATCTTCCGCATAGCAAAATTCTCAGCCTTTTGCGAAACTTTTCGACTTAAAAGTAAGGAAATGGGAAAATAATGTCGGTTTTTGTGGAAATTTCACATTTAAAGGTCAATATTATTGGAAAAGGTGGTAATATAGGGGTAATTAGGAACCTTAAGGAGAAAAGGAAACTATGAATGAAGTTCTACAGAATAAAAAGATAGAACAAGAAGAGCTTAAAGCTTTAAAACTTTGTATCGGGCTTTTTTACATATCTTTTGTCGGCGTAGACCTGTTGTTTTATTTTTTTTATCCGGCATTTTTCAATACGTATGGCGGAGGGCCCCCATTTAACGGGATGGGTTATTGGTATTATATTCTCGGATTATGCCTGTTGCCGATAAGTATGTTTGTATATAAGAAAGGATATTTATATTTAGTAAAATATATTTTCTTTATTGGGTTCAATATTCTTGATATTATCAATAACCTAATAATTTATTTGGATAAAAATGTGGTTTTTCAGACAGGTAACTTTACAGAAGTGGTTTTTTTCCTCTTTACCCCGATTTTTATTAGCAAAAGATACTTCTGGACTGTAACAACAGTTTTTTTGGCGAAATACGCTGTGACTGGCTTCATTTTACAAACAAACGAAATAATTGCTCCTATTACTTTGTTAATAGTAATTTCCGCCATTACCTATATACTTTTAATTAGATTCAAGTCTTATTTGAATTCACTAACTTCAGTGTATGAAGAAATGAACCAAAAAGAAAAGTTAATAAGCATTGGCCAAATGGCAACTGGCATTGCTCATGAAATCCGCAATCCGCTAACTTCCCTGAAAGGATTTATCCAGCTTCAGCAGGAAACGAAAAATGGAGAAAAAGATTATTTTCCAATTATGAGGCAGGAAATTGACAGAATCAATTCAATCGTTGATGACTTAATGATTCTTGGAAAACCGAAGAAAGGTTTGTTCACGAAATCGAATTTAAATGAGATAGTCGATTACGGGATTTCAATAGCCGAGCAGTATGCCAAAGGAACGGAAATTTCCATTATAAAAGAATATGATGACCATGCTAACCCATTATGGTTAAATGGCGATGAAAAGCAACTGAAGCAAATTGTAATCAACCTGGTGAAAAACTCCATTGAATCAATGGACATCGAAGGTACAATTAGGGTTTCTATTAAGGCAAAAGATCCGGATCAGGTAGTATTATCGATTTCCGATGAAGGAAATGGCATGTCTGAGGAAAATGTAGAAAAAATGTTCGATCCATTTTTCACTACCAAAAGAGACGGTACTGGCTTGGGATTAATGGTTACTAACCAAATAGTAAAAGACCATAAGGGGATTTTCGAAATTGAAAGCGAACCAGGAAAAGGAACAAAAATTGATATTCTTTTTCCTCGAATCAACTAAACTCTATTATTTTCGAGGGGTTTTTCTAAGATTATACACAAATATCTAATTATCCCTATGTAATGAATAGAAAAATTGATTTATAATGAAAAAGAGTATTTAAATTCTGGTACGCTAACTATTTTTTACTAAACTATAACCAGAATCCAGTCAGAGAGGTATTAAAATGCAAAAACCAGTCTATCAAAGTTTACTAAATGAGGAGCAACGGACACTAAAATGGTTTATTGTGCTCTTTTATGTAATATCTATATCGTTTGATTTCTTTTATGGGTATATTATGCCGACTTATATGCCTGGCTATAAAGAGGATACCTCTCCACCGGATTTATTAGGGTATTGGTTATACGTGTTTATGTTTTTATTAATACCTATATCAATTTATTTAACTAAAAAAAGTAAGTTATTCTCTATTAAATATATATACTTTATAACCTATACTTTATTCTCGATTTTAAAGGATATCCTTATGTTCCTTAACCATGCGGACCAATATAGGAGCGGGAATCCAGTAGAAATATTTTGGCTTTTGATGACGCCTATTTTTGTAAATACTCGGTTTTTCTTAGTGGTATTATTGGGTTTAATTGTGAAATATATTATTGTCGGAGTTGCTATCCAAACTCCTAATGTTATTGCTGCTATTATCTTAGTTTGTGCAATAGCTATTTTTGCATACATTTTACTTAATCGGTTTCAGTCATATGTAAATGCAGTAAAAACCTCTTATGATCAACAATTAATTGGCATAGTTAAAGGGGTAATATCAACCCTCGAACTTAAAGACCCTTATACAAGAGGTCACAGTGAAAGAGTTGCTGCATATGCACAAATATTAGCTAGGGAAACGGGTATCTTTAACAAAGAAGAATTAAAGATGTTTAATTATGCCTGTCTGCTTCATGATATAGGCAAAGTCCATATTCCGGACCAAATTTTAATGAAGCCTACTACTCTCACAAAAGAAGAATATGAGATTATAAAATCTCATACAGAAGTAGGTGAACGGGCGGTACAAAACGTTGACGGGCTTCAGGGAAGCATTTCAGTTATCCGATCTCATCATGAACGATGGGACGGGAAAGGATATCCGGACCAGCTAAGGGGAACGGACATTCCATATTTGGCGAGGATTACCGCTGTTGCTGATGCCTTTGATGCGATGACAAGTTCCCGTTCTTATAGAGCAGCTTTATCGGTGGAAGAGGCTTTTGAGAGAATAATTGAAGGGAAAGGCACTCAGTTTGATCCCGACTTAGTTGAAATCTTTAAAAAGGTATATCCTTCATGGAAGAAAGTACATGTGGAATGGGATGAAAGGCCGATTAGTAACTTTTCTAATATCCATATAGTTTAATAAAAAGGAGGTGACAACATGAAAATCCGTAAGCTTAAGAAAGTAAAAGCTACTGCAGTTCCATGCTGGTGGTGCTGGTTCTTGTAATTCATGTTACAGCCAGAAGGGTGCTTGCCATAAGCTTGCACCCTTTTTTATTAATAGGTTAGGTGAAAAAATGGAAGTTAATAAATCCTCAAAACTTATATTGGTAACAGTTGAGTTCCATAAAGATAGAAAAAACTATATAGTAAAAGACGTTGCTTCCGGAGATTTTTATGAAATGCCCAAGATGGCGGTCAAGGCTATTGAGTTGCTGAATCAGGGGTTACCCCTCGATGAAGTCGAGAACCGACTCAAAAACTCATACCCCGAAGAAGAGATAGATATACTTGATTTTGCCCAGCAGTTAATGGATTTAGAACTTATCAGCGAGATAGATGGAGTACAAGTTTTAAACAAGGAAATAAAAGAGAAAAAAGAAGGGTTTATTTGGATTCCTGTTGGATTGGGTAAATTAGCCTTTAATAAAATCAGTTATTTCCTCTATGCATTTCTATTCATATTTAATTTATATCTTTTTATAAAAAACCCCACTCTATTTCCAACTTATAAAGACTATTTTGTTTTTGACTGGATGTCTCTTAATGTTCTTCTCTGGATAGCGATAGGGATGATTCTTTTAATTATTCATGAGGCAGGCCATATTTTAGCAATGCGCTCTAATGCTTTACCCACCCGCTTAACCATTGGCCACAGATTGATGTTCATTGCGCTGGAAACTGATATGGATGGAACGTGGGGACTTCCTCCTGGCAAAAGAAACGTCCTCTATTTAGGAGGCTTATGTTTTGATGTTGTAGTTTTAACTATTGCCCTGGCTATCCAAACCTACTATCCAGCAGGTCCTTGGTTAATGATCGCCGTAATGAAAATTATAGTGATTGATATATTCATCCGCTTCGTCTTTCAATGTGGTGTCTTTATGAAAACGGATTTGTATTTTTTATTAGAGAATATAACAGGAAGTTATAATTTAATGGAAAATGCCCACCACTTTATTAAGAGCAGATTCAAGAAAAATGAGAGAAGAGCTGGAGAAGTTTCATATGTCCATGAGAAGAAAACTATTGCTTTATATAGTGTCATCTACTTTCTAGGTGTGTTTTTAACGATTTCAATCTTTATTCTGTTTTCTATACCACAGATTTTTTTAACGATGAGCCATTCGATAGATCGATTGAGCAGTCCTCTGTTTTCAAAGGAATTCTTTGATGGATTTATTGTATTGATCCAGACGCTAACAGGACTTTCTCTTCTACTCTACTCATGGAACAAAAAATACCGTCTTGGAAAAGAATAATTAGTAAGCCGTTCAGAGTTTTTCTGAATGGCTTTTTTTATTTTTAGTACGGTTCTGGTTTTGGCGTTCTAGTTGGGACAGCAAACCGGGGTAATGGTAGTATTTCGTCCGAAGTCACTCCATGTTCGGACAGAGAATCAAAGAATCATCGGTTTCTTGTCCGAAGTAGCCCCGTGTTCGGACAGAGAATCAAAGAATCATCGGTTTCTTGTCCGAAGTCACTCCATGTTCGGACAGAAAATCAGAGAGTCAGGGGTTTCCTGTCCGAAGTAGTTCCATGTTCGGACAGAGAATCAGAGAATTATAGGTTCCTTGTCCGAAGTAGCCCCATGTTCGGACAGAAAATCAGAGAATCACGGGTTTCTTGTCCGAAGTAGCCCCATGTTCGGACAGAAAATCAGAGAATCACGGGTTTCTTGTCCGAAGTAGCTCCATGTTCGGACAGAGAACCAGAGAATCATCGGTTTCATGTCCGAAGTCACCCCCGTCGTTCAAGCAACAAGCCCACGTAACAACAAAACCCTATTCGCCATCAATACAAATCCACTCACTTCCCCGCCAAAAACCTTCTTTGTGTCTAATCTTTGTCAAATCTCGAATAACTAGGGGTATTTCCCCCCGAGGATGGGGGAATACCCTGATTCAGGCAGACGGCCATAATTTCCTACAATAAGAGTATCAAATTGAACTGTTGATTTTTTAAGGAGGAACTCTTATGCAGGCGAATCTTGAAACTGTAAAAAAACCCGGCCGGTCTGTTAACGATGCTTTTGCATCCCATTTTGCCAAATCGATGTTTTTGGCGGTGAGCGGGCTTGTCATCCTATCATTCATTGGAACGAGGATGTTCACACACGTTGATTTAAACCTTTACGGCTATATGGTTGGAACGATTGTTTTCCTCGGCGGTTTTTTCTACCGGTTCATTGCCTGGGGAGAAAGGCCACCGACAAAGATCTTTATTAAAAAGGGGATCAAGCTTCTTTTCAGAAAATCGACTCCTAAAACGGCGACCGAGCAGCTGGTGACATACCGGTTCATCTGGAATCGCGGCCTGTATCGCTGGACACAGCATATCATGATGGGCTGGGGCTGCGTCATCGCCCTACTCGTTACATTCCCGCTCGTATTTGGCTGGATGTACTTCACGATGGCCGACAACGGCATGTACACAATCGTGCTGATGGGGATGAACATCATGACTGTCCCGGCTGATGGCTTTATCGCGTTTTTATCGTATAACGCTCTGAACATTTCTGCTTTCATGGTCATCACTGGCGTTTCGATGGCGCTCTACCGTCGCTTGAAAAATATGCAGGCCCGCGCCGAGCAAACGTTTATGTACGACTTCCTGCCACTATACCTGCTGCTGTTTGTTTCCATCACAGGTCTGGCGCTGACATTCATTAATATCGCGTTGCACGGCTTCGGCCACCAGGTAATGTCCTTGATTCACCAATATTCAGTTATCATTACTCTAATCTACATGCCATTCGGTAAACTAGCGCACATTCCGTTCCGCCCGCTAAGCGTTTTTGCAAGAAACTACCGTGAACACTATGCGGAGCAGGCGACAAAGGAATGCAAGGTTTGCGGAACAGGCTTCGTATCTGTTGAACAATCAAACGATGTCATTGATGTACTCGGAATGAACGATATAGAATTCGCGTCCAAGGAAGGGTTCCATCTTGCCGAGCTTTGCCTTCCATGCCGCCGGAAATACCGGATCGCACAGTTCTCCGGATTTGCGACCCATCAAGTGAAAGTCAAGGAGGCCAACCAGAATGCAAAAGGTTGAGTTCAGAAACGAACGGGATAAATATTTCAAGGAAGTTGAAAACCTCACCCATCCGAACGAAACTCTCGTCAAGACACACTGCAGCTATTGCGCGATGCAGTGCGGAATGAACCTGAGGGTCAATACGGTGACAAATAAAATTATCGGCGTTGAGCCCCGCTATGACTGGCCAGTGACGGTCGGCAAAATGTGCCCGAAAGGCGTGACCGCTTACCAGCAGGTCAACCACCCAGACAGGATCCTAAAGCCTCTAATCCGTGATGATGCATCCTTGAAAGGGACGAAAGATGGCTTCCGTGAAGCAACTTGGGAAGAGGCATACGATTTAATTGTAAAGAACTTCAAAAAGCTTCAGGCTGAATACGGCAAAGACAGCGTATCCGTCTACGGCGGCGTGTCGATGACAAACGAAAAGTGCTACCTGACAGGAAAATTCGCCCGTGTCGGCCTCCAGACAAGATATATCGATTACAACGGTCGTTTTTGCATGTCGAGTGCGGCTGGCGGGTTGAACCGTTCCCTCGGAATCGACCGCGGCTCCACGGTTCCCTGGACAGACGTCCATGAAACAGACTGCCTGTTTATAGCTGGCAGCAACACGGCTGAATGCCATCCGACTTCGATGTTCCGTGTCTGGAACGTCCAGGAACGGGGCGGCTACCTGATCATTGCCGACCCGCGTGAAACGCCGATTGCGAGAAGGGCTGATGTCCATCTGGATCTGAAGCCTGGCACAGACTTGGCGCTAGCGAACGGCATCGTGAACTTATTAATTCAAAAAGGCTATGCCGATGAAGAATTCGTCAATAACCATACAAATGGTTTTGCAGAGCTGAAAGAACTCGTAAAAGAATTCACACCTGAATATACAAGCGAAATTACCGGGGTCGCACCTGAAAAAATCATCCGTGCCGCAGAGTTGTTCGGCAAGGCGCCGAATGCGATCGTCATGTTCGCCCGCGGAATCGAGCAGCAGCAGAAAGGCGTTGATAACGTCTCCGCTTATGTGAACATGTCACTGGTTACCGGCAAAATCGGCCGCCCGAAATCTGGCGTTGCCACCATCACAGGACAGGGGAACGGACAGGGAGGCCGCGAGCATGGCCAAAAGGCAGATGCGCTGCCAGGCTATCGTAAGCTAGCCAATCCTGAACACGTTAAGGAAGTTGCGGAAGTTTGGGGAATTAAACCGGAAGAAATGCCGCTTCCTGGCGTTTCCGCTTACGAAATGTTCGAACTCATGGAACAGAAGACAATTCGCGCGCTTTACCTGCTTTGCTCAAACCCGGCTGTATCAGCCCCGAACCTGAACTATGTTAGGGAACAGATGAAGAATCTAGATTTCATGGTCTGTGTCGATTTCTACCTATCCGAATCAGCGGAATTCGCCGATGTCATCCTGCCGACAACGACATGGGCGGAGGATGAAGGAACTACGACAAACGTGGAAGGCCGGATTATCAAAATCAACCGCGCCCAGGCACCACTTGGAGAGTCTAAGCCAGATTGGCAGATCCAAATCGAAATCGCGGAACGGATGGGACGCGGCCAGTATTTCTCCCACCTGAAAACGCCGCTCAATATTTTTAACGAACTCCGCCGCGCTTCAAAAGGCGGAACAGCGGATTACTCTGGAGTTACATGGGAAAAGATAGATAAACAGGATGGCGTCTTCTGGCCATGCAAGAGTGAAGAAGATACTGGGACACCGCATCTTTTCCTTGATAAGAAGTTTTACCATCCGGACGGAAAAGCGAAGCTGTTCGCCCTTCCGTATACACCACCAGCAGAGGAGCCGGATAATGAATTCCCGCTTCGCCTGACAACGGGCCGCGTCGTGTACCATTATCTATCGGGCAACCAGACTAGAAGAATTCAATTTTTGCACGATATGTGCCCTGATCCGTTTGTCGAGGTTCATCCTGAAACCGCCGCGAAATACGGAATAGAACACGAAGAACGGGTTCTCCTTTACACCCGCCGCGGTGAAGCCGTTTATCAGGTGAAAATCACGGAAGCAATCAGGAAAGATACTGTTTTCGTTCCATATTCTTGGGGACATGAAAAATCTATTAACCTATTAACAATCCCGGCGCTTGACCCGATTAGCCGGATGCCGGAATTCAAGGCTTGCGCCGCTCAGATTAAAAAGGCGCCTGCCGAAAAACACGACTTAAAGAAGGTGCGATAATGGATAAGAGGCTGTATATAGAACTTGAAAACTGTATAGGATGCCGTTCATGCCTCGCTGCCTGCACACAGTGCGGCGGGCATGAAGAACGGAACCGGAACTACGTTTATGACGTAAACCCGCTTGTTGACCGGCAGACCATGCCTCTTATGTGCCTTCACTGTGTGAACCCGGCATGCGCGAGGAGCTGTCCGGCCCAGGCGATCCAGATCCATGAAACTGGTGCGGTCCTTTCCGCGCTCGTTGAAAAATGCATCGGCTGCCAAAACTGCACGATTGCATGCCCGTACGGCATTCCGAAGTTCGACACCGAGCAGAACCTCATGTATAAATGCGACCTATGCATCGATCGTTCCAAGGACGGCATCCCGCCGATGTGCGCGAGCGTCTGCCCGACGAATACACTGCAGTGGCTGACAGATGAGGAAATTGACGCGAAGAGAAAGCAATTCAATCTTGATAACGGCGGTAAATGGGTGACAAGCCTGCCTTATCTTGAAGGGGAAACAAACGTTAAAGTAAATCTCCCTGGCATCTTGCAGGGCGTCACGAAATTGTTTTAGGAGGGATTGTAATGGCAGAGAAAAATAATAAAATCCCGTTCGAAGAAGATAATTATACACATAACATTAACCGCAGCAATGAGCGGAAACTGGACCGGCGCGGCTTCATGAAAACACTCGTCGGGGCGGCCGGCGTGTTCGCCGTCTCCTCCCTGCCGTGGGGGGCGATGGCCGCGAAGGAACTGATCGACCTTGGTGAGAAGGAATATCCGCGCAAAAAAATCGCCAGCCTCGATTCTGTCGCTGTTGGTGATGCGGTGGAATTCGCATTTCCCGGCGAACACGACAGCGCGATTATGATTCGTCTGTCCGAGACAAAGTTCGTAGCCTACCAAAATGCCTGCACCCACCTGCGCTGCCCGGTATTTTGGAATAAAGAAGAAAATGACCTGCTTTGCCCTTGCCACCACGGCAAGTTTGATGTCGAAACAGGAGCGCCTACAGCGGGACCGCCAAGAAGGCCGCTTCCGGAAATTTTCGTTAAGGTTGATAAAGGGGCGGTATACGCGACTGGGGTGAAGCGCTATGAAGCCTAGTACAGTGAATTTCGTTCTCCTCTGCGCAATCCTGATGCTGAATATTGTGTGCACGCATTTCATGGTCCAGCAGTACTTTTTCGAAAACTACGCCAACTCGCTCATTTTTGGGGCTTTGAACATCATCCTCTTTCCTTTGGCTCTTTTTATTTATAAAAGGGACCGCAGGATGGAGCGTGAAAGCAAATGATGAACAGCGAAACGTACATCGACTTTTGTTTTGCCAGAAAGGAAGAAGGTAACTTTTCAGAGGAGATTGACAGTCTCTTGAAGGACCTCTTTTCAGGCAAACGGCTGAAATGGTATCTTGAAGAAAAGACGGCTGACGGTGCCGATGTTGTCATCGCGGAAATCAAAGGCATGACGCCGTTCCAGACGGAGGAAGAAACGATTGCGTTCATTGAAACGAATGCAGACGAGGCGTTCTGGGATTATCTCCAGGGATATAAAATCTTCGTTTATCCTAACAAGAAAGGGTGCGGCAGTTGTGGATCACATTAAGGACAGGAATCTGAAGCGCTTTGAAGGGGCGAATGTCGAACTTGCCATCAAGGACAGGGAAGGCACCGACCAGGCGCCGGCCATCCGGAAAGCGATTAAATATGTGCTCATGTGCCCGGACGGCACCCATGTAAGGTTTTATTTTGACAAAAATAAATTCCTTGCTGTGCCGGTTACAAGTGAATTTGGCGGTTCTGAAACGGAGCTTACTGCATATGACGCAGGCAGTGGTCTGTCCTACACGGTCAAAATAACAGACCGGAGATAGGCGGCGGGATTGATTGAAGGAGGAAGCACGATGGAGACGTTGACAGGACAAAAAGAAATCAGCTCTTATATTATCCATTCGCAGGAAGATGAACTGAAAAGGATTGCCCTGGATCTCCATGAAGGAGTCGGACAGAATCTCTACAGTGTCTTCAATGGGCTTCAATTCATTGAATCGGCGGTGCCGGACCCTGCGATGAAGGCTTATGTCGCCGAGATGTCCAGGCTGATGGAGCGGACCATCCAGGAAATCCGTCTCCTGTCCGTGGAATTGCATCCTCCAACACTAAGCACCCTTGGCTTTGTGCCTGCGATTAAAAGCTATATCAAGCTCTATACGTCCACATTCGGCATTATTGTTGATGTAGAGGTGGAGGGAGAAGAGCAGGCCATATCAGAAAAAGGACGCATCGCGGTATTCCGGGTCTGCCAGGAAGCGCTTGCGAATATCGCCAAGTACGCCGATACATGCCATGTCAGCATGGGCGTAAGCTGGTCCCAAGATTCACTCATCGTCACTATCAAGGACTTTGGGAAAGGCTTTGATGTGGAAGACAACCCGCACGGATACCAATCCTCCGGTCTTGCCGCCATGAAAGAACGGATGCTTCTGGCTGGCGGGAATTGCCATATTTCCTCTACAATAGGGGAAGGGACATTGATCGAACTGACCCTGCCGCTCGACTAATCGGGCTAGGGTTTTCTTTGTTTTTCAGGGAACTTTTCACCGACTGTAAAGGGGAGTTTTGCTTTGATTAAAATTCTGCTTGTTGATGACCATGCCGTTGTCAGGATGGGGCTGTCGATGCTGCTGAACTCTCATGCTGATATGAGGGTGGTCGGCGAGGCCTCCGAAGGCAACGAGGGAATAAAAAAGGCGCTTGAGCTTAAACCAAATGTTGTCATTATGGACCTGAGCATGCCCCATGGAAAAGACGGGCTTTCGGCCACCTCGGAACTGAAAAAGCTTATGCCTGAAGTAAATATTTTGATTCTGACCATGCACGATGATGAAGAATATCTGTTCCGCGCCATCCAGGCAGGCGCATCGGGCTGTATTTTGAAAAGCGCCCCTCATGATGAACTGCTGGCCGCGATTGAAATGGTGGCAAAGGGGGACGCCTATCTGCATCCTTCCGCCACGAAACGCCTGATGGAGGAGTATATGGGAGCTCTTCGCCACGGGAATGCGGATACTTTCAATCTCCTGTCGGACAGGGAGAAAGAAATCCTCACGCTTGTGGCAAAAGGATTTTCGAATAAGGAAATTGCCGAGCAGCTGGTGATTTCGGTCAAAACGGTCGAGACCCATAAAGGGAACGTGATGGAGAAACTTCAGCTGAAAACCAGGCCAGAGCTTGTCCAATATGCGATTAAAAAAGGGCTGTTGGGTTACGGTCTTTGAAAGGAGTAGTCCGGCATGGATGAATTGAGGGGCCTCAAGCCTGTCACGGAAAAGATTAACTGGCTGCGGGAAGCGATTGGCTGTGACTTCGTCGGGCTGGCCATCCAGAATAAAATTGGCCCCGATATCCGCTGGCATTTCGCCTCAGGCAATCTGAATGATAAATACGAACGGATCACCGTCCGATACGGAAAAGGGATTGCCGGCAAGGTCGTATCGACCGGAAGTCCGATTCTTGTCGAGAACTTTCCTGAAAACATTGCTGGGAAAGCGACCGACTATCCTATCATGCTCGCGGAGAAATTGAAATCTTCCTATGCGGTGCCGCTATTCTTCAATGGAGTGCCAAAGGGAGTCCTTTTGGCAGGGAACCGGTCTGACCTATCCTTCGGTGTGCCATGGTGTTCAGCGGTAAGGGAAACAGCATCCGCGCTGGAGGAAATCCTGGAAGGTTACCATCTACTTTGAATGCGGGGGGCACTTTATGATAAAGGGGAATGGATTTACGGGAAGGCAGGATACCGGCGGCGCAGTGCTTGTCGATGAAAACGGCAAGGTGCAGTATATGAGCGATCAGGCGCTTGGCCTATTCGGATATAGGGCAGGCGTTTTCAAGGACGCCGGCTTTTCATTTGAAAGCCTTCTGCCGGAGTATGACTTCGGGACTATTCCTGAAGGGGTTTTGAAAAGTACATATGGCCGCAATGTAGAGGGGGAGAAATTTCCGCTCTTTTTCACTATGAACAGCTTTTCTCTTGAAGGCGTTTCATATTTCCTGTTTGTTTTTCAGTATGGAGAATCGCAGGAGAGGCTCGAAGCTGCTGGACCCGAGCCGATAAATGAGCTCGTCGATTATAAGTTCGCGCTTGACCAGGCCGCGATTGTCGCGATAACCGACCGCCGCGGCAAAATAAAATACGTAAATGAAAAGTTTTGCGAAATCTCGCAATACCAAGCCGAGGAACTGATTGGCGAAGATCATCGGATTATCAATTCCGGCTATCATCCACGCGAGTTTTTTACGAAGCTTTGGCAGACAATTACATCAGGCAAGGTCTGGCATGGCGAAATAAAGAATAGGGCCAAGGAAGGCAGTTACTACTGGGTAGACACGACAATCATCCCGTTTTTGGACGAACAAGGAAAACCGTACCAGCATTTGGCGATCCGGTTTGAAATTACCGAGCGGAAACGGATTGAGGCGGAGCTCCAGAAAATGACGGCGCGCATCATTGATGTCCAGGAAGAGGAGCGAAAGCGTTTATCACGCGAGCTCCATGACGGGCTTGGGCAAAATTTGTACAGCCACCTGATAACGATTAACCGGCTGCTGTCGGAGCTTGACCATCCGCTGCTTGTACAGATGCAGGAAGAAGCGATGGAAATGATTGAGGAAATCCGCGACCTGTCTTGGGAGCTGCGGCCGTCCGTGCTCGATGACCTCGGGCTTGTACCAGCAATCCGGTCATTTCTGAACCGCTATTCAAGCCATTACAAAATCGACGTCCATTTCGATTGTGTACTTGGCCGGAGGCTGCTTCCGGGGACGGAGACGACCATCTACCGCGTCATCCAGGAAGCGCTCACGAACGTCCGGAAATATGCGGATGTCGAGGAGGCCGCAGTAACGGTCAGGGAATATGAAGATGCTGTCCGGGTGATGATTGAAGATCACGGCCGGGGCTTTGATGTAAGTGGCGGCCCGCGCGGCGTCGGGCTGTTCAGCATGGACGAGCGTGCGCGGGCTTCTGGCGGGGAGCTGCAAATCATTTCGGAGCCTGGGAAAGGGACGAAGGTAATCCTGGAAGTGCCGGTGAGGTGACTTCGGGAGGCTCTGTTACTCTTGTGAAAAAACTTAGCGCCGAAAGGGTCGCCATCCGGCAGGCCGACAAAGCTTAAGTTCTATTTTTATGCAAAATAAATTTAATGAGGTGCGCAAATGAAAACGGAAAAAGAGAAAATGCTTGCTGGTGAAATGTACGTTCCGGCTGATCCTGAACTGGTGGAGGAGCGCCTGAAGGCACGCAGGCTTGCAAATGCCTATAACCAAACCGCTGAAACTGAATTTGAAAGAAGGACGGAAATTCTACAGGAGCTGTTCGGGTCTGTTGGCAAAAATAGCTTCATAGAACCGGATTTCCGCTGTGATTATGGTTCAAATATCTACGCTGGCGACAACTTTTACGCGAATTTCAATTGTGTCATCCTCGACGTATGCGAAGTCCGCTTTGGCGACAATTGCATGCTGGCTCCAGGAGTACATATATATACGGCGACACATCCGCTTCATCCGGTTGAACGCAATTCGGGCCGGGAGTTCGGCAAGCCGGTCACGATCGGCAACAATGTCTGGATTGGCGGCAGCGCCGTTATTAATCCGGGAGTGACAATCGGCGACAACGCAGTCATCGCCTCCGGTGCGGTCGTGACAAAGGATGTACCGGCCAATACAGTGGTCGGCGGGAACCCGGCGAGAGTCATTAAGTATATTGAAATATAAAAAATGACAAGACGGGTTCAAGGCCAGGCAAAATGAGTTTAAGGGTTCAATTCAGGACAGGATTGCAACTATAAAAATGATGATAATAGCACCAAAATTTAAATACAAAATTCAGCAGGCCGTTCCCACTTGAATCGGTCTGTTTTTTTGCCTTTTCCGGTGGTTAATGCCCCATTTCTGGCAGTTAATGCACCAACTTACGAGTTTATTATCGAAATTCGGAGCTTTATTATCCAAATCCAATAGTTTATTATCCAAATCCAATAGTTTATTATCCAATTCGAATTGCACTGAAGTTTTAAAAGGTTAAATTGGATATTTATGTTAAAATGAAAAAGACACTATTCTGCAAATAGAGAAGGTATTCATTAAAGCGGGGGAGGGTTCAGTGGCGGTGCTTTCTTTATCAATCCTGGGATTCTTTCTTGCCATACTTGAGTATTTTTTAAGAAGGTGGATTGTTGGAACAGGGGGACGGGAAATTTACGATACAAACGGTAAGGCTATATATATACTAGGCAATATCATTCTTGTCCTTGCATGGTTACTTTATCTTTTTAAGGCAATAGATTTTACGGATGAAGAAGCTGTTAAACGTTCCTTACTAATCTTCCTGGCAATCATTTATGTTTTTCAATCTTTTGTTGAATGGAAGTATATAAAAAGCTCAAAGGCCTTTATTGTACCGCTTTTAGTACTGCTAATTGGCTTGATATATTGTTATATATTTGTAGTCTAATGAAGAATGTCGTCCACCGAAAAAACAGGGAAACCCTTACTTAAAACGAGGGTCTCCCTAATTTTAGTATTCTATAGCCCCGTATTCGCCTTAACCAATATCCTGTCGAAGTCCCTTGTATCCTCCCTTTTCGTGGAAACAAGGGTGCCGACGATGGCAGCGAGGAAGCCGAGCGGAATCGAAACGATACCTGGATTTGTCAAGGTGACGAGCGGCTCGCCGACAAAGATGGCAGCTCCAGCTTCAGGCGACCAAATATTCGGGGAAATCGCAACCATCACAAGGGCGCTCGCTAATCCAACGATCATGCCAGTTATCGCACCTGTCGTATTGAACTTTTTCCAGAAGATCGTCAGTAATATGATCGGCAGGTTAGCGCTAGCCGCGACTGCGAATGCGAGCGAGACAAGGAATGCCACGTTCATCTTTTGGGCAAAGAGGGCCAAAAGGATGGACAGTATAGCAACTCCAACTGAAGCAAGCCTTGCAACCTTGACCTGCTGCTTCTCGGTTGCATTTCCTTTTTTAATGATATGAGCATAGAAGTCGTGCGCGAAAGCCGAGGCCGCTGAAAGGACGAGTCCAGCTACAACCGCGAGAATCGTCGCAAAAGCCACGGCTGAAATGAAAGCAAAAAGAAATTCTCCTCCAATCGCCTCGGCAAGCAGCGGCGCGGCCATATTGCCAGCAGCATTAGCGGCGACAATTTTATCATAGCCAACGAAAGCGGCCGCTCCAAAACCAAGGAAAACAGTCATGACATAGAAAATCCCGATGATCCAGGTCGCGTAAATTACGGACTTACGTGCTGTAATGGCATCCTTTACCGTGAAAAAGCGAATCAGGATATGCGGGAGGCCGGCTGTACCGAGCACGAGGGCAAGGTTGAGCGACAGGGTATCCAAAGGACTCTTGAACTTATTGCCAGGGTTCAAAAACGCTTCCCCAAGCGGGGTGGCTGATTTCATCTCTTGGAACATTTTCACAACACTGAAGTCGAATTTTGCAAAAACAATCACCGAGATAATGAAAGTGCCGACCATCAACAGGACAGCTTTTGCAATCTGGACCCAGGAAGTGGCCGTCATTCCCCCGAACACAACGTAAACAGTCATAAGTGTGCCGACAATCAGGACCGAATAAATATAATCAATACCGAGGAGCAGTTTAATGAGCGCTCCTGCCCCGACCAATTGGGCAATCATGTAAAAAATAGAGATAGTAATGGTGTTCAGGGCCACAACCCCGCGAACCTTTTTCTCCTTAAAACGGGCCGCAATCATATCAGCCATCGTATATTTCCCAAGATTACGCAACGGTTCCGCAACTAAATAGAGAACGACAAGATAAGCGACCAGAAAACCGATGCTGTAGAAGAAGCCGTCAAAGCCTGACAAAGCGACCATTCCGGCAATGCCGAGGAAAGAGGCGGCGGACATATAATCACCGGCGATGGCCAGTCCATTCTGAAAGCCGGTCAGGCTTGAATCGGCGGTATAAAAATCACTTGTCGTCTTCGTCTTTTTCGAGGCAAAATACGTGATCACTAGCGTCAGAAGGACAATGGCTAAAAATAGTAAAAAGGCAACAGTATTCATCGGCCAGCCCTCCGTGCCTCTTTTTTAATGATGTCCTCTACGAGAAAATCAAATCTGGCTGCTTTTTTTGTATAAATGATGCAAAGAGCCCAAGTCATGATAAACTGTGCAAAAGCAAACACCCACGCCCAGCTGATTGGACCATACGCGGAGTTGTTCAGGACAGTCGAATACGCGGTTAAGATAGGAAGTGTAAAGTAAAAGGCCATGAAGAACAGAGTGGCAGGCAGTAAAAATTTTCGTTTTTCCCGAAGCAGCTGCTGAAAAGATGGGGATTGGACAATTTTTGAGTAATCTAAAGATGGTGATGATCGAGCTGCTTTTTCTAACTGGCTTTCCTTCAATGCCATGAAAATTCCTCCTTGGGTAGAAAATAGATTTCAACAAAATCAAGGTTATTATATAACTATCAAAATAATTAGTAAATTCTGACACCATCAGACTTTTGGATTATTTTTAAAAATTTCCCAACTCTTCCTTTACGCTCCCAGCTTGACTAATGTGGATCATACAGCTATTTTATTTCTCCTTCTCAAGTTGATAATCTGAATGGAAATGAGGTGGTTAAACTGCTGGAATTCCTTGTCACCTTTCTGGCGGATATTTTTGCGGCAATCGGTATTGGCTATGGGAGCGGTTTAAATACGAAGAAAATTGACGCACATATTGAGCTTCTTGAGAAAGAAGAGTGGTTCAGAAAGTTATATAATGATGAGAAATACAGGCGCCTGTTTTTTGCCAATAAAAATGTCCGCGGGTATTTGCAAAATAAATATCGAGTAAACAGACTCATTGAAAATCGGCAGGCGCAGGAAAAGTTCATCAATTTACTGGAAAAGCAACTGGCTCGTAGAAAGAATTGAATAGAAAAGGGGAAACGGAATGAAAACAATCTATTTAATCCGCCATTGCAAGGCGGACGGGCAGGAACGGGAAGCAAGATTGACGGAGTTGGGCGAAAGCCAGGCCATTGGGCTCGCTCAATTTCTGAAGGGGAAACAGATTGATAGGATTGTTTCCAGCCCTTTTGACAGGGCGGTTGCAACCATTCTTCCTTTCGCAAAAGAGGCTGGAATGGAGGTTGAAACGGATGAAAGACTTTCTGAAAGGGTGCTGTGCACTGGAGAAAATCCTGATTGGCTCGATATGCTGCAACGGTCGTTCAATGACCCGGAACTGCTATTTGAAGGTGGGGAGTCCGGGGCGGCTGCCACTAAGCGGGGAATAGAAGCGATCAACGAGATTCTTGCAAAAACGGAAAAGAGTGCCGCTGTAGTTACACATGGGAACCTGATGGCGCTCATCCTCAAATACTATGATGAAAACTATGGCTTTAAAGAGTGGAAAGCATTGTCGAATCCAGATATATATGAGCTTAAGTTTGAAGAAGAAAAGCCGAAGATTCATAGGATATGGGAGAAATAAAAGAACCGGGGGATTAAGATGGATCAAATAAAGCAGATTGAAAGCCTGTTTGGCCCGGAATTTCATGTCCTGGCAGGACTGCCGATCTCGATTATTATCGAGCAAAAAGAACCAGGAAAACTCACCGGATGGGATAACAAAATAACAGCACTCATAGAAATTTCCCGGCAGCTGGAAGTCGAGCGGACGGGGGTCATAATCCAAAGAGGAAACTTGGAGGCAGGGGAGCTTCTCATTAAATGTGGGTTCGAGCATTTCTCCTCGAAGGTGGATGTGTACAAGAATTTGAACATCCACGAGGATGCGGAAGAAAAAGTCGACTGGCGTTCTCTTGAAAGCCCTGAACTGACTGAAGAACAGTTTAAGCAGTATTGGGAGCAGGCGATGAGTTTCTCAGCCAACCAGCCGTCAACCTTGACAATGGATCAGCATCTTGAGTCGGTGAGGGCAGAGCTGGGTGAAGGCTGGCGGAACACATGCCGTGTCTTTTTTGAAGGCGGAACAGCGGTCGGGGTGGCCATCCCGCATATGGAACCTGGAAGCCCCGGCGAGGGAAGGCTTTTCTATTTCGGCATCCTGCCCGGCGCGAGGGGACGGGGACTTGGTTCACTTTTGCATAAACAGGCCCTTTCGATGCTGAAGGAGCTTGGGGCGGAGTATTATGTGGGAAGTACGCATATGGGGAATGCGGCGATGCAGCGGGTTTTTGAACGGAATGGCTGCCAGGTCCGGGCATATACGGAGTCGTATTATATATATTTATAACGTGTGCAAGGGGACGGAAAATGCTTAAGGTTGAACGGTTTTGCGAGGATGATATTCCTGGTCTTGTGGCGTTATCGGCGGCAGTAGGCTGGGATTATGATGAAGCTGAATTGAGAACGGTCTTGTCTGCAGGTGAGATGTTTGGCCAACTTGATGAGACAGGAAAGATTATATCAAGTGCGGCTATTATTTCTTATGGGCAAGGGTTGGCATCCCTTGGAATGGTTATTGTCCATCCCGATCATCGGGGGCTTGGACTTGGGAAAATGGTAACCGAGAAATGTCTAAAAGCGGTTCCGGAGGAGACTGCGGTAATGCTTGTTGCCACTCCGGAAGGCCGGCCTATGTATGAAAAAATGGGCTTTTTTGAAACGGGCAAAATTATTAAATGTATTGCTGACAATTACACCCCGGGTGATTTGAATGACGATGGTATAGAAATTCGCAGGGTTGTTTCGGATGATATGGCTACAATACTCGATATGGATAGAAAAGCGTTTGGCGGGGATCGTCGGAAATTAATGGAAAGCCGGATTCGTCAAGCTCGCCGAAGTGTTGTGGCCATGAACAAACAGGGAAAGCTTCTTGGTTTCTGCCTTTCTGTCGAAGGACCGGTTAATATGATTATTGGACCACTTGTAGCGGAAAATGATCAGGTTGCGGCTCTTCTTATTGATGCTGTTTCAAAGGATTATAAGGGAAAGTTCCGGATTGATCTTCCTGCCGAGAGGAATTCGATTCTGCCGTTTTTAAAGGCACGGGGCTTTGTTGAAGCGGCAATGCCTCCGCTGATGTTGAATAGTGACAGGCCAATGGGGCGAGACAGTAAACTGTATGCCTTGGCGGCACAAATTTTTGGATAGCATTTTTGCTGGGAACAGTTTCTGGTAAAATGTAGTATGACGAGCCTGGCACAGTCACATGCCGGGCTTTATCGATAAGGCTGCCACATTAGGGCACGTGGTTCCGTCTACTATTTGAGAGGAAAGCGGAGGAAACCGGATGTCGAGGAAAGAGATTATTTCGGAGTGGTTCCATCAGTACAGCCATGATGTTTATCATTTTTTGATTTATTATACGGGCAAAAGTGATGTCGAGGATCTTGTCCAGGAGACGTTCATCAAGGCGCTGAAAGGCCTAGAGCGTTTCAACTACAACTCAAGCCCGAAGACATGGCTGTTTACGATTGCTCGGAATTTGGCAATTGATGAGGCGAGGAAGAAGAAAAACAGGATTTGGGATAAAATCGCGCGGTTTGATCAAATGGCGGAAGGTGTCGCCGCGGAGACGCCGGAAACGATTTTTGAGGAAAATGAACAGGCGCGGGAGCTGCTGACGGCGATTCAGAAGCTGAAGCAGAATTACCGGGAAGTCGTGATTTTAAGGGGCATCAAGGAATTGAGTGTGGCGGAAACAGCTGCGGTACTGGATTGGACCGAGGACATGGTCAGGACGAATTATTCTCGCGCCCTGAAAGCGCTCCGCAATCAAAAAGGAGGTGGCCTCAATGAGCGGTCAGGAAGAATTTCGTGAACTGGAATCGGCATTGAAGGGCCTTCCGCAGAAACAGCTGAAGCAAGCTTCTTTTGATAGGATTCATCAATCGATTATCGAGGAGGCCGACCGGCTTGATGCTAAGGATCGGTGGATGAGGGTTATGAAACGGTCGCTCGCCGGGGTGACGGGTGCAGCGGCGCTTTTCGTCGTTATATTGGTAGGATATCTTGTAGTAAATCAAGGCAGTTTCGACCAGTCGGAGTCTGCAAAAATGTCCGAAGATAAAGCCTCAGGAGGCGACCAGGACACCGGAGATAGGAAGATGGAGAACTTTAGTAATGGGGATTTAAATGGGGAACTCACCGTCGAAGCCTTGAAGAGTAAGGATGGGACGAATGATTGGACCGGCAGGAGAATCAATGATGCGTCGGAGATTGAGCGGATAAGGGGAATATTTGGCGGTGCAGAGTGGGAGGAAACTACAGCCAAAATGGACCGGGCAGAGGCAGACTTCATCCTGAATGGTAAATACTCTATTTCAGTATTGCCGGAGGACAACAGTCTTGAAATTTTTGTTGAAGGTGAAAACAAATACACGAAGCTGCCAAAAGAAGAATCCGAAATATTATATAAAATTTTGGCAGGAAAAAAGCCCGGCGAGTGAGCTGCCGGATTTATAGAGTGTGGAAAATAGTGAAACACAACCAAAGTCCCTGTACCGTAATTGGTCAGGGACTTTGATTATTTCTTATTTGGTACCAAATAAACGATCTCCCGCATCTCCAAGGCCAGGAACAATATAGCTTTTTTCATTCATGTTCTCGTCTAGGGCAGCCAGGTAAATATCCACGTCTGGATGTTCGGTGTGTATGATATCAATGCCTTGCTGGGCCGCACAGATACACATAAGTTTAACACTATTTGCTCCACGTTTTTTTAAAGCCGCAATTGCAGCGCAGGATGATCCGCCTGTTGCCAGCATAGGGTCCAAAACGATAAGTTCCCTCTCGTTGATATCAGATGGGAGTTTGGCGTAATATTCTACAGCCATGAGAGTTTCGGGGTCACGGTACAGTCCGATATGGCCAACTTTTGCCGAGGGAATTAATTTGAGGATTCCATCAACCATTCCTAGGCCAGCTCGCATAATTGGCACAATCCCTAACTTTTTCCCACTGATAATTTTTGATGTCGTCTGACTGACCGGGGTCTCAACTGTAATTTCCTTAAGCGGAAGACTTCTGGTAATTTCATATACCATTAAGGCTGCTACTTCATTAACTAACTCGCGAAACTCTTTTGTCCCCGTATTTTTATCGCGAATGAAGGTTAGTTTGTGTTGAATTAAAGGATGGTCAAACAAAACTATATTTTTCATATATGCTCCTGACATTAAAATAGTATTAAATTAATAGTATACCAAAATAGATAGTTACTCATTAGCAGTTTTCCACATAATTTGAGCTAATATTTATATAGTAGTGACAAATCCTAAAGCTTTATAAAAAAATAAAAATTTGGTTGCTGCCTATGTGATACGATTGTGTTTAAGTGTTGCATTAAAAAAATATAAAAATCATCAAGTGGTTTCTGGTTAAACATCGAGGGGGTTACTGCGTTGGATGTGACAATAAAGGATATTTTAGAGCTTAAAAGTTTCGATAAGGTTAAAGTTATTGCTGGCGAGGAAGGTATGAATAATAAGATTAATAATGTATATTTTATGGAAGTGCCTGATATATTCAGTTTTATTGATAGTAATGGCCTGTTACTGACGACTCTTTATCCAATAGCCCATGATAAAGAAGCAATTGAGCGATTTCTCCCCAAATTGGTTGATAAAAAGATTTCAGCTATTGGCATTAAACCTGGCCGATATATAGATGAAATTCCACAGGTCATGCTTGATCAAGCCAATACGTTAGATTTGCCTCTGTTAGTCCTTCCTGACGATGCAAACCTTTCAGTATTAAGTAATGGTATTTTAGAGGCCTTGCTCGATAAGAAAAATTCCATGCTCGAATTCAGAGATGATGTACATAACCAATTGATTAAACTTCTACTGGAAGGTTCAGATCTCACAAAACTGGTAAAATCACTCTCGGCTATAATTAAATCGCCTGTTCTGTTAATTAACGAGCGTCTGGAATTAATTACGAGTTCGATTAATCCTAAGCAAATTTCAGTAGAAAAAAGAGTTGCAATCAAACAATCCTATAGGAACGTTGAAAATATTAAAGACACTATCCAGATAAGTATATATGGACATAATCATTTGGAAGAAGACATCATTTTTAATCCCATTATTGCGGGAGAGGAGTGTTTAGGTTATTTTATCGCTTTGCCCAGCAATTTGGAGTATAGAATAAATATAAAAGTAGCATTGGAACAGGCATCCTTACTTTCCGCATTTTTATTTTTGAAGGAAGAAGCAGTTTTGCAAAAGGAAAGAAACCACCTCGATTCATTTGTCAGAGACTTGCTAAATCAAAAAATAAAATCCCAGCTAGAAATAATGCAAAAAGCAAAGGTATTTAAATGGGATTTAGATTTCCCTGTTATTCTCTTAAACATTGAGGAACTGAGCAACGATGAATCTATCAAAAAGGGATTTTATGCTCAAATGAAGGATATAGAAATGATTGAAAGAATTATATCGGAAAAATTGGATTTACCACTCCAAAAATGTAAAGTAATTCATCATGATGATGGACTGATTTGTTTTATTAGTGTGCTATTTGAAAATAGGAAGAATGAGAGGCTTCGTGTGGCCTGTGAAAGTGTTATTAATTATTATAAAAACAAGTATAAATTGGGGATTTCTAAATCGAGAATTGTAGAAAAGCTGACCGATTTAAAAGAAGCCTATGATGAAGCGAAGGTAGCCACTAAAATCTTTAGAATTTTAGAGAAAAAGGAAGCTTTTATTAGAAGCTATGATGACCTTGGGGTTTATAAAATTATTCACCATATTAGTGATAGAAACGTTCTGAAGGAATATGTTAATTCTAAAATAGGTGTCCTGTTGAATACGCCGGATACAGATATGCTTGATATGATTTCTTGTTTAATAAAGAATAATTTCAATTTGCAGAAGACAGCAAAAGAGCTTTTTATCCATTACAATACGCTGAGATACAGACTTGAAAAGTTAAAGGAAAGCGGAATTGATTTTAATAATGGTTTTGATCTCGCGGAAGTAGCCCTGGCTTATAAAATTCATATTTATCTGGAACTAGGCAAATAAGTATTTCTTCAAAAAAAAATCTCCCGTTCTAAGGGAGATTTTTGTTTTGTGTTTTTTAATCATATTTATTCTGCTTTTTGTAACCTGGTCTTATTCCTGCTTGCTATCTCGACAAATAAAATCATTAAGGTACCGACTACCAGTCCATTGCTTAGTAGTGTAACAGCAATAGGGTGCAAGGAAGAAAAAGCATCCAATGGAACAAACATCAACCCAATTCCTGTGAAAAGTGGAACGGTAACCTTCTTAACCACTTTGTCAATTTCTTCATTTTGAAATAGTTCACGTAATCCCAGAGTTAAAATTTCTACATATACTGGAAGAATTGCAGCATAGCCTACTGCTACAGGTAATGTGGAAATAAAGGCCATAATTGGAGAGAGGAGGCTTGCAATTAAAACTAGTAAGGAACCAATAACAAAAGGTGTTTTATTATAAATTTTGCTTGTCTGTATAAAACCTGCAGCTCCAGAAATAGAAACCGTCCCCATTGTGGAAAATAAACCGCCCAGTATTTGCCCGAGACCCATAACGATACCTGATTTAATAATACTGGATTTTTGTGATTTTGATGTATAGTGTTTGATGACCTTCTCGACCACTTTAATACTTGCAATCATATTTGTAAGCAGTAGAACTGTGATTAGAAAGATAATTGGGAGCATTCCTGCTTCAAACTTTGGAGGACCGAATACAAACATGGATGGAAGTTTGAAAATATGGGCAGTTTTTGCAACAGTATGGGAGCCAAGATCGAAAATTCTATAGATAGCCCAGCCTATTCCAAGACTGATAATGATACTGTATTGGCTGAATTTATGACTTCTGTTTAACCAAAAAGATAAAATTGCGGTAAAAGCTGAAAGTAGTAAAAGTTTTAGGTTAACTGTACCATTCGATGAAATTCCCAACATAGCTGTTAGAAAGGCACCGCTTAATTGGACAATCAACAATATTAGATAAGTACCGATAACTGTGGCCGTGAAAAACTTTGCTAAATGGTTAACCAATCCAAATGACGTCATTATGATTGCCATTATCCCGCTAATGAAAAGGGCCGTTTCAAGCACTTGTAAAGTTTCTAGAGAGGAACTATATAATGTCTTCCCAATTCCCGCATACAAAATAAAAAAACCCCACCAAAGTCCTGCAGGCCCCTCATTAATTGGCAGTTTATGGCCAAAGGTAATTTGAAGAAGGCCAGTTAACGCTAATACAAAAAATGTCCTTGAAACAAAATCGATTGAATCCTGTCCTGTCAAGCCGTAAAGGGTTCCTATTGCAACAGGAACAACAATGCTTCCTGAAACAATATATAAAAACCACTGCAGCGATGTAAATGTACTTTTCAAAGTAAAATCCCCTTTATTCATAAGTCGAAAAACGGCATAAATGAAAATTATCACATTATAAGCAAGAGGGTCAACAGGGGTTTTACGAAAAATACTCCTCAATATAAAACATTTAGATATGATTAATTTTCTGTTGAAAAGTTTTATTTATTTATTATTCTTTTGTTATAAAAGTTAACGAAAATTTAACTTGTTTTTGTAGAAGAGTGCCAATGATATCCTCTCATTTAGGTGTTACGATTATTATGCTTCAAAAAAGATATCCGGATTATCAAAATATTTAAATCTGTAAGTCAGGAAGCGAGGAGTTGCCATGACCCAGCAGAAGGTAAAAATTTGGACTAAAGGTGATATAGATGGCTTTTTTGGGTTGTTCACAAATAATTTAACTAATCTTTTAATTATGGCTGGATTACTGAATCTGTCCATTGGCTTGCCTGCAAAACTAGTTTACGGAGAGATTCTTCCTGCTGTCGGTCTCTCAATTTTTGTTAGTAGTATTTTCTACACCTATATGGCCTATAGGCTTTCAAAATGTGAAAAAAGGCTGGATGTGACCGCTCTTCCAACTGGAGTGAGTGTCCCGCATATGTTTTTAATTGTTTTTCTAATTATGGGCCCTGTTTATTGGAAAAGTGGTGATCCTTATCTAGCATGGTTTACTGGTTTAACCTGGTGTTTGATCAATGGATTAATAGCCATGAGTGGGTCTATAATAGGCCCGAAATTAAGGGATATTCTTCCCCGGCCTGCTATGTTAGGTACCTTAACGGGTGTGTCTTTAACGTTTATTGTTATGACTCCTGCTATGAACACATGGGAAGTTCCCTATATCGGCTTTGTTTCATTGGTTATTATCCTTCTAGGTTGGTTTGGGAAAGTTAACGCGCCGTTTAAAATTCCCATCGGCTTAGTGGCTATTGTAGTCGGTACCATCATAGGCTGGGCTACAGGTTATATGGATATTAAAGCTGTTACAGATTCTTTTAATCATATAGGATTTTCCTTACCTGCATTTTCTGTAAGCCGTTTAATAGATGGTTTCGGTGTTGCTCTTCCATTCCTAGCATCTGCTGTACCACTTGGTATATATAATTTCATGGAAACTATTGATAATTTGGAAAGTGCCTCCGTAGCTGGTGACCATTATAACACGCGACAAGCTCTGGTCTTTGATGCAACCTCCACAATAGTAGCAAGTTTATTCGGAAGTCCGTTTCCAATCGCTGTATATATTGGACATGCAGGCTGGAAGGAAGCAGGCGCCAGGATAGGTTATTCCTGGATGACTGGTCTCTCGGTTCTGATATTAACCTGGCTTGGATTAATTTCACTCTTACACACATTAATTCCATTAGTCGCTATTTTGCCGATTCTTATCTATATAGGTTTAATTATCGGGGCACAGGCATTCCAATCGACGGATAAAAAATATGCACCTGCAATTATACTCGCAATGATACCTTGGCTGGCAAACTGGGGACAAAATATTATTGATACAGCAATAAATGCAGCTCAAACGACAGCAAAGGAAATTGGCTTTAGTGCAATTGCACAGTCAGGCCTCAATTATAGTGGCATGGTAACCCTTGGTGCGGGAGCTATTATAGTAGGAATGATTTGGTCTAGTATTCTAGTTTTTATTATTGATCAGAATTTTAAAAACGCAGGTATCGCAAGTTTAGTGGGCTCATTATTATCCTTTTTTGGGATTATTCATTATGAAACTGTATCTTTCGCTGTTGGAACTGAAATGTCACTCAGTTATTTGGTGATTAGTTTCATTTTTATTATGTTGCATATAAAAAAAAATAAACGTTATTTAGGAGGAATCATCCATGACAAAACAATTAACAATGAAAGCGAAGCCATTTGATTTTGAGTTTAATCCCGAACATACTGCCCTTGTAATTATTGATATGCAACGTGACTTTTGTTACCCGGGAGGATTTGGTGAAAAACTTGGAAATGATATTACTTTAACAAGGTCTATAATTCCCCAGTTGCAAAGGGTTTTGGAAAAAGCACGGGAGTCTGGCTTAACTGTTATTCATACCCGTGAAGGACATAGACAAGATCTCTCTGATTGTCCGCCTAGTAAGTTGAACAGAGGAAAGAAGCAAGGGGCAGGTATCGGCGATGAAGGACCAATGGGAAGGATTTTGGTTCGTGGCGAATATGGTCATGATATTGTTGACGAATTAAAACCTGTTAATGGAGAGATTATTATTGACAAGCCTGGTAAGGGTGCTTTTTATAGAACGGACTTAGATCTCATATTAAAAAATAAAGAAATAACTCATTTGCTAGTTGGTGGAGTTACAACACATGTTTGTGTCCAGACTACTATTCGGGAAGCAAATGACAGGGGCTATGAATGTTTATTATTGGAGGATTGTGCGGCTGCTTTCGATCCTCAAGATCACGAAGATTCCATTAGAATGATACACCAGCAGGGTGGTATTTTTGGGTGGACAGCCCCCTCTGAAAGTTTATTAAAAGTGTTGTAATAAAGAAGGAGAATAATACAGATGAATACTAAAATCGGTACCCCATGGTTTGTTAAAGGAGATTTAAATGGATTTTTTGGTCTGTTTAGTAATGTTCTAACTAATATACTTGCTGCAATTGGATTGCTTGTTTTTGCTATAAAGATGCCGGGAGATATTGTATATGGGCATATTGTTCCTGGAACAGCAGTTGCAGTAGGGCTAGGTGGAATAATACTTGGAATTCAGGCTAGGCGGAAGTCTTTAAAGGAAAATAGGGATAATGTTACGGCAATGCCGTATGGAATAAGTGTTCCGCACTATTTTGTGGTGGCATTCGCAGTTATGCTTCCGGTTTATGCGCAAACAAAAGATTGGACTTTAGCCTGGTCCGTTGGCGTTGCATGGAATATTGTACAAGGGATTGTAATTACACTAGGAGCTTTTGTAGGACCATTTATACAAAAGTATATTCCGAGATCCGCTATGCTTGGCTCACTGGCTGGTATAGCACTAACCTATATAGCTATGAATCCAATCGGACAGGTGTTTACAACGCCTCATATTGGCTTATTAACATTAGTAATCGTTATTGCAGGCTGGCTTGCACACAAAAAGTTCCCAGGGAATATGCCGGCTGGATTAATGGCAATTGTAATAGGTATGATTATTGCTTGGGCTACTGGATTTATGAATGTAAATGAGGTTAAAGAAGCAGCTAAAGGGTTCTCAGTTGCTTTTCCTACTCTAGCTAACTTTGGAAATATAGTTGAAGGATTTGCCTACTTGTCACCTTTCTTAGCTGCAGCTATTCCGCTGGCAATCTATGATTTTCTCGAAAGCTTGGACAATATTGAAAGCGCGTCTGTTGCTGGGGACCACTATCCTATTACTTTAACAATGTTGATTCCAGGTCTATTAACACTTCTTGGTGCTCTCTTAGGAAGTGTATATCCTATGATTGTTTATATCGGACATCCGGGATGGAAAAAGGCTGGTGCACGAGTAGGATATTCTATTGCAACAGGGGTTGGAGTAATACTTCTAGCATTTCTAGGGCTTCTTCCGCTAGTCCTAACTGTAGTACCACTAGTTGCGCTTCTGCCTATCTTGGTTTATATTGCCATGGTCATTGGAGCGCAAGCCTTTGGAGAAACGAAACCTCAGCATATTCCGGCACTTATTATTGGGCTTATGCCATTTGTGGCTAGTTATGTTATTACTCAAATAAAAAATGCGTTAGGGGCAGTTGGAACGACGCCAAGTGAAGTTGGGTATGATGTATTGGCTGCTAACGGCATACCATTCTTAGGATGGCAAACACTAGGTTCAGCAGATATTCTCGTTTCAATGTTATTAGCTACAATTGTTATATTTATTATTGACCGTAATTATAAACGCGCAGCACTTTATGCTGTTATATCAGCAGTATTATCCTACTTTGGCGTAATTCATGGACCCGAAATTGGGATTGGCGTTGGGCTGAAAATATCAATTGGATATTTAGTAATGGCAGTTGGACTGATAGGTCTGCATTATTATAAAAATGAGGAAAAAGTAGAAAACAAATTAATGGGCAAAGAAAAGTTGTCATAATTATGAATCCTATTAACACTCCCATTAAATTCTCTAAATTTAGATCTGCTGGTATGGTTATGTAAATTAATAAGGAGTTAAACTCTTTGTACTGTACTCAGTGTTTTTGGGAATGTGATAAATATGATATCTGATGACTATAATTTCTTTTTGTTTTGGTAATCAAAAAATATTCTATTCCTCTATAAATAGATTAAAGTAAATGAATCTACAGATGTTCTTGCCATGTTTTAGAAATAAAACCAAGTAACCCTATAGTTTTAAGCGGAAAATATTGTGGTTGGATCTACTTAAACTCAATTTTGAGAAAGCGGAGAAATGGGATTTATCTATTTCACGCTTTTCTCTTTTGAGTAGAGAATATCTAGCCACAACACTAAAAGAAATCAACTACTTAATCATTACTGCTATTGTTCAGGAATAAATAAAGTTTTTGGAGTAGGTTTTGCTTTAGTAATGATGTTAGAAGGATAAAGGAGAATCAGAATGTCTGTAAAAGTGATAACTAAGAAAAATTCCTATTATGACTCTGTAACATTGATGTCACTATCTGGGAAGGTCCAACTCCATGAGGGGGTACAGGAAGCGATAGTTTCAATGGGAACAGCCATGAACAAGGAATTGTTAGAAAATGTAGGATTATTAACTGATGAAGCTAAAAGCGCTTCTGAAAATGATTTGATTATTGCAATCAGAACTGATTCGGAAGAAGTTACTAATCAAATAGTTGAACTAATCGATGAACAGCTCAACTCAAGAAAAAGTTCGAAGAAAAAGGGTGCTAGGGCTGTAAAAACGATAAATGCCGCAGTAGCTGAAATGCCGGACGCAAACATGGCGGTAATTTCTGTTCCCGGAGAATTTGCTGCACGTGAAGCAAGGCAAGCGCTAGAGCAAGGGTTAAACGTAATGCTCTTCAGTGACAATGTTTCTCTCGAAGATGAAAAATCATTGAAAGAACTTGCCAGTGAGAAAGGATTATTTGTAATGGGGCCTGATTGCGGCACGGCAATCATTAATCAAGTTGGCCTTTGTTTTGCAAATGAAGTTCGAAAAGGAAATATTGGCATAGTTGGCGCCTCAGGAACGGGAATTCAGGAAGTTACTGTCCAAATAAACCGTTTGGGTTTTGGAATTACCCAAGCGATTGGGACAGGGGGACGGGACCTTCATGAGTCAATTGGCGGTATTATGATGCTCCAAGGGTTGAATGTCCTAATAAAGGATGAACAGACTGAAGTGATTGTTTTAATCTCTAAGCCACCTGCGTTGCCAGTCCAAGAAAAGATCCTCAACGAGGTGAAAAAATCTCCCAAACCGGTTGTTGTCTGTTTTATTGATGGCGAAGCTGGTGAAGTGGAAAAAGCGGGGGCAACATTTGCTCCAACATTGTTTGAAGCAGCCAAGTCTGCAGTCCAACTAGTAGATCCCGAATTTGAATTTAAATCTGAGTTCACGGAAAAACAAATTGACTGGATAGAAGAGGCGAAAAATAAGTCTGCAGGTTCCCAAAAATACATTAGAGGCCTTTTTTGCGGGGGCACTTTAACTGCTGAATCTTTAGCAATTCTGCGTAGATATACTAGTTACTTAAAGAGTAATGTGGCAAAGAAAAGTGCTGAGAAACTTGAAGATATTAAAACTAGCATAGGAAATACCTTACTCGATCTTGGGGATGATGCCTTTACTGTTGGAAAACCGCATCCGATGATTGAACCATCGCTAAGAAATAAAAGAATTTTGCAGGAAGCCTCAGATCCTGAGACGGCAGTTTTATTGCTGGATTTTGAGTTGGGGTATGGGTCACATGAAAGTCCAGTAGGAGAAACACTTGAAACAATCAAAAAGGCACAAAAATTTGCAGGTGAAAATGGTCGCACTCTTCCGGTTGTAGCTTATATTTTAGGAACGCCACTTGATAAACAAGATTATTTTGAGCAAGAAAAGGCTTTGGTTGAAGCAGGAGTATTAGTAGCAAAAAGTAATGAGGAAGCAACTATTTTAGCTGCAAAGCTAATTCAATAAGGAGGAAAAATGGTGGTCGATACTAGTTTATTATTCAGTCAATCTCTTAAAGTAGTCAATATAGGCACTTCAAAATTTAAAGATGATTTGGATCTTCAGCGGAAAGAAGTTATTCAAGTAGACTGGCAGCCTCCTGCCGGTGGAAAACTCGAGCTCGTTAATGCACTTGATAATCTTTCAGGCAAAGAATCAATAGATGCAGCCAATGATGAAGTAATTAGAAAAATTAAAGAAGCCCACCCCATCCTTGTCGATATTGACCAAGCTATTAATGTTGTTCCTGGTATGCATGCCAAGAAAATCTTGCATGCAGGCCCTCCTGTAAAGTGGGATGATATGTGTGGACCTATGCAGGGAGCTGTTATCGGCGCCTTAATCTATGAAGGCCTTGCTAAAGATGAGGAATCAGCGAGACATCTTGCTTCATCTGGGGAAATTGACTTTGCACCTTGCAATGAGCATTCTGCTGTTGGACCAATGGCAGGAATCATCTCTGCCTCGATGCCGGTCCATATCATTGAAAATGCCACTCATGGAAATAAGGCGTATTGTACAGTAAATGAAGGTTTAGGCAAAGTCCTCCGCTTTGGTGCATTTTCCGCTGAGGTAATTAACCGCCTAAAATGGATCGAGAAAACGTATATGCCTTCATTAAAAAAGACTCTTGCTGTAAGCAAAGGAATCGATATAAAATCTATCATCGCTCAATCCCTTCACATGGGGGATGAATGCCATAATAGAAATAAAGCATCTACAGCCCTTTTCTTTAGAGAAATCACTGATTCCTTTTTACAAGCAGGTCTAAACGAGAAAGACCTAAAAGAATCGCTTGCATTCATTAAAAATAATGAACATTATTTCTTAAATCTATCCATGCCTGCCTGTAAGGTATCGCTTGAAGCAGGACATGGGGTTCCTAATTCTACGGTAGTCACAACTATGGCAAGGAATGGCGTGGAGTTTGGAATTCGCGTAAGCGGGATGGGAAAAAACCAATGGTTTACCGCCCCGGCAAATATTGTGGATGGTTTAATGTTCCCTGGCTATACAAAAGCTGATGCCGCTCCAGACCTTGGCGATAGTGCGATAACCGAGACGATGGGTATAGGTGGTTTTGCAATGGGAGGAGCCCCTGCCATTGTCCAGTTTGTTGGCGGGGTTGTTGAGGATGCCATTGATTATAGTACGCAAATGTATGAAATAACAGTAGGTGAAAACAACAACTATTCATTACCGAGTCTTGACTTCAGGGGATCTGCGTTTGGAATTGATATTCGCAAGGTAATTGAAACAGGAATCCTGCCAGTGATTAATACGGGTATGGCTCATAAGGTAGCAGGCGTTGGCCAAGTAGGTGCAGGGATTGTTAATCCTCCATTTGAATGTTTTGAAAAGGCCCTAATAGACTTTGAAAAAGTTTACCGTCAGGAGGTTTAAAGATTATGAGCAAAATAATGATTGCTCTCGGAGGTAATGCGCTAGGGTCTAGTCCTGAAGAACAATTGACACTCGTAATGGAAGCATCAAAACCAATAGTTGATTTGGTGGAACAGGGGCATGAGGTAGTTATTGCCCATGGAAATGGGCCGCAGGTGGGGATGATCCACATGGCGATGGAGATTGCTGCCGGCCATAATAAATCAATTCCCACCGTTCCTATGGCCGAGTGTGTGGCTATGAGCCAAGGGTATATTGGATATCATTTGCAAAATGCTATCAGAGAAGAACTTCATAATCGAAACATTGCTAAAAGTGTAGTTTCACTAATTACACAAGTTGTTGTTGATAAAACAGATGATGCATTTTTTAGCCCGACAAAGCCAATAGGCATCTATTATTCGGAGGAAGAGGCAAAACTCTTTCAGGCAGCAGGAACCCCAATGGTAGAAGATTCAGGCCGGGGCTATAGAAAGGTGATTCCATCCCCACTTCCTATAAAAATAGTGGAAACTGATGCAGTTAGAACGCTAGTGGAAAATGGGCATATTGTCATTACTGTCGGAGGAGGCGGAATTCCTGTTTTGGAGGATGGAACTTCCTTAACTGGTGTACAAGCCGTTATTGATAAGGACTCGGCAAGCGAAAAAATGGCTGAAGAACTAGATTTGGATTATCTATTTATCCTAACTGCTGTAGAGAGGGTTGCCATTAACTTTGGAAAATCAAATCAAGAAGACTTGGAATATGTCTCGGTAGATGAAGCAAGGATGTGGATAGAAGAAGGCCAATTTCCTCCAGGAAGCATGCTGCCAAAGGTTCAATCCGCTATTCGATTTGTAGAATCTAAAAAAGGCAGAAAAGCAGTGATATCCTCTCTGGAAAAAGCAAAGGAAGCTATACTTGGAAAAACAGGAACGACATTTTACAATAAAGTTTAATATAGTTTCATTGAGCATAAGAAACAATTTGAAAGCCCGTTTGTATGACGGGCTTTTTTTATGTTTTTCTTCCTAATGCACAAGAACATCCCATCCATTTTCTCTTATAAATATTTCTTCCTCTCTTTATCAATGAGCGATGCGTATAGCTCTTCCTCCATCTCATCGAGGTTGGCTGAGCCGGTGGAAAGCCCTTTCGCTGCGTTCCTTTTCCACTTTTTAATAAAAAGAAAGATAAAGAAGCTGAAGAGGAACAAGGCTGTAAAGGGAAGAGCCCATAAGGTGAGATTGAAGCCTTCCTTTGGCGGGGCATTCAATGCCTGGACTCCCTGGTTTTTTAAATAGTAATCAATGATTTCATCCTTGGTCATGCCTTGCTGGAACATCCCGGCGACTTCCTGATAATAAACCTGCTTGACGCTGCAGCTGGCATAATCGTGGGTTCCATGCTCTTCCATCGACAGCATATTGACTGTTTCAAGAAAAACCGGATCGCCGTAATCAAACGTATTGTGTGAAATTTCCTCATCAGCGAAAACATTTTGCGAAGAAAATAAAAGCAGTACGGATAGCATAAACATCAGTCTTTTCACAAGACCGCCTCCTTATACTTTTATTATACCAATAGGGGTATAGAAGGAAGGGGACAGTTGTTACAAATCTGTTAACCTATGATTTTTGCAAAAAAGAAAGTTGAAACTATTCAGTAGTTCAAACGTCTTAAATACTAGAAAAATTCAGGAAAATGACCCATATCTATTTATACATATGCCTTTATATGGTAAGTTTTCCATAAGAGAATAAAGAGGGGGAGCAGTTTATGGAAACTCAAATTGAAACAGACGTAAAAAAATCTTCGCCATCGCTTTTGGGAATTTTCACCAGTCCAGTGGAGCAATTTGAAAAGATCAGGACCAATCCAAAGATTTGGATTCCGCTGTTGATTGTCAGTGTGATTTATATAGTCGGCATGGCGCTTATGGCGATGACGATGACCGTTGATACGCTGATAAAACAAGGAGTGCCGAAAGAAAGCGCTGAGACGATCCTCATGGGAGCAAGAATTGGAGTTGTCGCAACGGGATTATTAAGCCCGGCATTTGGCGCTCTTATTTCAAGTGCCATCCAGCTTTTGGTTGCGAAAATTGCCAAGGCTGAAGTCTCTTTCAGACAGCTATTCTCGATGAATACTCATATCGGCTTTATCTCCGCAATCGGTCTCGTCTTGAATATGGCTGTTGCCGCCGCCATTGGCCTTGATGGAGATACTTTCATTACGAGCATCGCAGGCCTGCTTGGCAAGCAGGGAGGAGTTTTGAGCGCGATTGAGGTATTTTCCATCTGGGGAATGATTTTGACAGCAATCGGCCTTCATAAAACGGCCCATTTCCCTAAGGTGCTGGCATGGGCGATCTCGATCATTTTCTTCCTGATTGGCATCGGATTTACTTTAATAGGAATAATGCTGCAGGGGGCGCCTAGTCTCTAATGAAAAAGAAAATTATAATCGGCACATTAGTAGTTTTATTGCTGTTGTCCATGATTGGCGTCAGCGTTTATCGTGAAGTATATGCCCAGGGGCCGGCTGTCAAAGTATTGGAAGTGAAACAGGACGAAATTTCTTCTTATCTGATGGTTCCGGGATCAGTCTCCCTCGAAGAAGAGCAGGCGGTCTATTTGTCGCCAGAGCGCGGCACTTTGAAGGATATCCTCGTAGAGGAAGGACAGGCGATCAAAAAGGGCACTGTCCTTGCAAAATTCGAGAACGCCCAGCTTCAGCTAGAGGCGGAACAAAACACGCTGTCGCTTGAATCAAACAATCTGAAAATCACTCAGCTTAGAAAACAACTAAGCGACTTGAAAGAACAAGAGCGGACACTTTCCGGCGGACTTCTGCCTGACCCGGCCGCGGCGGGACAAATTACCGCACAAATCAGCCAGGTCGAGATGGAGCTGAAAGTGGCCGAACTGGAATTGAAGCAGGCGAATTTGCAGAAGGAAAGTATCGCGAAAAGAGCGGGAGAGCTCGAAATCAAAAGTACAATTGAGGGTACAGTTTTGCTTGTGGATGAAAGCGCCTCTTTGACTGCCGCGGGAGCTGCCCAGCCAATCGTGCTTGTTGGCAAAATGGAAGGCTTGATCGCAAAAGGGTTTTTGTCCGAATATGACACCTTGAAGGTGAGTGCCGGGCAAAAGGTTATCCTCCGCTCCGATGCGGTTCCGGATAAAACATGGCCGGGTGAAGTGACAAAGGTGAGCACGCTTCCTGAATCCCAGGCGGCGATGGGCGGATCCCAGGCGGTCCAATACCCGGTGCTTGTCAAGCTTTCCGGCAAAAATCCTGTTCTTAAACCGGGCTTCCAGGTCATTATGGAAATCGAGACGGAGAAAAAGACAGCGATTGTCCTTCCGGATACAGCCATTGTGGAGGAAGATGATGCCCAATATGTGTATGTGGTGAAAAAAGGGATTGCCCATAAAAAAGAAATCCAGACAGGCATCATTACAGGCTCCAAGGTAGAAGTGACCAAAGGGATCAAGGAAAAGGAAAAAGTGATTGCCAAACCTCCAGCCAAGATCAAGGACGGCATGGAAGTGACTGTGAAATGATTGAACTGCAATCGATCACGAAGACATACACAGTAGGAACAGAAAAAATAGATGTTTTGAAAAATGTATCTGTAAAAATCGAGGATGGCGAATTTGTCGCCATCATGGGTCCCTCGGGTTCTGGCAAGTCAACACTCATGAACATTATCGGCTGCCTAGATAAACCTTCCGTCGGAACGTATCTTCTTGATGGGGAGGATGTATCAGGCTATAAAGAACCGGATTTGGCCAAGGTCCGAAACGAATCGATCGGGTTTGTGTTTCAGCAGTTCCATCTGCTGCCACGGCTGACCGCCCTGAAAAATGTCGAGCTTCCAATGATTTACGCAGGGGTCCTGGCCGAGGAGCGGAAGGAACGTGCCGAGGAGGCGCTCGAAAAGATGGGGCTCGGGGACCGGATGGACCATTTGCCCAATGCGCTTTCAGGCGGCCAAAAGCAGCGGGTCGCGATCGCGAGGGCGATTGTGAACAGGCCCTCCTTGATTCTCGCTGACGAACCGACTGGCGCACTCGATACGAAAACAAGCCGGACGATTATGGAACAGTTTCAAAAGCTGAACGGGGAAGGGGTCACCGTGATTGTCGTTACCCACGAACCGGAAATCGCCGAATACGCGAACAGGACCATCATGGTCAGGGATGGGGAAATTGTTCCTGCCGTTTCCGTTGAACGTAAATGGGATACCCCGGCACAGGAATGGGGTGACGGTGGATGAGCTTGATGGAAAATATCAAAATGGCGCTTGGGTCGCTTAAGGCCCATAAAATGAGATCGATTTTAACGATGCTCGGCATTATCATCGGTGTTGGCGCGGTCATTATCGTTGTTGCGATTGGCCAGGGCGGAGAAGCGATGCTGAAAAACCAGATTACAGGCCCGGGCAATACAATCGAGGTATTTTACCAGCCCTCCGATGAAGAAATCCGCGTGAATCCGAATGTCTTCAACCAGGCGCCATTTACCCAGGAGGATATCCGGGCGCTGAAACAAATTCCGGAAATCAAGGAGGTCATTGCCTCCAGTTCGCAGTTTTCCACCGCAAGAATTCAAGATAAAGCAGTCGATGTATCCGCGACCGGCATTTCGAATGAGTACATTGATCTTCATGAATTGAAGGTGAAAAAAGGCCGTACGCTAACGGCATCCGACTTCCTTGGCGGCAGGCGCTCCGCCCTCGTCAGCCACAAGCTGCAGGAGGAACTGTTTGAAGGGAAATCCCCCGTCGGGAAAGTCATTCTCGTTGCCGGACAACCGGTCGAGGTGGTAGGAGTCCTGGAAAAACCTGAAGGGCTGTTCGCTTTCGGTTCAATGGAGGTTTATCTCCCTTTCCAGACCTGGCGGACGATATTCGGCACTTCTGATTACACCCAGCTGACCCTTCAGGCATCCAATCCGGATAGGATCCAGTCGGCTGGGAAAAAAGCGGCGAAAACGTTGAACAAGCTTCACAACACAGAAAAATCCTACCAGGTCATTAATATGGAAGAAATTGCTGCAGGCGTGGGCCAGGTGACGAAAATCATGACTTTGATCATAGGCAGCATTGCCGGCATTTCCCTATTCGTTGGCGGTATCGGAGTAATGAACATCATGCTCGTTTCGGTCACGGAGCGGACGCGTGAAATTGGCATCAGGATGGCGCTCGGGGCAACCCGGAACCAGGTCTTGACCCAGTTCCTGATCGAGTCGGTCACGCTGACACTGATTGGCGGCATTCTCGGGATTTTCCTTGGTTGGGGAGTCGCATCCCTTGTCAGTGTTTTTGCCGGCTGGCCTTCCCTTGTGTCATGGCAGGTCGTCTTGATCGGTGTCCTGTTCTCGATGGTCATCGGTGTTATTTTCGGAATCCTGCCTGCAAACAAAGCGTCCAGGCTTGATCCGATAGAATCGTTGAGGTATGAATAAACAATTGTTCGTTAATTAGAGATGCCCCTTGCACGTTTACCAACGTGTGAGGGGTGTTTTTGCAAAAAATTGCCTGTTCAAACTGCAGCTGTTTATGAAATTGGATAATAGAGTGAGAGATTTGGATAATAAACCAGAGCAACTCGATAATAAACCGGTTAATTTCGATAATAAATCAGGGGAATTGGATAATAGAACAGCGGAATTGGATAATAAAACAGAGGAATTGGATAATAAAGCAGAAAATCCCGATAATAAGCATTCGTCCAAAAGCAAAACCCCCTTCTCGCCGCATCCTACCCGGCGAAAAGGGGGTTTATTTGTATGAGTGTACAATGTTCTTTTGCAAAAACAGATCACTTTCGACCCGGCAAAGCCAAATTATAACCTGAACGAGCTCTTCAGCGACACAATCCGGTTAAATACCGGCTTTTCAACTGATGTGTATTTCGGATCGACATTAAAATAGCCATGGCGGAAGAACTGGAACTTATCCTGCGGCTGGACATCCTTCATGTTCGGCTCCACGAACCCCTGGAGCACCTCTAAGGATTTCGGATTCACTTTATCAAGGAAGGTTTTTTCATCGCCTTCGCCATCTTCCTCACCGTCCTCATCCAGAATGAGCGGTTCGTACAGCCTGAATTCGGCGGGAACGGCATGGTTTGCGTCAACCCAGTGAATCGTTCCTTTCACTTTGCGGCCAGTGAAGCCGGAACCGCTCTTCGTTTCCGGGTCATATGTGCAGCGAAGCTCGATTACATTGCCTTCGTCATCCTTGATGACTTCCTCGCACTTAATGAAATATGCATGCTTCAGACGGACTTCATTCCCAGGGAACAGGCGGAAGTATTTTGCAGGCGGATTCTCCATAAAATCGTCCTGTTCAATATAAATCTCGCGGGTGAATGGAATCTGCCTCATGCCCATTTCCTCATTTTCCGGGTTGATTTCGGCATCGAGCCACTCCACTTCACCTTCAGGGTAGTTAGTGATGACTACCTTGAGCGGGTTCAGTACAGCCATCGTCCTTGGGGCTTTCAGCTTCAAGTCCTCACGTACAAAATGCTCAAGCATTTGCTCATCGACGGCACCTGAGCCCTTGGAAACACCAGTTTCACGGACGAATGCGCGGATAGCTTCAGGAGTATAGCCGCGGTGGCGCATCCCGGAAATGGTTGGCATCCTCGGGTCATCCCACCCATCGGCGAAGCCCTCGTCCACAAGCTGCTTCAGCTTCCGTTTACTCATGACTGTATTAGTGATATTGAGGCGGCCGAACTCGATTTGCTGCGGTGTCGCCTCCATTTCGCACTGCTCGACGACCCAATTGTAGAACGGGCGCTGGTCTTCGAATTCAACCGTACAGATCGAGTGGGTCACGCCCTCAATCGCATCTTCAAGCGGGTGCGCGAATGCATACATCGGGTAAATGCACCATTTGTCGCCTGTGTTATGGTGCTCGGCATGGGCAATCCGATAAATAACCGGGTCGCGGAGATTGATGTTAGGCGAACTCATATCAATCTTTGCGCGAAGCACCTTTTCGCCGTTCTCGAATTCGCCAGCCCTCATCCGTTCAAAAAGTTCAAGGTTTTCCTCAATCGGCCTGTCGCGGTACGGACTGTTTTTGCCTGGCTGGGTCAGTGTGCCGCGGTATTCACGGATTTCGTCTGCGGAAAGGTCATCCACATAAGCAAGCCCTTTTTTGATCAAAAGAACCGCCTTGTTGTACATCTCTTCGAAATAATCCGAAGCAAAGAAAAGGTTATCCCACTCAAAGCCGAGCCACTGGACATCTTCTTTGATGGAATTGACGTACTCGACATCCTCCTTCAGTGGGTTCGTGTCATCAAAGCGGAGGTTGGTCGTGCCGCCAAATTCGTCAGCCAGCCCGAAATTCAGGACGATCGATTTGGCGTGGCCGATATGTAAATAGCCGTTCGGTTCAGGAGGGAAGCGGGTCACAACCGTTTTACGCTTGCCCGTTTCCAGATCCTTAATGATGATGTCGCGAATAAAATTAGACGTATTGTCCACAGTTTTCTACCTCTTTCAGAACGCTAAATGATACTTGTATATATATCATAAATACTGTTATTTTTCCATAATACCGGCTATTTAACAGGGAAACCACCCGATTTGGCAAAAAAATATCATTAATCCCCCAATCAGTCTAAAATAGAAGAAAAACGAAAGCAGGTTGGGTCCATGATCAAATTTGGCACAGTAGGTACGAGCTGGATTACAGCGTCGTTTATATCCGCCGCACGATTGAGTGGGAAGATGGAGCTGAAGGCCGTTTATTCCCGGTCGCGGGAAAAGGCCGGAAAGTTCGCAGCAGAAAACAAGGCACCTCTCATCTTTACAAACCTCGAAGAGATGGCGGCCAGTCCGGAAATCGATGCAGTCTATATCGCATCGCCGAACTCGCTCCACTTTCAGCATGCCATTCTTTTTTTGCAAAATAAAAAACATGTCCTTTGCGAGAAGCCGATATTCTCAAATGTGGCTGAACTGGAAGAGGCATTTCGAATTGCCGAGGAAAATGGTGTTTTTCTAATTGAAGCCATCCGCAATATGCATTCTCCGAACCTTGCCGTGCTGAAGCGGAAACTTGGCAGGGCAGGAGTGCTTAGAAGCGCAATCTTTCCGTACATATCATATTCCTCCAGATACGATTTTGTTTTGAAAGGCGAGGAACCGAATATCTTTTCTGCAAAATTTTCCGGCGGTGCACTAGTGGATCTCGGCGTCTATCCGCTGTTTTTGGCGGTTGCCCTTTTTGGCAGGCCCAAAGGAGTTTCTTATTCACCGGTTATTCTGCCGACCGGAGTGGATGGCGCTGGGACGCTAGTTCTTACCTATCCGGGCTTTGTCTGCACAATCATGTGCTCGAAAATCTCTGATTCAACCATTCCATGTGAAATCCACGGTGAAAAAGGGACATTCATCCTCGGAGATGCGGCTCCCATATCGTCAATTACCTTCCATGACAGCCGGACAAAGGAGCGGGAGGACATTGGCGGCCAGCAGGAGGAAGAGGACATGATGTATGAGGCAGTGGAGTTTGCCCGGATCATAAAAGAAGCGGACCGCGAAGCATATAAGGAACTCAAGCAGCTTAGCCGGACGGTCCTGGAAATAACCGAACAAGCCAGGCTGCAGAATGGGATTGTTTTTGAATGTGAAAAATAGGAATTGGATTGAGAGAAGACGGGCAAGGTCAAATTAAAAGATAATAACTGATCATGCGATTGAGCAGCCCTTAGTCCAGCTATTGCGGATGAGAGGGCTGTTTATTTTGCTGGAGATAAAATAAAGAGCCCGAAGCTCTAGTTGCCTGAAGCCGTTCGGGTACTAAGTCTTCGTTTAGAGCCCGGAGCCCTGATTGCCAGAAGTCATTCGGTCACTAAGTCCTCGTTTAGAGCCCGAAGGCCCGGCTGCCTGAGATCGTTCGGGCGCTAAGTCTCCGTTTAGAGCCCGAAGCCTTGGCTGCCAGAAGTCGTTCGGGCACTAAGTCATCGTTTAGAGCCCGAAGCCCTGTTTGCCTGAGGTCGTTCGGTCACTAAGTCATCGTTTAGAGCCCGAAGCCCTGGTTGCCTGAGGTCGTTCGGTCACTAAGTCATCGTTTAGCGCCCGAAGGCCTGTTTGCCTGGTGTCGTTCGGTCACTAAGTCATCGTTTAGCGCCCGAAGCCCTGTTTGCCTGAAGTCGTTCGGTCACTAAGTCATCGTTTAGCGCCCGAAGGCCTGTTTGCCTGAGGTCGTTCGGTCACTAAGTCATCGTTTAGCGCCCGAAGCCCTGTTTGCCTGAAGTCGTTCGGTCACTAAGTCATCGTTTAGCGCCCGAAGGCATGTTTGCCAGAAGTCGTTCGGTCACTAAGTCATCGTTTAGCGCCCGAAGCCCTGTTTGCCTGAAGTCGTTCGGTCACTAAGTCATCGTTTAGCGCCCGAAGGCATGTTTGCCTGATATCGTTCGGTCACTAAGTCTTCGTTTAGAGCTCGAAGGCCTGTTTGCCTGATATCGTTCGGTCACTAAGTCTTCGTTTAGAACCCGAAGGCCAGGTCGCCTAGTGTTGTTCGGTCACTAAGTCTTCGTTTAGAGCCGAAGTACCTGGGCGCCTTTCCCGGTAGCCCTCGTTAACCACACGAATCAGATGTTGCCGTCAGCTGCGACAAATGTTAAGGCAGCCTGATATGTGAGCGAAATCCAGTTTGTGACAGTTTTTCGACATCGCCAACTATGTTATCTATATCACATACTTGCCAATTTCTATTCTTTATAGTGGATGTATAGGAATGAAACGGAGTGATTTGTATGGCTGTGCTGAAAAAGTATTATAAGCGAGTGAAAAGGCATCCGATTCAGTACACCCGGATGGCTGTCCAGATTGTATTTGCATTGTTTCTCCTCTTCATCGGGGTGAGGTTTTACCAATTTTACGCCCACTTCAATTCGATGGGTTTGGATCCACTAGTATCAAGGCCGCCTGCGGTTGAAGGTTTTTTGCCGATAAGCGCCCTTGTTGCCCTGAAAGTCTGGATTACCACAGGCATTTTTGATCCGATCCACCCGGCAGGACTGGTGCTGTTTGCCTTCTTCATTGCCTCGGGTTTTTTCTTCCGGAAAGCTTTCTGCGGTTGGATGTGTCCGATTGGCACGTTTAGTGAATGGCTTGCCAGGTTTGGAAAAAAGCTGTTTAAGCGGAATTTCGATGTCCCGAAATGGCTGAAATGGATCCTAACGCCAATCAAATATTTGATTTTGCTCATCTTCCTAAAGATGATTGTCTTTGATATGCCGACCTTTTTTGCCATTGACTTCATGGCTGGCGATTACAATAAAATTTCCGATGTGAAGATGATGCTGTTCTTCCTCAATATCGGCGGGCTCGGGCTGAAGGTAATTCTTGTCCTCATTGTGCTTTCGCTGTTTGTAAAGAATTTCTGGTGCCGTTTCTTATGCCCGTATGGCGCATTGATTGGGCTCGGATCCGTTTTTGGAATTACGAAAATCAGGCGCAATCAGGATTTGTGCATTGATTGCAATGCCTGTACGCGAGTATGTCCGCAGCGAGTGACAGTATCAAAAGTGAAAACAGTAAAAACACCGGATTGCACCGCCTGTATGTCCTGTGTCGAAGTCTGCCCTGTCAAAGATGCATTGAATATGACCGTGGCAACTAAAAAGGTCAACAAATGGGTCATCCCGGCCGCCTTCTTCGCAACCTTCTTCATCGTCATTGCCATCGCCAAACTAACCGGACACTGGCATACGATGATCACCTACGAAGAATGGCGCAATCTCATTCCGAACATTTACAACATCGGACACTAAAATTGCAAATTGCAAATCACAAAAACAAATTGAAAGTCGCAAAACAAAAAAGCCTGCCCGATACATGTCGGGCAGGCTCTTTAAGCAGGGGAAAAATTCCACAAATCCGAAAGAAACGTCGGAATCATCCCTTTGCCTCAGCAAACTCGGTCGCGGCCGAGTTTTTTTGCGAGATAGAGTTGTTTGTCTGCTTCTTCAATTGTTTCTTTCAGGCGGTCCAGGCCGGGCAGTTCGGCCACCCCGATTGACAAAGAAAGGGTGATGGGCGCCATGCCCGGTCCCGTGGGGATTACGGGCATTTCCTTGATGGCTTTGCGGATGGAGTCAAGTTCCTGGCGGACGGACAGGGTACGTTCAGCGGCCATGAACAGGATGAATTCGTCTCCGCCGTACCGGGCGATGAACATATCTTTTTTGCAATGGTCCAATAGGACTTTGCCGACATTCTGGATGGCGGCATCTCCAGCTTGATGGCCAAGCGTATCATTTATTATTTTAAAACGGTCGACATCGATCATAGCGATATACATCCGTTTTTCTCCGGGAGAAAACTGTTCAAGCTTTTCATCGAATTTCCTCATATTGTACAATCCTGTAAGCGGGTCGCGTTCAGCGAAAAATTGCAGTTTCTTTAATGCCTCAAGATGGCGCCTGCCAGTTAAAGCGAAGAAATACATAATCAGAAAAGCGGATAGTAGCGATCCTAAATGCATCAAAGCAATTCCACCGGGCAATGCAAGCCGGATTTTTGCTGAAAGCAGATCGGAAGCCACCCAGGAAAAGGTGATGGCTCCTAAAAGTAATGCAGGGATATGTTTTTTGTCGCGCCAAATATACGCAATCATTGAAATGATTGACGGCAGAATTATACCAAATAGAACGCCTTGCACGGCGGTTGGCCCGCCGAGGCCCAGCCTGTAAAGAGAAGTAATGATTACTACCGGGATTACATATTTCCAGCCATGGAAGATTCCGAGCAACAGTAAAGGAACAATCCGCAAATCAACCCGGTGTCCATTTGTCAGAAAAGGAAAATAAAACATGGCAATGACAGAAACAGTTACAATTACAATATGTAGAGCAGGAAGAAAAACCTTGTTGATTTTTTTTTCATGGCTCAAGTGATATAAAGTATTAATGGATAAATGCATCAGCAGCAAAATGCCGAGATTGGACAGAAAAGACTGAAGAATAGGTACCCCTCCATTCGATAGACTAATTATAATATACAACCGAAAGGAGATAACCGCTTTTTCCGGGAAAACCTATGAAAAATTAATGAACAATACTTTTCGTAGGCAGCTAAAGTGATAAAAACTATTGCTGATGGAGCAAATTGTTTTCAAAGGCGAACTAAAAGCCATTGCTCTAAAAGGGACGAAAGGGTTTTCGATGGCAAAATAAAAACCAGCCTCTTTACAAAAAGGCTGGTTAAGCAATCTTTTTTCTGAGTATAAGCCAGTAGGAAGCGATTCCTCCGATAATTAAGACGCCCGCAATGCCGGGAAGGATGAAGGCTCCGAAGCCGTTTGGAGAATCGGATTCCGCTTTGACAGTATGTTTCGGGGTCTCACTGCCCGCGGCAAACTGCTGGGAGGCAGTTAAAGATGTCGTTGCAATTGCTTTATTAGATATAAATAGGAACAGAAGTCCTACAACAATTAAAGTTTTCTTTATCATTATTTTCAACTCCGATATAGTAATATCGTACACAATATATTTTATCATCGATAGTCGGTGAAGAGGCCCTCCCCCTTCGTTTGTTCACAATAGTGTCATATTTGTCTTGACAAAACTGACAAAATTAGAACGCCAATCAAATTAGTAACCACTTTTTAATTTGAATGGATTTATGGACGGGAAATCCCTATAATGAAGTCAATCCACACGTGATGAAGGAGCAATTTATGCTAAATATAAACGAAACATTCAAGCCTTATATAAATGAAGTATGGAAAAATTCTGGTTTCAGCCAGCCAACTTCTATCCAGGAAGCAGCCATTCCAGCTATTTTAGAAGGAAGGGACCTGATTGCTGAGGCGCCAACCGGAACAGGAAAAACACTCGCATACCTTTTGCCGGTACTTGAGAAAATTGACAGTTCAAGCATGGGGCTCCAAGCAGTGGTGCTCGCTTCCAGCCAGGAACTGATCATGCAAATATATGGGGAATTCCAAAAGTGGTCGGAAGGAAGCGAAATCCGGGGGGCGACATTCATCGGCGGGGCCAATGTCAAACGGCAGCTGGAAAAGCTGAAAAAGAAGCCGCATATCATCTTTGGAACGCCCGGCAGGCTGAATGAACTGATAAAACAGAAGAAAATAAAGATGCACGAAGCAAAAACGATCATCCTTGATGAAGCTGATCAGCTTTTAGTCCGTGAACATTTCGGTCCAGTCCTCGATATTGTTAAATCGGCTCTTAAAGATTGCCAGGTTGTCCTGTTTTCGGCAACAATGAAGCTGGAAACGGAACAACTTGCGAAAAATCTCACTAGGGATCCAGAAATAATCCGAATTAAAAGAGATGAAACAATCGGCGGAGGAAAGGTCGAATACATTTATTTTTCATGCGAGCCGAGGGAGAAAATGCTCCTGCTTGAAAAAATCGCCCGGCTCGAGGGGAGTAAATCCCTCGCTTTTATCAATGACATAACGGAAATCCCTGTCATGGCGGCAAAGCTTCAATTCAAGGATTTGCCCGTCGGCCTGCTTCACAGCGAGCTTGGCAAAATGGAACGCCAGAAAGCTGTCCGCGACTTCCGCGAGGGAAATATCAATATGCTTATCGCAACTGATGTGGCGGCCAGGGGACTCGATATCCAGGGCGTGACCCAGGTAGTTCATGTTGACTTCCCACGAGATTTTGACCAATTTATCCACCGCTCCGGCAGGACTGGCAGAATGGGAGCAGACGGGACAGTCATCTCCCTTGTTACCGAACGTGAGGAACGCGAGTTGAAGGTTTTTGCCAGGAAGCTGGGCGTCCCGGTTGAAAAAAGGATTTTTTATAAAGGCAAAATTGCTGTTGAAGACATCAGGAATCTTGAAAGAGGGCCGGAGCGTAAGGGCGGACAAAGGAACAAGCCGCAGAACAGGCCGGCAGCTTCAGCGAAACGCCGACCGAAAAAAACAACATAAAAATAAATTTACCCCCGGGAACCATTTCCGGGGGTAAAATTTTTGAAAAGTTGATACAAATTCCATTCCCAAACGACTTATTAATAAAGAGAGGGGGCTGTTGGATATAGACCGTCTGCAATTTGAGAAACTCTATGATTTTTATTTCAAGGATGTATACCATTTTGCATTGTTTTTTACAATAATCGCCAGGAAGCGGAGGACATCACCCAGGACACATTCATAAAGGTGATGAAAAACTTCAGTCAATTAATGGACACTGATAATCCGAAAACGTGGATACTTTCAATCGCTCGGAATACATGCATGGATGTATTCAGGAAACAGAAATTAATCAGCCTTTTGCCTAAAAGGCTCTCTGGCCGCCAACAGGAAAACATCGATTCAACGAAAAAAGCGGTTATTAATCGAGAGAACTGGACCGAATTGCAGGTAGCCCTTTTGAAATTGAAGCCGGCTTATCGAAGTGTGGTCATTCTCAGGGCTCTAAAGGAAATGAGCACAAAGGAAACAGCGGAAGTTCTTGGATGGTCCGAGTCAAAGGTTAGAGTGGATTATCACCGCGCCTTAAAGAAGCTTAAATGGGATTTGAAAATTCAGGAGGGGTGGGTAGATGATGAAGCATCAGGCATCGCACCAAAATGAACACGGGTTTCTTCTCGATTTGGCAAACAGGCCAGATCTTGAACCTGACCCGCAGTTTGTTCACTCTTTAAAGAAAAGGCTAGTTAATGAATTTCCAGCTGCCCGGCGAAAGAGGTTCCCGGATTTAAAAGGGGGATTGGGCATTTCGGCGCTTTTATTTCTTGCAATCCTGCTCGTCCTTTCACAGGCTCCGGATAAGGAAATCACCCAGCCAAAAACAGCTGAGCATCCCAAAACAGTTGAACCGATTAATGCACAAGCACTGATTCATGAACAACCTTATTATCGCGCTGTATATGAGAAGGTGTTTGAATCAACCGAATCCCAGGAAGGATCCGAAAAATTCATTCTCTATCTGCATGCAATGAAGCAAGGGAATAGGAGTGAGGTGGAAAAACTCGCCTTTTCCCCTGAGCGTGAAGAAGAGCTTTCAGAACTGATGGCTTATTACTCGAAAATCGATTATAGAACGTTATCGGTAGCGGAAATCATTCCAAGCCAGGCGGAACCGAGCTTTGAAATCTTGCTACAATTCAACATGGAAGATAGCGGTACAATTGTACAGCGGACCGTGCATCTCAATCTGATTGATGAACAAACCATCAATATTTACGAACCGGAAGCACGGGAGAATTAATTATTGTCAAAAAAGGATTCTATTGCCGGCGTCACGAATTTTTAAGTGAACGAGCAAAGGAAATGGGGGCATTATTTTGCAAAATCCTAAATTAAAGAATTTACACGATACATGGCTTGAGGAAGCGACCATCGCTGACTTGCAGGGAAAAATGGCTGAGGGCAGCCTGACATCCAAGGAGCTTGTCCTCATGTACCTCTACCGGATTTCCCAGTTGGACAGAAAAGGCCCTGAGTTGAAGTCTGTTCTCGAAATCAACCCTGACGCAATCCAGATTGCTGCCGCCTTGGATGCCGAGCGCGAGCTGAAAGGCCCGCGGGGTCCGCTGCATGGCATCCCGGTTCTTCTGAAGGACAATATTGACACAGGGGATAACATGCACACGAGCGCTGGTTCAAAGGCATTGGCCGACTCTTATGCGCTGAAAGACTCTGAAGTTGCAAGAAGGCTCCGTGAGGCAGGGGCGGTGATTCTTGGCAAAACAAACATGACCGAATGGGCGAATTTCATGGCGATTGGCATGAAAAGCGGCTATAGCTCAAGAGGCGGCCAGACATTGAATCCATACGGGCCAGAACGGTTCGATGTGGGCGGATCGAGCTCAGGTTCGGGCGCCGCGATTGCCGCGAATTTCGCCGCGGTGGCGGTTGGAACGGAAACGTCCGGTTCAATCCTGGACCCATCCGCGCAAAATGCCCTTGTCGGAATTAAGCCGACAGTCGGCCTCATCAGCAGGAGGGGCATCATTCCAATTGCCCATACCCAGGATACAGCCGGCCCAATGGCGCGGACGGTCAAAGATGCTGCCATTTTGCTGACAGTCCTGTCAGGGGAAGATCCGGAGGACCCGGCAACGCTTGCCAGCCGTCTTCCTGGATTCGACTTCACCGTCTTTTTGGAGAAGGGCCTGTCAGGAAAGAGGCTTGGCTTCGCACGCGAGCATTATGTTGAACAAGCTGGCGAGAACAGAGCAGCGGTCGTTGAGAAGGCAATCGATAAACTGAAGGAACTCGGCGCTGAAATCGTAGAAATCTCGATCCCTTCCGCAAAAAAGCAATGGGATTGGGAAGTGCTGACGTTTGAATTCAAAACCGGTTTGAACGCCTATCTGAAAGGGCTCGGTCCAGCGGCAAAAATCCGTTCGCTTGCCGATGTCATTCAATTCAACACGGAAAATGAAGCAGAGATGCTTAAATATGGGCAGGAAGTGCTGATTGGGTCTGAAGCGACGAGCGGAGGATTATACGAAGAAGCATACGTCCATTCCCTCGAGTTTAATGAATATCATGCGAAGGAAAATGGCATCGACTTTGTACTGGCTGAGCACAATCTTGATGCGATTGTTTTCCCGCACACGGAGGGAGCGGATATTTCAGCGCGAGCCGGCTATCCATCCGTCGTTGTACCAGCGGGTTATACAGAGGAAGGAGAGCCTGTCGGCATCACATTTGCCGGGACGGCTTGGAGTGAACCGGATCTGATCCAGTTAGCCTATGCATTTGAGCAGGAAACCTTCTATCGGAAGGCGCCTGATTTTGGCAAAATTACCACCGGCCTGGAATGAAGGGTTGAAAAATTTCCCGGGATGAAATCGGCAACCCTGGCCTACACTAAGAACACTTCCTGATGAAGGAGATGTGTTTACGATGGGCAGAAAGAAACTCGGAAACCGGAATGCGCAGGTTAACAATAACAAGAAGGTTGGCAAGACGAGTTCGGAGCTGGTGAAGTTTACGACCGGGCAGGACAGGGTCATCCGCAACCGCCCGAATGATGACTAAGAGGAAAAGGCCGCCCATCCATGGGGCGGCTGTTTATTTTGCTAAAAATTGCCACACATTCTAGTTCATTTGGTCTATTTTTCCTGTTCCACAATCCCGTTATACTGGAGAAAGATAAAGGCAAACCTGCCGAAAGACAGGGACGCAAAGCGATGGGCCTGCCCGGGAAACCGAATGGCTGCCACGCCGCCGGACTTCTTTTTGGATGTCTGGGGACATTTTCAAAAAGGAGAGAAAATGATGCTGCGTAAAACTTTTTTATGTGCAATTTTATTGTTATTGGCGGCGGGAACATTGGGGAATTCATTTGTACAGGCTGAGGGGACGCCTCGGGCAACCTGGCTTTGGAACACAACTCTGATTGAAACCCAGCCGGATGAAGTGCTGGCTTTCCTCGGAGAAAATAACGCCAATCAGGTTTACCTCCAAATCAACCGAAACATCAGCATCACTTCATACAAACAATTCATCGCCAAGGCTTCGGCGCTGGGAATAAAAGTCCATGCCCTGGATGGAGCCCCGAACTGGGTGTCCGGTTCCGGAACAACTTATCTGAACCAATTGATGGGCTGGGTGAAAACGTATCAGGCTGAAGCCTTGCCTGCGGAGAAGTTTTCCGGCATCCACCTGGATGTAGAGCCGTATTTGTACAGCGGGTGGACTTCCAATTACAAAGCCACCGTTCTGGCCTATCAGAACTTGCTGTTGAATGCGAAAAGCCAGGCACGACAGCTTGGATTGCCGATTGGCGCGGATATGCCTTTCTGGTTCGATGAGCATTCCTACAATAATAAAATCGGAAAAGGGAATCTTGCCAACTGGGTAATCCAAACGGTCGACTCCCCAACCATCATGGCGTACCGCGATACTGCGCCAGCGATCGCCAATATTATCAGTACTGAACTCCAGATGGCCAACGCCGCCGGCAAAACGCTGATTATTGGCGTCGAAACGGGCGCAACCTCAGAAGGGGATTTCATTACATTTTACGAAGAAGGCAAGGCTTACATGGAAGGGGAACTCGCGCAGGTCGGAGGGAATCTGACTTTCGCAATCCACTATCTTGAAAGCTGGATGGCGATGAAGCCATAATATAGAGGAACAGCCGTACATGGGAGTGCGGCTGTTCTTTTTTGCAAAAAAATAAGGCAATCCTAAAAGAATTGCCTCATCCGCTAAATTAACCTTTAAGTTTCTTTAGCGATTCAATCGCTGGACCCTCAATGACATCGCCGTTGTACGCAAAGCGCGAACCGTGGCACGGACAGTCCCATGACTTCTCGGCGCTGTTCCACTCACATTCACAGCCGATATGGGTACATGTCGTGTCAACAAGATACAGCTTCCCGGTTTCATCCTTGTAGCCCCCGGCGCGCTTTCCATCAACCAGGACAACGCCCCCTTCGCCAACCTCAAGATCATCCAGGCTCTTCGGAATGTATTCCAGCTTCCCTTTCACAAGATGGCCTGCCACTTCCGCATTGAAGGTGACCGCTTTCTTCAGAGACGGGTCAACCTCGAACCTTGATGGGTGGTATAAGTCCTTATATGGGCTTTCTCGATTCAACACATAATCAGTTAAAATATGGCCGGCGAGTGTACTTGTCGTCATTCCCCACTTTTTATAACCGGTCGCGACAAGAATCGTTTCCTCACCATCCTTCAACGGTCCAATGTACGGCAGTTTATCTAGCGTATCCATGTCCTGCGCCGACCAGCGGTACGTATAGTCGCCGTTTCCGAAGACTTGCCCGCTGAAGTCAGACAGCGCCTGATAATGCTTTTCCGTATCCTCGTCTTTGCCCGTCCGGTGGTTCTCCCCGCCGATAATCAGCAGCTTCTCCCCGTTATGCGGGGTATAGCGGATCGACCGCGTCGGAGAATCCTCGCTGATGTACATTCCCCCGGGATATTCCTTGTCCGACTTCACTCCAATCGCATAGGAGCGGGAGGCATACATCCTTGCGAAGTAAAGGCCCCGCTTGTCAAAAAATGGCCAATGGGAAGCAATTATCACATGGTCGCAAGATATTTTCTGGCCGTCCTTCGTGTGCAGGACCGTTCCGCCTTCAACCGTGATATCCTTGGCGACTGTATTCTCGTACACCTGGCAGCCGGCATCCACCGCTTTTTTCAAAAGGGCTCGTAAATATTTCAGCGGATGGAACTGGGCCTGATCCTTCATCACCAAAGCGTTCTTCACTTCAATATCGAATGGGATGCTGCCGCGTAGCTCGCTTGGAATGCCAAGCTTCTTATAGGCTTCCGCCTCGGTCTCGATTTTCTGCTTGTATTCATCCGTCACCGAATAAATGACTGCGTCCTGATCGCTGAAATCGCAATCGATGTTTTGCTCCGTGACCGTCCTGCGGATGAATCCAAGCGCGTCACTATGTGATTCATAATAAAGCTTTGCATTCTCCTCGCCGAAATGGCTGATCAGTTCATCATAAAGGAGACCGTGCTGTGCAGTGATTTTCGCTGTTGTATGTCCGGATGTCCCGTTGAGCACACTGCCAGCTTCAATGAGGGTGACTTTTTTTCCTTGCTGAGTAAGCAAATAGGCGGTCGTAATTCCGGTCATCCCGGCGCCGACTATGACGACATCTGTGGAATGATCACCTTCCAGCCTGTTGAACTTGGGCAATTCAATCTCCCGCCAATAAGACCTTGGATACTTTTGTCCGCTCATGTTTTTCCTCCTTCTGGGCCTGCATTCTTCTTTGCAAAAGTCTAGTCAAAGTTCACTTTATTGTTCCCTGTTTTGGAAAAATAACTCTAATTTCCTTTTGCTGAAAATAAAAAATGACCTTCTTGGTAAGAGGTCATTTTTCACATGAAAATGAATAGCTAAGCGCCAAAAAACTAGTTTCCACAACCGGGCTGCCGCCAACTTCATAGCATTTATCTGTGGCAAAATTAATTTCTTTATAATGAAAGTAGGACTGCGAGCCAGTTAGAAATAGGAACCCCGCTGCTGCTGTCCCAATCAGTATGATTATTTTCTTCCTCATGTCCATCCCCCTTTTCAAAAGTATACCAAATATATCCTTACGATTGGGCTGGTTCAGTATTTCGCTTCCCGTAATATTCCCGTTGACGGCGCTTGCCGGGGCTGATATACTCACCAACATAAATAGGAAGAAGGTGGCTGAAGTGGCAAGGGAGTTTGAAACGAAAGTATTGCATGGGGACAAAAAAGTGGAACGTAAAATCAAGAGCAAGGTAACGCCAATCTACCAAACTTCGGCTTTCACATTCAAGGACCTCGATGAACTTGAAGGCTTTTACGAGGGCAGCGGCCATTATTTATATTCGAGGGTCGGCAATCCGAACACGGACGAGCTTGGGGCGGCCGTGGCCCGTCTGGAAGAGGCACCAGCGGGTGTCGCTGCGTCATCTGGGCTTTCAGCCATCCTCGCGGGGGTTCTGGCTGCGGTCAAAAGCGGGGAGCACATTATTGCCGCTGATGACGTATATGGCGGCAGCTATCATATGCTGAAGGAAGAATTGAAGGATCTCGGCATTGAAACGACCTTTGTTTCGTTTACCGACCTTTCCAACGTGGAAAAAGAGATTCGCGATAATACCCGCCTCATTTATACGGAATCAATCACAAATCCGCTCCTCCGCGTCGAGAATCTAGAAGCTGTCATTGATTTTGCAAAAGGGAAGGGCTTGCTGACACTCGTTGACAATACTTTCGCAACGCCGCTTCATGTCCGCCCGTTTGAACTTGGCGCTGATCTTGTTGTTCATAGCGCGACGAAATATATTGGCGGCCATAGCGACGTTACTTCGGGTGTCGTCGTCGGCAGAGAAGATTTGATTGCAAAAGCGGGCAGTAAAATAGCAAATCTTGGCTCTAATCTTAGCCCATTCGAGGCTTGGCTCACCGTTCGCGGCCTAAAGACGCTCGCGCTCCGGATGAAAACCCAGTCCTCGAATGCAAGGAAACTCGCACTGGCGCTCAAGGATCATGCCGATGTTAAAAAGGTCTATTATCCTTTCGACCAGGGCGGTGAGGATGGCTTTGGCGCCATGGTAACCGTCGAGCTTTCCGAAAAGGCTGATATGAATGAATTTTTCCGGGCACTTTCATGGATTAAAATCGCTCCGACTTTGGCGGGCGTTGAATCAACCGTGTCCCATCCCGAAGTCACCTCCCACCGGGCTCTTTCGCCGGAAGCCCGCGCCGCTTTAGGGATTAACCGCCAGGTCGTCCGCATCTCGGTCGGCATTGAACACGCAGATGATATCATCAGCCAGTTTGAGGATGCCATCCGGGAATCGGTTCGCAAGTAAATGATATGGACGCCCCCGTTTTTTCATATAACGGGTTATGCTTTCGAGTAACTTAATTCGAACACAAATTAGCATAGCGGGTTCAATTATAAAAACTTAATTCGATTACACATTAGCAGTCCAATTCACAACTGAATTGGACTGCATCTTTTTGTTGGTATATTGGTGCACACGCCCCGTGGGTTGGTGCATACCCTAGTTGGGTTGGCGTACACGCCCCGTGAATAAGCGCATTTCCTGGTTGAAATGACGCATACCCGGTTGGAATGACGCATAGCCGGAGGGCATGGCGCACACCCCAGCGGAATTGGATAATAAACCAGCGAAATTGGATAATAAACCAGCGAAATTGGATAATAAACCCCTGGAATTGGATAATAGACTATTGGAATTGGATAATAGACTATTGGAATTGGATAATAAACCTCGGGAATTGGATAATAAACCAGTGGAATTGGATAATAAACCTCTAGAATTGGATAATAAACCTTTCGAACTCGTGGATACGCTCTGACAATTGGCGCATTCCCCGGTTGAATTGGCGCATAAACCCCATGAACTGACGCATAAGCCAGTCAGAATGGGCGCATAAACCTCGTGAACTGACGCATAACCCGTTTTAACCGACGCATTCCCCAGTCAGAATGGCGCGCATTTTGCTCATTATGTTTCAATTCCGCCTCAACTTTGGTAAATAAACAATAGAAGCCAAAAAATTCAAGGAGGCAGCCAATGGCCGATCAACAAAAAGAGATCAAACGACAAAGGGAGAGGTCGGAACGCTTTGAGGTGGCGTTCAACCAAATCCATACTGAATTAAAAAAACTCGAACGGAACGCGGACACTGACCAGTTCCTCGAGCTTCTTCATAAAGTGAAAAACAGGCATGCGCCGATTCGCCGCTATTTCGATGATTTGAAAAGCTACGCGCGGCTCCGGAACGCGCTTGTCCATGAGAAAAGCAGAAAGAATTTTTATATCGCCGAGCCTCATCCTGAGGTTGTTGAGCAAATAGAGAGCATCGCTGAATTTCTTCAGGTACCACCGTCAATCCTGACTGTGGCTTCCAAACCAGTGAAGACATTCGATGCGGATGAAGAGGTGAAGGTTGCACTGGAGGAGATGGAGGGCCATGAATTTACCCAGTATCCGATTTACGAGGATGGCCACTTTAAGTTTTTGATGACAGAAAGCGGGCTGAGAAGATATTTTGCCAGCAGACTTGAAGGGTCGAAAATTGACCTCGCTGGGCAAAAGCTCCGGGATGTCCAGAAGCACGAAAAAACGAATACGGTGAAAATCGTTTCCAAAGAAATGAATATATTTGAATTGCAGGACCTGTATGACTCGCGCTCGGAGGAAGAGAACAAGCTGGAGGCGGTCATCATAACGGATAACGGATCATTTAAGGAAAAGCCGATTGGGATTGTATCTTCGTGGGATTTAATTAAAATGGATACGGATTAATCTATTTCGAACTGCATCATAAAAAAACTCGCCAACCGGCGAGTTTTTTCGTTACCCTTTCGGATTTTCTTTTGGAGGGTCGGCGGCAGGAGCTTTATTTTCATGCTCTTTCGCGGAATAGTAGGCGACCTTTTTAATGTTGACCCCAACGAAGGTTTCAATGACGGACTGGCCGCCGGCAATGGCAAGTATCAGCGCGAGAACAAGGAACGGTTTTGGGAAAAGGAGATAGCCTCCCCCGAGGAATATCGCGCTCCAGACGCCAGCGCACCAGTAGCAGTTGAGCAGGTAGCCGAATAAGTTCTTTGGAACGTCCTTCATCTCGCTCCCGTGAGAGGTTTCTACTTTTTTCTTTTTCATGAACGGTTTGCGGATGAATTCCGTAATTTTGTCAAAAACAATCAGATGGGTCAGGCGATAGCTCGCCAAAATAAGAAGAATTAGTTCCAGCCAAGACAGGTTTTCCATAAAGCGCCTCCTACAGAGCATTCGTTTGTGAATATTACCAAGCCAGGGAAATGGTTCCCTTTATCTGTTTTCCCGCCAGCAAAAAGAATAACCATGAATCGCTTTGTTCCCGGTATATTTTTGCGCAAAAAACACAATCTATCCCGAGGAGGCGATAATATGAAAAAAGGGTTCATGTTACTTATGCTGATGGTACTGACTTTCATCGTGGCGCCGGTCGTTTCGCATGCGCAGACTGTCCATACGGTCATACGCGGTGACACACTCTGGAAGATTTCCGTCCGTTATCAGGTAGGCTTATCGGAAATCATCAGAGCAAACCCGCAATTCAAAAATCCGAATTTAATTTATCCCGGGCAAAAAGTGACCATTCCAACTGTGGGTGCCAAAAGCGTGGAGCAGCAGGTGATTAGTTTGACGAACCAGGAGCGGGCCAAGTATGGGCTCAAGCCGCTGACGCATGATTGGGAGCTTTCGAGAGTGGCGAGGTATAAGTCAGTGGATATGAGGGACAAGGGTTATTTCTCACACACAAGCCCTACATATGGTTCTCCATTCACGATGATGAAAAATTTCGGGATTGCTTACAGGTCGGCTGGTGAAAACATCGCGGCCGGACAGACAAGCGCCGCCGAAGTGGTCCGCGCCTGGATGAATTCACCCGGCCACAGGGCGAATATCTTGAACCAGGGCTATACCCGGATTGGCGTCGGCTATGCCGCCGGTGGTTCGCAGCGCCACTACTGGACGCAAATGTTCATTTCGAAGTAGCAATTCTTTTCAGCATCCGTTCATCATGAACGGGTGCTTTCTTTTTGCAAAAACAGTCAGTCCCGCCCTCTCTCGGTCCCAGGTCCTAGATGAAAATCTGTCTGAAGCACGTTATGGAAAAACCGCGCCACAGGTAAGATAGAGACATGAAAGGAGAGGAAACGAACATGAAAAAATTTGGTTTACTCTTGGCGGGAGGAATCGCCGCAATGGTTCTGTTATCCACTATCGGCCCGATTGCAGGAATGGTGATCAGCCTGGCGATCCTGTACTTTGTGATGAAGCAGTTCCTCAAAACAACTTCTACTGGCGCGAGAGTAGGGCTAGCCCTTATTGGCCTGATTGTCCTGGCTTCCGTGGCGAGCAATGCGCCGGCTTTATTGGGCGTCGCGGCAGCATATGTCCTGTACCTCGTGTACAAAAAGTGGAATGAAACAAAGTATGCTGAACCAGTCAAAGAAACAAGCAGCGATCCGTTTGTGAATTTTGAAAGGCAATGGGACGACTTGCATAAAAACTATTAAGGTAAGGGAGAGACAAATAAAATGGCGAATTTATTTACAAAACTAAAAGATACCATTATGGCGGATTTGAACGAAGTGCTGGACAAAAAGGAAAGAAACAACCCGATTGGGATGCTGAATGAATATTTGCGCCAATGTGAAAAGGAAACGGAAAAGGTAGCTAAGCTCGTGGAGCGGCAGCATGCATTGAAGGAAGAATTCACCCGCGAATACCGCCAGGCGAAAGAGATGGCCGAAAAGCGGAAGCATCAGGCAGATATTGCTGCTAAAGCGGGCGAGTCGGCATTACAGGAGTTCGCTGAAAGGGAGCATCTGCATTTCGCAGACCGTGCCATCCGGCTTGAAAGCGCGATGGAACAGGCAGCCCGCCAGTTGGATGAACTGGAAGCACGTTACGAGGAAATGAAGCACAAGCTGAAGGATATGAAAATCCGCAGGCTTGAGTTGATGGGCCGCGAAAACATGAGCAGGGCAAACCATCAGATCAATCAGGTTGTGGAAGCCGGGGAAATGAAGTCCGCAGACCGTTTCAGGGAAATCGAAAGCTACCTCGATAATATTGAAAACGAAGTGAATACCTCTTATATCCGGAACACAATCGATTCGCGCATCGCACAGCTTGAAAAAGACCTGAATAATCAGGAAAGCCGGCAAGACGCGCAATAAAAGGGGTGCGGGCCGAAACTTACGGCCCGCATTTCATTCCAGAAACTAAAGACAACAATTGTCCCAAATGCTATTCTAAAGAGGACAGAAAAAATTAGAACTTAAGGCTTTACGGGGAGGAAGAAGGATGGACAGAAAAATGACAGGAGATTATATGGGCTGGCTGGTTTTCGGCGGCGGAATCATTCTCCTTTTGGAGCTGGCTTTTTTCAATAGCGGCCTGATCTTTTCCCTCTTCCTTTCAGGGGCCATGATTTATATCGGACGGAAGAAATCGCCTGCCAAGTTCGGAAGATTCCTTTTCTGGGCGGGAATTGTCATCCTGGGCGCTAGCTTGTTGAATATGATGGCTCTAAAGCTTATTTTGATCGGGATGCTGGCTCTTTTTTTCATACAATTCATCCAGGCGAAAAAGTCCCCAAAACGTATTGCGCCGACGATTCAGATTTCGGAAAACGAAGGGCAAGCTGCCGAGATGGTACGGACAAAGCCGCTTTTTGATAATATTCTGTTCGGCCAGCAAAAAACCCCCGAACAGGTATATGAATGGAATGATATCAATATTCAGGCAGGCCTTGGCGATACGGTCGTTGATTTAAGCTACACCCTTTTTCCGAAGGGGGAAACGGTTATTTTCATCAGGAACTTTGTCGGGAATATCCAGATTCTTGTTCCATATGAATTAGAAGTGAGCATCAATCACTCCGTTGTCGCAGGTTCGACCACCGTCTTTGGCCATGAGGAGTCTAAGGTCTTCAACCAGGTTTTCCAACTGAAAACAGCTGATTATGACCAATCGGTCCAGAAGGTAAAGATTTTCACTTCACTGATTGTCGGGAACCTCGAGGTGAGCCGGATATGAGTGCGATTCAACGGCAGGTGCTGTGGAGCCTCGGGTTCGCGTTTCTTGTAGCAGCCATCAGTTCGGCGGCGTTTTTTGTTGTTTTTCCGCTTGGCGAATGGTCAGCCCTCTGGAAAAGAGAATTAATGGGCATTCCTTTCATTATTTTTATCCCTGCGTCGAGTGGGGCATTTGGAATTTTGTTTGGCTTGATTTCGGGCATGTACTGGAAAACCCAGCTTAATCTAATCGACCAGTCTCTTCGGCAGATTGAGGATGGCCATCAGGCGGAGCTTAAAGAAAACTGCTCGCTTTTTGAAATGAAGCAAATTGATGAGCGATTCCGCAAGCTGAATTGGCAGCTGTCAGAAAAAGCGAAGCTATCGCAGCGGCTTGCGACTGAAAAGGCCGAGGACCAGGAAATAAGGATTCAGGAAATCATCTCGCAGGAACGGAACCGGCTTGCGCGCGAGTTGCATGATTCTGTGAGCCAGCAGCTCTTCGCCGCTTCCATGCTCATGTCGGCCATCACAGAAGTGAAGGAAGATGATGAAGGCGCTGAAGCCAAGCAGCTGAAGCTTGTGGAAGGGATGATCCACCAGTCGCAAATTGAAATGCGGGCGCTTCTCCTTCATCTACGGCCGGCGGCTCTGAAAGGCAAATCGCTGCAGGAAGGGATTGCCGACCTTCTCGGCGAGCTTGCCCAAAAGGTGACAATTGAAATTCAGTGGAAGGCCGAGGATTTTGCCATGGATAAGGGGGTCGAGGACCATTTGTTCCGTATTCTCCAGGAATCAGTTTCGAATACCCTCCGCCATGCAAAAGCAAGTTCACTGGAAGTACTGCTCATTAAAAGGGATGGGCTGATTATCCTACGGGTGGCCGATGACGGAGTCGGGTTTAACGAAGAGGATAGGAAGGCGGGCGCCTATGGTCTGCAAAACATGCATGAGCGGGCCCTTGAAATTGGCGGCACAATGAAAATTGTCTCGGTAAAAAATAAAGGGACGCGGCTTGAAGTGAAGATTCCGGCTGTGTCGAACGGGGATGGGGAAAATGATTAAAGTCGTGTTTGTCGATGATCATGAAATGGTGCGGATTGGAGTATCTTCGTACTTGTCAGCACAGCCGGATATCGAAGTGGTCGGCGAGGCCGACAATGGAAAGCGCGGTGTGGAGCTGGCACTTGAACTCAGGCCCGACATTATCCTGATGGACCTTGTGATGAAGGAAATGGACGGGATAGAAGCAACCCGCCAAATCATCGAACAATGGCCCGAGGCAAAAGTCATTATTGTCACAAGTTTTCTTGATGACGAAAAAGTGTACCCCGCCCTTGAAGCTGGTGCCACGAGCTATATGCTGAAAACCTCGAAGGCAAGTGAAATTGCCAACGCCGTCCGTGCTACATACCAGGGCCAGTCGATTTTGGAACCTGAGGTTACTGGCAAAATGATGCTGAAAATGCGCCAGAAAAAAGAGCTCCTTCCTCATGAGGAGCTGACTGAACGGGAAATGGAAATCCTGTTATTAATGACGGAGGGCAAAACCAATCAGGAAATAGCCGATGAGTTGTTCATTGCGCTGAAAACGGTCAAAACCCACGTCAGCAACATCCTTTCAAAGCTTCAGGTCCAGGACCGGACTCAGGCCGTCATTTATGCGTTTAAGCATAATGTGGCAAAGTAAGGTTTCATAAAGTTGAAATAGGAAAGAGACTAGTCATTTCGGGGATCGCTGCTCAGAAAAACTAGTCTTTATTTTTTTATTGATGAAGGTTTGGCAAAAGCAGGCTGCATTCCGAATCTATTCATAAAGGCGTATTATTTTTCGCTTCCGCTTTTTCTTCAAGCTTTTCCTTATGCGCTTCAATTTCACTCGCGAATTTTCTCTGCAGACAATCTTTATCCCCATAAAGGTAAATCATGTCGCCTTCCCGGATTTTCTCGTCATGGCGTTCGTGGCGAATCATGACCTCGCCCCGCATGATAAATAGAACATTGATATCTTCCTCGGTCTTGATCACGTCCTTTATGGTTTTGCCGATTAAGCCTGACTCTTCATGGACATGGATTTCCATAAAGTCGTCTTCATCATTTTGCAAAAGGACATCTTTGATTGGCAGCTCTTCCAGCTTGTAACTCTTCTCCATCTCTTGGTGCAGCTTTTTCTTGAGCTTCTTATGCATGAAGGGCAGCTTTAAAATCAGCAGAAGCAGAAGGAGGATGCCGGCAATAATACCGACTTCCTGGATGTGAAAGTTCTTCTGCAAAATGCCGCTGATTGCCGAGATGATAACGGCGAGGGAGAATGCGCCGAATAAAATCAGAAAAGCTCCTAGGCGACGTCTGATTGGATGGGTGATGATGAGTTCTGATTCCCCGGTTGTAAAACCGGTATTCGTAAGCATTGAAATGACTTGAAAACGGGCGACCGGTTTTTCAAGGCCTGTCAATTCAACGATATTTGTACATAGCTCAATGACGAGCAGGATGATTCCGATATAGATTAAGATAAATAAATAGCCCATCCTTAAATTCCTCCATATCTAGCAGAAAAAGGGTCCAAAAAACAAAAAGCCTAAAGGAAACGAGTCCTTTAGGCGTTATCTTGCTCATTCTTGTTGTAGTAGTGGACACCGTATTGCGACCCTTCGCTGACCATTTTGTTGTCATCAAGGTCCATCGGGTCCGACAGGCCGGCTTTTGCGACAACAGGTTCATTACTGTTTTTCCCGATTGGGAGTTTGTTTGCGACTGTATCGACCATTCCTCTTAAATCCTCTTTGGACGGCTTCCATGCATACCATAGCAATGCTCCAATGCCGACACCTGCAAGTAAATAGCGTGTATTGTCCTTCATTCTCAACTCAACTCCTTAAAGGATTTTCTCTCTCTGAAGTATTCTTTATATTACCCCGTCGACCTTGTACAAAAACATGACTGAGATAAAATACATTAGACTTATCCTTAATCGCTGTTTGCTTAATGACCTTGTTTAGCCATACGAAGTTTTGAAATAGGTACATTTGGGGATGTTTAAGATAACAGTATGAATAGAACGGACGGGAAGTGGCAGGACATGAACCATATTTTCAAAAACGGCGCATGGGAGTGGCATGAATTTTTACCTGGGGAGGAAGAGGGTTTAAATAAGCTCGCTCTGGAAAAAGCGTCTTACAATATTAGCGGCTGGATAAAAAAGTCAGCGGAGATGAATACAAATAGTATTGTCATTGATACCTTTTACAAAGGAGCGGAATGGATTGCCGGTTCCCTTGTCTTTAAACAGGATCTTTCGGAAAAAGAAGATAACCATGTATTCCACTTTTTCCTTGCGGAGAAATTCATGGTAACCAGCGGACTTGATTTTTCAGTACTAGGAGAAAGGGATTATAATCTGATGAGGGTCCAGATGGGGAATTGCGACAACGCGCTTGAAGGGTTTTCCGTCCTTCTCGGTGAGATCACTACAAGCAGCCTGATTGAAATCGACCCGTTCGAAGTCAGGCTTAATGACCTGTTCTGGAAGGTAAAAAAAGAAAACAGCATCGGCATCCTCGAGGAGGTTTACCAATGCCGCCACGAGCTTCTAGTCCTGAAGCATTTAATGATTCCCTTGAAGGAAATTAAGATTGCCATGGAAGAAGCCTTTGCTGAAAAGGCGTCCGGGAAGGCGGAATACAAACGGACTTGCCTGAAGATTGAGCGTGGCTTCAATGTCATCAATGAATATCAGGCGGAAATTGATACGTTGATTAAGCTTGAAGAAGTCGTTTCTTCGCACCGCGGAAACGAGATTATGAAAACATTGACCGTACTGACGACACTGTTTACACCGATCACCGCCCTTGGAGCCTTATGGGGCATGAACTTCCGGAATATGCCGGAGCTCGAATGGAAATATGGCTATGTATTCGCACTCGCCCTGACTGCCATTTCAACATTGGTGCTGTACATTGTTCTTAGAAAGAAAGGCTGGTCTGGGGATATTTTGCGCGGGAAGAAACGGAATTCGTTCTTTAAATAGTGAAAGGCAGGCCCGGGGGGATGGGCCTGCCTTCTTCTATGGTGATTAATCGTCGCTGCCAAGGATTCCGAAGATCCGGAGCAGGCTGACGAACAGGTTGACGAAGTCGAGATACAGGTTAAGCGCCATGAGAGGAACTTCCTCGGCTGTGACGCCGTAATGCTTCATGCGGTTAAAGTCATATAAGATATAGCCGCTGAACACAAGAACGCCGATGAACGAAAAGGCAAGCATACCTGTCGAGCTAAGCTGGAAGAACATATTGAAAATCGAAATCGCAATCATAGCAAGCAGGGAAGCCATCAGCATCCCGCCGAGCCATGAGAAATTACGCTTTGTTTTCGTCGCGTAAACACCAATTCCGGCAAAAACTACCGTCGACGTTCCAAGGGCAAGCAGGACAATGCTGCCGCCGGCCTGGGAAGCATAGTGGCTGACAATCGGGTAAGTGGTTATCCCGGAAATAAACGTAAAAGCATACAGAAATGTATAGGAAATCGACCGTTTCCTGCGGATCAGGAAGGCGAAGAGGAGCATGCCCACTTCGAGAATGACGAGTGGCAGGAATAAAGCCGGTGGAACGTAGGTGCCCGCCATCGCGCCAAGCATCGCGAAAGCAATCGACATGGCGAATGTCCTCATCACGGACGGTAAATAGTCAGTGCTTGTTTGTGCATACATGAATGATTTCACCTCAGAAAATTTTTGATAGTGTTTTTACGAAATTAAAGCTGAAAGGTTTCATTTTTTTTGCAAAATAATTTTAGTTTTCTTCCCTGATTTCCTCACCCTTTGCTGCCTGTGCTTTCAAAAGATCCCTGATTTCGGTGAGCAGTTCTTCGGATTTATCCAGTTTTATTTCCGCCTTTGCCTCTTCCTCTTTATTGCGGAAATGGTTGATCACTCTTATGAATAAAAAGATGGAGAAGGCGGTAATGAGGAAGTTGGTAATGGATTGAAGGAAGACGCCGTATTTGATTTTCGCCCCTCCAAATTTAATCATTAACCCGGTAAAGTCAATGCCACCCATCAGCAGGCCGATGAGCGGCATCATAATGTCTTCTACAAGGGAAGTGACGATTTTGCCAAAAGCCGCCCCGACAATCACCCCGACAGCAAGATCCATGACATTCCCCTTCATTGCAAATTTCTTAAAATCGTTAAGCATGTTCAAAATCCCCCGTAATAAATGATATGACTTACTTTAACAAGTATCCGGCGGATTGTCATTGATTTGTTTATTCCAGGGGAAGAACAGGAGTTGCCATGAGGTGCTTCGGGCGAAGCTAGAAAGGGGGCTTAGAGCCCGAACGCCAGTTGCCAGGGAGTGCTTCGGGCGGTAAAGGGGGACTTAGAGCCCGAGCGCCTATTGTTGGGAGGTGCTTCGGTCAGTAAAGAAAGACTTAGAGCCCGGGCGTCAGTTGCAGTGAGTGCTTCGGGCTGTAAAGGGGGACTTAGAGCCCGAAGAGTGGCGGTTGTGGGTTCCTCCGGGTTCTAAAATACAATTTAGAACGCGAACAGCAGCGGGCGAGAGGACCTTCGCGTTCTAAAGGACGATTTAGAACGCAAACAGCGGTGTGCGAAAAATCTTTCGCGTTCTAAAGGACGATTTAGAACGCGAACAGCAGTGAGCGAGAGGACCTTCGCGTTCTAAAGGACGATTTAGAACGCGAACAGCAGTGAGCGAGAGTTCCTTCGCGTTCTAAAGGACGATTTAGAACGCGAACAACAGTGAGCGAGAGGTCTTTCGCGTTCTAAAGGACAATTTAGAACGTGAACAGCAGCGGGCGAAAGGTCTTTCGCGTTCTAAAGTCGTTAATGTTTATATTACTCTGGGAATTCCATCGCTTAAGGAATTTTTTTATAAAATTAATGACCGATAAACAAAAACAAGCAGGCGGTAAAGTATGCCGCCTGCTTGTTTCAATAAGAAATATTTAAATTGCCCAGTTGCCCGCGCGGAACACTGGGACGGACTGGCCGTCTTCGGTGATGCCGTCGATATCCATTTCGGCTGAACCAATCATGAAGTCGACGTGAGTGAGGCTTTCGTTCAAGCCGGCCTCAGCCAGTTGTTCGGAGTTCATCTTTTTTCCACCTTCAATACAGAACGCATACGCGCTGCCGATGGCGAGATGGTTTGACGCATTTTCATCAAATAGCGTGTTGAAGAACAATACATTTGATTGGGAAATCGGCGAATCGTATGGGACGAGAGCCACTTCTCCAAGATAATGCGAGCCTTCGTCGGTTTCCACTAGCCTTTTCAAAATTTCCTCGCCCTGCTCGGCTTTTACATCGACAATCTTCCCATTCTGGAAAGTGATGCTGAAGTTGTCGATGATGTTGCCGCCGTAGCTGAGCGGCTTCGTGCTGGCAACAACGCCGTTTACGCCTGTCTTCAATGGCACAGTGAAGACTTCTTCTGTCGGCATGTTGGCCATGAATTCAACGCCTTGTTCATTGATGCTTCCTGCACCGACCCAAAGATGCGTTTTTGGAAGCTCGATAGTCAAGTCGGTTCCAGGTGCCTTGTAATGAAGGAACTTAAAGTGTTTTTCATTCAGGACGCGCACCTTTTCGTGTAAGGTTTCGTCATGCTGTTTCCAGGCAAGGACAGGATCCTCGCTGTCGACACGGACCGCCGTGAAGATTGCGTCCCAAAGCTTTTCAACCTGCTCGGATTCAGGCGCATCCGGGAATACTTTCGCTGCCCAATCAGGGGAAGCGGCCGCGATGACTGTCCAGCTGACCTTGTCTGACTGAATCATCCTTCGGTAATTGGCTAGAGCTGTGCCAGCTGCCTTCTGGAAGTTGGAAATGCGCTGTGGCTGGATGCCTTTCAGAAGATCGGGGCTTGAAGAAACGATTGACATGAAAGCCGCGCCGTTTTCGGCAAGATCCTCGATTTCCTTTGCACGCCATTTCGGATATTCATTGAACGATTCCTCAGGAGCAAGCTCGTATTTCAGGCGGGATACCGTGTCGTCCGTCCAATTGACAACAACATTATATGCGCCTGCTTCGTATGCCTTTTTCGTCGCAGCCCTCACAAAATCCACCGCATCTAGGGTGGCGTTCATAACCAGTGTCTGGCCCGGCTGCACGTTAACGCCAACCTTGACCGCAAGCTCTGCGTACTTTTCCAACCGTGTTTGAAAATCACTCATCGTATGTACCTCTCTTCCTATTTCGTCTTCCTCAGTTTAGCGCTTTTTTGGAAAAAAAAGAAATAAAAACACACTGAAGTTTCTGAAAATGTTTTTAAGTTGAGCTGCGGTCGATGAGGGGAGTTCTATTCGACTGTAACTTCATCAAAATCGAGCTGTGGTCGATAAGAGGAGTTCTATTCGACCGTAGCTTCGAAAAAATAGGGCTGCAGTCGATAAGAGGAGTTCTATTCGACCGTAGCTTCGAAAAAATAGGACTGCGGTCGATAAGAGGAATTCTATTCGACTTTAACTCCGGAAAAAAAGAGCTGCGGTCGATAAGATGAGTTCTATTCGACCGTAGCATCGTAAAAATCGAGCTGCGGTCGATAAGATGAGTTCTATTCGACCGTAGCATCGGAAAAATGGAGCTGCGGTCGATAAGAGGAGTTCTATTCGACCGTAGCATCGGAAAAATGGAGCTGCGGTCGATAAGAGGAGTTCTATTCGACTGTAGCATCGGAAAAATGGAGCTGCGGTCGATAAGTGGAGTTCTATTCGACCGTAGCATCGGAAAAATAGGACTGCGGTCGATAAGAGGAGTTCTATTCGACCCTAGCTTCAAAAAAATAGAACTGCGGTCGATAAGATGATTCCTATTCGACTGTAGCATCTGAAAAATGGAGCTGCGGTCGATAAGATGAGTTCTATTCGATCGTAGCTTTGGAAAAATCGAGCCACGGTCGTTAACAGAATTTCTATTCGACCGTTGCCGAGAGAATGTTGCAAAACAAAAACAGCAGGCGCGTGCCTACTGCTCAACATCGTTATAAAGCTTAATATTTAGGTATATGCCCCAGGAAAACAGCGATGCGAAAGCGATGATTCCCGATAGCGTAGTAGGGGACATCCAATCCATCATTTCCACCTTCCCAACGTGGTAAAGTATCTGTTAAAAAAAGTATACGCCTGTTTTTTCTATTATTCAATAAAAGTTCATTAATTATTCAAACTTTTATATTGACAAAAAACGCAAGCCCGATAAAGGAGGGCCTGCGTTTAAGAAATTCATAATTATGAAATTTTGAAAGTATGCTGGACGAGCTTTTCAAGCAAGTCCGGCAAGGTCCCGAAGGAAAACTCGAGTTCAAGCCGCTCCGTTTTCTGATGCGGGTCAGCACCATAAGGGCCAAGGTTGAACACTGGCATATCGAGCTCTTTAATTAAATCGAACGGGATGGTGTACCCGTTGTTGTAAAGAGGCATGTTGCCGGCGAGCAGCCTGGCATCCATTTCCGAAGTAGCGGAGGTCGCGTAACTTAAATCGCACAGTCCCTGGAAGAACTTCCTTTCCTGGATTTCACTGTTTTCACTTTTGACAAAAGCGGCCAGGGATTGAACGAGTTCTGAATTCCTGGATGAAACAGCCGGGTAGAAGGGAGGGCTGAAATAGAACACGATGAACGGCTTCTTTTCAATAAAAGAAGCAAACTGCTGGACGATTTTCAGGCTTTTGCCACGCTCGTCCTCTTCAGTGGCGGCAAGGAGCGTTGTTGAAATAAGTTCTTCCGCCTGTTCCGCACCAATTGATTTCACAGCTTCGGCATAAAGCTCTTCCCATGTGTAAACATCAATCGTAAACGGAAGCCCTTTTACCCCGGCCAGCTCCGCCTTTTCCCGGTAGTGCTCGAGAGCCTTGTCTGCAGCTCTGCGGGCAGCAGCGAGGATTCCCTCCGCCAGTTCGCCGGGCGATTTCTCCATGAACAAAAGATTGTACATCGACACCGCCGCAGTCGGCGTCTGGACATTATAGAATTCCTTTAAATCTCTCATCATCAGATTGGTGAGCGCCGCGGTCTGTTCCCCGCCGATCGTTTCGGAAAACTCACTGTTCAATTCTAATTCCATTGTGAGCGCCGCCGCCATCAGCGAGGCATTCAGGCCGGCGAACGGTTCCCCGACGTGTGTTTCCTGGCCGGCAAAATAAAAGCTGGGCATCATTTTGCCAATCGTCCCGGTGTACATGTATTTATTTGTATCGTGGGGATGCTCCTTGAAGGACGGCTCGGTGTTCAGGCAGAGGACATACTCAAGTCCCATTTCCTCCTTCAGATGGAGGATTTCTTCAATCGCCTTCAGCATCCCTTTGGAACTCACTTCTTCATCGGAAACAGTAATAAAGAGAAGATTTCCGTCAATTTCCCCTTGAGCTGCTCGTTCCAGTAAAGACATCTGCGCGACAATCCCGGCTTTCATATCCATCGCGCCGCGGCCGAACACCCAGTCACCGGACTGGAATTCTTCACGGAATGTCTCGGGCAAAAGCTCAGGGTCCTCGTGATAAATCTCAGTCAGCTTTTCCACATTGAAGGCATATTCCTTCAGCTGGCCATAATCCTCAACGCCGACAACATCGAAATGGCTGATCATGACAATCGTTTTCTTTGTCCCTTGCTTTTCGATGAACGCTCTCAGGTAAGCTCCGTCAGGTGAATGATATACATTTATATGGTCGGGATGATCCTGAAAGTAAGGGAGGTTTTTCAATTCAAGCGCAAGCAAATCCGGAAAAATGGTTTCCGACTCTGTCCCGCTTACACTCGGAATCCCGACGAGCCGGGATAATACATCCAATAATTGCTGTTTTGACTGCCAAATCATCACAACGTCCCCCTCTAAGCCGAAGCCTCTTTTTGTTTATCATAACTCCTAAAGGTCATCCAGTAAAAGCCCGCACTTAACAGTGACAGCAGGCAAAGCGTAATAAATGTCCAGTCATAGCCGATCCATTCCGTCAGCGGGATCGACAGCGGCGCAATTGTCCGGCCGATTGTATAGCGAAGGCTCGCCGCGGCGAAATACTGCCCGCGGAGATGCTCCGGCGCGAGCTTGGAAACGAAGCCTTGCTGGATGCCCGCCGATGCCAGTTCCCCGAGCGTGAAAACCATCATCGCAAAAATAAGACCCCAAATCCAGGCGGTCTGCCCGAACATGATAATCGAGATGGCATATAAAATCGCCGATGCCATGAACACATTTCGCTCATTGAAACGGTTCATCCATCTCGTTACAACGACCGTAAACAGGGCGACCAAGAGGCCGTTTTCCGATAAAATAATCCCGAAAGCCTGCTCACCATCGACCCTAAACGTCCAATCCCCGAAGCTGAGCATCGTTTGATTTTGGACGAACTCCTTCATATAAACAGGGAACAGCAAATCAAGCTGCATGAACGTCTGCGAAAGAAGGATGCCGGCAATGATGAATAACAGGAACGTCCGGTCCCTCATGATGACACCGTAATCCTTGAACTGAGTTTGCAGAGCGTGATACCATTTGCCGACCGGTCCTGCCGAAATGGACATTTGCACAGGCAGCGTTTCCCGCGTCCATTTTGCGAGAATGAAAGAAAGAAGAAGGCCAATCAAGCCTGACACAAGCAAAACCTCGAACGGATACTTGACGAAAAAAATCGCTCCAAGAATTGGCCCGACGACAACAGAAATATTGATTGATGTATAAAAGATAGCGAAAACGTTGCTCCGGTCCTTTTCCGGCACGAGGTCGGCGACCATCGCCTGGCTCGCTGGCCAATAGAATGAACCGAAAACCCCCGCAAGCGTGAAACAGGTAAAGCCAAGCACAGGCGAGTCAAGCCATGGCGACTGCGCGATTCCGAATACGAGAAATGACAGCCCCTGGCCGGCAGCCGACAGGACCATCATCCGTTTCCGCCCGAACCGGTCCGCGCAATAACCGCCCAGCAAGTTCGCGGCAACCGAGAAAACCTGCGAGAAAATGAGTAGCAGCCCTGCCTTGCTTTTCCCGAATTCCCCGGCAAAATAAATCGTTAAAAACGGAAAGAACATCCAAAACATTGTATTCATCAAGGCTTCAGCGGCAAGCCTCACCCTTAAATTCGTATCCCAATCCCTAAGCCTCATCATAAATCTCCATTTCTATAAAAATACAGCTAAGCAATGCCACTATCATACTATTTGGAAGGAAGGGTTTTCAAGATTGCCAGTGGGCCTTATTGTGCAATAAAGTAAGAATAAAGAGGGAGACGATCGAGATGCAAAGACTGAAACTATGGGCAAAAAAACTTAAAAAGCACATCATGATCCTTTATTTCGCAGTTAAAGATCCGCGAACCCCTTGGTATGCCAAAGGTTTTGCGGCGCTGGTAGCAGCCTATGCACTTAGCCCGATCGACCTGATTCCTGACTTTATTCCGGTCCTCGGCTATTTGGATGATGTAATTCTGTTGCCGATTGGTATTTGGTTCGCCCTGAAACTTATCCCAGCAGAGGTACGCCTGGATGCCGCCTCAAAAGCGGATAATGCCGAAAAGCCAGTCAGTAAAGCGGGCGCAGTGTTCATCATCATACTCTGGATTATTGGGATCGCCGCCCTTGCCGCTCTAATATTGAACCGATAAACTTACATGGACAAAGCACCATTTTTCAAAAAAGCAGGGGTTTGTCCATGCAAAATCTCCTCCTTTTCATATGTTGAATTATCGACATGAAAAGGGGGTGAAACAATATGGCAAGAATCAAAAAATCCCAAGCTCCACAACAACCTCCTCAAACCCAGTGTCCTGAGGGCTGCTGTACAGGCGATGAAATCCTGTGTATTTCCATTCCTTGTCCGATTTCCATCGTCCTACTTGGCCTGGACCTCCAACTGGAGCTTCCATGTATCCGCCTTAGCACAGTAAACGGCCTCACTGCAGGACAGACACAGCAAATTCTTGGCGTCCTCGCCAACCTGCTCGGCGCACTCGGAAGCATTTCCGCGGCAGAAGCAGCGGACGAACAATAAGGGAAGTACCCGATGCAAATTGGGACAAGCTCCCAATGGAGAGCTTAACGTTTGAACGTTAAGCTCTTTATTTTTGAAAAGGAATTGCTAAAAGTGTAAAATTACACTATATTTAAACTGTTCGACGAGTTTAGGAGGGATGCGGATGGACAAGTTCTCAAAATATATACTTCTATCAATTTTTACCGGCGCATTAGGCCTGGTGATTACCTTGAATATTGAAGAGTGGATGCGCTGGGATGGGCAAGTAAATAAAGTGTTGCTGGTTTTGGGAGCGGCTGTGTCATTGCTATTTATTCTATCTTCCTTGTATAGTCTCCGCAGGGCGTATTTGTCAGGGCGGAAAAACAAAGTCCGAGCCATCGTTTCAACCGCTGCCGCCCTTTTACCGATTTGTACTCTAATCCTCAATGCAGCTGTAATATGGGTTTGGTTTTTTAAAGATATTTAGAAAGTTTTTTCGCAAAATTACACGATATTGGAGGGGATACTTTGTCGCAAGGCCTGATTCATCACATAGAAATATATGTTTCGGATTTAAAGAAAACAAAAGAGTTTTGGGGCTGGTTTTTGGAAGAGCTGGGCTATGAAGCGTTTCAGGAGTGGGAAAGCGGGATAAGCTGGCGGCTAGGGCCGACATACATAGTATTTGTTCAGACTGAGGAAAGGTTTCTGGACATTCCTTACCATCGCTGCCGGACTGGTTTGAATCATTTGGCGTTTCACGCCAGTTCGCGTGAGCAAGTTGATGAGATGACGAGCAAATTAAAAGAAAGAGGAGTGAACATCCTTTATTCCGATAAACATCCTTTCGCAGGAGGGGATGAGTATTATGCGGTTTTCTTCGAAGACCCTGACAGAATTAAAGTGGAATTAGTCGCTCCATAGTAAAAAGGCAGAGGCACCAAATTGGATTGGTGCTTCTGCCTATGATAGAAATTTAGCTTTTATTGGCGCCTTTTGGAAGGATTTTTCCTCGCAAAAGTCACCAAGAAGGTCTGTTGGTGCCTTTTCAGAAGATTGTTCTCCCAAAAAGTCGCCAAGAAGGTCCATTGGGCCTTTCTAGAAGTCTTCTCCCAATAAGGCGCCAATCCATTCAATTTTACTCGTCCTTCTCCAGCGCTTTCTTCAGTAAATCGCCAAGGCTCGTGCCGAAATCTTCTTTCTGGGAGTACTTCTGGACGAGCTGTTTTTCCTCGCGCTTATTGACTGCTTTTTTCCGCTCTTCCGCTTTTTCCACCACATTGCATCGGCGGCATTGGAAGTAGGCGCCAGCTTTGCCTGTGTGAAACTCCATTTTCTTATGGCACTGCGGGCAGCGCCGGTTCGACAGCTTTGGATCCTTCCGTTTCCGGTAGGAGCAGTCGAGGCTTGAACAGACTAGGATTCTGCCGTCCTTTGTATTTCTTTCCTTCAGGAACGAGCCGCACTCTGGACATTTGGAGCCGGTCAAGTTCGGCGGGCGGTACGCCTTTTCGCTCGTCTTGATTTCAGACACCAGCCGCTTCGTCTGCTCACGGATTTTTTTGCCAAAGGCTTTCGGATCTCCTTTTCCTTTCGAAATCCTCTCAAGCTCTTCTTCCCATTTCGCAGTCAGTTCGGGCGATTTCAAGTCATCGTTTACAAGCTCAATCAGCTGCTTGCCTTTTTGCGTAGGATGGAAGCGGCCATTCTGGCGTTCAACAACTTCCGTTTCGACAATCCGCTCGATGATTTCCGCGCGTGTCGCCGGCGTGCCGAGGCCGAATTTTTCCATCTGGCCAAGGATGTCTGATTCAGAATAACGGGACGGGGGCTCGGTCCACTTCTGGTTAATATTTGCTGCGCTAACGGTCAACTGCTGCCCTTGCTTAAGTGCTGCGACAGCAGGCTTTAAGGAAACGGATTCGTCCCGGCCGTCGACCTTTTTGAAACCTGGCTCAATCGTCACTGTTTCCCTCGTTGTAAATGTTTCGCCGGCGGCGTCCACTTCAAATAACACAGTTTCATATTCATATGCCGGGTAGAATAGCGTCAGGAAGCGGCGGACAATCAGGTCGTAAATTTTGCGTTCATCGGATTCTAGTTCAGACAGGTTCGGCCGTTCTTCTGTTGGAATGATCGCATGGTGGTCGGTCACTTTTGTGTTATTGAATACCCGCTTGGCCAACACCTGGCTTTTGCCCAAAACAGGCCTCGCCTCTTCCTTATACGCCCCGGCAATCGCGCCGAGTCGGTCGGCCATCGTCGCCTCCATGTCAGTTGTCAGGTAACGCGAATCCGTCCTAGGATAGGTGACGAGTTTATATTGCTCATATAGCCTTTGCATCGTATTCAACGTCTTTTTCGCAGAAAAACCGAAGCGCTTGTTGGCGTCCCGCTGCAACTCAGTCAAATCGTACGGCAAAGGCTGTGGCTCGGACTTCTTTTTTCGCTCGATTTTTGTAACCGATGCTTTTGCCACTTTAACCTTGCCGGCTATTTCCTCGGCTTTTGCCCTTTCAAAAAGACGCTTTTCGCCATTCTTCTCCCATTCAAGCGAAAGCGGTCCGGCTGAAGCGGAAATTGTCCAATACTCTTTCGGCTGGAACTTCTGGATCTGTTCCTCGCGTTCCAACACCATCGCCAAAGTCGGCGTCTGGACACGGCCGGCGGATAGGGGATCCTGGTATTTCGTTGTCAGTGCGCGGGTGACATTCAAGCCGATCAGCCAGTCAGCTTCTGCTCGGCAAACAGCTGAATCATACAGACTTTCGAACTGGGAACCCGGCTTCAGCTGGCGGAATCCATCCTTAATCGCTTTGTCCGTCTGGGAAGAAATCCACAGCCGCTTGATTGGTTTTCTCCAATTGATTTTCTCAAGAATCCAGCGGGCGACAAGTTCACCTTCACGCCCCGCGTCCGTCGCGATAATGATCTCGCCAACATCCTTCCGCTTGGCAAGATTTTCGATCGCCTTGAATTGGTGGCTCGTCTGTTTCATGACTTTAATGCCCATTTTATCCGGGATAATCGGCAAGTCTTCAAGATTCCAATTCTTGAACTTTGTATCGTAATGCTCAGGCATTTTCAACTCGACCAGATGGCCAAGCGCCCAAGTGACAATATATTTATCGCCTTCAATATAGCTTTTTGAACTTTGCCTGCAGCCAAGCACCCGGGCAATTTCCCGCCCGACACTCGGTTTCTCGGCAAGTACCAATGATTTCACAGCATTCAATCCTTTCCCTCAAGCTGCTTTTTGCTGTTTTGCAAAATAAGCACCTACTTTAGCCTTTTACAAGTATACCGGAAAACCAAGGATTTTTGTAATCAGGCGGCCGGAGGGAAGCATGATATCAGTGGAATTTTAGATTGCTGCTGTGCACTCGGTGTAGGAGTAACGTTTAGTGCATTTTGAATCCGTTTCTTATATCTAGTAAAACCAATCTCGTTTCGTGAACGCCTATTTTGCAAAAAAGACAATCGATTCGACATTCCTGATTAGCGGCTTGGCTTCGCTGCCGTCCGGTTTTGCCAGCCAAACGGTCCTGTTAAGGTCAATGATCGATTTCCCTCTAAGCCATGCAATCCTGTCAATTGATTTTACATATTGGGGAGAATAGTCCCCCAATCCTTTCGGGGGGTTACTCATTCTTTTCTGCTTATTCATTGAGATTTCAATGGTATATAGAGATGGGAGTGGCTGCTTGCTGAAGTCGTTTGTCCATTCCTGTTCCTTAAGCCGGGAGACAACGAGTGAGTTGTCTGAAATCCAGTCAAAATAGAAGTCAGCATAATTCGGCGGCGTTAGTGTCCCTGACGCGGGCATTTCTTTGACCTTTACATCCTTATTCTTAAATCCGAATACAATTCTGCCCCCGCCCGCTATGTAGGCGAGTGTATCGGAGGAAGGTGCCCATTTCGGTTCGCTGACATCAAGAATGACTTCGTCGAGCACTTCAAAACTTTTTCCATTGCTGCCGATCACGCAAGCCATATTGCTGTCCATCGACCACGAGGCGGTGGGGGAAACAATGAAAGAAATCCACTTCCCACTGGGGGAGTAGGTCAGTTTCTCGGCATTCACAGCAATTAGCTTGTTTTCTTTTGTTGTTCCAATTTCCCTGGGCAACGTAAAAAATGGTTCGACACCGCCAAATAGTGGAACCTTGCTGTACTGGTCATCGACTCTTTTCGTAAATAAAGTAGCGCTCCACCAGCCATCCGGACGCAGTGTACCGGGCGCCGAAAGAAGGAAGCCCTTCCCATTCGGAAACCAGGCGAAATCGCCGACCCCTGTGGCAATGTTAAAAAAACCATCCAGGTCCGAAATATCCAAAATGCCCTGTGCGTTAAAGGCAACAACATTTTTGTGTGGCGCCCAGGCAGGAGAATAGCCGTCATGAAAAAGTTTTTTCTTTTCGCCAGTTGCAACGGTATAAACCCAGACCTCCGATTGCTCTTCATCTTTCGTAAACTGGGAAGGAACGCTCAGTTGATACACAAGCATTTTGCCGTCACTGGACCACTTTGGCTTCCAATTGATTCTGCCGGCTGAACTTATCTGTTTTTCCTGCCCATTACTGTAAAGCCAAAGGTTGCCGTCTCGGATAAACGCCGCCATCATTGGTTGCCTGGGTGCAGCAGAACCAATGGACGGGTAAATCAGAAATATGGCTAAAACCAGTAGGAATATCTTCTTCATCTAAACCACTCCTTTACATTCCGTATTTGTAACATCTTCCTTGAGGAAACTTTTATGTAAAGTGTTGGAGAGCTTTTTTGCAAAATAAAAAACATGTCTATTAATTCCTCCATTGACACCCTGTCAGTCCAAAGCATACAATGAAGGTAATTATCGTTATTTTCTGATAAACGAGAGTGATTATAATGAAAATAAAACATTGCGCAGGCATATACAGAAGGCTGGACTCCAAATCTTAACCGGTTTGGGAGTCCAGCCTTTTTCTTTATCCTGCTAAATTGGTAGAGGTGAGAATGATGATTACATTAACTGGAAACACATTGACGCTGGCGGAGGTAAAAGAGGTCCTTTATAACGGCACTTACGTGAGCGCTTCAAAGGAAAGTATGGAAAAAGTGGTGAGGAGCAGACAGGCCGTTGAAAGGATTGTTGACGAGAAAAAGGTTGTATACGGAATCAACACCGGTTTCGGCAAATTCAGTGACGTCCTCATTGATGCGGAGAATGTCCGCGACCTGCAGCTGAATCTGATTCGTTCGCACGCATGCGGGATTGGCGAGCCGTTCCCGGAGATTGTTTCGAAAGCGATGGTGCTGCTAAGGGCGAACGCTCTGCTGAAAGGATTCTCCGGTGTCCGTCCTGTCGTCATCGAGCGGCTGATGGATTTGGTCAACACCGATATCATCCCAGTCATCCCGCAACAAGGTTCGCTTGGCGCAAGCGGCGACCTCGCGCCATTGTCCCATCTTGCACTCGTGCTGATTGGGGAAGGGGAAGTGTTCTACAAGGGGCAGCGCATGGAAGCGGCCGCGGCACTCCACCAGGAAGGGATTTTGCCAATCACTCTTGAAGCAAAAGAGGGGCTGGCCCTTATTAACGGAACGCAGGCAATGACGGCGATGGGGGCGGTCGGCTATCTCGAAGCGGAACAGCTCGCCTTCCAAAGTGAACTGATTGCGAGCCTGACAATCGAGGGCTTGACCGGAATCATCGATGCGTTCGCTGATGAAATCCACCAGGCCAGGGGATATGCGCAGCAAATCGAAACTGCCGCCCGGATCCGGAATTACTTAAGGGACAGCCAGCTGACAACCTCACAGGGTGAACTTCGCGTCCAGGATGCCTATAGCATTCGCTGCATTCCGCAGGTGCACGGTGCATCTTGGCAGGCGCTCGATTATGTGCGCGAAAAGCTTGAAATCGAGCTGAACGCGGCGACCGACAACCCGCTAATTTTCCATGACGGCGAGATGATCGTATCCGGCGGGAACTTCCATGGCCAGCCGATCGCATTTGCGATGGATTTCATGAAAATCGCCGTGGCGGAGCTCGCCAATATTTCCGAGCGCCGTATCGAGCGGCTCGTCAACCCGCAGCTCAATGACCTGCCGCCGTTCTTGAGCCCACAACCTGGTTTGCAATCCGGCGCGATGATCATGCAGTATGCTGCCGCTTCACTCGTATCTGAGAACAAAACACTTGCCCATCCAGCGAGCGTCGATTCCATTCCATCCTCCGCCAACCAGGAGGACCATGTTTCAATGGGAACTATCGCCGCGCGCCACGCCTGGCAAATTGTCCAAAATGTGCGGAGGGTGCTGGCAATTGAACTAATTTGCGCCCTGCAGGCAGCCGAGTTCCGCGGAAAGGAAAAGCTCGCATCCGCGACCCGTCAGCTTTTTGAAGAAGCGAGGAACATCGTGCCAAGCATCACCCACGACCGCATTTTCTCGAAAGATATCGAAGCCGCGGCAAAGTGGCTGAAAGAAATGGAACTAGCAGCAATCGCCTTGCCGAAAGAAGAGCAAGTTTAATTTTGCAAAAGAAAAAGCGGTTCGCCATACTTGATGGCTGAACCGCTTTTCTTCTTTAGTAAATCGAATTGGATAATAAACCTTGGAAATTGGATAATACACCTTGGAATTTGGATAATAAACTTTCCAAAGTGGATAATAAACTCCCCGAATTGGATAACAAACTCCTCAAATTGGATAATAAACCTGCGAATCGCGCATAACCCTCGTGATCTGGAGCATAACCCCTGGGAATTGGCGCATATACCTCGGGATCCGGCGCATAACCCTCGGAATCTGGCGCATAACCTTCGGGATTCGGCGCATAACCCTCGGAATGTGGCTCATAACCCTCGGGATTTAGCGCATAAATCCGGGATTTGGCGCATAACCCCTGGAATCCGGCGCATATACCTCGAGAACCGGCGCATAAACCTCAGGATTCGCTATAAACCCGCCTCATTAATCCACCAAACCTCAGTGGAACCGATTCCCGTCCCCGCGCTCAACCCGGTTTTTAAATGCTTCCCTGACAACGAGGAATTCCTCATCGCCAATTGCTTCCTTTGTATGCTTTTCGGTTAAGCTATCCTTTGGAAATTCACCTGGATGGCCTTTCTTTTTATGGTCAAAATTTTTCCCGCGGCTCATATTCGCACCCCTTTCGGCAAAATCATGCAATGTTTCTAGTTTGGCCGAAATGGCGGTTGATTATGAACACATAAAGATGAAGGAACGAAATTAAAAAGTGACTATTTTGCACAAATTGCGAATCGATTCTAAAAACGGTGGATATTTCACTATGGAAAACAGTTTCATACGATGGAAATAGAAGTAAATGGTATAATTAAAAAGAAGAACTAGACTTGCCTTATAAAGGAGGAACTGGAATGGACTATTTTCAGATTATTTCCGAAGATCGTATTAAAAAGGCATATAAGGATGGGGAATTCACGAATTTGCCAGGGTACGGAAAACCGCTGCCGCCTGATGAACTGGCGAATCTCCCTGAGGAAATCCGGATGGCTTACCGGATTCTGAAAAACGGCGGCTATACTGAGGAAGCAACAAAGCTTCGCCAGGAAATCGTTTCGATTGAAAACGTGATCGCTGAAAGTACCGACGATGCGGAGCTTGCTGACATGCGAAAAAAACTGAACCAAAAGCTGCTCCGTTACAACAGCATCATGTCTAAGCGCGGGGCCAAGACCAATTCCTCCGTTTTTAAAAATTACGGCCAAAAAGTAATCAAAAAACTGACATAAAAAAGGGCTGGCTCTGCCGGCCGGTCCCCTAATCTTTAACAGTCTTCTCTTGTGCATTACTCCCGCATTCGGCGGCAGGCCCCTCTTCAGTCTCGGCAACCGCCGGACTGCACAACCGGTCTAGCCAAAATCCGAAGAAAATCATAAAAGCAATTGGAATCGTATAATTTAAAATATGAACAGCCGTCAACCGAAACCCTCCTCCATAGTGGAATGGGATTTTGCAATATTAATATGGTATTAATAGTATATGCAAAATCGACTGAATATTCAATCTAAAGCCGGATAAACTTTACACAAATTAGGAAGTATGGTGATAGAAGAGGAAGGCACCGAGCCTCCTGCGGGATTTAGCGGTAAGATGGAGAGACAACTGGCGACAAGCGCCTAGGACGTTCACCTGGCGACCCGCTGAAAAGCGAAAGTTCTGAAGGGCAAATCAGCGAAGATTCACCTTGTAAAGAAAGTCTCTAGTTCAATTTATAATTAAAAAGCTATATTCTTCCTCAAACCAACTATTATTTCAATATATTTCCCAACTTTTCTACAGACCAATCGACAAAATCCCTAATAAAAAGTGGAGGAAAAGGTCTAGAAAATTGATTATTTTTATATTAGTAGAATATTCAGAAATTAACTTGTAGTTTTTTGTATGTAATTGGAAAAATAAAGTTTGGTTTTCGATTTCATTTCAGACAAAAACCAACACCCTACCACTAAAGAACTATCTATAATAGTCCTATAGCTACTACTTAAGTATTGTGTCCATGGTAAATAAAGAAAAGACATCCTGAACTTGCTTAAGTAACATAATACAGAAAAAGGCAAACCTCCTGAAAGGGAGGGACGCAAAGCTTCAGGTCTAAAGCAGGGAGTAATCGATGCGATGACGGCTGGGCTGCCTGGAATACGAATCGTATTTTAGGGGTGAGATAGTGGCAATTGCTGAAAGAAGCTGTGAGAACTTGGATCAGGAATGGATGGCGCTTATCATGGAGGCGAAAGAGATAGGGTTGGGTACAGACCTTGTAAGAGAATTTTTGAAAAAGAATGACCAGCCAGCATTGCAAATAATAGCAAAATAAAAAACAATCCGGCGGGAACTCCTGCCGGATTACTTTTTTAAATCTACTTTTCATCGTTCGTCTGATTCAACCGCCATCTATTAAATTCAAGAAACTCCTTGAATTGATCCTTAGACACTCCGGACTCCATGGCTTCTTTCACAAGATTAAGCCAATCGCTGTCCAATTCATTCTCATCTGCCGCATCATGAATAAGATGGTCAATCGGAACATTCAGCACGGCAGAAATTTTCTCAAGGAATTGAATGGACGGATTTCGCTGCAAATTCCGCTCCAGTGAACTAATATAAGATTTCGCGACCCCAGCCTGCTCAGCCAACTCTGAGAGCGACATCTTCCTTTCCAAACGCAACTTTTTAACGCGGTCACCGATCATGATCCTTCACACACCTTGGTTTATATATCTTTCATTAATGATAACAAATAGAACATAAAAGTACCATACCAACAAATTAATTAACCGAAATATCACACAATTCAACCTGTGGCTTTAGTCATAGTTTTATTTGCCGTCCAGGGGGGAATGAGATAAACGGATGATAAATCGATAACCTTATAAAGGAGCTGCTGAAAATGGCAAAGAAAATCGCATGCCTGATTACTTCCATGTTCGAGGACTCCGAATTCACCGATCCTGCAAAAGCCTTCGTTGAAGCGGGCCACGAAGTCCTGACAATCGGACCCGAAAAAGGGAAGGAAATTGAAGGGAAACAGGGAGAAGCCACCATCACAATCGACTACAGCATTGATGAAGTAAACCCGAAACAGTATGAAGCTTTATTTTTGCCAGGGGGATTCTCGCCTGATATCCTCCGTGCTGATGACCGATTCGTGGAATTCTCGAAACATTTCATGGATGAAAAAAAGCCCGTCTTCGCCATCTGCCACGGCCCACAACTGCTTATCACAGCCAAATCACTCGACGGCCGCAATGTCACCGGCTACAAATCCATTAAAGTCGACCTTGAAAACGCGGGTGCCACATATAAAGATGAAGAAGTCGTCGTCTGCGGCGACCAGCTCGTCACAAGCCGCACTCCCGACGACATCCCAGCTTTTATCCGCGAATCCACTAATCTCCTTGAGGCTTAAGAGCCCCCGGGCAAAATGAACCAAGCCAGAGGCTGTTACCGGCAACCGTCCGACACAGCCTTTTTGCTGTTCACGAAAGGCATCTATCCTAGCTCATGGATAACCGGATAAATAGCAAAACCGTCCGAAAAAAAGCATTCCTGCCCGCCGGAAAACGAGCCGCTTTAAAAATCAGGAAAAGAACGATACTATTAGAATGGCAGCATTTCATCTGAGATGCATATAGTAAACGAAATATAACTTTTGCGAAAAGGCGGGAAATGCATGATAGTCCTCAAATCACCAAGGGAAATCGCCATGATGAAGAAGGCGGGCGAAGTTCTGGCGGCTTGCCACCGGGAAATTTCCAGCATGATGAAACCTGGCATCACTACCTGGGAAATCGACCAGTTCACCGAAGAGTTTTTGAAAAAGCACGGAGCCACACCGGAACAGAAGGGCTACCGGGGGTATGAATATGCAACGTGCGCAAGCATAAATGACGAAGTATGCCACGGCTTCCCGCGGAAAGAGCCATTGAATGATGGCGATATCGTCACGATTGACATGGTCGTCAATCTGAATGGTGCCCTGGCCGATTCTGCCTGGACATATACCGTCGGCAATGTGAGTCCGGAGGTTCAGAAGCTGCTTGATGTAACGAAGGAATCGCTTTATAAAGGAATAGAACAGTCGGTCGTTGGCGCGCGGATTGGCGACATCGGCCATGCAATCCAGCAGTACGTCGAGGGCGAGGGCTTTTCTGTAGTCCGCGACTTCATTGGACATGGCATTGGATCGGTGATTCACGAAAAACCGGATGTCCCGCACTTCGGGCTTGCCGGGAAAGGCGCCCGTCTGAAGGAAGGCATGGTTTTCACGATTGAGCCGATGGTCAATATGGGCTTATGGCCAACCAAAATGGACGATAACGGCTGGACCGCCAGAACCGTCGACGGCACCTACTCCGCCCAATATGAACACACGATTGCCATCACAAAAGACGGCCCGGTTATCCTCACGAGCCAGGAATAAGGTGGGGAGGGCGAACGGCTTGCCAGAGAATGATTGCCAAAGAGCCGGCTGTTTAGAGCCCGAAGGCCTGGCAGCTTTCAGCTGTTCGGTCACTAAGTGCTCGTTTAGAGCCCGAAGGCCCGTTAGCCGTCAGCTGTTCGGTCACTAAATGCTCGTTTAGAGCCCGAAGGCTTGGCATCCGTCAGCTGTTCGGTCACTAAGTGCTCGTTTAGAGCCCGAAGGCCTGGTCGCCGTCAGCTGTTCGGTCACTAAGTGCTCGTTTAGAGCCCGAAGGCCAGTCTGCCTGCACCTTTCCGGGCTCTAAGTGACTCATTAAATCAACGAAGCTGCCTTGAGCGGCCAGGCACTGGAGCGTAGGCACAAAAAAAACGAACAGGCCCGGGCCTGTTCGCTGTTATTGCTTGCGGAGGCTGCCGAGTTCTTCGGCGAGCGCTTGCATTTCGCTAGTGGAAAAGTTGTTTTTTCGCATAACCATTTCATAAATTTCAACGAGTTCTTCATACATATTTTCATCGAAGTGGGACGGCTTGATCGCTCCCAGGTTCATGACCTTTAATTTTTCTTTTATTTTTTCAATCATATACTCGACGTTTTCAGCTGATTTGTTGGATAAGTCCATTGTGTTCACCCTTCCTGGATTCGTAGTATCATCTTTCCATGCCGATGGAAAAATGTCAACAGAGAAGGCGCCCGGTGACCGGCAGTTCACGGCTTAAGTTGGCCGGCAGAGCTTGAAGCTATATTTAAGATAGCGGCTTGCTCGCGAATGTTGTGCGGCTGGGCGCCATGTTTGCTAAATCTTGAAACCGGGAAGGATATTTACAGGAAATCGGGAAGACATTATAGGAAAACGTGTAGAAGAAGGAGAGATTCAGATGGCAGGTACAAAAAGATTTTGGAAAATGATGCTCCTCGGAGCGCTTGCGGGAGGTGCGGTTAGCCTGTTTAAACGCGAAACGCGGACGGCTGTTTTTGACGGTGTCAAGAAAACCTCCGATAACGTTGCTTATGCGTTAAAAAATCCAGGCGAAATAACGGATTCAATCCGCGATGCCGCTAAGAAAATCCAGAACACAGTCGAGCAGATGAATGATGACATCGTTTATATTGCCGGCAAAGTGGAGGAACTGCGCGGAACGACACCGCAGCTTGTCGGGATCCTGAAGGAAACGAAGGGCGCTTTTGCAAAAAAAGAAGATAGTGAAGGCCCGGAAACGGTGTCGGCCATGGCGGGCGGAATCTCCGGAAAAGATGGCAAAGAGCCCATCCTGAACGAGGTCATTTTGAAGGAAGCTGATACGGTTGGCTCATGAGGCGATGGAAGAAAAAGTAGAGAATGTCAGCCGCCTGTTCAGCAAGAATATTGTCAAGCAGCTCATCCATCGGGTTCAGGAAGATGATCTTCCGGGGCTTGCGGCACAACTCGCCTACTACTTCCTTCTCTCATTATTCCCATTATTGATTTTCCTGTTTACACTGCTGCCGTATTTGCCGATACCGCAGCATGATATCCTCGGTGCGATTAAGCAATATGCACCGGATGAAGCGATGGCATTAATTGAAAAAAACCTTAATAGCGTAATGGAAAAGAGAAGCGGGGGACTATTGTCCATCGGGATCATCGGGACAATCTGGTCCGCGTCGAACGGCATTAATGCTTTGGTGAGGGCGTTCAATAAAGCGTACAACGTCAAGGAAACCCGTTCATTCATCGTTGCCAGGGGGATGGCCATTCTATTTACGTTTGGAATGATCACTGTCTTTATTGTGGCCCTGGCATTGCCTGTGTTCGGTAAGGCGATCGGACTGTTCCTTTTCTCCATGTTCGGGCTCGATGACCAATTCCTCGCGGTTTGGGCGGCGATTCGCTGGATTGTCAGTGCCGTGATCCTGTTTGGGATTTTCACTGTCCTTTACTGGGTGGCCCCAAACGTGAAGATGAAGTGCAAGTCGGCTATTCCCGGCGCTATTTTTGCCACAGTCGGCTGGACCGTCGTTTCGCTCTTGTTTTCTTTCTATGTAAATAACTTTGGCAATTACACCGCGACATATGGAAGCATCGGGGCGATCATTGTCCTGATGATCTGGCTGTTCCTGTCCGGGATGACTATCATCCTTGGCGGGGAAATCAATGCCTTTTATGCTGAAAAAGCAAAGGAAAATTGCTGATTTTTGCAAAAAAAAGAGGATGCTAGCCTTCTAGAGAAGGCCGGCATCCTTTTTGGTTTAAAGAAAATCCGTTTTGGCCGCTTTGTAAAAGGGCCTATTGGGATTTGGTTGTATAAGAAGTTCCTTTGCCTGTTTGCATGACTGGATTACTAGTTATTAAATGTATTTCTTTTGAAATTAACTAGTGGTTTATTACTATCTCGCTGACAAAAAAATAGTAGGCGTCTGACGCCGGCTATTTTTGCAAAAGTTTTCATGGCAATAATTCACTAGTTAATCGTTTTTTCCGCCACATTATCACTAATAAACAGTTTTCCTCACCACATTATCACTAATAAACCGTTTTCCACTACTTTATCACTAGTGAACGAGCCTTTTGGTCGCTCTAAGACTTCAACAACCGCAAACTGTTCAGGATGACCAGTATCGTGCTGCCTTCATGGCCAATGACTCCGTATGGGAGGTCAAGAACCTGCAGGAAATTCGATGAGATGAGCACCATGATGACCAGGATGGAGAATATGACGTTCTGCTTAATGATCCGGTTCATCCGGCGTGAAAGCCGGATGGCGTTGGCAATCTTCGGCAAATCGTTTTTCATCAGGACGATGTCGGCAGTCTCAAGCGCTACATCTGTTCCTTCACCCATCGCGATTCCGACGTTGGCTGTCGCGAGGGCAGGTGCGTCGTTGATTCCGTCGCCGACCATTGCAACCGTTTCGAATCGCTTCATCAGCTCTTTAAGCTGTTCTACTTTTTCTTCAGGGAGACATTCGGCGAAATACTCGTCGACGCCGCTTTCGGCCGCAATCGCTTTGGCGGTCGTTTCGCTGTCGCCGGTCAGCATAACCGTATAAACGCCTTCCTTCGCGAGGTCGCCGATTGCCGCCATCGCTCTTTCGCGGACAACATCCTTCAGAGCGAGCATGCCCGCCGGCACACCATCGACACTGATGTAGACGAGCGTATTCCCCTCGGATGCAAGCCTGCCCGCATGCTCTCCGGCAATGGCCGCTGCGCCTTCGTTACCGATAAAGCCGGCTTTGCCGATTTTCCAGGACTCGCCTGCGATTTCCGCAGCGATCCCCCAGCCCGGCATATCCTCCATTTTATCTGGCTGAATCATATCTTGCTGAAAGTGATCTTTTGCAAAATTGACAATCGCTTTTGCAAGCGGATGGTTTGATTGATTTTCAATCGATGCGGCCTTCCAGAGCAAATCGCTTCTCGAAAATCCCTCAGCAAGGATGAATTCTGTTACTTCTGGCTTGCCTTTTGTCAATGTTCCCGTTTTGTCAAAGGCAATGGCGTTCAAGTGGCTCAGGTTCTCCAGGTGGACGCCGCCTTTGACAAGGATGCCGTTGCGGGCGCCATTGGAGATGGCGGACAAGGTCGCTGGCATGATCGAGGCGACCAGGGCGCAAGGCGAGGCGACCACGAGAAGGATCATCGCCCGGTAGAACGATTCTTGCCAGCCCCAGCCGAGCACGAAGTGGGGCACGAACATCATCAAAGCGACGATTGCCAGGACAACTTTTACATAGGTTCCTTCAAATTTTTCAATAAACAGCTGCGACGGCGATTTTTCGCTTTGCGCGGACTGAACGAGCTCAATGATTTTATGAAACAGTGTTTCATCGCTTGATTTTGTGACTTCAACGGTTAGGGATCCGGTCATGTTTACCGTTCCGGCAAACACTTCGTCACGGAGTCCTTTTGTGACGGGTACAGATTCACCGGTTATAGCTGCCTGGTCAATGCTCGATTCGCCCTTTTGGATGCGTCCGTCTGCTGGAATCCGTTCACCGGGCTTTACCAAGATGGCATCGCCAACCGCAAGCTGGGAAACCGGCACCCTTTGCTCTCCGCCAGCCGTAAGCAGGAGTGCCTCTTCAGGCTGCAGCTCCATCAGTGAGGAAATTTCCTTATGGCTTTTGTTCATTGTATAAGTTTCAAGCGCGCCACTGACGGCAAAGATGAAAATCAGGATTGCGCCCTCGGCCCAGTAGCCAATAATTGCTGACCCGATGGCCGCCAACACCATCAGCATTTCAACATTCAGTTCTTTGTCTTCAATTGTGGCTTCAATGCCTTCTTTGGCCTTTGCAAAACCACCGATCACAAAAGCCGCCAGGTAAGCCGCGATGCTTGCTGGTTCCAGACCGTTTTTGCCCAAAAGCCAGCCAGTCAGGATGAGAATTCCGCTTGTCGCCGCGGCAATTAATTCGAGATGCGGCATTATTTTTTGCAAAAAAGAACTTCCGCTGCCTTCGGGTTCTTTTACTCTAGCTTCCGCTTCCATTTTCGTTTGCCTCCCTCTAATTGAGAATGTTAATCATAATCAATAGCCTTATAAAATGACGAAAGCTGCCACCGACAAGCGATAGCAGCAAAAAACATTCATTTCTTAGTTTAGAATTATTCTACCATACAAAATATGCAAAGTAAAAAGAAAACAGCCTGCCAGATTAAAACAATTTCCTGAAAATTAGGATGCGGCTTGATTTTCTGCTGCCGCTCCAGGTTGTTTAACGAGATATAGCGCCAGGAAAATCGCGAGCAGCAGCACGCTAATCATATAAAAAAACGTGGCGCCTTCGGTAAATTGGATGGCCAGTCCGCCAATGAAAGGGCCGCTTACGCTGCCGAGGCTGAAGAAAATCCCGCACATCAGATTGCCTGCTGGTAGAAGATTTCTTGGCAGCAAATCGGCCATATAGCTGATGCCAAGTGAAAACGTCGTGCCGACTGCCATCCCGGCTAGGAAGAAGCAGATGAGCAGGCCGGTAGTGCTAGTATGGAACAGTCCTGCAGCGATAAAGCAGACGAACCCGCTGAGCATGATGCCCATCAGGACGTTCCGCCTTCCGAACCTGTCGCTCATGATGCCGAGCGGAAACTGAAAAATAATTCCCCCGAGGGCAAAAGCGGGCAAAATAATGGAGACGGCGGAAATATCGAGGCCATTCCTTAAAGCAAGGACAGGAAAGTTTCCGTTCAAAGAAGCCTCAAGGAATCCATACCCAAGCGGCGGGAGCAATGAAACCCAGGCGATTTTTAAAACCTGCCTAAAACGGGAAAAGGTCCCGAGATAGGAGCCTGAAGCGCCGTCATCCTCTGGTGAATCGTTTCTGAGCAGCCATACAAACAGCCAGGAGATCACCGACAGGATGGATGAAACGATAAATGGCAGAGCCTCATTGATTTCCACGAGCCTCGTCAACAGCGGGCCGATGGCGAATCCGATCCCAAAGAAAAGGCCGTACAGTGAAATATTCCGGCCGCGCCGATTCTCAGGAGATGAAGCGGTAATCCAAGTCTGGGCGCCAAAATGTAGCATATGGTCGCCGACGCCGATTAAAAAGCGCAGCATGAACCAAAACCAAAAGCTTTTCCAGACCGGGAAAAGAGCTAGCGCAACAGCAACACTAAGGCCGCCTGCTAGAATAATTGGTTTATAGCCAAACCGCCTTAAAGGCGCTTCCATAAAAGGCGAGGCAAGCAATATGCCGATATAAAGCGCGGTTGCGTTCACTCCGTTCAGGGAGGAAGAAAGGCCGTCATGCTCAAAAATGATTGCGATAAGCGGAAGGAGCATCCCCTGTGAAATGCCCGAGATGCCGACCGTGCTGACTAGAATCCAAAAGTGGGCAGCAGGAGTTTTTTTCATAAATAAAACCTCGGTTTACTAGAATCATTAAAATTGATGGTATCGGTTCGACATTATTTTTGCAAGCGGGGAGTCGTTAAAACTTTTCCGCAAAAACATTTTGATGTACTCTTTTTTAAGGAGAAACTAAAACATGAGGTGATAATGATGATCTTTAAAATGAAGGAAGAAGGTTTTTATTCAGAGCTGCCGTTTGGCCGGCTCGATGTTTCAGGAAATGAGCAGGCGGGCTTCCGTCCATACCAATTGATGGCTGCTTCGGTTGCTGTTTGCAGCGGCGGAATTCTTAGGACGATCCTTGAGAAAAAGAGGCTAGAAGTGGATGATATTGAAATCCATACCGAAGTCGACCGAAACCCCGACGAGATAAATATAATTGAAGCCATCCATATCCATTTTGTCATTACGGGAAAGAACCTTGAAGAAGAGCAAATCGAAAAGGCCATCGCACTCGTCGGCAAAAACTGTTCAATGGCACTTTCCGTACAGGGCTGTATTGAGATTAAGGAAACCTTCGAGTTGAAAAGCAAAGAATAAACAGAGGAAACACGGGTAAAGGTAGAATTATAATCTACACGTAGATGGAGAGGGAATTATTGTGGCAAATAAAATATTTATGATTATGACCTTTGTCGGGGTTCCTGTCTCGGTCATCGGAAGCCTGCTTCACTGGCCGGGCACCGTGATGTTCGGGATTTACTGTTTGACTATCATCGCATTGGCAAGTTATATGGGCAGAGCAACAGAAAGCCTGGCTATCATTGCGGGCCCCCGGGTCGGCGGACTTCTAAATGCAACGTTCGGAAATGCGGTTGAGCTGATTATTTCTATTTTCGCGTTGAAAGCAGGTCTGACGGGCGTTGTATTGGCGTCACTGACGGGCTCGGTTCTAGGGAACCTGCTTTTGGTTGCCGGCCTTTCATTCTTTATTGGCGGGCTGAAATTTAAGCGCCAGTCATTCAGCATTTATGATGCGCGCCATAATTCGGGCCTGCTTATTTTTGCGATCCTGGTCGCCTTTGTTATTCCTGAAGTCTTTTCAATGGGGATGAACGAGACAAAGACCATCTCTTTAAGTGTCGGGATTTCCATAATCCTGATTGTTCTTTATCTTGCCGCACTTTTCTTCAAGCTAGTTACCCATCGGGGCGTCTATCAGAAGGAAGGCGGGAATGAGGAGGAGCATGAGGAGCCGGAATGGAGCAAGAAAAAAGCCATTTTGGTCTTAGCGCTGGCGACAATTGCCGTTGCTTATGTTTCGGAAAGTCTTGTCCACACCTTTGAAATCGTCGCGGAATCGTTCGGCTGGACCGAACTGTTTATCGGGATCATTATCGTCGCGATTGTTGGTAACGCAGCCGAGCACGCATCGGCACTTCTTTTTGCATGGAAAAACAAAATGGATATTTCGGTTGAAATCGCGATTGGCTCGACGCTGCAGATTGCGATGTTCGTCGCGCCGGTACTCGTTCTTGTTTCGCTTTTATTTGAAACATCGATGCCGCTCGTATTCAGCCTGCCTGAACTTGTGGCGATGTCTTCCGCCGTCCTTTTGATGGTCATTTTGTCCAACGACGGGGAGTCGAACTGGTTTGAAGGACTTACTCTGCTTGCCGCATACTTCATAATGGGAATCGGCTTTTTCCTATTATAAAGAATGCAGCGGCAGGGAAAAAATCCATATTCACACAAAATGGCTCCGGACAATTGCTCCGGAGCCATTCCTATATCCTCATACAAAGTTCATTAGCCGGCCGCGTGTACTCGCCCATGCGCCGCTATCCAATCAGGCTTATAAATCAATTCGCTTTTTTAGGGAACAACCACCAACCTTCATGCTTAATATGGTAAAATCAAATTCAGCTAACATAAATTAGTGTATCCCCGCCTCCTTTAATAAAGTTTGCCAGCGAGTTGATCTGCCCTCCTTTTACTAAATTAAAATCAGTATACACCATTATTTAATTTTTGTAAACATTCAGATTATTTATATCGGAGGAAAGTTCCAGTGCCTCACTATTCGGGCTAGGAATCGCTGTAGGAAGGGAACTAACATATAGTAAGGAGACCGCCATGGCGTTATTTTATCGTTTTATGTTTTTCTTTATCGGATTAATGATTTTGACTTTTGGGGTTTGCATGACAATTGTTGCGGACTTTGGTGCTGGAGCATGGGACGCCCTGAATGTTGGATTATCAAACAAAATCGGCTTGTCCATCGGACGCTGGGTCATGATTGTCGGCGCAATTCTGATCGTCGTGAATGCATTCCTTCATCAAAGCAAGCCGGAGCTGCTTGCCATTGGGATTATACTAGCCACTGGCACGCTCATTGATATGTGGATGTTCCTCGCCCTCGGCGGCTTTGAACCAGCCGGCCTGAAAGATAAGCTGGGAATGTTCCTCGCCGGCATTGTCGTGATTGGCTTGGGGGCGGCGATTTATTTACAGGCAAAATTCCCGCTCATTCCAATCGATAATTTAATGATGGGAATCAAAAAGAGGCTGAATGTAAGCATCATGACAGCGAAAACAATCGGGGAATTAATCGCCCTGGTGCTCGCGCTGATTTTCAGCGGGCCGATTGGAATTGGCACACTCATTATTACTTTTGCCATCGGGCCGGTCATTCAAATCTTTTATCCTCCTTTCGAGAAGCTGCTGAACCGATTGATTGCATCCGCAGGAAATAAACAAATTGGATAATATTCCTGAACTCCGAAAACAATAAGTGCAAACAAACGCACTTAATGAAAGGAGTTCTTTTTTATGGGAAAAAAATTCGCCATTTTTATTGTGTTTGCCCTTGTTCTGACTATTTTCTCACCCGCTTCGGCTGAAAAAACGGCGCCGAAGAAGAAACTCATTCCAGAAGGGGTTTTGAACATTACGAAGGAAAACACCTATCCTAACCCCAACCAGGACGAGCCTCTTCTTCAACCGAGTGATCTAGCGAAGAGGCTGATTGACTCTTCCAGGGTGAAAATCGAGAATCCGAATTTAATCAGAATGCTCAATGAAACTTCAGTTTCCGCAACTCCGTTCGCTTTCGGGTATAAGGCCATCATCTATTTGGGCCAATGGCCATTAAATTATGAATCCGCGGAAACATCACCGAATTGGGAATATCAGAAAATCAATACAAACTACTATGACAACAGGGGCGGTGAAAAGCCGTACCAGATTCACTATGTCCAGGAAGCCCAGAAGGTTATTAAAGGCGGCCTGACAGCGAAAATTCCGAATGCGGATGAAGTGAAGAAAATGATGCTCACCAAGGCCGCAGGCAAAACTAATCTGCCGCTTGCGTTTGAAACGGTCATCGGGCTCGGGACGAAAAAAGACCAGATTTACAACATTCCTAGAAAGCGGCTCGGCTATCTTTATGCGTACGCACCGGCCATCAATGAAAAGGGGAAAATCACCTATGGCGAGGTGTATCTCATGCTGAAGGGAAATAAAAAGACGCTTGTTATTAAAAATGTCACTTCCCAAGGAATCGGGGCTTGGATTCCGATACAGGATTACGTTTCCTTTAGTTTTGCCGCGAGTGAACGGCCAAGATAAAGCCAATATTTTTTGCAAAAAGAAGTGCCGCCCTTCAAAACTATGGGCGGCGCTTTTTAGATTTGTTCGGGACGCTTTATGTCGGAAATAAGCGGGAAATAATTGTCCATCCCTCGCAAGATGTTGTTTAGCCATAGGTACAAACGGGAAATACACAAACAGGCTAAACTTTACTTTTAAATGACTGAAGGAGGAATAGACAATGAACGAGTACGATAACAACCAAAGCCAGAACTTAAGCTATTCGGATAGTGAAAAGAACAGCAAGCTGTTGAAAGGCATCGTAATCGGCGGCGTCATCGGAGGGGTCCTTACCCTACTGGATTCTTCAACACGCAACAGCTTGAAGGAAACAGCGACAGACCTGAAAAACACCTCTAAGAGCATGTTCACGGAAGTAAAGCAAAACCCAACTGAAGTGAAGGATCAAATGATGACGCAGTTTCAGCAGGCCTCCAATGTTCTGAAGGATGCAATCGCTGACGCACAAAAACTGTACGACCGCCTGAACAGCGATCTGTTCGGCAAAGTAACAGAAGTAAAGGATATTTCCAAAGATGCTCTCGACACAGTGATGGGCTTTAAGGGCGAAGTGAAGCAAATCGGTTCAAAAGTGGCGGAAGCCGGTACTGAGCTGAAAGCCGCTGCGCCAACTGGCTCAGGCACTGAATCATCTGACAGCTCTTCGACAAATTCTGGAGACAACACGTATCTCGGCAAGGCATCCGGATCATTGACTGGAACTAGCTCCGTAACCGACACATCTTCCTATGGAAGCATGGGTTCAGAAACTTCTGGGCTCGGGGACAGCAGCAGTTCTGATTATGGTCTAGGCAACTCATCCGAGTCACTTGACAACATGGACCTGACTTCAGGGGACGCAACGTTCACATCTGAAAAGTCAGGCGGCCTTGGCTACTCCAACGACAAAAGCAAGCACACAACAGGCGGCCAAGAGTCACCAAAACACGATAAAGATAAAAAATTTTAATAACTAAACTTAGTTAAAGTTGAATGTTAATTTCCATTGAAGTTGATTGGAACAGAGGGGACTGACTCCGGCGGGATGAAGCGGCACGTGGAGACCCCTCAGGCGTCTAGGACGCCGAGGAGGCTCCACGGTCCGCCCCGCGGAAAGCACGTCCCCGGAGTGGAAATCAACAGACCTCCATGCAATAAAAGAGCCAGCAGGTGATAAGCCTGCTGGCTTTACATATATGGGGGAAAGAATTCAACTGTTTTTCCAGGATTTTCACCAAAAGCAAAGGCTCTTCCAACTCAAAAACCTAACTTTCTAATCTCCCGCAACCCTCTGTCCACCGACGTTTCGATATAGCCAATCATTTGGCTAAACGTAAACACTTTAAGGGGTTCGGCAAGGCTATCTTCGCTATACTCCAAATCACCCAAGACATAAGGAATGAATTCGGCGACATCGCGGGAATTTACCTCTTCAAGGTCGATGGCCCACCCGTCAGCCTGCAACGCTTCGTTAAGTTGCTGCTTAACCCCGAAATGCTCAAGCAGCTGCCCGTTTAGAAGGCAGAAATCCTCGTGGTACAACTGAAGCATTCCAGGGTCGGCTTCCAGCCTGTTCCTCAGCCAAGGCAGATAAAAACCGCTCAACCAAACTTCATCCGCGATCAAGTGGGCGTAATAACCCTGGATAAAAGGGCTGCTTTGCAAGGCACGATATTTTTGCAAAAATTCCCCATAGCCAATCCTTCGCGAATAGTCGCTAACATCTCCTCTAAAAAAATGCGATTTCTCTGATGGTGAAACGGCATCAGGAGCAATCCCCCCAAGCAAAAAAGACGGAAAGTCATTTATGTTAAGCTGCTCCGCAATCAGGTTAGCAATGATTCCATGCATAATTCGAGAACCCAAGTCATTTTCTCCTCTACTATAAATGTCCTTAAGGTAAACGTAACAAATTAAATGGACGCATTCCAGTATTTTTTCCATTAAAAGGGCTCATTCCCCAGTTTCTTTCGCCTCTGGCAGCACCGTCCAGTTTCGATAAAACGAACTGCGGGTATTTGTCTTTTAGAAGAGATGAACGAAGAGAGGGGTCGAAGATTTTGCCACGGACGAAAAGATGTTGTATAGAAAGAGAAACGGCGAAAGGGAAATATGGAATGGTTGCAACCGCCCATCCGCTCGCCACGGAGATTGGCGCGAAAATCCTTGAGGAAGGCGGCAATGCGATAGATGCGGCTGTTGCGATTCAGTTTGCGCTGAATGTCGGTGAGCCGATGATGACCGGCATCGGCGGTTCAGGCTTTATGATGGTCTACCACAAGGATAGCGGGGATATAAAAATTTTCGATGGGCATTCTGAAGCCCCAGCTGGTGCGCATCCAGATATGTTCCTTGATGAGAATGGGGAAGTGATACCTTTCAGGGAGCGGTCAACCCATGCGACAGCGGTTGGCATACCGGGAATCCTGAAAGCAATGGATGCTGCGCTCAAAGAATATGGGAGCAAGCCGCTCGCTGACTTGATTGAGCCAGCTGCCCAGGCTTGTGAGGAAGGGATCCCGCTTAATTGGGTTATCCTTAATTCACTTGATGACTTCGGCTACAGGCTTGGTGATGAAGCACGGAATTTCTTTTTTGCGGAAGGAGATAAGTTCGAAGAAGGGCAATTGCTGAAGAAGCCTCATCTGGCAAAAACGTTCCGTATTTTGCAAAAAGAAGGTGTTGATGCGTTCTACGAAGGAGAAATCGCTGAAGCGATCGTCAACACTTTGCAAGGCCTCGGCGGTTTCATGACGATGGACGACCTCAAAAATTACCGTCATACGGTTGATGAACCTATTCGCGGAACGTACAAAGGTTATGAGATTGCATCAGCAAGCCCTCCGACTGCCGGAGGCCAAAGTCTGCTATATATATTAAAGTTGCTAGAGAACTTTGACTTGGCTTCCTACGGACCGAAGTCGTGGGAAAAATACTATTTGTTTGTTGAAATCATGCGCCTTGCTTTTTCAGATAAAATTGCTTATATCGCCGATCCGAAATTCAATGATATTCCGCTTAAAGGACTTGGTGATGAACGTTATTTGGCGGAAAGGCTGAAATATATTAATTTCGAGTTCCGCAATCCGGACATTGATTTCGGCAATCCATGGAAGTACCAGGAAGGTAAAGGCAGGCCGGTCATCAGGCAGCCGAAGGAGTCGGAAAGGTCGGAAACAACGCATTTTACCGTCACGGACCGGTGGGGGAATATCGCGGCATGTACGTCAACGGTTGAGCATCCTTTTGGCTCAGGCATCATGGTGCCGGGTTATGGATTCCTACTGAACAACGAATTGACTGACTTCGACGCGGTTCCGGGAGGGGTGAACGAGCCTGAACCAGGAAAACGCCCCGTCAGCTGTAAATGTCCGACCGTTTTGTTTAAGGACGGCAAGCCGGTATTGACGCTCGGCTCCCCGGGTGGACCGACCATTATCGCATCCGTTTTCCAGACGATTGTGAATATCGTCGATTTCGGGATGGATTTGAAGGATGCGATTGAGGAACCACGGATATTTTCGACGCCCGGCATGCTGCTGTCCTGGGAGCAAGGGATTGACCCGCTGGCAAAAGGGAAGCTTGAATCAATGAACTTTGAGTTTGGCGATGACCCGCATATCATTGGCAACGTTCAGGCAATCCAGTTCAATCAGGAAACAGGAGAAATGTACGGAGCGGCGGATTCAAGCCGGGAAGGCACTGCAATTGGGATTGATTTTTTGCCTGGTGTGGAATAATACGACTAGAAAAACTCTTCGTTTTCGGGTAGGATGGTAAACGAGACGAAAGGAGCGAACCACTTGGGCAAAGACATTAACGACAAAGACACGCAGGTTACCTTCCTGAAACAGCGGCTGAACATGTTCATGGACCTGCTTGACGCGATTGAACCGGAAGAAGCGGACGTTGACGACATCGACCGCCTGCTTGAAATCATTGACGAAATTGAATTAAAAGTACGCGAGTTCAATCACCGCGACATGTAAACCCCGCCGAGAGCGGGGTTTTATTTTTGCAAAAATAACCGGCAAAATGTTCGATTCCGAAAGCGCTTTTATCTTTAATCCCCCGCAAGTTAGCAGTATAATGAACAAGGATGGAATTGTTTCAAAATTCACACTGGAACTGTTGGAAACAAGGGGGAGAAGACAGTGAACATAGAAAAATTTCAGGAAAGCATGTACAAATTAATTGTTGAAACATCAACGAAGCTGCCGAAGGATGTCCGGCGGGCAATCAAGGCCGCGGCGGAGCGGGAAAACGCCGGGACACGTTCGGCAATGAGCCTTGCGACTATTACGAACAATATTAAAATGGCGGACGAACAGGTTTCGCCGATTTGCCAGGACACAGGGCTGCCGACTTTCAAAATCAAAACTCCAGTCGGTGCCAATCAAATCGAAATGAAAGCAGCGATACAAGCCGCCATCGCTCAGGCGACAAAAGACGGAAAGCTGCGCCCGAACTCGGTCGACTCGCTAACAGGAGAAAACAGCGGGGACAACCTTGGCGGCGGAACGCCCGTTATTAAGTTCGAACAATGGGAGAAAGACTACATCGATGTCCGCCTGATCCTGAAAGGCGGCGGCTGTGAAAATAAAAATATCCAATATAGCCTTCCTTGCGAACTAGAGGGACTTGGCCGCGCAGGACGCGATCTGGATGGCATCCGTAAATGCATCATGCATTCCGTCTACCAGGCGCAGGGGCAGGGCTGCTCAGCAGGCTTTATCGGCGTCGGTATCGGCGGTGACCGTTCATCTGGCTACGATCTCGCGAAAGAACAGCTTTTCCGTTCCAATGACGACGTAAATCCGAATGAAGACCTTCGCAAGCTTGAAGAATACGTGATTGAAAATGCAAATAAACTTGGCATTGGGACGATGGGCTTTGGCGGAGAAACAACTCTTCTTGGCTGCAAAATTGGCGTCATGAACAGGATTCCTGCCAGTTTCTTCGTATCAGTAGCCTATAATTGCTGGGCATTCCGTCGTCTCGGAGTCAATGTGCATCCTGAAACAGGTGATATTATTGACTGGATGTACCAGGAGGGCGAGATGATTGACTTCAGGCAGGACGAAGCGCTTGCCCAACAGGAAACCGCCGCTGCCTCTGAAGGAGTCATCACACTCCAGGCACCGATTACAGAAGAACAGATTCGCACCCTGAAGGTGGGCGATGTTGTCAAAATCACCGGCATGATGTATACAGGCCGTGATGCGATTCATAAATATTTGTCGACCAATGAGTCGCCGGTCGATTTGGACGGGCAGGTCATCTACCATTGCGGCCCTGTCATGCTGAAGGATGGGGATGGGAAGTGGCACGTGAAAGCAGCCGGCCCGACAACGAGTATCCGCGAAGAGCCGTACCAAGGCGATATTATGAAGAAATTTGGCATTCGCGCGGTAATCGGAAAAGGCGGAATGGGCCCGAAAACCCTTGCCGCGCTTAAGGAACATGGCGGAGTTTATCTGAATGCCATCGGAGGAGCAGCGCAATATTACGCGGACTGCATTAAATCAGTCGAAGGCGTCGACTTGATGCAATTCGGGATTCCAGAAGCGATGTGGCATTTAAAGGTTGAAGGATTTACTGCTGTCGTAACCATGGACTCACACGGAAACAGCCTGCACGCAGACGTCGACAAATCATCTTTAGAAAAACTGGCGCAGTTCAAGGAGCCGGTGTTTAAATAAGACAGCAAAGAGGTGCGGAATAACTGTTTTCCGCACCTCTTTTAATAGGAGGAAGCTTAATGGCCAATCATTTAAATGAACCATTCATGTGCAAAAAATGTGGACACACGGAGATGAAAATTGGCAAAATCGGCAATTCAGGCTATGACAAGGTTAGGAAACCCGGAGCTGTCTTTTCGCTTGGGACATCCATGTTGATTACATGCTGCGCCAACTGCGGCGAAGTGGATTCCATGAGAATTGAGGACCCGACCCGCCTGTAAGTAATCTCGTGCATTAATTTGGCGGAATTTCCCGGGAAATGCTCAATGCCGGAGAAAAGTCCGTTTTTGGAGAAAATATTGCCATCATTATTATCGAGAAGGATTCCCCACACTAAGAAAAATGAGTTTTTTGGAGGAATCCATCGATGAAAAATTTATATATTTTTTTGCTGTCGGTCTGTTTAGTCTTGACGATGATTCCAGGCTTGGCCAAGGGCGAAACATCAAATACCCCTTTCGGCTGGGGATTTAAACGCGGGCAAAACGAACAGCCGGCAGATGCAGGCTGGCAATTCGAAACGCTTCTCGACAAACATGGTGCTGTCTACAAAGGAAATCCAGGCGAGAAAATTATCTATCTTACTTTTGACAATGGATATGAAAATGGCTATACCGGCAAAGTTCTCGATGTACTCAAAAAAGAAAAGGTGCCAGCAGCCTTTTTCGTCACCGGCCATTATCTCGACAGCGCACCGGAATATGTCGAGCGGATGGTGACGGAAGGCCACATCGTCGGCAACCATTCATGGGGACATCCCGACTTCACGAAAATTCCCGACGCGCAAATTAAAGAAGAACTTGAGAAAGTCCGTGCCGGTTACGAGGAACTGACGGGTAAAAAGAAAATGGCTTATGTCCGTCCGCCGAGGGGAACCTTCAGCGACAGGTCAATGGCGGTTAGCAAAGAAGCAGGCTATACCCATGTATTCTGGTCACTGGCATTTGTCGACTGGAACGTCAACGCTCAACGAGGCTGGCAATATTCCTATGACAATATCATGAGGCAAATCCATCCCGGCGCCGTTATTCTTTTACACACCGTCTCAAAGGACAATGCCGATGCGCTTGAAAAAGTGATTATTGATCTTAAAGCAAAAGGATACAAATTCAAAAGCATTGACCATTTGATGAAGCAAAAGAAATCTTAAAGGAAATGGACCTTAGCAATAGGGTCCATTTTTTATTGGTTGTAAAAAGATAGGTATTCAAACGGGAACGAGGTGGTTGATTTCCGCTCCGGGCATTTCGCTTTCCGCGGGGCATCAGTGGAGCCTCCTCGTCGCGTTGCTCCTGCGGGGTCTCCCCTTGCTGCTCTATCCCGCAGGAGTCTACATGCCTGAGCTCCAATCAACCAGTTCCGCTCCGGGCATTTCGCTTTCCGCGGGGCATCAGTGGAGCCTCCTCGTCGCGTTGCTCCTGCGGGGTCTCCCCTTGCTGCTCTATCCCGCAGGAGTCTACATGCCTGAGCTCCAATCAACCAGTTCTTTTTATCAAATGATGTAATAACTAAGTTCAACCCATCTGAGTATTTAAAAATACCCAATATATGTTAAAGATATGGTAAAATTAAGTTGGCGAAATTTTCAGTTACAGTAGGGGGTGCCAGGAAGATTGGAATTTTCACTATTGCCAGCATGGTTAAAAAGTACATAGAGAAAAAATAGTATAAGGGATATAAAACCAAGGGGGAAATGATGAGTAATTTAGTTGCAGCATCAGAAAGACGGCCTGTATTCATGATTGTTTGGGCCATCATCCTATTTGTAAGCAGTTTTTTCATGCCGTATGTAATTGTTTTTCTAATCCATAATTCTTTTTTTCAAACAAGGGATCAATGGCTGTTTGAAGCACCGGGCTCCGGCTATGTGACCTTTATGATCGGGATGATCTTGATTCCGATTGTGATGATCCTTCATGTTATCATTCAGTCCAAACATAACTTGAAATTCATGAGGTGGATTTCGTTAGCGGTCATCGCGCTTAGCATCCCGTTTTTCCTGCTCGGTGCCACTCATTATTACTACATAGATAATGCAGGGCTTCATTATAATGAACTGAAAACCTTCAATAAAACAGACACATATGATTGGGGCAGTTTAAAAGAAGTGAAGCAGGTCTATGAGGAAAGAAAGGACGACAGCAGTGTGTTTTTGGATCACTACGAATTCATAACTGCGGATGGAAAGCATATCACGATTCCTTATAAGGCAAACCTGAGGAATGTCGAAGCGTATATCCTGGAAAAGCTGAATGAAAATAATGTTAAAGTGACTAATAATTATCCTGAGAATTAACCAGTGAGAATTGGCGATTCAGAACCCAGCCATAAAGGCATATTTTAGTATGGGGTGATTTTTTTGCAAAAGCAACGCGGGAAGAAATATTTGATGTATCTACTCTGGGTCGCCGGCTTAGTCATTATATCGAAATTTGCTTTTGACTATGAAAATGTAGTGAAGAACGATTCAAGCGGAACGTTTAATTTAACGCCGCTTATTTGGGCAAAATTTTTCAGTTCGATTATTTTCGGCCTTTATCTTTCTTTAGTACTCATTAAAAAGTGGTCTATCAAAATTAATCACGGATTATTATGGTTTGCAGCGGTTCCCTGCTTCGTTCTTGCCATCCTACTTCCTTTAGTCGCTACTTTTGAGTACGGAGGGGGCGGGCCGGCTATGTGGGAACACTCACTTGCCCAGTTATTGATGATTGCAATGGGGAATTCAGGCCTTTTCGGCATAGCTGCTGGGTTGACGTTGCTTCTTAGTTTCTTTGATGCCCGGCCGGAAGTGGATTGAGCTTGAAAAAGCGCATTAGTCGTAAAGATTGATGCGCTTTTTTCATCTTTTTCAAAAAGAAGACAAATACCCAAATAGGAGGATTTTATGGGAAAGGATCATGCAAAGCGGAAGCCTGTAGGGATCATCCTTCGTATTTTAGTCGGAACAGCCATGGCACTCATGCTTGCTGGCTGCGGACTGGAAACCAAAACCCTTCCCGAATTTTATGGGAAAGACTTGGACGAAGTTTCGAAAATCGTCATATGGGACGGCAGCACGGGATATAAGAAGAAGATTACGGACAAAGCTATGATTGATAAGTTCCTGAACACAATCAATGAGATAAAGTTCATTCCAGAGGAGAATCAGGAGAAACGCGTTGGCTGGCGATATTCAATCAATCTGTATGAAAAAGACAAACGAACCCTTCAATTCACTTTAAATGAAGTGGATGGGCATTATTATTATACAGAACCGGATATCCACCCAATTGTCGACGAATTTTATAAAAACCTTGATGTGAAAGAGGAATAGGGGTGGATGGATGAAAATGCAACTCCAAGAACCTTTGTCATTGAAGTGGAGAAAGCTGCATTGGGAAAGCTGGAAAATGTAGTGATTATTGAGGCGGGAAATAGAACGGCGGTGCCAATCGAACCAATATAAAGGAGAGGAAAGAAGTGAAAAGAACGCTTCCCCTTATGTTGTTACTCGTTGCTATCTTTCTGGCTGGGTGTTCAGAGAATGAGGAAACGAAGGTTAGTTCAAAACCTGAGAAAATCATTCAAGCAGCGGGGAAATCAAACAGTTGGGAACTGTCCACAGAATTTAAATCTACCGAGGGAGATTACTTGCTTGGAGAGGAAGGAAAAGTTGGGCTAATTGGCCCGAATTTTGAATCTGGAAAAGTCAACAAATGGCTATGGCATTTTTGGGGAGACGAAAAGACTATTGAAGGCGGAAACTTCCAAGTAGTTGCGATTCACAAAGAAACCGGTGAAAAAGAAATGGCATTGGTTGAAAACGCAGGTGCCCAGAATGTGAAAAAGGTTTGGTCTTATGGAGAATTAAGCTACAGTCCGAATGGCGTTAGAGGATCGGACAGCTCTATGCCCTCCAATATGTCATTATCCAAACCGGGGATTTGGAGATTGGAAATTTCGATAGGCAATACCTATTTCGGCGAGATAGTCGTGGATGTGAAGTAGGTAGTCTAGGTAGGATAAGTTTTGGCAAAAATAAACTTGGCGCGAAACTAACAGGAAGTCAAAAATAATTTGAGGGACACTGTACCATGGCAGTGTCCCTTTTGCTACATCCCAGGCGGTATATAAAGATTTAAAAACACAAACACGGACAAATTCCCAACATCCACAAGCATGTGGGAAATGATCGGCCAACGCAGGCTGTCAGTTTTATAACGGATTAATTACCAAACAATCCCCATTATAAACAAAGTGATGTACATCTGAACGGATCGGTTGGCGATTGAGAAGACTCCCCACATTAACGGATGGCTCAATACGAAAAAGAAAGTGGAATATAAAATAATTGCCCAGCGGGGATAATCCTTGCCGGCATCCAATAGCAGTCCCCGCCAATACCCTTCTTCGAAAAGAGGGTTTATAAGTGCAACTAGAAATAAAAACAGTGTAATCACCGGATAGTCCGCGAGCAGCTTCAGGTTAGGAAGTAGGATGCCCAGTGCCGGGAAAATCCCTATCAATAATCCAATGACTAGCCACTTCCGGCTGAAAACAGGGTTTTTCAACCACCCCTTAAGTTCTAGCTTTGAAATGAATAAGGCTATCATCAATCCGGATAGGCCCCAATAGGTTAATGCGGTCATGATCCAGGCATTGTCAGAAAGGTGAGTGTGGCTAGTTGAAGTGGTAAGGTGGACGGTGCCAATGATGAATAGCGGCGACAGTAAAACAAGTACTCTATTCCTTCTGGAATTTATACTGAAAATCTTTTTAACCCCCCAAATAAAGTTCTTCATTAGTTAATATTTACCATCATTGTACCAATGGCGGTGACAGGATGACAATATCAATATGCGCAACAGATTAAACAAACCTGAAACTGTCTGGCTTTATGCCATCCGCTAAAAACATGCTATAATCAGGAAAAATGACAAAGGGGAAACCATTGTGTGGCAGGAAATGATTCAAATAGACGGCCCTTATAATTTTGACATGGTCCTTGACCGGCTTTCGATGGACCCGCTCAATGCGCTTGACCTGGAAAAAAGGACGATCACAGTACCGATTCGGCTGGACGGCGAACCGTTTACCGCCAAAGTGACCGCAACCGGTACTACTGAACAGCCAGGATTCAGTGTTGAAGCGCAAAGTGGCGATAAAGAACGCATCATCAAACGGCTTGCGGAAGTATTCCAATGGGAAGTGCCGTTAAAGGATATTCATCATCATTTTGGCAAAACTGACCTCAATGCCATCTTCGAAGAACATATCGGAACACCGCTCATTCTCGACTTCGACCCGTTCGGCTGCCTTTTGAAATGTATTATCCACCAGCAGCTCAATATGGCCTTTGCCATTAAGCTGACAGAACGATTCGTCAAAAAGTATGGTTTTGAAAAAGACGGCGCCTGGTTTTATCCGGATCCGGAAACGGTTGCTATGCTGACGGTCGAAGAACTAAGGGACCTGCAATTCAGCGGCAGGAAAGCGGAGTATGTTATTGATATCGCCAAAGCAGTCACAGAAGGTGGACTGGACTTGGAGGAGCTCAAGCAGGAGGATGAGCAAGTCATTTTCGACAAACTCATCAAAATCCGCGGCATTGGCGCCTGGACAATCCAAAACTTCCTGCTATTCGGACTCGGCCGCCAGAACCTATTTCCAATGGGGGACATCGGCATCCAAAACGCACTTAAAAAACTATACCAACTCGAACGCAAACCCACACAACTAGAAATGGAACAATACAAAACCGGCTGGGAACCCTACCTCAGCTACGCCTCCCTCTATTTGTGGAGAAGCATAGAATGAAGCGGGGGTCGATTCCTGTGCTTCATTTGAGAAGCAAAATACTGCCCCATTTACGAAGAGGGAAATAGACGGAGTGAACATCATGAAAAAAGAACAGGCCATTAAAATAGAAACGAAGCAGACATTCCCGCTTACGATCAAGCGGCTCGGCATTAACGGAGAAGGTGTCGGCTATTTCAAAAGGCAGGTTGTCTTCGTGCCAGGCGCGCTGCCTGGTGAGGAAGTCGTCGTTGAGGCGACGAAAATCAACCCGAAGTTCGCCGAAGCACGGATTAAAAAAATCCGTAAAGCCTCGCCATATCGGGTGGCTCCGCCCTGCCCAGTTTATGAACAGTGCGGGGGCTGCCAGCTACAGCATCTCAAGTATGAGCGGCAGCTCGTCGAAAAGCGCGACATTGTCATGCAATCACTTGAGCGTCACACAAAGCTGAAGCTTGATGAACTCGATATCCGTCCGATGATTGGAATGGAAGATCCATGGTCATACCGAAACAAAAGCAGCTTCCAGGTCGGTGTTGAAAAGGGCAAGGTGCTCGCTGGCCTGTATGGCCTGAACTCACATAAGCTTATCAACATCGAACAATGCGCTGTCCAGCATTCCGCGACAACAGAAGCAACATTGATGGTCAGGCAGATTCTACAGGACCTGCGCATTCCTATTTATAATGAAAAAAACCGCAAAGGAATCGTGCGCACGATCGTTACCCGTGTTGGCGTCCAGTCTAAGGAACTGCAGGTCGTGCTGATTACGACACAGCGGGATATTCCGAAAAGGGAGTTATTAATAGAAGAAATTACGAAGAGGCTTCCGGGAGTTAAGTCAATTGTCCAGAATATTAACGGGGAAAGAACTTCATTGATTTTTGGAAAAGAAACCGCTACGTTGTCGGGCAGCGATTTTATCCAGGAAACACTCGGGGACCTACAGTTTGAGCTTTCCGCCAGGACATTCTTCCAATTGAATCCCGTCCAGACGGTTAAACTTTATGATGAGGTGAAAAAGGCAGCCGAGCTGACTGGATCTGAAAAGGTTGTCGATGCCTACTGCGGAGTTGGCACAATCGGACTTTGGGTCGCAGACAAAGCTGGGGAAATCAGAGGGATGGACATCATTCCTGAATCCATCGAGGACGCCAAGAAAAACGCCGCCCGCCACGGCATTAACCATGCCAAATATGTAACAGGCAAGGCGGAAGAGCTGCTGCCGAAGTGGACAAAGGAAGGCTGGCGGCCGGATGTCGTCATTGTGGATCCGCCAAGAACCGGCCTTGACGGCAAGCTGCTGGAGACACTGCTAAAAGTTAAACCAAAGAAAATTGTCTATGTGTCATGTAATCCTTCCACACTGGCCAGGGACATCCAGACATTGAGCGGGATATTCAATGTTGAATATATCCAGCCAGTTGATATGTTCCCGCAGACAGCGCATGTTGAGGCTGTTTGTAGATTGGGACTTAATGTAACTAACCATTAAACTCACTAACCCGCTACAATAAACATTTCCGATTTCTCTTCTCAGTGAGAAAAAAGATTTCATAAATAGGCGGGAGAAAGACAGGGCAACCCCTTGCGGGGTCTGCCTTTTTGTTTTGTATGGACTCGGAAAACTTTATTCGTATTCGAGAAAAAGCGTGAAAAAAAGTGGGGGAAAAGCGTGAGAAAATGTGTGAAAAAGGGTGTGGAAAAGAGGGGAAACGGGATTTCGGAAAACTTTATTCGAACTGAAAAAACGAAGAAATGCGGGTCCGAGTGGGGTAAAATCGGTGGAGATTAAAATTCATGTACATAGTAGATACAAAAAAATAGGGAAAATGATTTTTCCTATTTTTTCTATAAGGATTAAAGGGAAAAGGAAGTTTTATAATTGATGATGAAATGAGGCGTAAGTTAATTGAAGCGTCTACTGCCGTATAAGGAACATGAAAAGTTGTAATATTATGTTAAAAAATATATAAAATTTGGTATAATAATTAGCAGTATTATATTTTAAAAGATTGAGGGGGATGCCTTTATGCTTAGTCGAAAGGATGAAATGAAGAATTGGCTATTGAATGAAGTGTGTAAAGCAGACCCTGGATGTGATAAGAAAATTAGAGAGTTAATTCTTGCAGATAAAAAGTTAGTCAAAAAAATAAATGAAATATTTTATACATATAATCCAATGAACGATATTAAAAAATCCATAATGGACTTCTTGACTGAAAACAAAATCATTATTCGTACTTGTAAAGAATGTGGAAAAAAGAATGTTATCTCCTCAGACGATATACTGGAAGCGAGTTGTGAAGATTGTCTCCAGCCACTATTAAAAAGACAAGTTCAAAAAAAAACTGTTAGTTTTCATAAGGAAAGTCAAGAGAATTATGAAGGGAAAAAATGTATCTACTGTGGATCCCCCGTTGCTCCTTTTTCTAATATGGTGTGCCCAAGGTGTTATCAAAGTAATTCCTTGTATTCTATAAGATTCACTTAATTTATTACTTTTAAGTAATTATAAACTACAGTTACCTATCTTTGTTTGAGTACAGAAGGAATTGAATGTCAAGAAATATCTGTAGCCCAGCAATATACTAACGACAGTCATAATAAACATCCCACAGTTATAAAATAGTCTTCTCAAATCCAATGCAAAAAGCGGGACAAAACGAGAGAAAAACACTCGAAATCCAGACCCAAGATCAACAGGTATCGAGCCCTGTGACCTTCGGTCTTTTTCCTATTACGGGGGTCAAGCAGGGGTCCGACACTTGAAGTATAGACGAACGAAAAAATGAGTTGTATATTAATGACATAGCAATAGATGAACTACCTCAAGGAACTGCCACTCAAATCCTCGGCATTCCCATCTAATGCTCAAACTTCAAATATATCTACGAAGGAGAATCCTCAAACAGCAGGGGCAGGAATCATATTTTAGTTAGAAGGTAATGTGATTAGCTCTGACATCGCCAAGTATAGGAAGATTTGGATGCGGATTTTAGTGTGGATGGAGAAGATGGAAGTGTTACGTTATAGGGGACTTGGAAAGAAATTCTACAAATGAAGTTGAATTATGATTTGAAAGATAGGGAAGAGTAGGTTCAGTAGATTAATTTTGCAGGAGTGAATTACACGTATGTTATATCGCATACGTGTTTTTTTGTTGACGTTGAAGGATCTAAAAGACTATAACTTTATTTTTTTGTAATTGATTTCAAAGTTACTTGACAAAATAACGAAAAAGGTAAATAATAATGGTAGATTATGGTGTGGAAGGTGATAGAGTGGATAAAATAATAGAAAAGTGTATGCTTACCAGTGAACAACGAGCTCTAATTGTCCAAGGAATTCAAAAAGGAATTAAGGACTATAAAGATCTTGTTGCATTAATGCCAGTAACCAGAACAAAAAAACATGCTCCACATTTATTATATGACATGGTTAATGAGAGTGTCGCAACAATGATAGAGGATAATCCCCACACACTAATGAAGGTCATTCCAAAAAGAGCAGGGTTTCACCCATATATAGTGATTCATGACACAATAAGGAATATATTTATTCTGGTGTCCAAACTCCCCCAAAAAAAATATATACCCACACCATGTAATTACAGAGGGGAATACGCTTCATCTAATGCAGTACGTCTAACAGATATGGGAATGACGTTAGATGAAATTTACGGTGATACCCCATATCAAGAATCTCTATCTTTGGGTATAGACAACCAGCCTTTTGGAATTATTGTCACTTATGATAGTAAGCAAGAATCCTATTTTGAAGGTGCTTTAAGACCAGACCAAGAAGATTGGATTTACAAAGAGGATATTTCAGATTCAATTAATATTGATACTGAGGTTCTTGTGCCACTCAATAACTACCAACTATCAGATATTCCAACACCACTAAAAACACCATTAGAAGAAGATATTGTAGTTAAGCTAAAAGGAAAGACTACATCTTAGAGAAACTTTTGTTTAGTTAGGGGCAGTAATTATGAACGTAAATCAGGAAACCGTTTTTAATCCGAAGAGACTAAGAGAAGCAAGGTTAGTAAGAGGAATGACTATAAAAGGACTTGCTGACACGATTGGAGTCTCAAAACAGGCTATTTCGCAATTTGAACTTGGTGAACATATGCCCAAGCAAGAAACAATGATGGCTTTAATTAATACTTTAGGGTTTCCAAAGAGTTTTTTTTACAAAGATTTCAAAGAACAATATGTTGGGAATACCTTTTTTCGTGCCAATGCCACCGCTACGAAAATGAGTAAAGAAATGCAACTTAATAAGTCATTATTAGCTGGATATATCTACAGCTATTTATCCGATTTAATAGAATTCCCAGATTTGAACTTACCAGATGTATCGGAATTAAACACAAACTGGGATGATAACAATGCTATCGAAGAATTGGCAAAAAGGGTTAGAGAGTATTGGGGCATAGGTGAAAATCCAATTGCTAACATTGTACACTTGTTAGAACGAAATGGAATCATGGTATTCTCTGTTGATACAGATAGCCAAAAAGTAGATGCATTTTGTCAACACCGAACAGGGAGACCTTTTATTTTCCTTGGGAATGACAAACAATCGGCGTTTAGGAGACAGTTTGACGGCGGACATGAGTTAGGTCATGTCCTTATGCACGAGGATATAGATAATCAAGATACTCTTAGTAGAGAAGAAATAAAAGCTATGGAGAATCAAGCAAACCGTTTTGCATCAGCACTATTGTTGCCTGCAGAGGCATTTGCAAAATCAGTTACATCCACTTCATTATTGCATTTTATAGAGTTAAAGAAGTATTGGCAAGTTTCCATTGGTGCAATGATATATAGAAGTTACCAACTAAACATAATTGATGAAAGTAGATATACATCATTACAGAAACAAATGTCGATGAGAAAAATGAGGACAAAAGAACCTTTAGACGATGTGTATCCATTACAGGAACCTGTAGTTCTGAAAAAGAGCATCTTAATGCTACTTGAACATAATGTAAAAAACGAGTTGCAACTTATTCAGGAAATGGGAGTACCGCAAGAGTTTATCGAAATGTTATGCAATCTCCCTAAAGGTACTTTAAATTACAAAGAGCCAGAACCGACAATCAGGTTGGTTAAGAGGTAGACCAAGCCAGCCCTCGATTCTGAGGGCTTCTTTTATTTTATGATTACATTATTGTTAGTATTATTTGTATCTTACCTATAAAAAAAAGGATAAAATAACATGAAAATTTATTTAACAATACTCTTAATTTTTGTTCCTTCGATATATTTTGGATACATGGGACAAACAGTAGAAATGGGTTTAGCGATTGTAGCGGGTGCAGTAACAAGTGCTTTTATAAATCTTGATAAATTTGAGAGATTTAGTGGAGCGGGCTTTGAAGCAGAACTTAGAAAAGCTGTAAATGAAGCATATGCAACTTTGGATAATTTAAAGGAAGTTTCTAAGCCTTTAATGAAGGTAACTCTCACCAATCTTACTTATTCTAACCGTTGGGGTGGGATGGACTTTAAGGAAAAACATGAATATAAGAATGCCATAGAGAATATTTCAAAGTCATTAGAAATCAATGATGAATTAAAAATTACATATGAAATATTTCACAGATACCATACATGGGACTTATACTCAGAATTTGTAGATGTTCTGTACAAAGAAACAAATAACCATGAATTAAGGAATAAGCTTAATAGCATTAAAGATTACTCCACAGAAAACTTTCCGAATAAAGAGGAGATTATTGAAATTATTGCTACTAATGATTCTGTTCTAACAACGAATATGGTTGATAAGTTACAAACGTATTTATACTATTTAAAGAACAGAAAACTGCAAGAATCAGCTTAAAATGAATGACTCCTGGATAATGTAGAAAGATAGTCTCAGGAAGTTATAATAATTTTTAAAGCACATCTATTCATATTGTTACTGTGGTAAAGTTCTTTCTGAATCCTGTTTTAGCCAAAGGTGTTAAGGTTGTACTGGTTTATCTGTACATGTTGAAAGTGTCAGTGTACAGAAGGAAGGTAAACAGGTTTTAACCAAAATTCATTTAAGAGAAGGAAAATGTGACGTCTTATCTGAAAGTCAAAACTACTTATTGAAAAGTATTTATCCTTATTAGCTATAGTAAAAAATAAAGGGAGACTGTTACAATCACTCCCTTTATTTAGAATCACGAATACCTAAACGTTGTTTTGATTCCTCTGTTAAATATTTCAAAGGTACTTTCCCCTTAACAAATCGATATTCTCCAATTGAATCATATTCTTCCTGTGTAATTATACCAATAGAAATCATACCAAACTCTTTGTGAAATACTTCTTTCTTAATGTTTACTTCTAATTCTTTCTTTGAGTATGCTTTTTCGTAAACTTTTTCTACTGGATAATATCCATCTTCATTCATTTTATTTGAATCAAAATATAAGGGTACAATATCTTCCTCGTCTAATCCCTCCTCATGCATGCAACATTTTATAAAAGCATTACTTCCATTATAAACTTCGAATGAAACACAATCGTGATCCATACATCCAGGCTTATTAGCTGGTTTTAAATATCCATCTTCCAAAATTGATGGGATATTAATACTTAAAGTAATATGTCTTAATATCATATTTTTTGCTCCTCTCCACTGAACCCTTACAATTATGTAAACCAATCTTCCGAAGATTGTCAATATTAGAATCAGAAAATAGGTCCCTTTTTGTAAATAATTCATTTACAAAAAGACAATTGCATTTACGATTTTTTGTTATACAATTTTTTATAAGGAGTGAAAATTAAAATGGAAATCTATAAAGAGATAAAGAAAACAACCTGGAGAGGAGCGAAGGTAAGAAAAATAATTAAGTTCTTGGAACGATATCAGTATATTGTAGGTCAACCTAATTTTCCTATAAGGGATATATCTAATGAATTATATTATGAAAAGAGAACAATGGAAGTATCTTATTACGGAACAAATTTAGCAATAGAAGTTGTAATTAGTTATATAAAGAAAGTGTTTGAAAGAGAGAAATACAGCAAAAGGGAATTTAAAAACAAGATATTCTCTGGAGCAAAGGTAGTGTCTTTATTAGAATTTTTAGATTTCAAAATCTATAATGCAAAGGAAAATATTGAACAATTACAGAGCAAACATAATAAGTTACTATCTATTTCTGAAAATAGAGAAATCTTTTTAAAGTACTGGGAAGCACAATTGGAAACCTTATTGAAAATGAAAAAATGGATCCTTTTTGGTATAACCCAAGTAAAACAAGAGATAGATGAAGAAGATGATTGGATTGAGTCAGTAATTTACGAGGCAGATAGTGACGACTAATCTGAAGTTTCAAAGTAGCAGGAAAAAGTTGTGAAGGGGAGGGTTTTTTTGGAAACCGATGTAATAAAAATTTCATTTATACAGAGTTGCATTGAGAATTCATATGATTTTACATTTGAAAACATCTCAAATTTTATTCTAAGATTAGTCCATGTTAATTATTATCCAACCCGATCAGTTCATGATAACAAAGTTGATGGGCTTTATTATAATTCTTTAAATAAAAGAACATTTTTTTCAATGTATGCACCTAAAAAACATGATTGGAAGAAAAAAGATAAAACTAAAGTAGACAATGATGTAGAGGGGATAAAAGAGTTTTTAATTCGGCATGAACTTGAATTAAAGAAGTGGTATTTTGTTATTAATCGTGAGCTTTCTGGAGATGAAATTGAATATATAAAAACGAAATTTGATGATCCTAATAAAGTTGACATTATTACTCCATCGAAGTTCATAGAATTAATAGTGAAAAAAGATGTAGTAACTGAAACAGCAAGATTTCTAAACTTGATAAATTATAATGTTCCTTTAACTGATCTTCAACCCCATGCATTCTTAAAACATGTACTTCATTCATTGGTGGAAATGAAAACATGGGGGAAAGAAGAAATCTTAAAAAGACTGGAACACATAACAGATGCAATAGTTGATTTAACTTACGTGGATAATGAGGAAAAAATTAGGGAAAGTAAAAATTTTATGTTTCGGCATATGATCCGTGCTTACACACGAATACCGAAAAAAAAGCGGAAATCTTTTGCCTATTATGATGGTGTGTTTATAGAATTAAGTCACCTGCAGGAAGCGGAATTTGCTAAAACTAAGGATAAACATTATATTCTAACACCTTACGACCTTTGGTTCTTATATCGAATAGTAAAGAGACTCAGAACGTTAGTAATACAAAACAATCAATATAGTATTGAAGTTGTTTTAAATGAAATGTATTTACCTATACAAACAAGATTAGAGAGAATAATAGTAAAAAGAAATGGGTAAATGCCTTTTTTGCCCAAACCCTTTTCCCTACTATGTAACTAACCATTAAACTCACTAACCCGCTACAATAAACATTTCCGATTTCTCTTCTCAGTGAGAAAAAAGATTTCATAAATAGGCGGGAGAAAGACAGGGCAACCCCTTGCGGGGTCTGCCTTTTTGATTTGTATGGACTCGGAAAACTTTATTCGTATTCGAGAAAAAGCGTGAAAAAAAGTGGGGAAAAGCGTGAGAAAATGTGTGAAAAAGAGTGTGGAAAAGAGGGGAAACGGGATTTCGGAAAACTTTATTCGAACTGAAAAAACGAAGAAATGCGGGTCCGAGTGGGGTAAAATCGGTGGAGATTAAAATTCATGTACATTAAATAGATAGTAATGACAAAGGCAACTATTGAGTAGTTGCTTTTATTATTTTGTACCACTGAGAAAATGCAGATATTTATAATGAACGCGAAAAAACTATTATAGAAATACTGAATTACATATTAAATTTAGAACACATACTTCTTTTTACAAGACAGTATCGCAATTAATGGTGAGAAATTATTTACCTATTAGAATGTGGAAAAATTTAGTGGTATAATTATACATTGATGCAAGGCAGGTTTGTTGGGAGTTTTTGATAATTAGTCTGACATATCTAAAATGTGATGATTAAAAAGCTGGAGAGATATAAAAAAGGATAGAGGGATAGAAATGAAAAATGAAAAAAAAAATAAGTTTCAAAAACTTACCCCAGTTAGTGATATAGACTTAAAACATTATGAGGATGCTCTCGATTACATCTTTGAAAATCATGATGTTCGAAACGTTGCTATATCTGGAGCGTATGGCGCTGGTAAAAGCAGTGTAATAGCTTCGTACAGAAAAAAGCATAATAACTTACGTTTTGTTCATATATCATTGGCACATTTCAAACAACATGATAAAGAGGACAACCTTGAAATAAAGGAATCTTTATTAGAAGGAAAAATAATAAATCAACTTATCCACCAAATCCCCTCAGATAATATTCCTCAAACAAACTTTAAAGTAAAGAAAAAAATAGGGGCTAAAAATATCCTACTCAGCACATTCTTTACGATGCTCTTTATAATATCCTTATTACATATTGCCAAGTTTAAATCATGGAATGGGTTTGTGGCTTCATTATCAACTCTTTGGATAAAAAATATTTTGGAGATTTTTACAAATAAAAATACGCTTCTCATAAGTGGACTTCTGGTTGCTATCACCTTCTCCATGTTTCTGTACTCATTGATAAAAGTACAAAAGACCAAAAATATATTTAGAAAATTCCGTTTACAGGGGAACGAAATTGAGATATTTGAGGAAAGCGAAGAATCCTATTTCGATAAATACCTAAATGAAGTTTTGTACCTGTTTGAAAACATTGAAGCAGATGTCATTGTCTTTGAAGATATGGATCGCTTTGATGCTAATAGAGTTTTTGAACGTTTACGTGAGGTAAATACCTTAGCGAATATACAACTTGAAAAAGAAAATAAAAATCCACTTCGGTTCTTCTATCTTTTAAGGGATGATATTTTTGTATCAAAGGACCGCACAAAGTTTTTTGATTATATTGTACCTATAGTACCCGTAATCGATAGCTCAAATTCATTTGATCAGTTCATAACTCATTTTAAAGAAGGCGGTATTTATGAGTTGTTTGATGAGAACTTTTTACAGGGACTCTCATTATATATCGATGATATGAGACTACTAAAAAATATATATAATGAGTTTATAATTTATTATAACAGAATAAATACAACCGAACTTAATTGTAATAAAATGCTTGCTATCATAACCTATAAGAATTTGTTTCCTCGAGATTTTAGTGAATTGCAGCTGAATAAAGGTATGGTATATACACTTTTTGCGAAAAAGGAAGATTTTGTTAACACGGAAGTTGATAGGTTAAAAGAAATTGCTGCAAATAAGAAATCCGAGATTGAGTTTGCTAGAAAAGAGCATTTAACCTCCAACGAGGAATTAGATGTTGTATTTAGTGCAAAACGATTGCAATTAAATAACATCTATAATTATCAACAACGACATAAGATGGAGCTAGAGTTAAATGAGGAATATTCTATCCGTAAACAGGCTATCGAGAAAAAGTTAAATAATTGTCTTCTTAATTTAGAGAACGAAATATTAAGTATTGAACAGAATGTAATTTTAACTCAAGGCAAACAACTTAATGAGATTATTACAAGAGAAAATATAGACTTCATTTTCAAAGTAACAATAACAAATGAGATAGGTGTTGAAACTAATTTTCATGAGATAAAGGGTAGCGAATATTTTGCTTTGTTGAAATACCTTATTCGTAATGGATTTATAGATGAAACCTATGCTGACTACATGACTTATTTCTATGAAACCAGTCTTAGCAGAGTAGATAAAACTTTTTTACGAAGTATTACAGATAAAAAAGCTAAGGAGTTTAGATATCAACTTAAGAATCCAGCTTTGATAATTGAAAGACTTAGAGTGGTGGATTTTGACCAAGAAGAAGTCCTTAACTTTAACTTGCTACAACACCTATTGAAGACACCTATCGATCAGGTTTTATTAAATAGGTTATTGCAACAACTAAGGAATAATAGAAACTATAAATTCATAGGGGAATATTTTAATTCTGAAAGGGAACTTTCTGCTTATGTAAAGTGTCTCAATCAGCAATGGCCGGAAATGTTCTTTTCTGCAACAAAAGCTAGCGCTTTGACCGACAAACAGATACGCCTATATTCAATATATACTCTTTATTACTCTGAAGATAACATTATCCGAGATGTAAATATCGAGAATTGTCTATCGCGTTATATTTCTAACAGTTCGGATTACCTAAATATAGAAGAACCTAATATTGATAAGCTGATACATGGTTTCATTCTACTGAATGTTTCTTTTGTAAGTATCGGCATGGCAAATTCAGATCTTATGGAAGAAGTTTATAAAAACTCACTTTACGAAATTAATTATGAGAATCTACGATTAATGCTTAAATGGTTTTACCAGGTTAAGGAAGAGAAAGACATACATCAAAGGAATTATACAGTGGTGCTTAGTAATCCTAATTCCCCATTGGCGCAATATGTAAATAATAATTTTGGTATTTACCTTGATATTATATTATCAAACAGTAACGGTTCAATCACTGATGATGAAAAAGTAGCTTTACTTTTATTGAACAATAAAATATTATCGACTGATCAAAAAAACGCCTATGTGGAACTCTTGAAAACTCCAATTTCATCAATTGTAGATGTTATAGATGATGATTTGTGGAATTCATTACTAAAGAATCATTTAGCTATGTATTCGGAAGAGAACATCATTGAATATTTCGGTGTAAACGAATCTTTAGATTCTACATTAATATCTTTTATAAATAGTGACGAATCTACCTTGAACTTTCTTGGAGTGAAAAAAACTTACGGCTCCGAAAAGACAAAGGAATTCTTCGATGCTTCAATAGTTTGTAATAAACTATCAAATCACAAATATAGAGAAATAATAATTTCGCTGGATTTTTCGTATGATATGTTCAATATTGAGGGTATATCTGATGAGAAACTACAAATTCTTATTGATGAAAATATTTTTCCAATGAATATTGAAAATTTATCGTTCATACGAGAGAATTATTCAAATCAAGTTTTTTGCTTTATAGAAAAAAACATTACCCAATACACTAACACAATTACAAGTGAAATATTTATACTTGAAGAGGTCATAGAGATACTAACGTGGGATATTGCTGATGATATAAAAATTAAGCTGCTTAGATTTACAAGTAAACCGATATCTATTTTGTATAAAAGTTATTCCACCGCAGTCAAAGCACATATTTTGAAGAACAACCTTGACCCTCATGACCTTCCTAACATTTTTGAAACGTATGAGAGCTGGGATGATAAACTTAAGCAAATAATACAGGACTTGGCGGTAGAACAGAAAGAATTAATTATTAATAGGCCTCAAAATGTTTCCAATAATCTGTTAAGGACATTAATAGCATCAGAGGAACTGGATTATAGCATAAAAATTGATATATTTATTTCTTTGCTACCTATTTTGGATGTGAGGAAATGTAAAGAATACCTTCATTTATTAGACTTAGAGGAATATAAGAAACTCTTTGAAGTTCGTAGCAGACCAAGGTATGAAATTAATACAGTTAATAGTAAATTGTTGGGCGCGTTTAAGGAAGGTAATTGGATTTCTGATTTTGAGGAGGATGAAAATAGAGAGGGATACTACAAGATAGTACGAAATAAACGAACTAACCAATCCTTTGCCTAAAGAGGGTGATTCCATTTAATGGAATGGGAGACTTTTTTGTTAGCTGGACTCCGCCTATAGGTGGCGATGAAACGCTGAGTATGGTTGATTTTGCCATGTTCCCGCATATCACCAGATGCTGCCGTAACACGATGGCTTCATCAGAGAGATGGCTGCTGGGATGCAGGGGCCGGCGAATGTAGTTGATGATCAAACATCCATTTAAAGTGATTGACGGAGCGGTCGAAGTTGTCACTGAAGGAATTGGAAACTTTTCGCGCCATGATTTTACTTATGCACTCACCAGCACCTCTTGTGTTGCCGCATACACTCCACACACTGTGAAGCGGTGGCAAATTTGGTCTTGAAATAATTCAAAAGTGCTTGTTTAATCCCCTTTTTTTGTTGGTATTAATTCGACAAAATTCGGGGAGTGACAGGCACTTTTGTTATATTAGGGGAGCTGGAATCAGAGGATTATAAAAAATAGGGTTAATACTGCTGCATTATACACCTCAATGAGGAATGTGGAATAAACAGTTGGGAAGATTTTATTCTTTAAGATTGTGTGTTTATTAAGGCAATTTATTAAGGCAATTGAATTGCCTGTATAGTCTTGTCAGCGTTTGGTGCGGGGATAATGGTAGCTATCATTGAGTTGAACGATTCAACAACTTTTTAAGTGAGAAGGCACTCAAGTCTGATAAAATAGAGACAGTAAGACAATTGAGCGCTTCGGTTTTCGTGAAGTCCGAAACCCATTGTCAACAGCGGAGTAATTCCTTTAGCTTCTGGGGGACTCAGAAACTGAAGGAATTATTATGAATTGCCTTCTAGAATTGAACCGGACAGAGAAAATCATCACGAATTATTTAAATATTGCAAAGGCCGTTGAAGAGAAGGTAGAGTTTCTTTACTTATCCAAAGAGACTTACTATGTTGTAAATGGTATCCATCCCCTGTCAAATATGAATTCATTTGAGGTGGATTTGTCATTGTAAGAGGAAATATATTGATGGCGAGTCGAATGAACCATTTTTACTCAATATCCTTTTGCGTTACCCTGATTGTGGTCATGGAATGACTTCTGCTATTACGACATCAACAAAAAAAGATGGTACAAAAAAGAAACACCGCTATTATGTTTGTTCGAATTATCATAATAGAGGATCATCAGCTTCAAGGCTAACTCCGTTAAAGCCTACTAAGGTTAAAGCATCCAAGACATTTACACTTATCGATTTGTTAATCCTTGTTATCTAAAAGCGATATTGCCGATTGAAATGTTTTTTTCAATATAAAATAAACTTATTGAATGTAAAAAATGATTTGAACTTTCATTTTTGTCCAACCATTTCAAATCAAACTTGATTATACTTATATTAATCTAGATAAAAAGGAGGCTGGTAGTATTAATTAATCTAAAAAATCATCTTTAAAATGGGGGATTAAAATGGATAAATTTGATGAAATTGCATTATCAAGAATTGCATCGTTACTAGAAAAACGAACATTTTTCAAAACACCTAATAATTCTACTTGGGAAAGAATTCTTTGTAATGCTGGGCAGAGTAAACATTATGAAACTTATGGTTATGCTTTAAGACCTTACAAAATTGGAACAGATTGGGATAATCCTGGATTTGAGGGGTTTTACTCAGCAATCAAAAGTATTTTGAAAATGGTTTATTCAGATGGTATAAACACAGAAGAATTTAATTACCTTATGATAGAGATTGTAGATAACATTAAAATAGACAATATTATTAAAGGTGGTTTAGAAGCTATCTTTAATAGATTTGATCTAAGCAGGGCAGTAGAAGACTTAGATACTCAGCTAAGAAAAAAGGAACTAGGAGATCTAACGATATTTTTGTTAGATAAATCTATAGAAGATTTTAAGCAATTCGTGCATAATTTACATATTTTAAATTTAGACATCAACTATTCAGCAGGAAAGTTAGTGCTAAGACCATTTACACAACAAACCGCCGATGAATCAAGGAATCCTTCTCTGTTAATAGATTGGTTAAGCAAAGAGCATCCAGGTATTGCTGATATGTATGCAGAAGCTATTGAAAACTATGCAAAAGGAGAATCTGTTTCTTGTATATCGAATTGTCGTAACATTATTACTGGTATATTTACACCATATAAAGACGACGGTAACAAGTGGACGATGGGTTTGCGAAATCTAAGCACAGACACTTATATTGAAAATGTATCAGCACCTAACAATATTAATCAAAATAGCGCTAATAATAAATTCGTTTTTGAAAGCGATACAAGGTTTTCTTACCCAAGATATAATATCATCTATAAATTATATTCTTTGGCTTGTGATTTAGGAGCGCATAGCACAGAAGCTCCTAAGATAGATGGTACACTCTATCCTGAAATAACAGAATTGAAAGATGCTCAACTGTGCCTTCGAATGACAGAAGATGTTCTAATTTGGGTTAGGGAAAGACTAAAAACGTATGAAGCGCCTTTTAATAATTGATAATAGATTAGGAACTGAAACAATAATACTCATCAATGAGAGGCGGCTTTTAGCCGTCTCTCAACGTACTATTATAATAATTAATAAAAGGATAATAACGCTGGTAGGCTTTATAAGCCATTTAATTAGACTTACCAATAATTTTTTTGTTTCTGTAGGTAATAAAGAAATGATAATACCAATAACCCCTATAACCATTGATAACCACCAAGCGTTTTGTTCCAATAAATTCAGCATATTTAAATACATTCCTTTCTATAAAGTATAAGTGCGATAAAAATCTAAAAAACCTTTTTGTGCTTGCTTTATTTAATTAATAAATATTTAATTTCACCTCATTTCCTTTTAAACTAATTGCAAAAAAAACACCAAAATTTCTATTGGTTATATATAAGAGTCATATAGTGAGAAAAATATTCTATCTCTCATTCCTTAAAGGTGTTTAATAGTGTCTTAGTTTTCCGAATCTGTTCGAAAAAAGGTCTGTGACAGCACCGACACTTTTTTTAGAGGGTATCAGTGCTGCTTAACAAGAAAGATGAATCCACTTTCCGTTATGTTCATGCCATAATATCGAGCCAGTTAACTTCTTCCTGGCTTTTGCTTTCCTTTTGGCTATCCTTTGTTCTTAGAGTTAGGTACTGCCAATCTGTTCAGATGCTGTTACTGTTCATAAATAAAAGCTCAGTAATCCTCATTTCTCCCCTCTCCTTTTTATCAAATAAAAAAGCACCTGCTAATTTGTATGAGAATTAAGTTTTTGTACTCGAAAGCAAAACTGATTTAAAAGGGTGATACAAGTAAGTGAGTAAACGGAGAGATAAGGAGGAAATAAAAAAGGGTGCAAATGCATCCTAAATAGGCTCCCGTGTTGAGTGGAATTTACATTTGTTTAAAGAGGTAGGAAGAAAAACACAATCCGGAAATGCATATGGAAAATGATCAACTAGGGAGATTACCCTTTGAGTTTGATATTATTACTAATCCTAAAAATGTTATGTAGTAAGGTGTTTATTAAATAATAAATACCATTTACTCTTAATTAAAAGGAAGGAGATAACAAGGTTCTATTCGGGATTAACGAAGGTTTTGAGTGATGGAGGTAAGATACAAATTTGAATTTGAATAACGGAGGTTGCATATGCTGAAATTTTTTGATGATTTTCAGGCTCGAAATCGGGCAGCAAGGCAAGAGATGATTGATGAAGAGGTGTATAAGGTCAAGAGAGAAGATATTGCTAAAGCAGTATCTGCAATGGTGGAGGCAAAAGTCAAAAGAGAGAAAATAATAGAACTTTTGATAAAGTACTGGGATCTTAGACCAAGTGATGCTACATATTTTCTTGATAAAGCAGAAGAGGGACTAAGATAATTTTAATTCCAATTTGGTGATTGATCTACCGAACCAATGGGATAAAAATGTGGGGTTATTGTAATCAAAAAAAGCCAAAAGAGCGACGTCGAGTGCGTGGCAAAAATTGTGTTGGAATAGTTCGCTAAGTTTTGCACAGGGAAAATTAAGAATAATCCAAGGAGTTGTTGGTTATGAAACTTCTACTTTCTTCTGGAGGAGTCACTAACAAAAGCATACACGAAGCGTTGGTTGGCATGCTGGACAAACCGATTTCCGAGTGCAACGCTCTTTGCATTCCCACCGCGATGTACGGACACCCCTGGGTCGGTCCTGGCGTCAAAGTTTGGGAGTTCATCAGCGGGACTCCTGGGAATCCCATGGTTGACCTTGGTTGGAAGTCCGTCGGTGTGCTGGAGCTCACAGCGCTGCCCAGCATCGACGAAGATCGCTGGGTGCCGCTTGTCCGGGAGGCGGATGTCCTTCTGGTGTCGGGCGGCGACGCCCTCTACCTGTGCCACTGGATGCGACAATCTGGGCTGGCAGATCTCTTGCCATCGCTGAGTTCAGTTTATGTGGGAATGAGCGCTGGGAGCATGGTGATGGCACCTAACATCGGGGAATTCTTCGTTGGCTGGACTCCACCTAATGGTGGTGATGACGGCCTGGGTCTGGTCGATTTTGCCATGTTCCCGCATCTGAATCACGAGCTGCTGCCGTATAACACGATGGCTGCCGCAGAGAAATGGGCAGCCGAGATGCAGGGGCCGGCTTATGCAATCGATGATCAAACGGCCATCAAAGTGATTGATGGAGAGGTTGAAGTTGTATCAGAAGGGCGTTGGAAACTGTTTATGCCATAATCTTACTGGTTGAGATAAAACGAAATAGTCTGCTTTATGGCAGGGTGAAAGCAATCTATGCTTTCACCTTTTTTCAGCTTGTATTCACCCATTGAGATGGTCGTGAGGGTCCAAAAAATATTAACAAATACATATAAATAACAGACTGAAAATAAGCATCTTTAAGTAAAATAAGATTAACAAAATTTCTATTTTACCCCACGGCAAAATGGGTTGTCAATAATAAATTTGCTATATTTTTTAAAAAGTGTTAAAATAGTCTTACAATTGTTTTTTTAATCGTATTCCGAATTCTGCTGTATTTTCGCAGATAGAATTATGGATACGCTTTTTTTATATTTTTTTGAAACCGAAGAAAAAAGCAAACAGTTGTGTGGGCTTTAAAGGACTTTAGTTGAATAAAATTTCCAATTAAGGATCTATTAGTAATCGAGTTTTTATTCTTAAGGAGGACTATTATATTGAATTTAATCAATAAGAAAGTTACACACAAGCGGTTTGGCATGGGTAGTATCGTTAAACATAATGAATCGGTTATTGAAATACATTTTGGATCGGAAAATAAAAAGTTTGTTTTCCCTGATGTATTTGGAAAGCATCTAGTACTGCATGATAAAACGGTAGCTAATTCAGTTGATAAAATAATTCAAGAAAAAGAAATTGAACGAAAAGAGGAAGAATGGAAGAAGGAAGAAGAAAAAAAGCTCCAACGAAAAAAAATGGAACTGCGTTTGGAATATGAAAAGCTTATGAAAAATCATAAACTTCATCAAGAATCCCAAATGGTTTATTGGTGTGATACAGAAGAAAAAGATCGTTCTTTTTCGGAGTGGAAGGTCTCTTCAGGTGAGATTAAAAGTGGAATTAACAAGGGGAAGCCAAACAAACCCATCCGGTTGCACCAAAACAGTGCCGTCCTGTTAACATCTACAGACCCCAGTATGCTTGAAAAGGACAGGCGCATCCTAGGTGTCTATATGGTGAAAGAAGGTTTTATCGGCAAGCTTTGTGAAAATGGAAATATTCCGGCTCATTCAGTATACAGGCTCCAACTTACAGAACAAGAATCGGATCAAATGCTTTTCTGGAAGTATTATGTGAACAAAAAGTTTCCGCACAAAATGACTTGGAATACAGGTAAATACCGTTATTTTGATAATTCATGGATGGCTCAAATTTTGCTTGATATCGTTTCGTTGAAAAGCGACCCAGAGGAACGGGAACTGGCACAACAATTTTTCAACCATTTTTGCAAAATGAATCAGATAACAGAACAAGAGCTGCCAAAGCCTGAGGGCGCATTATTGCGTATTTAGCCGATAACCCCAAAATGATAACTAATATGTGATATCTTACACTCAACACGTGTGGAAGCATTCATGAAAATATAGTAGAAGGCAACTAACCCCTGTGGTTGTTGCCTTCTTTCATTCAGTCTTGGAAAAATCATGGAATGACTACTCTATTCTTCTGGTCCACCAAACTATGTAGTCCATCAAGGGCAGGATTGGAACGGAAATGCTTTGGGGTGACTCCTATGTATTTTTTAAATAAATGCGTGTAGTAGCTTTGGTTGCAATAACCGAGCAAGTGGGCAATTTCACTTAAGGAAAGCTTGGAATGCAGCAAAAAATACTTGGATTCCTCAACCCTTCTGTGATTAATAAATTGAGAAATCGGCATTCCCACGGATTCTTTAAACAGCATGGAAAGGTAGCTTGGGGTCACTCCGACATGGCCGGCTATTGTTTCCAGGGACAAGTCCTGAAAGATACCCTGGTTAATATAGTCGATGGCCTTATTGATAATGTTGTTGTAATAAGGGCGGTTGGCTGATTTTAATGTATCGATGAAAGAAGATATCATCTCATACTCTAGTGCTTTGATTTCGTTAGGTGAATTCAGCTTTTCAATTTGGCGGATATAAACATCGCTGAGATTGAATGCATCTTCAGGTGGAACTCCGGCTTTAATTATTGATCGGGTAAAAAGAGTGCAAGAGCAGATTAGGGAATTCTTTAAGGACCTGATTGGCTCTTCCGCCAGCTTTGCCCGTTCGTTGGAATTGATTTGGTCGAGGACCGCTTTGGCCTCTTCCTCTTCTCCTCTCCCGATGCAATCCATGAGCTGTTGCTCCAGGGCATAGGAGGGATGAATGAAGTAGTTTTGTTGATTTTTCAATCGCGTTTCAAAATATTCCCTAATAATCGCCGACTTATTGGATTGATTAATCATCTTATGTAATCACCCTAAAAAATTAATAGAAATTATAAAAATTTAGTATAATTGTAAATTACTTGTATATACAATTTAAGTATAAACCTTTAGGGGGGTATTGTTAATGAAGAAAAAGAAAAGTTTTTTCACTAAATTGTTAGCGCTTTCCTTCGCGGCGAGCATTGCTTTAACAGGCTGCAGCAGCGATGACAACAGCAAGGAGCCTGCTAAACCAGCGGGTGGAGATGCGAAGAGTGAGCCAGTAGTCATTAAGTTTGCCGCTCAAAATGATAATACACCAGCAACGCAAAAATTGTTAGATGCGTTCAACTCGAGCCAGGATAAGTACAAGGTCGAATGGACACAAATGACAAACGATTCTGCGCAAATGCATGACCAGCTATTAAACTCGTTATCCAGCGGATCAAGTGAATACGATGTTTTGTCCCTTGATGTTGTTTGGGCCGGTGAGTTTGCCGGGGCTGGATACCTTGAGCCAATCGATGTAAAAATGAACGAAGCTGATCTCAAGAAGGACGACTTTAACGCTGGATCAATGGCTTCCGGAAATTACAAAGGGAAGCAGTACACACTGCCATTCTTCCCTGACCTGGGACTTCTTTACTTCAGGAAAGATATCGTAAGTTCTGAAGATGCTGCGAAATTGGAAAGCGGCGACTTTACGTATGATGACCTTTATGCGATGTCCGAGAAATATTCCGGTGAAAAAGGGACAAAGTTCGGCTTTGTCTACCAATCCAAGCAATACGAAGGCCTGACAGTTAACGTTACGGAATATACCAAGTCCTACTCCGATGTCAAAGGCGGACTTGAGGCTATGTACAAATTCACAAAGGCGCCTTTCTCACCGAAAGATATCCTGAATTTCATGGAAGGCGAAACCCATACAAACTTTGAGCAAGGAAATGCAGTGTTCTCCCGTAACTGGCCATATGCATTCGGCCGTATCAACGGACAGGAAGACGGCGTGAAAATCAAAGTCGAACAAGTCGGCATCGCACCGCTGCCAAATGGCGGTTCTGTTGGGGGATGGCTGCTCAGCCTGAACAAAAACTCCAAGAACGTTGATGGTGCTTGGGAATTCGTTAAGTTCGCCGCTGGGGAAGAAGGCCAAAAGATCATGAGCACAGAAGGCGGTTACCTGCCTGGATTCAACGCGCTCCTTGATAACGAGGATGTTAAGTCAAAGAACGTCATGCTTTCCTATCCTGGATTCCAAAAAGCTTTAACTACTACAATTGCCCGCCCGGTATCTCCTGAGTACTCCAAAGTATCGGATACCATCCAGGTGCAGGCACATAAATACCTGAGTTCCGGAACAGGGCTGGATGAAGCAGCTAAAGCAATCGAAGAGGCTGGCAAATCTGAGTAAATATAACAGAAGGAGGCTCTAATCATCATTAGAGCCTTTTTCTATACAAGGACAGGCGGTTTTTCCTGTCACGAAGGGGCTTGCGCTTTTCTCAAAAGATAAGAATGTATAAAATTTGTCTAGCTCCAGCGCCTAGCGCCTAGTGTACTTCGGTCCCCTCGCTACGATAAGTCAACATCAATTCGCTAACGCTTATCGTGTTTCCTTTATCTCCATCGGGGCCCTCCAGTCCATACGGCGCTGAACATAAAGGAAAGCTTCCTGGAAGTATCATCGCAGGGACAGGCGGTTTTTGCTTGTCCCGAGGCGCTTGCGCTTTTCTCACAGCCATGAAAGGGTGATGCAAATGTGGAAAATGGGTTTTAAAGAGTGGCTGTTTATTGTACCGACGATCCTGTTGATCGCTATTTTCTCATTATGGCCGGTATTCCAATCCCTGACCTATACGTTCTTTGATTACCGGCTGAATGACCAGCAAAAGGCAGGCCTATACCTGAATGAACGGTTTAATGTAAATCTATACAAAGAAACCTCGCTGTATGTATCCATGTTTCTCGATGAGGATCTTCCGAACGTCACCGATTCCGGAGAACAGGGTAAGATAGAAGAAATTAAAAAGCGGCTTGCTTCAACAGATAAGCAGTTCGAAAATGAAAAAGGTGTCGTCAAGATAAGCGGGGAACAGCGTGATGAAATCTCTTCCCTCCATAAGGATGCCAGGAAACTAGTCGACAGCTTGAATGGGAAGTATGAGCTCATACATAAAGATGACCTGCCTGCCCTGATCGATGACATTCAAAACAGTATCATTCCGTCCAATTTCATTGGGCTGAAAGGCTATGCAAAGGTTTTATCGGATGACCGTGTCGGGAAGGCATTGGTGAATACGACACTCTTTACTGCTGTCTCCGTGTTTATTGAGCTTTTGCTTGGAATCGGCCTGGCACTTATTTTGAACAAGGCGATGTTCGGCCAGGGCCTGGTCAGGACAACGTCCCTTATTCCTTGGGCGATACCAACTGCTGTAGCTGCGATGATGTGGAGCTATTTGTACAACGGGAGCAGTGGAATCGTTGCCTACTTTTTTGAAAATATCGGCCTGATTGAGCAATCCCAAGATCTTTTGCTAAGCGGCCCGGGCGCCATGGCCTCCAGTATTTTCGCGGATGTATGGAAAACGACGCCGTATATGGCCCTTCTTTTGCTGGCAGGACTGCAGAACATTCCAAAGTCCTTGTACGAAGCAGGGGAAATAGATGGCGCGGGGAAAATCCAATCGTTCTTCCAAATCACGTTGCCGCTGTTAAAACCATCCATCCTCGTCGCTCTGCTTTTCAGGACGCTGGATGCTTTCCGTGTCTTTGACTTGATTTATGTCCTTACTGGCGGAGGTCCCGGCGGTGATACGGAAACACTATCAATCTATGCTTATAAAGTCATGTTCGGCCAAACCAACTTTGGATATGGATCAATCATTGTCATGCTCATGTTTGTTTGCGTAGCCATTATCGCCATCTTGTTTGTCCGGTTCCTTGGCACGAATCTCATGGAGAAAAATTAAGGAGGGAAAGGAATGCAATCTTCAAAACGGAAATTGTGGATCACGATTGGAGTGTTTGTCGCATTCTATTTATTTGCGATGGTATTCCCGTTTTTCTGGGTATTCATCACCTCCTTTAAAACATCCGGAGAAATCTTTGGGACAGGCGCGTTTAATGTCATCCCCGAAAATCCAACTCTAAGAAACTATGTTCAAATTCTTTTCGAAAAGGGAATATTAAACTCAATTAAAAATAGTTTTATCGTTGCCACGGTAACGACACTTTATGTGGTAATGGTCGCTACATTATCCGCTTATGCCATTTCCCGTTTCCATTTCAAAGGGAAGAATATATTGCTTGGCTTGATTCTGGCCGTTTCCATGTTTCCGCAAATGATTATGACAGGCCCGGTTTACAATCTATTCCTGGATTTGGGTTTTCTTAACTCGTATGCGATTGTTTTGCCTTATTCGACCATTACCCTCCCGATGGCTGTCTGGATCCTGGTCACTCATTTTAACCAGATCCCGCTTGCTCTGGAGGAATCGGCAAAAATTGATGGCGCCACCACCTTCCAGACACTATATAAAGTCATTTTCCCATTGGCTGCCCCAGGTGTGTTTACGGTTGCCATTATCACGTTCATCGCGGCGTGGAATGAATTTTTGCTGTCCATCACCCTGAATACAGAAAGTAATTATCACACGGTCCCGGTTGCCATTTCATTCCTTCGGACCCAGTTCGAAATCCTTTGGGGTGAAGTGTCTGCCGCAACAGTGATTGTTACGATTCCAACACTTATCATCGTCCTCTTCTTCCAAAAACAAATTGTTTCAGGACTGACAAGTGGCGGAGTAAAAGAATAGAGGTGTATTTTATATGTCCTGGAAAATCAACACAGATTCGCTGCAGGAGAACGAGCTTTTAAATGAAGAAAGCCTGTTTTTCACGGGCAATGGATACCTCGGGGTTCGCGGGAACTTTGAGGAAAATCTCCCTATCGATTACCCATCCATCCGCGGTACTTATATCAATGCGTTCCATGATATTGTCCCGATTGAGTACGGAGAGAAGCTGTACGGATTTCCTGAAACGCAGCAAAAACTGTTAAATGTCATCGATGCGCAAACCATTTGTATTCAGCTTGGTGACGAAAGCTTTTCTATGTTTGAAGGGGAGGTTATTTCGTATCAACGCACTCTTCATCTTGATAAAGGATTTACCGAAAGAAGTGTGCACTGGCGTTCCCCCGCTGGTAAGGAAGTCAAATTAACATTCCTTCGCCTTGCTTCTTTCAGTCATAAAGAGCTTTTTATGCAAAAGCTTATCATTGAACCTGTCAATTACTATGGGGAAATAACGATTGTTTCAAAGGTCAACGGGGATGTAACCAATTTTGCGGATAAAAATGACCCCCGGGTTTCGTCCGGCCATGCAAAACGGCTGAAACTCAATGAGGCCTTCCTGAAAGACGGTCTTGCCTATATTGAAGTGGAAGCGCTGGAATCAAAACTTAAAGCCAGCTGTGGCACTGTTCATTCCATCAGCCCAATGGCAGGTTATGAGGCCGAGGTAAATGGAGGATGTGCAGAGCTTACTTTCCGCGGGGCATTAACCGGAACAATCGTATTTGAGAAGAAGAGTGTCTATGCTGATACCCTTCGCCATGACGATGAGTTGCTAAAGAGCATAGAAAAAATCCATTCCCGTCTTTCAAAAGTTGATTTTGAAGAAGCCTTAATAGAACAGAGTGCCTACCTTGAAACGTTTTGGGTGGACACAGACATTCAAATAGAGGGCGATCAGCAGCTCCAGGAAGGAATCCGTTTCAATTTATTCCATCTCTTGCAATCGGCGGGCCGGGATAGGTTTTCCAATATAGCGGCGAAAGGGTTATCCGGAGAAGGATACGAGGGCCATTATTTCTGGGACACCGAGATTTATATGGTTCCCGTGTTCCTGCTCTCCAACCCTGAAATCGCTAGGCAGCTGCTATTATTCAGGAATTCCATCCTCGATGGAGCGAGGGAGCACGCGAAAATCATGGGGCACAAAAAAGGAGCCCTCTATCCTTGGCGAACGATCTCGGGGTCGGAATGCTCGTCCTACTTTCCGTCCGGTTCAGCGCAATACCATATTAGCGCGGATATCGCCTATAGCTTTGTCCAATATTATCTCGCGACCGGAGACATTGAATTTTTAAAAGAGTATGGCGCGGAAGTTTTATTTGAGACGGCAAGGATTTGGATTGAAGCAGGCCACTTTAAGGATGGACAGTTCAGGATCGATGCTGTGACCGGACCAGATGAATATACCTGTGTTGTGAACAATAACTACTATACAAATGTCATGGCAAAACATAATCTGAAGTGGGCTTTCAAAACGTATAAACTATTAAGCGGCACCGAGCCTGGACTTATTGAGAAGTGGGAAAAAGCTCTTGGGATTGAAAACGAAGAAGTGGAAGAATGGCTAAGGGCTGCCGATCAAATGTATCTTCCATACGACCCGGAACGGAACATAAATCCTCAGGACGATTCATTTTTGAATAAACAAAAGTGGGACCTGCAGGCCACACCAGAAGAGAAATTTCCCTTATTGCTGCATTTCCACCCATTAACATTGTATCGGTATCAAGTATGCAAGCAGGCAGATACAATTTTGGCCCATTTCCTTCTCGAGGATGAGCAGGATTCTGAAACGATGAAAAACTCGTATGATTACTATGAAACCATTACGACTCATGACTCGTCCCTTTCCTCCTGTGTCTTCAGCATTATGGCCGCCAAACACGGTTACAAGGAGAAAGCGTACGATTACTTTATCGAAACAGCGCGCCTTGATTTGGATAACACCCACGGGAATACAAAGGACGGACTTCATATGGCTAATATGGGCGGGACTTGGATGGCCATCATCTTTGGTTTTGCCGGGCTAAGGATTAAGGAAGAGGGGCTTTCCTTAAACCCTGTCCTTCCAGCCAAATGGAAAGGCTATACCTTCCCAATCCGTTATCAGGGCAGGAAGCTGCGCATTTCCGTTACTGAAACTGATATGAAAATCGAACTGGTTTCCGGTGAGGATATCGAAATCAAACTTTATGGAAAAAATCACTGTTTAGTCCAGGGAAAAACCACGGTAGTAACCGACACCCATTAACTGGGCAAAATGAAAGACTGCAAAAACACAAACGGTCCTTAACGAAGGAGTTTGGTTTTTGCAGTCTTTTGATCTAATTTGCAGAATTAAAAAGCCCGGCTCCTTTCCAAGAGTGAAAAGGGAATAAGATTGCTTAAAGACAAGTTTAAACGGTATAAACCCCTTCACAGGTGCCGGCTTGAGGTTCATAATAACAGTGGTTTTTGAATTGGCCGGCGAAAGGCTGGTCATACCATGTTGGGGGGCAGGGGGCATATGGATTGAAATACCATAGGGCATATTTCCCCGGGTGTTTCCTCCAAAAGTCCAAATTCTGCCTCGCTAATCTCTTTTCAACATCCCTTGCTCTTTGGTAAAACACATTCCCTTTTTGCACGGCTTCAAAGGAGTAATTTCCTCCCTGTACCTGAAAAATGACTTGGGGAATGCTCCTTAACCCTTTAAAGTCTAAACAATTTGATACTAAACGGTTTACAATGACATTTCCGACATAAAGCATCCCGAGTTTTCCTTCACCCTCAGCCTCCGCTCTCATCATCCTTGCCATCAAGGAAATGTCCGAATCCCGATACTTTGCTCTTGCCATAATCTCACCTCAACATACTGTATGTATGAATGCCTATGTTGGTGTAGGCTTTTCTGATGATAAGCCAAGTACATCCGAGGGCTCTTTTTGCAAAAAAACTGGCTATTTCCTGCCAGGAAAGGGTTCAAATCCCTATTCTTTCGTGTGCGCAAAGACAGCGCAAGAATAGAAAAAGTATGTTATAATTTTGTGGGTGCAAATAGATATATCTATATAATAGTGAAAGTATATGAACAGAAAGGGACGTGACAGAATGAGTAACGGAATTTTCAACTTGCCTACAGCTAAGAATGAGCCTGGCAATACGTATGCTCCAGGCACAAAAGAAAGAGAATCTTTAAAAGCGGAATTAAAGCGCCAATCAGAAAAGGTCGTAGAAATCCCTGTCATTATTAATGGGGAAGATATTAAGACAGATACGGTGAAGAAAGTAATTATGCCGCATGATCATCAGCATGTATTGGCTAACTTCCACCAAGCCGGCGAAAAAGAACTGCGCGATGCAATCGAAGCCGCAATGGCCGCGAAGGAAGCATGGGCAAATATGCCATGGGAACACCGCGCCGCTATTTTCCTGAAAGCAGCTGATTTAATTTCCGGTCCATACCGTGATGTCATGAATGCTGCAACGATGCTTGGCCAATCCAAGACAGCTTTCCAGTCTGAAATTGATGCCGCTCAGGAATTAATAGACTTCCTGCGTTTTGGCGTTGACTGTGCGAACCAAATCTATCAAATCCAGCCTGACAGCATGAAGAATATTTGGAACCGTACGGATTACCGCCCATTGGACGGTTTCGTACTGGCGATTTCTCCATTTAACTTCACTGCGATCGGTGGAAACCTGCCGGCAGCTCCAGCAATGATGGGGAACGTAGTCGTTTGGAAACCAGCTACAACTTCTGTTCTGGCAAACTACTACTTTATGAGGATTTTGGAAGAAGCAGGATTGCCTAAAGGCGTTATTAACTTTGTGCCTTCCCGCGGCTCCCAAGTATCTGAAATCGTTCTGACAGACCCTCGTATGTCTGGATTCCACTTCACTGGATCAACAGATACGTTCAATACAATCTGGAAGACAGTCGGCGAAAACATTTCGAAATATCAATCCTATCCTCGCCTTGTTGGGGAAACTGGCGGTAAGGATTTTGTGTTTGCCCACGAAACTGCCCAGGCGGATAAAGTTGCAGCCGCCCTTGTTCGCGGCGCATTTGAATACCAGGGACAAAAATGTTCAGCCGCTTCCCGCGCGTACATTCCTGCAAGCATGTGGGAAGAAGTTAAAGCCGGTCTGATCGAAGAAACAGCGAAGCTTAAAGTCGGTGACGTCCGTGACTTCAGGAATTTCATGGGCGCGGTTATTGATAAACCAGCTTTTGATTCCATCACTAGCTATATCGACTATGCGGCTGATTCCAAAGAAGCTGAAATTATCGCAGGCGGTACTTATGATGATTCTGTAGGCTATTTCGTTCAGCCGACCATCATCGTAACGACCAATCCAAACTTCAAGACAATGGTTGAAGAAATTTTCGGGCCAGTCCTGACCATTTATGTATATGAAAATGACAAGCTCGAAGAAACGCTTGATTCAATTGATTCAGCATCCATGTACGCATTGACTGGCGCTATTTTTGCACAAGATCGCCAGGTTATCATGCACTTGGAGCGCCGCCTATCAGGCGCAGCCGGCAACTTCTATATCAATGACAAGCCAACAGGCGCAATGGTGAACCAACAGCCATTCGGCGGTTCCCGCGGCTCAGGTACAAACGATAAAGCCGGTTCCATCTTTAACATGATTCGCTGGACAAGCCCACGCGTCATCAAAGAAAACTTCGTGCCAACAACTGACATCACTTATCCGTTCATGGACGAAGAATAAAATAATATTTGCAAAAAAAGCGGTTGAACCTATTGGGTTCAGCCGTTTTTTTTTATTGCCGTCCCGAAAAGATCGTTTTTGCGGGCAGAAGAAATACAGCTTTCTTTTGTTGTAATTTTCTATATAATGGATTTATATGGGAGCGCAACATAGCATCGTCGGTGCTCCATTCGAATTAAAGACGGGGGGAGAATTATTAAGTGTTAAATGAGAATGAAGTAATTTTGGATAAAGGAAAACAGCCTGATCTTAAAAAGAAACTGGAGCGCAGGGAAGGCGAACCGACTGCAGCATTCGTGGGAGCTTCCTGGGCCGCGCTGCTTGTGGGAGTGACCTCTTATCTCATCGGCTTGTACAATGCCGGGATGGAGCTGAACGAAAAGGGTTATTACTTCGCGATCCTGGTATTCGGCCTTTACTCTGCGGTCTCTTTGCAAAAGGCAGTCAGGGATAAAGATGAAGGAATTCCGGTTACAAACATTTATTATGGCATTAGCTGGTTTGCACTTATTGTTTCTATTTCATTAATGGCCATTGGCTTATACAACGCGGGAAGTATTGTCCTGAGCGAAAAAGGATTCTATGCGATGTCATTCGTTCTCAGCGTGTTCGCGGCAATTACAATCCAGAAAAATATCAGGGATACACAGAGAGCGAGAGAAAGGGACTGATTATCCCTTTTCCAAAAATGAACCACCTGCTGCCAGCTTATCGAGTTGGGAACGGGTGGTTTTTAATTTTGTTCCTGGTCCCATCCAATTTTAATATAAAGTAGAATTCTATTAACACCATGGGTAAAATAGAGATAACTTATCATGGAACTGCATGAATACAGGAGGTCTTCAGTTGGAAAACAATGATATTTTAATCAGGGTGCGTTATGCGCTGGATATAAAAGATAATGATATGGTGAAGATTTTTAAGCTGGGCGGCGTTGACGTCACCAAGGAAGACGTGCTAACGATGCTGACTAAGCCAAAGGATGATTTTGAAGAAGATGACTGGGAAATGAAAATTAATAACACTAGGCTGGAGTCCTTTTTTAATGGGCTTGTCACATTTAAAAGAGGGCCGCGGGAAAAAAACCCGGCCAGTCGAATTCAACCCCAGCTTCTTTAATCAGCAATGAACCAGTAAATAATATGTTGTTGAAAAAACTGAAAATCGCACTCTCCCTGACCAGCGAAGACATGATCGAAATATTGGCGATGGCGGGAGTCACGATCACAAAAGGGGAACTTAGTGCTCTTTTGCGAAAAAAGGGCCATAAAAATTATAAAGAATGCGGCGATAAATATGCCAGGAACTTCTTGAAGGGATTAGCGGTCAAGAATAGAGGTTAAAGGTCATTGAAGGCAGTTCAACCTGATAAAAGGGAGCTGCCTTTTTTATTTTTGCCGGATGGAAACTTTTTGCACTTTTGTTCGTATTTAAGAACAAGTAAACACAACCCAATAGGAGGTTTAAACGTTGCTTAGCTCGAATACCTTAACTTAACGAAGTTAAAATGAGGAGTGGTTCGATGAAAGCAATCGTTTGTAAAAAGTATGGCACGCCTGAAGTTTTTGAATTGCATGAGGTTGAAAAGCCTGTTCCCAAAGACGAACAAGTTTTAGTAAAGGTTCACGCTGCATCTGTTAATTTTGGCAATTTGGTCCTGATGAAGGGTGAGCCATACTTAGCTCGTCTTGTGTTTGGATTGACGAAGCCGAAGTACCCAATACCCGGTGGCGACATAGCTGGAACGGTTGAAGCAGTTGGAAAGGATGTCCGGCAATTTAAGGTTGGCGATGAGGTATTTGGAGATCTTTCAGGGTGCGGATGGGGAGGCTACGCCGAATATGCGGCTGTCCCGGAAAGCGCGCTCGCCCGAAAGCCAGCCAATATTACTTTCGAAGAAGCGGCCGGAACCCCAATGGCCGCGGTCACTGCCCTCCAAGGCCTTCGGGATAAGGGGAAAGTTCAGGCAGGGCAAAAAATCCTGATCAATGGAGCCTCTGGCGGAGTCGGAACATTCGCCGTGCAAATTGCTAAATCCTTCGGCGCGGAGGTAACGGCTGTGTGTAGCAGCAGGAATGTCGATATCGCCAGAACGATTGGGGCAGACCATGTTATTGACTACACGAAGGAAAATTTCACCGAAGGCTCACAGCAATATGATCTGATCCTTGGAGTAAATGGCCACCATCCGATATCAGCTTATAAACGAGCTTTGAAAACCGGGGGAAGGTTTGTCCACGTTGGAGGATCTGAATCGCAAATGTTCCAGACGATGCTTCTTGGCCCTTGGTTTTCACTGACAGGAAGCAGGAAAATGAGCAATTTTTTGCAAAGGGCCAATCAACAAGATTTAAACCTCATAAAAGACCTCGTTGAAGCCGGCAAAATAAAACCCATCATCGACAAGCAATACAAATTAAGCGAAGTTCGCGAAGCATTTCGCTATTTTGCAGAAGGGCATGCCCAAGGGAAAGTAGTGATTACGGTTTAAAATTTAAGCCCCTTTTTTATAGGAAAACAAAAACAACTCCCTTTTTATTTTTCTAAATATTGTGTTTACTTAATCAACTAATAGTTATAATAATAGATAGCAAACCTTGAAGTACGTTTAAAGCAAAAAAAATCTTATAATAGAAGGTGCAAATGATGGGTAGATTAATTCATTTCGAAATTCATGTGGATGACATGGAGCGGGCTAAGAAATTTTATGGTGAGGTTTTCGGCTGGTCGTTTCAGGATTGGAGCGAGTATGCGGGAATGCCTTACTATGGCGCGGTGACTGGTAATGAAGAGGAACATGGCATCAATGGGGCTTTAATGAAGCGGCAAGGGGCCAGGCCGGAACCAAACCAGGCAATGAATGGCTTTGCCTGCACAATGGGCGTGGGAGATTACGATTCAACTGAATCTAAAATTCTCGAGAATGGCGGCCAGGTTGCCATGGCGAAACATGCCTTGCCCGGAATGGCGTGGCAGGGATATTACCTTGATACCGAAGGAAATATTTTCGGAATCCATCAGCCTGATGTGAATGCAAAATAGGATCATTCAAAATGGAAAATATGTTTGAAAACGATTCAGATGTGATTTTAGAAAAATTGCGTGCGATTTGCCTTGCGCTCCCAGAAGCAGTTGAGCTAATAGACGGATTTGGCCACAATACTTTTAAAGTAAACGGTAAATCATTTGTTATTTCAGGCGAGAGCGATAAAGGATTTAGACTATCGTTCAAGTCGGACAGAAAAACTCAGGAATTTTTGCTTCATAACGATTATTTTTTCAGAACTCCTTACATAGGCCAGCATGGCTGGGTATCCATTCAGAATCCTGCTGGGGAGCAGTGGGACGAACTGACAGGGCTTATCCAAGAGGCCTACTTGCGCGCGGCACCAAAACGTTTGGTCAAGCAATGGATGGAGTCCCGGGAAAAGGAATGAACCAACAGGCTTAGTAACTTTATTTAAATGATAAAAAACCACCCTTTCTTCAATTAGGCATTGAGGAAAACGGTGGTTTTTTATTTTTGCCTGAGTAAGCTTGGGATTACTTCGCAATCATGACGGAGCTTGATTTAATGACCGCTGTTGCCTCGTCCCCAACCTGAAGTTCCATGGATTCAGCGGAAGTTGTCGTGATGCTTGCAATAATCTCAATGCCGTTCGCGTCAATTGTAAGTTCCGTAGAAACCGGCCCTTCTTTCATGTCCCTAACCGTACCTTTAATTTGGTTCCGCGCAGATAGCTTCAAAATGATCACCTCGCTTTGTCATTAGTGAACTTTCAGCATATCACTTACCCCTTCCAAATAATTTCCAAACTAAAATAGTAGAAGACTTAGAGCCCGAACCGTGGTGGCTGGATGGTCCTTCGGTCACTAAGGGCCGATTTAGAGCCCGAACCGCGGTGGCTGAATGGTCCTTCGGTCACTAAAGGCCGATTTAGAGCCCGAACAGCGATGGCTGAATGGTCCTTCGGTCACTAAAGGCCGAGTTAGTGCCCGAACAGCCACCGCAGCTTAGTCCTTCGGTCACTAAAGGCTGACTTAGAGCGTGAACAGGGGTAGAGAAGTTGTCCAGATGCAAATTCGCGGAAGATTTCCTTTTTGGAGCGGAAATCAACCGTAAGATTTGATGATAATAAAAGTTAACCAATATCTATGACTTGCAGCTCTTGACTGGAGCTGCTTTTTTTCACCATCTTTTCACTTTCCCCGTTTATGATACCAATATCAAACTAGACGGAGTGGTGGAAGATGAAGAAGTGGAAAGTATATATCCCGGCGATCATCGTTGTGCTGATTTGCACGGCTTTACTAATATATGAGTTTTATGCAGCCCCAACTGGAGGTCCGCACGTCCGTGGCCCGCATCCGGAAGACGGGTTTCATCCGGACGGCAAGCATTTTGGAAAAAGCCCTCTCCATGAAGTATTCAACTGGTTCGGGACGTTGGCGATTATTGGCGGGGCGGTTACGTATTCCTGGGTACGTTTCAAGAAAAAGCTGAAATCCCAGTCTCCGTTGATTAAAAGGTTTTCAAAGCTTCTGTTTCGTGTGCATAATATAGTTGGATATGCCATTCTCATTCTTGGTATGGCACATGGCGCTTATTATTTGTTGACTGAAAAACTGGCCCACAAAGGCATGTTGAGCGGCATTGCGGCCTTTGTTCTGCTTTTGGCGGTTGGTGTTTACGGATTTTTAATCAGAAGATTGAAGAATAAATACACAAGGAAGGTCCATTTTTGGGTAAGCAATGCCTCACTGATCGCGCTTTTAATCCACGCGGGGGGATCGTTTATCGGACCGGCCGCGGCGACGCTCGCTATTTGGGGCATTATTGAAGTCGCCGAAAGGACTGTTTGGCAAAAACGGCTCGCTTAGGAGTGTAGAAATGAATATTTTATTGGCTGAAGACGATATGAAGCTTGGGCAGCTTGTTTCCCATATGCTAAAGAAAAAGGGCGGATATCGGGTCGATTGGGTCGAGCATGGCGAAGACGCTTATGATTACGCGCTTGCTTCCCATTACGATGTCCTCGTTCTCGATTGGATGATGCCAGAGAAGGATGGAGTCACCGTCTGCCGGGATCTTCGGTCGGAAGGGTATGGCGGGCCAATTCTCATGCTGACGGCGAAGGATGCCATCCAGGATCGGGTCGATGGGCTTGATGCCGGAGCGGACGATTATTTGGTGAAGCCGTTTGAAATTGACGAACTTTTAGCCCGGATTCGCGCGCTGGCCCGCCGTAATTTTGCCCCGATTCAAGAGGAAGTTGTCCCATTTGGGCGGTATACCTTGAATCGGACAAGCCGTAATCTTTACGTCGACGGACATGAAATTCAGCTTTCTCCCCGGGAATTCCAATTGCTTGATCTTCTTTTGCAAAATAAAGGGCAGGTCCTGACGAGGGATATTCTCCTTGACCGGATTTGGGGATATGATGCGGACGTTTCTTATAAAATTGTCGACGCGACAGTGAAGCTGCTGCGTAAAAAACTGGGTGCGGATCTGATTCAAAGCATCCGCGGGGTAGGGTATAAACTTGAAGGATAAACTACAAACTTGGCGGCAGCGCTTATTTGGCGGGGATGTCCTCAGCCGGACGCAAAAGCGCTTAACATTTTATAACAGCGGGCTGCTGATGGTGCTGCTGATTCTGTTTGCTATCATCGTCTATTTGCTTTTATATAGTGTCATGGCGGTTCAAGAGAAACAGAATTTGCAGAATCTGATTAACCAGACGCTAGTGTATCAGGGGGAAGTTCAAGAAAAAACAGAAAATCTGCGGGAAGATCCGTTAATGGCTGTGAACGAAGATTTATTCTATTATGCGATTGTCGATTCAGCGGGAAATGAGCTCGCCGGAAACTCCCGGATCAGGCCAATCCAGCAAACGATTTCCGCCAGCATTCGGGGCTGGGTTCCGAGAGAAGGGGAAACGAAATCCGCCGAATTTACCATTCCCCGTCCATCCGGGATTGGCGGGATGCATCGCCATATGGAACGCTTTGAAGAACATCCGGTCCATCTTCTGATAGCCGGGAAACCGATTTATAAGGGCAGACAGCTTGCAGGGATTGTTTACGTGGGAATTGATCAAACCACTCATAAAAAGCTGTTCAGGGTGCTGCTCTGGATTTTGATCAATTTGGTCTTGTCCTTCTATTTAGTCGCGTTATGGGTCAGCCACATTATGGCAAAAAAGGCCATGGAACCTGTTCGGAAGTCTTTTGCGAGGCAAAGGGAGTTTGTCGCGGATGCCTCACATGAATTGAGGACTCCGCTTAGCGTCCTTCATACATCCATTGAGGTCCTCGAGATGGAGGAGGAAGAGTCATTCTCCGATTATTCACGGCAGGTAGTCGATGATATGAAGGATGAAGTGAAACGGATGACAAAGCTCGTCGGCGACTTGCTGACACTGGCGCGGATGGATTCAGGAAAGGCCGATGTCATCCTCACTCCGTTTGATATAGGGCCTTTTGCGGAGCAAATCGTCCGTTCCATCCAGCCGATCGCCGCGCAAAAAGGCATTCAAGTCGATGCGCAACTTTTGCCAAGCCTTGAAGTAGTGGGAGATGCCGAAAAGCTGAGGCAGCTATTCTACATTTTGCTTGATAACGCGATGAAATACACTCCAGAAAACGGGAGGATCCACGTTGCCCTTGAAATAAAAGATAAGTATTGGGAGTTGCGTGTGAAAGATTCTGGCGTCGGCATCAGTCCGGAAGACCAGAAGAAGATATTCGATCGGTTTTACCGCGCTGACAAGCACCGCTCCCGCCAGCATGGCGGCACTGGGCTTGGCCTGTCTATTGCCCGGTGGATTGTTGCCTCGCATAAAGGTGATATTTTTGTCAAAAGTGAATACGGAAAAGGAAGTGAATTTATTGTCACCATTCCTCTTTCCATCCAGCAGGCTGCCACTTGAGAAGTGGCAGTTTTTTTGTTGCAAAATTTTATATTGGGGCAGCACCTTATTAGGTAGGCAGTGTATTTTGTGTGATTTTTGGGAATGTTCAGCCAAAATTAGAGGGATAATTCCCTGGCCAATCGAATAGTTTATAAGATGGATTTGCAAAAGTTCCATTTTAATAGGAGGAGGTCAATATGCTAAGTAAAAGTTTGATTGAAGATGTTCTGACAGCAGCTTTATCGACTGGCGGGGATTTCTCTGAAGTTTTCATTGAGGACCGGTTTACGAATAATTTGACACTGCAAAGCGGGAAAATTGAAACAGCGCTGTCCGGCCGTGACTTTGGGGTCGGCATCCGGGTGTTCAAAGGATTCCAGAGTGTGTATGCGTATACAACAGATTTTGAAAAAGAGGGGCTATTGAAAGCGGCGAACCGCGCGGCCCAGGCAATCAAAGGAACGCCGGAAACGAGGCTGGTATCGTTTGAGCAGCAATCCGCAGGCATCATTCATCCGATCAGAATCATGCCGCAGGAAGTGGGGAAATCCCGGAAGGCTGCTGTCTTGAACGCGGCATACGAGAAGACGAAAAACTATCATTCTTCGATTGCGCAAGTGACTGCCCGCTATATGGATGAGGAGCAGAATGTCCTCATTGCCAACTCAGAAGGGACTTTCATCGAAGATAAACGGGTCCGCTCCAGACTGGCGATCCAGGCGGTTGCTGTCCGCGGAAATCAGATGGAGACTGGTTTTTACGGCCCTGGCGCAATGCGGGGATTTGAGTTTTTTGAAAATCTGAATCTGGACCATTACGCCAATGAAGCGGCCCGGATTGCGGTAACAATGCTCGATGCGGCTCCATGCCCAAGCGGTAAGTTCCCTGTCATCATCGATAATGAATTCGGCGGCGTCATTTTTCATGAAGCTTGCGGCCATGGCCTTGAAGCGACAGCTGTGGCAAAAGACAATTCTGTTTTCGCCAATCGGATCGGCGAAAGGGTAGCGCCGGAAATCGTTTCGTATATTGATGATGGGACAATTCAGAATGAATGGGGTTCAATCAATATCGACGATGAGGGCGAAAAGGCACGGAAAAATGTCCTGATTGAAAATGGAATTCTGAAAGGTTATTTGATTGATAAATTCAATTCGCGGCGGATGGGGATGGAATCGACCGGTTCCGGGAGAAGGGAATCCTTCCGGTTTGCACCGACCTCCAGGATGACGAATACATACATTGCCCCGGGCAAATCGACGCCGGAAGAGATTATATCGAATACCGAACGTGGGCTTTATGCGAAGTATATGGGCGGCGGTCAGGTCAATACGGCAACAGGGGATTACAATTTTGCCATTATGGAAGCCTATGAGGTCAATAACGGGAAGCTAGGCAAGCCGTTGAAAGGCGCCACGTTAATTGGAAACGGCCCGAAAACCCTGCAGCTCGTTGATATGGTTGGCAACAATTTGGGCCACGGAGCGGGAATGTGCGGTTCCATGAGCGGAAGCATCCCGGTGAACGTGGGCCAGCCGATGATTCGCGTCAGTGAAATCACTGTTGGCGGGACAAAGGGGGAATAAACGATGAAGATTCAAGAGTTGCTGTTCCGTGAAGCGGAAAAGAACGGGTTTACGGATGTGGAAGTTTATTTTGAAAAGAAAGAAGTATTTGGCTGCAAAGTGTATAAAGGCGAAATTGATCAGTATGAGGTCGCCGAGGATGGCGGCCTGTCGTTCCGCGGTAAAATTGATGGGAGAATGGGTTACGCTTATACGGAAAAAGTCGACGAGGCCTCCATTCCTTTCCTGATCCGGAATGCCAAGGAAAATGCCGAAATTCTGAATGCCGATGATGCTGAGGAGATTTTCGCGGGAAGCAGCCACTATGAGCAGGGAGATTTCTTTTCAGAAGAATTGGAAGAAGTAAGTATTGTCGACAAAATTGAATTTGTTAAAGAGGTTGAAAGGGAACTTCTCGCTCTTGACCCGCGCATCCAGCCGACGGATTATTGCATGATTCGGAATGAGTCGGTAACGAGAACTCTTTCCAATAACAAGGGACTCAATGTGAGTGACCGGCTAAATTTTTTATTTGCCTATCTAGAAGCGATTGTGAAGGATGGCGAAGAAATCAAGACAGCGTTTGAATTTCAGGTGACAAAAGATTTCGAATCGCTAAACGCTAAGGAGATTGCGAAAAAAGCCGCAGATCAGGCGTTGGCGCAACTGGGCTCAAAGTCAATCGAGAGCAAAAATTATCCTGTGTTGCTCAGGAACGATGCAGCGGCAAATCTCTTATCTGTTTATTCAGCGAATTTCTCCGCCGAGGAAACGCAGGCCGGCAAATCCCCATTGAAGGATAAAGGCGGCCAGGCGATTGCGTCCGATAAAGTAACGATTGTCGACGATCCTTTCCTTGAAGGCGGCTTTGGCTGCCGGACATTTGACAGCGAGGGAGTCGCCACAAGCAAATTGACCGTCATGGAGTCTGGCGTTCTGCAAAACTTGCTCCATAATCAAAAAACGGCGAAAAAAGCGGGGACGGAAACAACGGGGCATGCATATAAGCAATCGTATAAGTCAGCCGTCAAAGTCGGGCCATCCAATTTTTATATAGAGCCTGCTTCAAAGAATTTGGATGAGTTGCTCGGCGGAATGGACGAAGGAGTTCTAATTACGGAGCTTTCCGGGCTGCATTCAGGGACCAATACGGTATCCGGGGACTTTTCGGTTGCGGCGAATGGCTTTTACGTGAAAGATGGCAAAGTCCAGCATCCTGTTAATTTGATGACGATTGCCGGCAATTTCTACGATATGCTTGCCGGGGTTGAAGATGTTGGCTCTGACTTGATTTTCCCAATGCTGCCGATCGGTTCTCCGTCAATCCTTGTGAAGTCGCTGTCTGTGACGGTGGAGTAAGGGTGATTTTTAGCAGAGGGTAATGTTTTTAGGGTGTGAATAGTGTCATGTACGACTGCCGCCGAATTTGGCGGCGGTTTTTTATTTTCCAAAAAATTCTCCTGCGGCATCGATTCTTTCACTATCTTTTCTCTTTTCTTTCCTATACTCCAAGTAGTCAAACAGAAAGGAATGATGAAAGTGGAAAAGAAAAAGAAGAAAAGTGGGTTTAGGTGGCTTCTTGGAGGCTTCGCCCTGCTGGCCGTTGTCTTGGTTGCCCTTCATTTTGCCGGAAGGAACGGGATGATTCACCAGTATTACTTCCCGGGGCAAAGTCAGGCGCAGGGTTTCATGCAGGATACGTTCCAGAAAGGGAAGGAGATTACCGGCAATTTTAATGGCCAAGCCTTTGAGGGCAGAGGTGGTATGATGCATGGCGGAATGGGACACGGCCCGAAATTCGGACAGCCCGGAGATATGATGGGCAGGCACCATGGATTTAATGGCCACCACGGCTTCGGATTTGGGTTTGGGGGCATCTTCTTTGTACTTGGCGGACTGCTGCTTGCACTGATTGGCCTGTATGTCAGGGGAAAAAGCGATAAGAAATGGCTCGGTAATGCATTGATTGTCCTAGGGCTTCTGCCGCTCTTGGCAAGGCTCCCAATCCTGCCGCTCATTCTCATTGGTGTCATTGTTTACTGGCTGGTAAAGAAAGTCCGCCCAGGCCAAAAATTCGAAGCAGCACCTGTTTCCTTCCAGCCGGAACCATCTATGAATGGACAGTTCCTGGATGAATGGGAACGCACAAATAACAAGGAGGAAAACTAACATGGCATTATTTAAAAGGATAAAAAACATCGTAACAGCGGATTTACATGAGGCACTGGACAAGTGTGAAAATCCAATGGCAATGCTCCAGCAGCATTTACGCGAAATGGACCAGCAGGTGGCTAAAGCAGAAAAGGCGTTAGCAGGGCAATTTTACTTAGAGAAAAGGTATGAAATTTTGCAGGAAGAGGCTGAAGCGACAGTAGCTAAACGTGCCCGTCAGGCAGAGCTGGCTGTTGCAAAAGGCGATGATGCCGTGGCGAAAATCGCTCTTCAGGAAAAAATCGCCGAGGAAGCCAAATTGCAGATGCTCAAAGAACAGGCAACATTGACAAAAGAAAATACCGCCAAGCTTGTGGAACAAATTGAAAAGCTGAAAGCCGAATACCAGGACTTCCAATTCAAAAAATTGGAGCTCGAATCAAGAGTCCATGCGGCAAGATCAATCAAGCAAGGCCAGGAAATGCTGTCTGCATTTAAGTTTGAAGGAACGTCAAAAGGACTGGCAGGAGCAAGAGAATATGTGTACAAGCTTGAAGCAGAAGCAAAAGCCGGCGAGCATTTCCACCAGGTTGCCATTACGCCGTCTGTATCACCATCATTCCAGGCAGAAGTCGAAAAGCAATTTGAGGCCCTAAAGCAGCAACGGGCAGAATGAATTCCACATAATAAAGGATGAAACCCACAATTCCAGCAGGATTCCTTTAAATTAAAACAGTCGGCTTTTTTGCCGGCTGTTTTTGTTAATCATCCTTAAAAATCTGGATTACTGGTTTATGGGGGGAGAAATGTTATCCTATATAGGTTGAACTTAATAATTACGCCATATAAATTAAAATAGCTGGTTGATTGGAGCTCAGGCATGTAGACTCCTGCGGGATAGAGCAGCAAGGGGAGACCCCGCAGGAGCAAAGCGACGAGGAGGCTCCACTGATGCCCCGCGGAAAGCGAAATGCCCGGAGTGGAAATCAACCACCTCGTTCTCCTTTGAATACCGATCTGTAAATTCAACCTATTTTTTATTGAAATATTATATAAAACACGTAGAAACACTGAAAGGTGATAGAAGTGGACAAAATCGATTTAATTAAGGGAAGCATCCAGGATTTACAAAAGGTTTATCCCCGTTTTACGGAAGATTTCGCGCCTGAAGAACAAAAAAGTTACCGTCAGCTTGAATCCCTTTTAAAGGAAGGAAATTATCAGCTGCTTTTTGCAAAAGACAACACAATTGAACAAATAATAGGTTATGCATTTATTTATGAGTTCGCCACCGTGCCTGCAATTTGGATTGATTACATCGCGATTCATGAAGAGCATCGCGGCGGCGGGTATGGCTCTCTCTTCTTTAAGAAAATTGCGGACTACAGGCAGAATGGGATTGGGGTTTTCCTTGAGGTGGAGATACCGGAGGCCGAGGAGGGAGAAAACAGGACCATTCAGCTAAGGCGGATTTCCTTTTATGAACGGCTCGGGGCTAATAAATTGGATGTTCCTTATCTCCTGCCAACGATAAATGGCGGCTTTCCAATGTATCTCTATTTCAAAAGCACTGATCGTGTAAATATATTACGAAAAGAACAAATCCAGGCAGCCATCACAGAAGTCTACAAACAAATTCACTCCGACCTGGAAAACACAGCGTCCATCCTCACCACCTTCATTTCTGAAATTCATGATGAGCATCTATAGTGCGGAAAGGGATGGTTCCTCTTTTCTTTCGGTTTCCGAATGAAGCGCTGGAACCGTCCCCTTGCTTCAAATTAGTTATTGCAAAATTTTGGTTTTGTGATTAATCTAGTTTTATGATGGCGAGTTTGTAAATTTTTGGGGGATGCTTCTTTGTTGAATTTATTTTTTGTTTTTTTGTTGGCTGTAGGTGTTTATTTTTTGATAAAGGATTTTCTATCTTTGAAAAAAGCTGCAGAGCTGTCGGCTGAAGCGCTTTATCCAGTTGGGGAACAGTTTGCGAATGTCTTTACGGATCGGGAATGGAAAGAGATGAAGCCAATCTCGAAGCATACGAAATCGTACCGGATTGTCAAATGGGGGACAGCGGCAGCGCTGGTGTTTGTTCTTGGGATGGCAGGAATTGTTTTTCTGACAGATTTGGTTTCTTCTTCTATTTTCAGCCTGGTTTATATTTTTTACTTTTATATGAGCGCCATCAGGCATCCGGGAAACTTCTTTATTTTGCAAAAAGGAATCATCCTGGACAGCAAATACATATCTCCGTCGTCAATCAAGGAGTTTTCTGTAGAAAAAATCCGGCGCTGGCATGCTTTGTATGGATACCATTCAAAAGTAAACAATGGCTTTAAACTATCATTTTCCTTTAAAAACAAGCTGATCCCATCCAGCTTCGTGGTCATTGCGGAGGAGAAGGACCTCGATGAGATCATTAAACTGCTAGAAGCACAGGGAATCCTCGGGAAGCTGGAGGAAGAAGAAAAGTTTGCGAAATAAAGGACGAAGTTTCTTATATACAAGGCTCAGTTAAAGATGAGTATTAATTAGAAGTTGATTGGAACGGAGGGGACTGACTCCGGCGGGATGTAGCGGCACGTGGAGACCCCACAGGCGTCTAGGACTCGGCAATCTGTCCCAACACGGGACAGATTGGGACAGACCATCATGAAAAAATCGGCACTCTGTCCCAACACGGTACAGATTGGGACAGATCACCAAGAAAAAATCGGCACTTTGTCCCAACACGAGACAGATTGGGACAGACCACCAAGAAATAAACGGAACTCTGTCCCAACACGGTACAGATTGGGACAGACCACCATGAAATAAACGAAACTCTGTCCCAACACGGGACAGATTGGGACAGATCACCATGAAATAAACGGAACTCTGTCCCAACACGGGATAGATTGGGACAGACTACCACGAAATAATCGGCACTCTGTCCCAACACGGAACAGCTTGGGACAGATCACCATGAAATAATCGGTACTCAGTCCCAACATGGGACAGCTTGGGACAGATCCCCATGAAATAGCCGGCACTCAGTCCCAACACGAATCAGTTTGGAACAGATCTCCATGAAATAATCGGCACTCTGTCCCAACGCGGAACAGATTGGGACATACAACCATGAAATAAACGGCACTTAGTCCCAACACGGAACAGTTTGGGACAGACCACCACGAAATAATCAGGAATCTGGGACGGTTCCGCTGCTTCATTCGAGATTCGAAAGAAGCGTCGGAACCGTCCCCATTTTTACATGTGCCCTATGCTAAATTTAGGAAGCTTGTATTCCATGATGGTGGATATGGTGCGGAAGCCCAGCTTTTTGTAGAGGTTTTTAGCGGGGTTGCCGGCAAAGACGTTTAGTTGGACGGTGTAGATCCCATTCGCGTAAAGCTCTTGCATAGCCGTCTGCATTAATCTTTTGGCGATTCCTTTATTTCTGTGGTGCGGGAAGACGTATAAATGAAAAAGGTGGCCGGTCAATTCGCCTGTCAATTGGCTCAAATCCCTTCCAAGCAAAATCCAGCCCCGTAAATCACGACTTTCTTCATCAATCAAATAATAGGCGCCATTTTTGATGAGAGTGGAGAACATCTCATAGGAATTCCAGCCATGATTCGGGGCGTATCCCGCTGTGCTTTCCTGCACGACATTCCCTGAAAGTCTCAATATATAATCTGTTTCCGCCTGATTTGTTTTTCTGATGGCCATAGCACACCTCAATGAATAATTGGTCTCTATTACTATATAAAGTAACCAGGCTGAGGGTGCCGCCCCTTAAAAATCAAACTGCCTGAACCCCCCGGGTCCAGGCAAAGTGAGGCTGGGGATGGTTCCGCTGCTTCCTTTGTGTCCTGAAAGAAGTGCTGGAAGCGTCCCCCTGCTTCATTATGAGATTTGGGCTATGTATTCCGGGTTGGGTTGCTGTTCGTCCTTGCCTTGGACTTTGTCGATTTTGTCGACGAACATGCCGAAGACTCGTTTTTTTTCTTCGAGATCTTTGATTTCAGATTTTAGCTTGTTGAATTGTTCTTCGAATGGCTTGTGGTAGATTTCGCGGATCGTGCGGATAATCTCTTCGTTTACGGTCGATTGGCTGACCTGTTTAGTGATGCTGAATTTGTAGTTGTAAACCATGAGTTCCTGTTTAACCTTCTCGTATTCCTTGTCTATTTCCGCAAGCAAATCGAGAATTTCTTCCTTCCACTCATTCAATGATTTTTTTAGGTATGATGAATCCATGGCTTGGTCTCCTTTTGCAAAATTTGTGATAGATTAAGATAAAAATATGTCCCTAAATTTTAACATGCAAAAATTACAGTTGTTTTGCTGTGAGATTACAGTTTGAACTTTCATATTAAATACTAGTAACAGAGAAATATAGACATTAGGGTTCAAGGAATATTTTGCAAAAGAAGAATAGGGTAGGAATGGAGATTAATCTTATGAAAATGAAGTTTGTTGTTTCGGCACTGCTCGTTATGTTCCTATTGTTTGGGACGTATAAGTTAATGAATGCCAGGGCGTTTCAATTATTCGGCGGGCTAGTTTCCGAGGTTAAGACAGGTGAAAAGGAAGTCGCGCTGACATTTGATGATGGGCCGAATTCAAATGTAGACCCACTCCTGCAGCTGCTGGACAAATATAATGCGAAGGCAACCTTCTTTTTGATTGGAAAAGATATTGAAAAACATCCTGAAGAAGCTAAAAAGCTTGTTGAGGCCGGCCATCAACTTGGTAATCACACCTATTCACATGAAAGAATGGTCTTTAAGAGCCCATCTTATATTAAAAGTGAAATAGAAAAGACAGACCAATTAATCCGGGAGTCCGGATTTGACGGAGAAATCGATTTTCGGCCGCCTAATGGGAAAAAGCTTGTTGGCCTCCCGTATTACCTGAAGAAGAATCAGCGTGAAACGATCATGTGGAGCCTTGAGCCAGACAGCTATTATGAAAAAGCTTCGGAAAAGGTAAAGTACGTGAAGGAAAATGTGGAGCCGGGTTCAATCATTTTGATGCATCCGATGTACGGCCAAACAGAAACCGAGCTTAAAGCCGTTGAAGGGATATTAAGTGGACTTACCGAACTTGGGTATAATTTTGTGACGGTTGAAGAGCTGCAAAGTAAATAAAAAACTGATGGTTCCACCTCTTCGTACGGGATCCGCATGAAGCGGTGGAACCTTCTCCTTTCTTACTCCTCCTTAATGTCGGCTGATTGTTGTGCCGCGGCTCGCTGGATGTATTGCGTAAGTGGGTCGAGGCTTGGTTCTTCGGCTGGATCATAGTGGAAGGCGTCGTTCGAGTCCTTCTCTTCCAATAGGGCGAAGAGGTCGTGGATGTCTGCGTGGTCGCCGGAGACTGTGCCGAAGCCCTGGCTGTGCTTTTTATAGCTGGTGAAGCCGCTTGGGAGGTTGTTGCCGAGATTGACGCAGGAAGAACCTTCGACAGTGCCGATGTTTATTTTGCCAATAAAAAATGCCGGGGAAAATTTATTCATGTGCTTTATCCTTTCCGTCCGTGACTGAATACGCTACAGGGTCGCCGTTAATCAGAATTTGAATATCCTGACCTCGATCTGATTCAGGCAGCGTCAAAGCGAATCCGCTTCCTTGTTCCCGTGTTTTTCCCTTTGGCTGCACATTTGGTGAAAACGTATTTCCCATATTCAGCATCCCGCTTAATTCCTTGATGTCGAGCCGATCAAGATGAAAGGCAAGTTCATCGAGATTCATCTCATTTAAGTGGAAGTCCTGTATCCGGATTTCAAAATGAATGCGGGCGTCCGGCTTGTCCTGAAGAACCTTTTCGAGCCTGTCCATTCTTTTTGCAAAAGAGTTCAATACTTCTGAAATATTTTCTGCCGTCATCTAACTCAAATCCTTTTTTTGGCGCTGTTTTGCCTTAAGCAGAAGAGCGGTATTAAGATGGGCGCTGCTGTTTTCCCCTTTTATGGAACCAAACCCTTCATTTGTTTCCAACGTGCTGAATCTGCCTTTCTGTCTGTTTGTCCCAATAAACAGCCCGGAAGAATGGCTGAGTCTCTCTATATTCATTCCGCTATATCGAATGACTGTCATCATTATCCTCCTCTCCGGTTTAGTTGGAATGTGACGATTGCTGCAAAGGGACTTCTATTGTTAATATGCCATGATCCATTTTTGCCTGTATGTGTTCGGTTAAGCAGCCGCGGGGAAGCTTGATGGCTCTTTCAAAAGCACCATGAAAGCGTTCCTGGCGAAAGACTTTTATTTCTTCATAATCAAAGGGAGGCAAGATTTTCCCGCTTATGATGATGCTGCCGGAACTAAAGCCCAGCTTTACATCACCCGGACTGGCTCCCGCCAAATCGGCAGAAATAAATAAGGAATCCCGTGTACCGTATACATCGACCCTCGGACCGACCATTGAAGACACCTCGGTTAGCAATTCAATGAAATCGCTGCCCAATGTTTTAGCAATATTGGAACGGCGTCCACTTTTCCTCATCTATTCACACCCTTTCAAAACAAAAGGTTTCACTACTACTTATATGTCCAAAAAAGCCTGTCATGCCAACAAGTTCCATACCCCCGCCTGAAAAGGGAAGAAGCAGAGGACGGTTCCTTTGCTTCTTCCCAACCCTATTCTGCTTCTGAATTAAATCGTTTGGCCCTGCGCACTTGGGGAGATATTGGCATTGTTCATTTGGCCATCGATCATGTCGAAGTCGTTGATAATGGATCCGTTCGCTGTATTTATGACATTGCCCGCGAAAAATCCCTGGCCGTTATTGACTTTCCTGTGGGCGGCCCAGCCTGGGAGCTGGTTTTGGCCAACAGCCACAGTTGAATTCGTATTCTGGGAATTAATGTTGATTGCTCCAACTCCGAAGGTTATGGCCACCTAAGTCCCTCCTTATAAGCCCAAGGGAAGTAATCAAAATTGACTGAAATGGTTAATTTGTGAATCAATGATATCCTGATCCGAAATATAGGCAGCGTTCTTTTCATTCTGTATCCTGCCAATCAATCTTCCTTGCCCCGCATTTCTTTTACTGTGAGAGCTCCAGCCATTAAGGCCGTTTTCTCCAACTGTCACGGCGGCGGAGGAATCAAGGACATTGACGTTGATCCCAACTATATCAACATGGTTTTGATTGATATTCTGGCCGGGTTCGATAATGCTGATTGCATTGCTGTTAATCGGCGTATCCACTAAATCATTGTCGATAACATAACTGAAATTTCCGCACACATGCGAATTGGACACCGAGCCAAAGCCATAGTTCGTTTTTCGATGGGAAGACCAGTTATTCGCATAATTTATTCCGACAAAAATTCCGGAAGCCGTATCAATCGCATTTACATTCACCTGATTGACCATTACCCGGTTCCTGATTTTATTCTGCGCCATATCCATACCAATCCCCTGGTTTCATGAAAATGTATAATGTAAAATATGCGAAAATAAGAAAAAAGTTCGAAAACAGGGCGGGGGGAGGAGGAAGGTGCCGGTTCTGCTGCTTTATTCGACACCTGTAATAAAACTAAAACGCTGAATTTTCGGATTATTTTTCTGATACCTCTTTACAAAGAATGGTTAAGGGGTTAGAATCGTCTTTAATATTTAAAAAGGTGATGACGAAGACGGAGGCAGGAAAGTTCTCCAGAGAGTCGGTGGAAGCTGTGAACCGATGCTCTTTCCTGTCATGCCCAGCCCTTCAGAACCGGTCCGCAGAAACATACAGCAGTATGCGGACACGGCGAAAGCCGTTATCCTTCCCGAGGTTACTTTTATCATTCCAGTAACAAACGAGGGTGGCACCACGTAAAACCACGTCCCTCATAACACGACAAATCCGTCTGTTATGGGGGGCGTTTTTGTTTTTTTCGAAGTGAGAGTGAAGCAAAGGGACGGTTCCGCTGCTTCTTTCGGGTATCGGAGGAAGAGCTGGAACTGTCCCCTGCTTCAAAATAAGGAGGTAAAGTGATGTTCTTTGATGAACGTTTTTTGTTTACGCCGGGCCCGACACCTGTGCCTGATCGAGTGAAGGCGGCGATGAATCGTCCGATGATTGGGCATAGGGGAGAGGCGTTTCCTAAGCTTTTGGAGGAGGTTTCGACGCGATTGATGCCGGTGTTTGGGTCGAAAAGTCCGGTGACGCTGATTTCTGGAAGCGGGACGGCAGCGCTTGAGACGGCTGTTGTGAATGTGGTGGAAGAGGGCGACTTGGTTGTTGTCATTGTGACAGGGGCATTCGGGGAGCGCTTCGCAGCTATTTGCGAGGCTTTCGGTGCTAATGTGCGCCGGCTCGAAATAGAATGGGGAAAAACGTGTTCCGGAGAAGAACTCGCGCTGTTTCTTAAAAAAGCTGGGGCGGGGGTCAAGGCCGTTTTTGCCACCTATTGTGAAACATCAACTGGCGTGTTCAATCCAATCAAGGAGCTTGGTGAAGTCACAAAGCGCTATACAGATGCGCTGTTCATCGTTGATGGAGTTAGCTGCATTGGCGCTGTCCTGGCCAATATGGAGGAACAGAATATCGATATCCTTGTGGCCGGTTCGCAAAAAGCGATGATGCTGCCGCCTGGCCTTGCGTTTATCGCCAGCAACGATCATGCGAGGGCCGTTATGCAAAAGTGCCGCACAAAAAGGTTTTATCTTGATTTGAACAAGTATCATGCTTCTTTTGAAAAAGAGTCCCAAACGCCTTTCACTCCCGCTGTTTCCCTGATTTATGGGGCGCTTGAAGTGTGCGAACTATTTGAGGAGGAAGGATTCGAAAATACGGTTGGACGCCATCTGCTGCTGCGCGATATGGTCCGTGAGGGAGCGAGAGCTTTGCAGCTGCCGCTTCTGGCAAGCGATGAGGATGCATCGTCTACGGTAACAGCTATCGTAACAAATACTGGACCGGCGAGGCAGCTGAAGAAAATGCTTGCAGACGAATTCGGTATCATGGTCGCCGGGGGACAGAAGAAGCTGAAAGGGGAAATTTTCCGAATTGGCCATATGGGCTACTGTACTCCATATGACGTACTGAAAGTTTTGGCAGGAATGGAAATGGCCCTTCAGCAGCTCGGCGGTGGAAATAAACTCGGGGCAGCTACTGGTATGGCACAGGAGGTTTGGCTGCACCGGCTTGGAAAATAAGGGAGGAGATTTGCATCATGTTTAAAGTACTTATTACCGACAGTATCCGGGATAGCGGACTTCGCGCTTTGTATGAGCACCCGCTGTTCACAGTAGATAAGCAAATTGGCCTTCCGCATTCTGAACTCGTTGCCATCATAAAAAACTACGATGCGCTCATTGTGCGGAGCCAGACAGAAGTTACTGGCGAGGTCATCCGGCAGGCGGACCGCCTTCAGGTGATCGCGCGGGCAGGAGTGGGAGTCGATAATATTGATGTAAATGCCGCAACGAAAAAGGGAATCATTGTCATCAACGCGCCAGGCGGGAATACAATTTCAGCGACCGAACACACACTTGCGATGCTGCTCGCCGTGGCAAGGAATATTCCTCAGGCCCACCGGCTCACAACGGAAGGGGAGTGGAACCGGGGAGCCTTCCAGGGGGTTGAATTGTACCGGAAGACCATTGGCATCATTGGTATGGGGAAAATCGGCACGGAGGTGGCGAAGCGGGCGAAAAGCTTCGGGATGGAGATTCTTGGCTTCGACCCGTACTTTACCGAGGAACGGGCCGCCAAGCTTGGAATCAAGAAGGCGACTTTGGATGAAATCGCAGAGGGGTCTGATTTCATCACCCTTCATACCCCTTTGACAAGTGCGACGAAAAACCTTATTGGCGAAGCATTTTTGCAAAAAGTAAAGCCGGGAGTGCGTTTCATCAACTGCGCCCGTGGCGGCATTATTGATGAAGATGCGTTAGTGAAAGCAGTGGAAGACGGCAGGGTGGCGGGAGCGGCGCTCGATGTATTCCAGACGGAACCGCCAGCAAACAAAGGGCTTCTGGGAAATCCAAGAATCATCATGACACCCCATCTCGGCGCCTCGACAGTTGAAGCCCAGGAGAAGGTCGCTGAGGAAGTTAGCGGTGAAATTGTTGAAATCCTTGAGAAAAAGATTGTCCGCAACGCTGTGAACATGCCGCAGATCACAAACGAATCCCTGCAAAACCTGCAGCCATATTTAAGGCTCGGAGAACAGATGGGCCAGTTGGTCATCCAGCTTCTGAATGATGCGCCGGATAAAGTGGAGATTGATTATTACGGTGATTTGATTAAAGAAGATACTGACCTCGTTTCACGGTCGATGATAAAAGGGCTGCTGGCGCATCATTTAGGCGACTCCGTCAATCTAGTCAACGTGCTGCATCTCCTGAATGAACAGGGCGTCCCGCATACGATCCGCAAAAACACGAAGAATAAGGGTTTTGCGAATTACATTGAGGTAACCGCCCATCACGGCCAGAATTCCGCCTGCATCGGAGCGACAGTATTGAACGGCTACGGGGAAAGGATTGTGAAAATCAATCAATATCGGATCGATGTAAAGCCGGAGCGGCATCTGCTGTTCGTGAACCATCATGACATGCCGGGCATGATTGGCAAAGTCGGGGCGCTGCTTGGTAATCATCAAATCAACATTGGCACCATGCAAGTCGGAAGAACCGACATCGGAGGTGACGCCATCATGGTCCTCACCCTCGACAAGCCTATTGACCAAAATGTCCTCAAAGGCCTAACAGCCATCGAAGGCCTAAAAGAAGCACAGCTGCTCGAAGCAAAGTGAAGAAGGGGACGGTCCCGCTGCAACATTCGGAATACGAATGAAGCGCTGGAACTGTCCCCTGTCTCATAATATGTTGTTAATTTCGAGGACATTTTCGAGGATGTAGTCCGCTTGGTGCTGTTCGAACTGGCTGCGTGCTTTTGCTCCGGTCAGGCCGGTGAGCACGGCTGCGAATTGACTGCCCATTTCTCGAGCAGCGAGCAGATCTGCGAGTGAGTCGCCGACAACGAGGACGTCACCGCCGTTTTCAAGCGGCAGCGGCTTTTTCAATAGACTGTCCACGCTGTTTTTTTTGCCAATTAGGGCTTGTAAATAAGTAAAAGGATGCGGCTTGGCCAGTGAAGTCTTTCCGGCTAGCTGGCGCTCGGCCTTTAAAACATCATCCGCGGTAGAAATATTAGTTTCATTAAAATATTCAATCCAGCTGAGCTGCTTAAAAGGTTGAATGGTTTCAAGCTCGGGCCTGCCGGTTCCGATTCCAAGCGCAATTCCTTTATCGATCAAGCCAGCGAAGAGCCTCTGGATTTCCTCTTGCGGGCAAAGCAGTTTTTCATTGGCCAGAAAGCCTTTTTTACCAGTTTGAACGGATGGCCGCCCAGTCGACTGGAGTACATGTTCATCACCGACGTACCATTCCTGGGAAACATGCTCCCCGACGGACCAAAGGGCAGCTTTTCTCTGAAAAACGGACGTCTCAATTCCAAGCTTCTCAAAAGCAAGAACGTCGAGGTGCCGGAACAAGCCCCGTTTTGTTTCATTCGTCTTTTGAAAGGCCTCTAAAAGTTCTCCGAAATTAAGCTTGTTGTCATATCTTTTCAATTCAGCCCCGATTTCCATCAACGCAGATCGGTCAAACCCTTGGTTGAACCACTTTTCAATTTTATCCGTATCGTCGATTTGAGTGAGCAGCTGGATGAGGTGGTAGCTGAAGGTTATGTAAATCATATCCCAGTTCGCATTGAGCCCGCGGGATTTCAGGAATGACAGAATCGCGTCTTTTTGAAATACATCAGCGCGGATGGCGGCGATTTCTTCCTGAGTAAAATCTGTCCGGAACTTTTCGGGCGCGAGTCCAAGATAATTTTCGCTCATCAACATTTCCCACACAGTCAGCGCTGAGGCATCAAAATAATGCTCTTCACTTAGCAAAACCCCGTCCACATCAAATAACACTGTCCTTATCATCAGCCATCCCCCTAAATTACCTTTTCCCTAATGTACCACAGGAAATCGGTGGATTCTATAAGCAGAGTGATGCAGTAGAAACGGCACTGCTTCTTTCGAAACCCGAATGAAGCGCTGGAACCATGCCCCGTTTCAAAAAGCCCCCGGCAGTTTTAGCTGCCGGGGGCTTTGGGTGTTATGTGAATAATATCATCGATAGGATGAACATAAATACGACGCCTGCGAACATTGGCACGGATGTGCGTTTGACGATGTCGATTGGGTCTTTTTTAACTGTGCCAGCGACGATGAGGACGACGGCAGCAACTGGTGAGACCGCTCTGACAAGGTTTCCTGCCAAGCCCATTGGGACAGCGATGGCGATTGGGTTGATGCCTGCTGCCTGCGCCAAAGGCACAACGAGTGGGATCATGGCGAAGAATAACGCCAGTCCGCTTCCGCTAAGCATGACGATCAAGGTGGTGACGCCTACCAAAATCAGCGGCAGAACAAAGTCCATGCCTTTTCCCTGTGTATGTTCCATCGATTGCTGAAGCGCATCGATCAGGCCGATCGACTTCAATCCTGTTACGAAAACAGAGGCCGCGACTAGCAGGGCCACGATGGACATGGCGCCGCCCATTCCTTTAAAGAAAGCTTCCGTATCCGAAAGGACTTTTTTATCGCCTTTGTTACGGACAAGTTCAGCAATAATCGCCAGGATAAAGGAAACGAGTGTGGCAACTTCTACGCTGACTGTGATTGCCGCGCCAGTGGTCATCTGGATGGCATAAGCAGCAAGAAGCAGGACGATCGGGAAAATTGGCAGAAGCGCGTAAACAAATTTGTACAGCTTGCCACCCTGGATTTCTTCCACTTTTTCCAATTGGATGTTTTCAGCCGAATCTCCTTTGGCAGCAGCCTTTTTATCCATCCTTCTTTGCCAGAAGAAGTGGACGACGGCGATAAAGAGCAAAGTTGGAATCGAAACCATTGCATGATATTTGAAAACATAGTCAGTAACGGAAAGATTTTTAAACATGTCATACTTGGCAAGTTCCTGGGCAATCGCAACGTTATCGCTTCCAAGCGGAGTCGGAATGATGGTTGCGGATGTAGCGACAATCGCAGCCGCTGTCAGTGTAGACATCCCGGATCTTTTCAAAACAGGGAATAACGTCGCCAGCAAAATGATCGCCAGGTTGGACGCACTCGGGATAACGAGTGAAAGCAGGTTGCCGAGCAGGAAGACGACCGGAACTAGAACATAAACCGATTTGAATTTAGAAATAGGCTTCGTCAAGACGCTGACTGTTACGTCATTTGCGCCAATCTTGGACATGTAGGCAGTATAGCCGCCGAGAATCAGGATAACGAAACCGGCAGCAGCGAATGTTTCTTTAAACTGCTGGACGATAACTTGAAGCGGATCCAATAATATAGAGCCTGTCGAAACGAAATCTTTGACAGCGATTTCTTTACCCATGGCAACGCTGATCAAAATGAGCAGAATACCCATCAGGAAGAGGGTGATTTTAATATCCATCTTTTTTATGAGCATGTAAATGACGACAGCGACCGCAAGAGCGGCAACTGCATACATGATTAAGTTAGCAGTCATTTTCTATTTCCCCTTATTATAAAAATAATGATGCCTTTGGCTTTTCTCTGATTCCATGCCAGCTTCAAGGGTAATGCTTCTATATAAATTTACCTTACCTTTTTCACGTTGTTTGACCTGTGCTCCAGGCACTTCGCTTTCCGTGGGGCGCCAGTGGAGCCTCCTCGTCGCTCTTGCTCCTGCGGGGTCTCCACCTTGCCGCTGCATCCCACAGGAGTCTACGTGCCTTCCGCTTCGGTCCTACTGGCAATTCTTGAGTTTAAGTTATATAGCTGTGAAATTTATTAAATACACTTTTCAAGGCTTGAAAGGAACCATTCTTTGAACATTTTCGGATCGACATCGATCGTTACTTTTGCATTTGGCGGCATGCCGAGGTAGCCTTTCAGGTCAACAACAGTGCAGCCGGAAGTCAATGATCCGTTCACTTCAACATCGACGAACGTTTCGGCTACTTCATACATTTCCGGTTTTAAAAGATAGGCAATCGCACAGCTATCGTACATTTTCAGTCCGGTTTTCATGCTGCCGCCTCGATAATTACTGAAGAGGTGGTAAAGCATATTTCCGGTTTTATTCATATTTTTCAGCTTTTCGCTGTCTTCAGGGTAGACAAGCGCTTTCAATCCAACGTCAAGTCCGACCATCACAATTGGCAGCTCGCTTTTAAAGACAATTTTTGCCGCCTCAGGATCGGCGAAAATATTGAATTCAGCCATGACGCCGGCATTTCCTCTCGAAATAGAACCGCCCATCAAAACGATTTCAGCGATATTCTTCTTCACTTCAGGGTAAACTTTCAGGAGCAGCGCAATGTTGGTCAGCGGCCCAATTGGAACGATTGTGATCGGTTCCTTGCTGGATATGATTGTGTTATACATCGCGTTAACGGCATTCTCTTTCAAAAGAAGATCACCAGTCGGCTCTTCGAATTCATAACCGCCCATTCCTGTTTCACCGTGAACGTTGCTTGCATCAATTGCAGCCCTGATCAATGGACGGTCCGCACCCTTAGCGACGGGGATATTTTTGCCAAAGAACTTTAAAAGTTTCAAAGCATTCTTCGTTACATTTTCAATTCCGACATTCCCGCCAACAGTTGTAATCAGGCGGACATCCAGTTCGTCGCTGTACAGCGCTGCTGCTATCGCAACAGCATCATCAATTCCGGGGTCTGTATCAATAATAATTGGCCGTTTTGTCATTTCACCGCTACCTCCATTTTTCTAAAAGTCTTGACTTCATTAATTGTCGGCATGCCTTTTTGCGCTCCAAGCTTCGTCGTCGACAAGGCGGCAACCGCATTGCCGAACTGGCATGCTTCCTCGAGTGACTTGCCGGTTCCGAGTGCGTAAGCAAGGCCGCCATTAAAGGAATCGCCGGCGCCTGTTGTATCAGTTGTTTCAACTTTATAGGCAGGAATTTCTACTTCGGCTCCGTTAGCGAAGAAGGAAACTCCCTTGCTTCCTTTTGTCAAAATTACTTTATCCTGTATTGCTTGTTGCGCCATGTTTTCTGTGAGCTGTGTATATTCGTGCTCATTTGGCGTCAGGTAGGTGACCTGCTCGATTAATTTAGCCGGCAGCGCGCAGATGGGGGCAGGGTTTAAAATCACGGTGATATTTTTTTCCCTGGCGATTTCCACCGCCTTTTCCACACCATCCAATGGAGTTTCCAGCTGGACGATCAGGATATCGCTTTCAGAAATGACCTCACGCTTTGACTCTACAAAATCAGCAGTGACATACCGGTTCGCTCCAGGGACAACGGTAATTCGGTTGTCATTATCAGAAACGAGGATAGTGGCTGTGCCAGTTGAATCTGTAACCGGTTCCACATTGGATATATCGATTCCTTCATTTTGAAGATGCTGCATGAGGCTTACGCCGAAGCTATCATTCCCGACACAGCCAATCATCTTTACTTGCGCCCCAAGCCTCGCAGCTGCTACTGCCTGATTGGCGCCTTTTCCGCCGGGGTTCATGATAAACTGTTGGCCGATCAAGGTTTCACCTTTTTTCGGGAGCTTGGCAGTAATGGTGACTAAATCCATATTGATACTGCCAACAACAGTTATTCTGGGTCTGATGTCCATCCCCATTTCCCTCCTCTTGAAAATCATGATGTACCTTTGTTCAAATCGTTCATCGGTGCAAAACCAGCGTCTTGCCGGCTGCTCCGGTTATATGGTTTTTCCTTTTGATGCCGCTTACTTAAGGCCTAAAGGCTAGGAATAAGTGGCGGACCGCATAGTCTCTGTCATTATTTTTCCCTTTTGGAAAGTGTTTTATCCAGAAACGTATCTTGCAGCGGCTTGATTTTATTAGGTTTTAAAGGAGTAAAAAGTGTAACCGGATGTATTATGAAAATAACACTGATGTAGGTAACCGGTTACACATTCAAAGTTTACAATCTCACCCCATCGTAAGTCAACACAAAATTACAGGTAATATCTTGAAGTGGGGCAGGGGGACGGCCATGCTGCATCATTCGGGATTCGAAAGAAGCGCTGGAACCGTCCCCCTGCTTCATTTATTTAGCCAGATGAGCATTTGGAGGGCGAAGGCGTCTTTGAAGTTTTGGGGGTCGAAGCCGCTTTCTGTTTTGATTTTGTTGAGACGGTAGATAAGGGTGTTGCGGTGGATGTAGAGCTTGGCTGCAGCGTCTTTTATGTTCAGGTTTGCATCGAAGAATGCCTGAAGAGTATCAAGCTGATTTTTTAGTTCTCCGCGCAGGACTCTTTCGGTAAACTGCTTGGCTAGTTCAGGGTCGATTTGGTGAATGAGCGCTTCCGGTTCGATTTCAATATAAGAAATCATTCTCTTCTTAGGTGGGCTAATGGCAAGGGCCATTTCGCATTCCTGATATCCGCGCCGAGTTTGCAACAGGGAATCATAGACGGGGCTGAAAGCGAGCTTAAAGTCGATTTTCAATTTTTCCAGCTCATCATAGAGTTTGTTCAGCTTTTTCATCTGCTCCTCATTGGACACTTCGGTAAAAAGGAGAAGCAGCTTGTTGACATCGGCGTATGAGGCAAGGATGTTTCTTTTGCCAAGAATCTCTTTCGTCTTTTCAATCAGCATATGGCGTGAAAAGGAGTCATTGCCAATCTTGATCAAACTGACGGCGTAAGGGCCAATCAGTTTTAAATCAAGTAAGCCAAGCCAGCGGTCAATATTTTTACTATCAGGCATTTTCTTTAAAAGTTCCTCAATAATCATTTCTATCGTTCTTTGCCGCCATTCGGACTGTGAAGCCATGTACGACTGTTTGACAAGGAGCTCAGCCATCATTTTAACGAGCCCGCCGCGGTCACGAAGGATTTCTGGATTGCCAGTAATCCCGATGACGCCTGCCACCCGGCCGTCCAAAATGATTGGCAAATTAATTCCCTGCTGAGTCCCGCGGAACTTTTCGATATTTTCCTCAGTAATTTCAACCGCCAGGCCAGTCCGGACAACCTCCAGCGCCCCTTCGTGAATGGTATTCAGGCGTGAGGGATCACCGGTTGCGATAATTAGCCCACTTTCATTCATCACATTTATATTCAGATTCATTATCTTGGACGTTTCCTTTACCAGCATTCCTGCAATCTCCCGAGTGATCATGACAATCCCCTTTTTGTTTATACTGTACAAAAAAAGCTTACGAATCTACTAAATGTTTGTATTTTACATCTAACGCCAATCAGAATCAATGGTAGTATAATAGGATTAATTGAATAACATATTGAAAACGTTTTCTTCTATTGTTATATGCTATATTGCGATAATAGTAAAGCACAATTGAGTTTTTTCAGGAACTTGCCCATTCTTTTGCAAAGGCGATGTTATCCTTTATTGTTGATTTCCACTCCGGGGACATGCTTTCCGCGGGGCGGACCGTGGAGCCTCCTCGCCGTCGTCGACGTCTGTGGGGTCTCCACGTGCCGCTGCATCCCGCAGGAGTCAGTCCCCTCCGTTCCAATCAACTTCATTGATATTCAAAACTCACCTTTAAGTGAGCCTTTGCAAAAAGGAATTGAAGAAAACAGCGAGGAGGGAACTAAATGAAGATTGTGATTGCGCCTGATTCATTCAAAGGCTCTTTATCTGCCTTGGATGCAGCGAGAGCAATTGAAAAAGGCGTAAAAAAAGCTTGTCCGAAAGCCTCGACAGTTTTGGTGCCTTCAGCTGATGGAGGGGAGGGGACAGCGGAAAGCCTGATTGCAGCCACGGACGGGCGGATGGTTGAAGTGATTGTCAGCGGACCGCTGTTGAAGCCGGTCAAGGCGTCTTACGGAATACTCGGTGACAAGGCGACATGCGTGATTGAAATGGCTTGTGCATCCGGGTTGAACCTGATTGCCCCCAGTGAGAGAAACCCGATGGTGACGACTACTTATGGCACCGGCGAATTGATAAAAAGAGCACTTGATGACGGTTGCAGGAATTTCATTTTGGCCGTCGGGGGAAGTGCCACGAATGATGGCGGGGCTGGAATGCTGCAGGCATTGGGCATGAAGCTGCTGGATTCGGAAGGGAAGCCGGTCGGACCTGGAGGCGGTGAACTTTCGCGCATCCGGACGATTGATGACTGTGATTTTGATGAGAGGATCAAGGAAGCGTCGTTCCTGATTGCCTCGGATGTTCAAAATCCGTTCATCGGCCCTGATGGCGCCTCCCATGTATTTGGCCCGCAAAAAGGGGCGACGCCGGAAATGGTCGATGTTCTTGATCGGAATTTGGCGCACTGGGCTGATTTGATCGAGCTGAAAACCGGAATTCGTCTGCATGAAAAATCAGGTGCTGGCGCGGCGGGCGGCATCGGTGGAGCCTTTCAGGCATTTTTCCCCGCCGAAACAAAGCGGGGAATCGATATTGTCATTGAATATACAGGGCTGCGAGAAAAGCTGGCCGGCGCTGACTGTGTCTTCACCGGTGAGGGACAGACAGACTTTCAGACGGCTTCGGGGAAAACGCCGATGGGTATCGCCCAGGAAGCTAAGAAGCTTAATATACCGGTATTTGTATTGGCTGGTTCAGTCGGAAGAGGAATTGACCAGTTGTATGAGCATGGCGTGTCAAGTGTCCATAGCATCCTCAACTCGCCAATGGGCCTGGATGAAGCAATGGAAAGAGGGGCCGAGCTTTTGGAATTTACCGCGCAGCAGGTTATGCGCACGTTTATGGCAACAAAGTTTTAATGAATAGATGGAGGGAATGCTATGCTATTATTCTTTGTTTTATTAATTGGCGTTTTATTAGTTGTCATTGCTACCACTAAATTTAAAATCCATCCTTTCCTGTCACTGCTGCTGGGTACGTTCTTTGTCGGATTTGCATCAGGCATGCCCCTGGCAAAAATTGTTGAGAACGTCAATACCGGTTTCGGGGGTCTGATGGGAGGAATCGGGCTGGTCATTGTTTTCGGGACTATTATTGGTACCATCCTTGAAAAATCGGGTGCCGCGTTTAGGATGGCGGAGGTTGTCCTGCGTGTAGTAGGTCCGAAACGTCCGCAGCTGTCGATGAGTCTGATTGGCTATATCGTATCGATTCCCGTTTTCTGTGATTCCGGTTTTGTCATTTTATCAAGCTTGAGAAAAGCACTTGCCAAGCGCGCGAAAGTCGCTGTGGCATCCATGTCCGTTGCCCTTGCGACCGGCCTTTACGCGACCCATACACTTGTGCCGCCAACGCCGGGGCCGATTGCTGCGGCTGGGAATATCGGTGCGGGTGACTTCCTTGGGACTGTCATTCTGATTGGGCTGATTGTTGCGATTCCAGCAACAGCCGCGGGTTATTTCTGGGCTGTCAGAGTAGCGAACAAAATTGAAGCTGAAGATGATGGTGAGGATTTGAATTACGATGACATCGTCAAGTCATTTGGGCGGATGCCTTCTACTTTCCTGTCCTTTTTGCCAATTGTCCTGCCGATTGTCCTGATCGGTATCGGGTCGGTTGTTACGTTTCAAAAAATGACTGGCGGCCTAGCGAATTTCCTCATATTCCTTGGCTCACCACTCGTTGCGTTGCTAGCTGGCGTCATCGCCGCTTTTGCCCTTCTGCCAAAATACAATGAAGAGACAATGACGAAGTGGGTGGGGCAGGGCCTGGTTGAAGCTGCGCCAATCCTTCTTATTACCGGCGCTGGAGGCGCTTTTGGCAACGTTATTAAAAACACCGGGATCGCTGAAGCCATTCAAGGCTGGTCCATTGGTGACACATTTACCGGTGCATTGTTCCTGCTGATTCCGTTCTTTATCGCCGCCGCTTTAAAAACGGCACAGGGATCTTCAACAGCAGCATTGGTAATCACCTCATCACTCATTGCGCCAATGCTCCCGGCACTCGGCATCGAAGGCGCGGTACCTTTGGCGTTAGTCGTGATGGCAATCGGCGCAGGTGCAATGACCGTCAGCCATGTAAACGACAGCTTCTTCTGGGTCGTCACCCAGTTCACAGGCATGAAAGTAACCGATGCCTATAAAGCCCAAACAGCAGCAACCTTGCTACAGGGACTTGTCACCATCGTAACATCCATGCTCCTTTGGGCCATTCTCGTTTAATGAAGGCCGCCCAGGGGAAAGCGTGTCCCTGGAAAAGGATATAAAAAGGCTTGCAGCCGATGTTCGGGACTGCAAGCCTTTTTCGTTTTGAATACGGATGTGAAGATCTATTTTGAACAGGTGAAAATCCTGTAATCCAATATTCCCTGGTACTTCGTCATGATGAGGAAATGCTGGTTCATGACTGCGAACAGTTTGGGCTCGATATGCTGTGAGTAATGGAATTCCGTCGTGGCATTGTTTTGGAGAGTCGGCTGGGCTTGCGTGCGGATTTTAATGTTTTTGAATCCAGCCTGTTCCAATAGTCCGACCCAATCTGCCTCCAGTGGCAGAGAATCGAACCCATAAAACTTCTTTATTTCGTCCTCCATCACGTTACCGGGTTTTTGGTTAATGGTGAGTTCGTTTCCGATAAATCTTCCTCCTGTTTTCAGCAGACGGAATATTTCATTGATCGCCTTTGGTTTATTGACAAAAGCTAGGACAGATTCGGAAAGAATGATATCGAACGATTCGCTTTTCAGAGGAAGATTTTCAATTGAGCCTTGGATGATTTCGACCGGCAACTTGTGTGTGGCCATTCTCTGCTTTGCCTTTTCAACCATAATGGGGTTAATGTCTACGCCTGTAACAATGGCCCCATACGTGGAAGCGAGATACGCCGCTGTTTGCCCGGTTCCGCAGCCCGCATCCAAAATCCGTGATTCCGCATTAATCTGCTCCATCATCAGAATTTCCTTCGTCAGGCTAATCCCGCCCGGATGAGCCCCACCAACCCCAAACTTGGACAAAAAATCTAAATAAATCGAATCCCGAATCGGAACCACCTTCTCCATTCAACTTATACGCATCATATGTAAAGAATAGAAGAGGGGTTCCAAGATGAGGGGAGGGGACCGTTCCGTTGCTTCCTTCTGGACTGAAAAGAAACACTTGAACCGTCCCCCTGCTTCCTTTGTCAGGGTCTATTGTTTGGCTGCCCCGCTGAATAGGGCTTTTACGGATGCCAGAAAAGAGGGCTTTTCTTGGACTGATTTTTCCTTGATCCTTATAATGGTCCAAATATTTTTTTCTTCATTTGCGTCAGTGACCAGTTCGATGCCGAAGTTCTGGCAAAAAGCATGCATATCTTCATAATCATAAAAATAGTTTTCCGGATCATCGATCGGCGCTTCAAACGGAAAGGGTGCTCCCGCGCATTCCAGGCCGTTCGTATCTTCACCGCAATTGAAGCTCCGTACAATCTTTCCATCCTGATGGACACTCAAATGATACGTATCCACTGTGCTTTGTCCCATCGCTTGAATCGCGGTCACGTTAAAAACTTGGGATAGCTCATTTGCCAGCGACACTTGCTTTTCAAAAGAATTATGGCGGATGGTTACCCAGTTTTCATAAAGGCTTGCGACAGCAAAACAGGAAGGCTCCTCCTTCTGAAAAAAATCAATATCCTCTAGCTGGTCCGTTACGATTTCGGGATTTTCTCTATAAATTTTGCTTAATCTATAAGCCAAAACCTTAATAACATCACTCACTTTATCAGTTTGCAAATGAATCTCATAAATATTAATCGACATGGAGCACCTCCAAGAATAAACTACAAAACTATTCTTCAACAACTGCAGCCGAAAATCCTCTATTTCGGGTACTGGGGCATGAATAAGGCAGGACTGCTGCTTCCTTCGGGACATGAAAGAAGCGCAGGAACCGTCCCTTGTTTCATTGTTGGAAAAAATTGAATCTTATGTTAATACTATTCGTATGTTAGAAAACTGGTATTTTTATGGGGGGAGGGTTCGGGATGTCTAAATTCTTGAGGGCGCTGGCATATCTGGTGATGGGTTTTGCCTATTTTATGGGGATAATTGCATTCGATGAATGGATTGGCGACCCGTATGGAGACTTTTGGTCAGCCTATTTAATTTTTGGTTTGGGCATTTTCCTTGTCAGCCTGGTTATTTTGAAAGGCAAGGAAGTCTTTTCCTCATTTATTTATAAAAGCCGTTATTTACGAACCTACTTAGTGATTACGATAGGGGCACCGCTTTCTTACGCTGTATTTGATTGGTGGAGGCTCGGGAAATACAGAAATTTGGCTGATTTAAGGGATGTGTGGATGTTTCCCGGTTCCTTCGGGTGGCTAGATTACTTAATCTGCTGCCTCGGTGCAGCGTTTTTCTTAACGGCTGGCGCTTTAATTATTCAGGGGGTCAAAACGCTTGGTAAAAACGCCGTTTCCATCTGTGTTTTTTCATTGTTAGTGGGCTGCTTGTTAGTTTATGTAACAAAAGATGACTACGAAGCGATTCGAACGGATGGGATAGTTACTCAAAAACTTGGCAAAAAAGAAGAAATTGGCTGGACAGAAGTGCGGCATGTCGATATACTGGGCTACCTTTCAGAGGACGGCACTTCTAGAAACAGCAGCCGCAGCTTTAAATGGGATTTTGTCTTTTACCTTAAGGATGGATCGGAGAAACGAATCGGCCCCTTCCTGCTTTCAAACACGCATGTAAATGGGTCACTGGACATTAAAAATGTAATCATGGATAAAAAAATCCCGATGGCAACAAGTGAAATCACAAAAAAACAGTGGGGTTTCATCAAAGTTGACATGGAGTATACAGACGTAAACCGCGACGACTTCTACAAAGTATTCCAATATGACCCCGAAACAAATGACTACTATAGCATCCCATATGAATGAGACAGGGGACGGCTCTGCTGTTTCATCCGATAGGTGAATGAAGCGCAAAGCCGTCCCTGCTCTAGTTGTTAAAAAGTCCTCAACTGTTCTGGTTATTTGCCGATGAATTCCTGGGTCCAGTAGTTGCCATGGGCGATGTGTCCGACTCCAATGTGAGTGTAGTTCGGGTTAAGGATGTTTTGGCGATGGCCTTCGCTGTTCATCCAGGCGGTGACAACCTCCTGCGGGGTGCGCTGTCCCATGGCGATGTTTTCCCCGGCGTAAGTGTAAGTGATGCCGTATTTTTTCATCATCTCGAATGGCGATCCGTAAGTCGGGCTGTTATGGTCAAAGTAGCCGTTCGCGGACATATCGCGTGATTTCTCGCGCGCCATTTTGCTGAGAGTTGTATCGATTTTAAGGGCGGGCAAACCAGCTTTTGCTCGTTCCGCGTTCGTCAAGCTGACGACTTGCTGCTCATATGCGCTCAGTGTGCCGGCAGTTTGATCTCCTTGTGCCGGCTGCTTGGCTGGAGCAGGAGATGGAGCAGGGGCTGCAGGCTTTTGTTTTTCAGTTTGAGACGGAGCAGGGTTTGCGGAAGGAGCCGGTGCCTTGGAAGCTGACGGGGTTACAGGCTGTTTTGAATTGGGTGCTCCTTGGCTTTCCGGTGCTTGTCCAGGTTGGTCCATTGGGACGACTTTCAAATATCCCTGCAGTCCGAGACGCTGAAGGGTGTCCTCAATGATTCTATTAATTTCGTCAAAATTTATATTTTGGCTATGGTAAACATAAACTCGCTCCTGGACAGGCTGATTGTTTGAAGCCGCCTCTGTTTTATCCGGCGTTTGTCCAGTCATCCATAAAGCGGAAGCCACTGCAAAGGCCAGAAGTGCTTTTTTCTTTTTCAAAATCGTTTCCTCCCTTTATTTAAAATTGATGCGAAGTCTTATTCCGTTTGCGTTTTTATCGTAACATGCGATTTTTGTCATATTTTTGGATAATTCTGTTACTCAGTGGAGGGAATGGTTTTAGAGGGTAAGATGATGGGAGGAGAAGTCTGTCGGAAAAGGGTTTTTAAAAAGTTAAGGAAGCTTTTGGAAGTAACGCGTTTTTCTCAAAGTCTAGTACTGCTGGCAAAAATTGCATTGAAAAAGCGGTTGACAGCTAGTTAAACTGCCTGATTATATTACAATTTCTTTAGAAATATGTAACAACAAAAAGGCCGATCCGAAAAGAGTTTGGAAGGCTTGGAGTGTCTGCTGTTCAATGGCGCCCCAATCCCGGTCTCAAACCCTTCGCCAACCCTTACTGGCAAAATGAAAGAATAAGAGCGACAGGAGCTAATATCTTTCTAATTAGCGTGTTATACATAATGAAGCAACGGAACAGTTCCCCTGCCCCACTTTTTATTTCAACTTCTATTTTAATGGTGTAAACTTTAGAATGTGGTTATTGTTAGAAGGGGGATTTGGCAATTGGTTTATATTAAACAATCATTGCTTTTTTCTGCCCAATTACTTAGTATTTGGGCTATTTATATGGTGTCTGTTTATACGACAAAGACTTTCGGATTGCCGATACCGGCGAGTGTGCTCGGAATGGTGATTTTATTTTTGCTCCTTGCGAGCGGCATTGTAAAGGTGCGTTATATAGAAATGGCTGCTTCCTTCTTGAACAGGCATCTGGGCTTCTTTTTTGTCCCAATCGCAGTAGGGCTGATGGATTTTGGCGGATTAATGAAAACGAGCGGCATTCAAATTTTTATTATGATAGCCGGAAGTACTGCCGTGGGGCTGCTGTTGACTGGCAGCCTGACGCAAATTTTGGCAAAAGGGGAACGGAAACAGCATGAGCGGTCTGACACTTTTTAGTTTTTTCCTCACCCTGGGCGTCTATATCGGCGCAGTTAATCTCTCCAGGCGGATCAGTTCACCATTTACAACGCCTGTCCTTATTGCCACTGTCGTCATCATTTTCATTTTCTCAAAAATGGACATTGCATACAGTGACTACACTCCAGCAAAGGAATTGATGACCTTTTTGTTAGGCCCTGCAACCGTGGCGCTTGCATTGCCATTATACAAAAATAGAAAAATCCTAATGGAAAAGTTTAAAGCGGCGATGCTTGGACTATGCGTTGGCACGATAGCAACTATTTGCTCGGCAGTATGGCTGGCAAAATTATTGGGCCTTTCGGAAAGTATCCAGGCTGCCTCGGCGGTTAAGGCAGTCACAACCCCAGTCGCAATAGAAGCGGCCAACATCATCGGTGGGAACCCCGCCATTGCAGTCGCCTTCGTCATGGGGGCAGGTATCATCGGTGCCGTATTTGGCCCAATTATCCTCACCATATCCAAAATTAATGACCCATTCGCACGCGGCCTTGGAATCGGCACGGTCGCCCACGGCATCGGAACAAGCCAAATCATGAAAGAAGGCTCCCTTCAAGGAGCAGCCTCCAGCGTCGCAATGGGAATAGCCGCTATTATCACATCCATTCTACTCCCGTGGATTTACCCGTTATTATAGTGGGCAGGGGACGGATCTGCTTCTTCATTCGACACCTGAATGAAGTGCTTGAACCGTCCCCTGCTTTCTTTTTCAAAAAATAGGAGTAAACTATAACAATGATGAGAATAGAAAAGGAAGACAAAATAGCAAAAGTGATAAATGAAAAGGAAGGGCTGACAGCCAATTGAATACGCATGTTTTTTCAAAAGGGGAGGAAATCGCCAATGCCATTATTCATGGGATTGGTGTCCTGCTCAGTATTGCGGCTTTAACAATTTTAATCGTTTTTTCGGTGTTATATGGGACGGCCTGGCATGTTGTCGGGTTTACGATATTCGGCGTGACGATGGTCCTTTTGTATACGTCGTCGACCCTTCTCCACAGTTTCCCGCCCGGACGGGCAAAGGATATTTTTGAAATATTCGACCATTCCTCTATTTACTTTTTCATTGCGGGAACGTATACCCCGTATTTATTCGTCGCCGTCAAAGGGGCATTGGCTTGGACGCTTTTTGGGATTGTATGGGGACTTGCGATAGGCGGAACCGTCTTTAAATCGTTCTTTGCCAAAAGATTTGTCGTCTTTTCCACTGTCCTCTATGTCCTGATGGGCTGGCTGATCGTATTTGCATGGGGCCCTCTTTCAGCCAACCTCACAGATGCTGGAATGAAACTCCTAATCGCAGGAGGACTTCTCTACACCATCGGTGCAGTTTTCTATGTATGGAGAGCCTTCGCGTATCACCATGCCCTTTGGCATATTTTCGTCCTCGCAGGCAGCACCCTCCACTTCTTCGCCGTATTGACTCTGTTGCCGTGAATGGGGCAGGGGACAGTTCTGCTGCTTCATTTGATATCCGAGCGAATCGCTGGAACTGTCCCCCTGCTTCTTTATATATTGCTCATGAGACGTTTGAGAATCCGCTCGTAGTCGTCGAGGTCGATGCCGGGGGCGAATTGTTCTGGTTTTTCTTCGAAGTCCGGTACTGGTGCGCCTTCAGGCATCCCGTCTATGACGTGGAGCGGTTCTCCTGTTTCGGGGTTGGCGCCTTTCCAAATTTGGCTGATGTCCCGGTAATCGGGTTCGCCCCAAGTGTAAAGGACGTTGTAAAGGCCTTGATCCATGAATTTCTTGGCATAATCGAATTTATTATTATCAAGACTGGGAAGCGGGAGCATTTTTCCAACATCCACGCCTGTCGCGACTTCCAGTGCTTTTGCATAGGCGATGATATGGGTTCCGCCCCGTACGAGCAGGTAGCCGATCATTTCCCTTGCGACAGGGTTGTTGGTCATTTCATATACACGCATTTTGTGCGTCCTGGCGCCAATTTCAAGTAAATAATTATGGAGAAGGTCGGCCACCAAGTTTCCGCTGTTAGTTACGAATTCGCCATTCCAAGGACGTCCCATTCCATCTCCGGGATAGGCTGTCTGGGCCGTCGTCGTAAAATGGAGGGAGTACCTGGCGTCTTTTCCATTCATAAGCGGAGCAAGGTCGGGATCCGCCGCGAACGTATTGCCAAAGGAAAGCAAATTGATTGTGTTCGCAACAAGCTCAACATGGCCAAATTCCTCCGCAGTAATGCTCGCGATAACATCATAAAAGGGCTTCAGTTTCTTTTTGCCGCGGAAGTTGAATGATTGGAACATATAATTATTTAAAGTAGACATCTCGCCGAATTTTCCCCCGAGCAGTTCCTGGACTGCGGCTGCGGCATTCGGGTCCCCGTGTTCGGGCCGTGGCAATTCAATAGCAATCCTGTTGACGCGCTTCATCATGTGGGCCACCCCCAAAAGGTATTTTCATATTGGTGAGTCAGTAAACATCTGTCTTTAAGGAGATCACAGAAATCACCAGCTTCACAAGTTAGCGGTCTATTCCATTACTAAGTCCGGATTGGGGACTACCCAAATGATTTGGGCTGTCCTAATGAAAAAGGTATTCCTTCCAAGCTCAACGACAATATGGTCAGGCTGCACGCCAGCAAGCCTTCCCCTCACCGGTCCCCTTGCCGTTTCCACCGCCACATTCGAACCTACAATGCCCGAAAGCGCCTGAAAAACATAAGGGTCGCTAATCTTCCACTCTATATGATCCACATTGATCCCTCCTGGCCATTATTCTTAGGAAGTATATGAGCGTAACAATCGATTTATATTTATTCCTGCAAAATTGAATTCCTGTGATGAATGGGGACGCTACTGCTGCTCCATTCAACTTTCAATGAAGGGCTGAAACCGACCCCTTACTTCACTTTAGAAATATATTAATATAGTTTTACTTTTGTATGCGTTTTCATTTCTCCGTTGAAATATAGGAATGAAGGCAAGTTTTGATAGTATGTTTTATATAAAATAAAAGTTCAAAGTTTGTTCAACATTTCACAAACTATTATTCCGTAAAGATGATATGATGTAAGTGAAAAGAGAGGAAGTGATTCTGAAAGAGTCGATGCTTCTTAAAACAAACGAGATAAGCAGAGCCAATTCGGTCTTTTATTTTTAAATAATCATGTGAAAATATTCACAAACTGTGACGATACTATATAGGTTGAACTTAATAATTACACTCTTTAATTTGAGTAGCAGGTTGATTGGAGCTCAGGCATGTAGACTCCTGCGGGATTGAGCAGCAAGGGGAGACCCCACAGGAGCAAAGCGACGAGGAGGCTCCACTGATGCCCCGCGGAAAGCGAAATGCCCGGAGCGGAAATCAACTACAACGTTCACTCTTGAAAACCAATCTTTATTGCGATCTATTCGCATCCAAAAGCAATCAAAAAATAAAAACCAAAAAGGAGCGATGAAAAATGATGCTATGTGAATGGCAAGACTTTAGCACTGATGCAGAAACGTACACATTGGAAGCTTTCGAAGAAATAATTGGCGATGAGTTCGAGGCGATGATGTTTAAAGAAGATAAAGAATTCCCGGCCTATATTTGGACAGTGAATTTTGTGGTGATCGTGAAACGAAACGCGAAGATGTTTACCGATGTTTCTTTTGAAAAAATCCCAAGAAACCCAGTATGTGAATGATTGAGTAACTCGTTCGGCAATGGCCGGCCCGCTAAAAATGGAGATGGAGTGATTACGATGGCAGATATGGCTGTGAAGGAAAATGCCGCAGTGATGGTTGATGAACTCGTAGAAAAGGGACTTCAGGCGCTTGAAGAATTCCGCACATTTAACCAGGAAGCGATCGACGAGATTGTAAAACAAATGGCGCTCGCCGGTCTCGACCAACATATGCCGCTTGCGAAAATGGCTGTCGAAGAAACGAAACGCGGCGTGTACGAAGACAAAATCATTAAAAACATGTTCGCGACCGAATATGTCTATCACAATATCAAATACAACAAGACTGTCGGCATCATCAGCGAGAACGAGCATGAAGGGATGATTGAAATCGCCGAACCGGTTGGCGTCATCGCCGGGGTGACACCTGTGACAAACCCGACTTCCACTACCATGTTCAAAGCACTCATTTCGATAAAAACGAGAAACCCGATCATATTCGCTTTCCACCCATCTGCGCAAAAATCAAGCAGTGAAGCAGCCAGAGTCCTAAGAGATGCAGCTGTTAAAGCTGGCGCTCCAAAAGATTGCATCCAGTGGATTGAAACACCGTCGCTCGAAGCAACCCAGCAATTAATGAATCATACGAAAATTTCACTTATCCTTGCGACCGGCGGAGCGGGAATGGTCAAGTCAGCCTACAGCTCCGGAAAACCGGCGCTCGGTGTCGGACCAGGGAATGTTCCCTGTTATATTGAGAAAACCGCCAACCTTAAACAGGCCGTCAATGATCTGATCCTTTCAAAAACGTTCGACAACGGCATGATTTGCGCATCCGAGCAAGCGGTCATCATCGACGAAGAAATCTACGCTGAAGCGAAAAAAGAAATGGCCGCCAATGACTGTTACTTCCTGAATGAAGAGGAAAAGCAGCTTGTTGAAAAGCTTGTCATTAACGAACACACCTGCGCGGTGAATGCGAAAATCGTCGGTATGCCCGCCTGGGAAATCGCAGCCATGGCCGGGGTTACTGTGCCGGAGTCAGTCAAGATTCTGGTGGCGGAATTAACCGGCGTAGGGCCGGATTATCCGCTGTCACGGGAAAAACTGAGCCCTGTCCTGGCGTGCTACAAAGTAAGTGGCCTTGAAGAAGGGCTGGAGCGGGCGGAAGAAATGCTCGAATTCGGCGGTCTTGGCCACTCGGCCGTCATTCATACAACAAGCCAGAAAGCGATTGAAGCATTCGGCCTCAGGATGAAAGCCGGCCGGATCATCGTGAACGCGCCATCTTCCCAAGGGGCGATTGGCGACATGTACAATGCCTATATGCCATCCCTGACACTTGGCTGCGGAACGTATGGCGGCAACTCTGTCTCAACAAACGTTGGGGCCATCCACCTTGTCAACATAAAAAAGGTCGCGAAGAGGAATGTGAATATGCAGTGGTTCAAAGTGCCTTCCAAGATTTATTTTGAAAAGAACTCGACTCAATACTTGGCAAAAATGCCAGACATCTCGAAGGCGTTCATCGTCACTGACCCGGGGATGGTAAAGCTCGGCTATGTGGATCGCGTCCTCTACTACTTGAGGAAACGTCCCGATTATGTCCATTGTGAAATCTTCTCTGATGTAGAGCCGGATCCATCGATTGAAACAGTCCGGAAAGGGGCTGAAATGATGGCGAAATTCCAGCCGGACGTCATCATCGCGCTCGGCGGCGGTTCAGCGATGGACGCTGCAAAAGGTATGTGGCTGTTTTATGAGTATCCGGACACTGATTTCTTCGGGCTTAAGCAGAAATTCCTCGACATCAGAAAACGGATCGTCAAATATCCTCGCCTCGGGGAAAAAGCCCAATTCGTCGCCATTCCGACCACATCCGGGACTGGTTCGGAAGTAACTTCCTTCTCGGTGATTACGGATAAGGAAGCGAACACGAAATACCCGCTTGCGGACTATGAACTGACGCCTGACGTCGCAATTGTCGATCCGCAATTTGTGATGACGGTGCCGAAGCATATTACCGCCGATACCGGCATGGATGTATTGACTCATGCAATCGAAGCTTATGTGTCCTGCATGGCGAATGACTTTACTGACGGTCTGGCCATGAAAGCGATCCAGCTTGTGTTTGAATATTTGCCTAGGGCTTACCGGAATGGTAACGATGAAGAGGCGCGTGAGAAAGTGCATAATGCTTCAACGATTGCGGGAATGGCTTTTGCCAATGCCTTCCTTGGCATTAACCACAGCCTGGCGCATAAGCTCGGGGCCGAGTTCCATATCGCCCATGGCCGCGCCAATGCGATCTTGATGCCGCATGTCATCCGGTATAACGCTACAAAGCCTAAGAAGTTCACTGCATTCCCGAAATATAGCCATTTTGTTGCAGATAAGCGCTATGCTGAGATCGCAAGGGTGCTCGGGCTTCCGGCAAAAACAACAGAAGAAGGCGTCGAAAGCCTGATTCAGGCAATCATCAACCTGGCTAAAGAACTCGACATTCCTATGACCATCGAAGCAAACGGAATAGAAAAAGAACAATTCGAAAGCAAAATCGGCCACCTCGCCGAACGAGCCTTCGAAGACCAATGCACAACCGCCAACCCTAAAATGCCGCTCGTAACAGAACTGGCCGAAATCTATAAAGCCGCCTATTAAAACACATGGACGGTTCCGCTCCTTCATTCAACTTTTGAATGAGGTGATGGAACCGTCCTTTTTTCTTCATTAAAGAGACATATATCCTCCGAAAGTTTAAAAAAGTATAGCAGATATTAAAAGAGTGCTAGTGATAGCGCTTTCAGGGGCTGTTCTTATGGAGCTATACTTGAGTTGTAGGCTATGAAGCTGTAAGAAAAAGGGAGGATCATAATGAAGAGAAGCTGGAAGGTTATTTCTTTAGTTATTGCTGTGATGATGTTCATGGTTGTTGCCACAGGCTGCAATCAGTCCACTGGCGGAAAAAGCAAGAGCGGTGTAAGTGTAGGGATTGTTCTGCCGACGAAGGATGAACCGAGGTGGGTTCAGGATGAGCAGCGGTTCAAGGATGCATTGAAGGGCACTAAGTACACAACTGAAATCCTGTTCAGCCAAGGTTCTTCAGCAAAGGAAAAAGAAAACGTTGAAACGCTTCTTAACAAAGGAATCGATGTCCTGATCATTTGCCCACATGATGGCGATGCTGCTGCGGCCGCGGTTGAAGAAGCGAAAAAGGATGGCGTAAAGGTTATTTCCTATGACCGCCTAATCACGAATACAGACGCAATTGATTATTATGTTACATTTGACAGCCTGGCGGTAGGCGCCGCACAGGCACAGTATCTGATTGACAATGCGAAGGGCTCCGGCGTACCGCTTTACCTTTATGCGGGTGCAGCGTCCGACAATAACGCATTCTTGTTCTTCGAAGGTGCATGGAAAGTCCTTCAGCCTAAGATTGCCGATGGCACATTTAAAATTGCCAACTCAAGCGAAGCGATTGCCCTTAAGGATACAGCTGAGCTTTCCCGTGACCAGCTGAGCAAGATTATCGGCCAGGTGACAACGAACTGGGATCCAAACGAAGCGAAAAACAAAGCACAGACTCACTTGACAGCAGCTAGCGCAGATATGAAAGGCGATGTGGCAGTCCTGGCTCCGAATGATGGAACAGCGCGCTCGATCGCTGACGTTTTTGCAACAGATAATGAGATTAAGAGTTACACAGTAACAGGCCAGGATGCAGAAAAGGCATCCATCCAGTACATCATTGATGGCAAACAGTCCATGACAGTGTTCAAGGATGTCCGCACACTTGTAAAAGATGCAATGGGTATGGCCATTGACCTTCTTGATAAGAAAGATCCTGAAACAACAGGTTCCTACAATAATGGAAGCATCGACGTAAAAGCGAAACAAACAGATGTCATCGTTGTCGATAAGGAAAACGTCAAGAAAGAATTGATAGAGTCCGAGTACTACGAGGCGGGCGACTTTACAGGATTGTAGTGAAAAAACATAAATCAGGCGGAATAGTGATAGATGCGTCTATCACTTTTTCGCCATTATGATTGCTGTTCCTTTTAGGGAGGGATTGTGCTTGAGCGAATACATTCTGGAAATGAACGATATTTCCAAAGAATTCACAGGAGTCAAGGCGCTCACAAATGTCAATTTCAAGGTAAAGAAGGGCGAAATCCATTGCCTGATCGGTGAGAACGGGGCGGGAAAGTCGACACTCATGAAGGTGCTGAGCGGAGTCCATCCGTATGGAACCTATTCAGGCGATATTGTGTTCGAAGGAAGCGTCCAACAGTTCAGAAAGATCAGCGATAGCGTCAAGACGGGAATCGTCATCATTTATCAGGAATTGGCGTTATTTCCGGATCTGACGGTCTATGAAAATATTTTTGCCGGCAATGAAGTGAAACGCGGCGCGGTGGTGGACTGGAACCAGACCATTGTCCAGGCAAAAGAAATGCTGAAGAAGGTTAAACTCGATGTGAATCCGGAAACGCTTGTAAAGGATTTGAGCGTTGGGAAGCAGCAGTTGATAGAAATTGCAAAAGCGCTGAGCAAGGATGTAAAGCTGCTCATCCTTGATGAACCGACAGCCGCGCTGAACGAGGATGACAGCGAAAACCTCCTTAAGCTGCTGGGTGAACTGAAGGAGCAGGGCATTACCTGTATCATGATCTCCCATAAGCTGAAGGAAGTTATTTCGATTGCTGATAAAGCGACGGTTCTCCGCGATGGCCGGACGATTTGCACCCTGGATGCCGCCAAAGGCGAGGTCAACGAAAACGTCATTATCAAAAATATGGTTGGCAGGGAAATTGACGATATTTATCCGAAACGGCCCAATAAGGCAATTGGCGAAACGATCCTCGAACTTCGGGACTGGTCCGCTTACTCCCCGCAACTTGGCAGGAACCTCGTGAAAAACGTCAATCTCCATGTGAAAAAAGGGGAGATTATCGGGATAGCCGGCCTGATGGGCTCGGGCCGCACCGAGCTTGCGCTAAGCATATTCGGGAATCCGCGCTCCTATAAGCTGCAGGGCGGGCTGTTTGTCGACGGAAAGCCTAAGACGTTTTCTCATCCCAGCGATGCCATTAAAGCGGGCATTGCCTACGTGACGGAAGACCGGAAAGGGGACGGCCTGTTCCTGATCCAGGATATTAAAAACAATATATCTGCGGCCAACCTGAAAAGGGTTTCCGAAAATGGCATCCTTAACGATAACGAAGAAGTCCGTGAAGTAACGAAATATAAAAATAATCTATATGTGAAAGCGCCGTCCCTCGAACAGGTTGTCGGCAAGCTGAGCGGGGGCAACCAGCAAAAGGTTTCGCTCGGCAAATGGCTGTTTGTCGGGCCGAGGCTCCTCATTCTTGACGAGCCTACACGAGGGATCGACGTAGGCGCCAAGTTTGAAATTTACACGATTATGAACCAGCTGATCAGTGAAGGCATGAGCATTATCATGATTTCCTCGGAGCTTGGCGAGGTGCTGGGAATGAGCGACCGCGTGTATGTCATGGCTGAAGGCGAAATCAAAGGCGAGCTGTCCATTGAAGAGGCGAACCAGGAAAATATCATGCAGCTCGCGACGCAATAGGGAGGTAGAACCTGTGAACTTTTTAACGGAAGCAAGATCATTAGTCAAAGAAAACATCCGGGATTATGGCATGTATATTGCCCTCTTCGTTATCATGCTTACCTTCTCGGTCATGACAGACGGGTTGTTCATGTCATCCCGCAACATTAGTAATCTTCTTGATTCTACTGGTTATATCGCTGTTTTGGCAGTCGGCATGACGCTCGTCATTGTCATTCGCCATATCGATTTGTCAGTCGGTTTTGCCGCGGGCTTTATGGGCGCCATTGCCGCAATCCTTCTGACGAAAGCGGGGATTCCTTTTTATATCACGATTCCGATCATCCTGTTGCTCGGAATTATTATCGGGCTTTTCAACGGCCTGTTGATTGCCTGGTTCGGTATCCCGGCGTTCGTCGCGACCTTGGCCGGAATGCTCATTTTCAGAGGCGCGCTCCTGCAAGTGACGGAGAAAACAGGAACGATCATTATTAGGGATAAAGGCTTCAATGCCATCGGCAACGGGTTCATCCCTTCCTTGATGGAAGTAAACGGCTTGCATCTCCTTTCTTTGATATTAGGTGTTTTATGTATTTTAGTGTATATATACAGCGAAATTACAACGCGCAAAAATAAAATCAAATACCAATTTGATGTGGTTTCAAAAGAAATTTTCGCTCTGAAGCTCGTGTTCGTCTCAGGGATTATTGGTTATATTACCTGGATTCTTGCTGGCTACAACGGTTTTTCATGGACTGTTGTCATCATGCTGCTTGTCGTCGTCATCTATCATTTCCTGACGAAAAGGACAGTGCTTGGTAGACATATTTATGCGGTGGGAAGCAACCCGGAAGCTGCCCATCTGAGCGGCATCAACGTCAATAAAATTACCTATATCGTTTTTGGATCAATGGGAATGCTCGCGGCACTGTCCGGCATCCTGTTTACGTCCCGGCTTCAATCGGCGACGACCACTGCGGGTACGCTGTTCGAGCTCGATGCGATTGCGGCGGCCTATGTAGGCGGCGTTTCCTCGGCCGGAGGAGTCGGAAAAGTATCGGGAGCGATCATCGGCGCCATCGTCATGGCCTCGCTCTCAAGCGGGATGAACCTGCTCGGCGTCGGCATTTCCTATCAATATATGATCAGGGGCGGCGTGCTCGCCGGCGCGGTTATTTTTGACGTCATGACGCGAAGGAAACGCGGCTAGACACCTTGTTTAATAGAATAACAACCAACCATATGAGGCATCCATACAAGGATGCCTCGCTTATTCAGGAACCCCCTCCGCGAATACCCTGACCCCCTCTGGCAAAATCAACAGCCATCCCACATCCCCCATAATGACTATTGTGAAAAAGCAGGTAGATGATATGATGAAACTAGTCGATAAATGGAAAAAGGAGCTGCCTTTTTTGCGCAAATTAATCATTCTCATACTCTGTTTTATTGGCATTTTCCTTTGCTATTTTACATATCTATCCGCGGAAAAAGTCTTCCGTTCCGACTGGGCCCTTCCGCAAGCCTCCGGGCAAAAGCAGGACCATTACCGGATTGTTCTGATCACCAAGGAGCTCGATACGCCTTTCTGGGACAAGGTGGCGATCGGCGCCCGGAAACAGGCTGAAAAAGATGGAGCAGGCCTCGAGGTTTGGGGAAGCTACGGAAATAACCATGAAGAGTTTTTGAAAAAAATCGAAATCGCCCTTCAATCAAAAGTGGATGGCATTATTGTCCAGGGGCTTGATACAGAGGAATTTAAACAGCTGGCGAAGGTGAAGGCGGCTTTTTATGGAATCCCCGTCATCACGGTGGCAAATGATGTCCCGAAAGCAGAAAGCCTGAGAAAGACATATGTCGGCTCGGACCACTACTTTGCCGGGAAGATGATTGCAGGACAGCTTTTGAAAGACATGGGGACATCCGGGGAGGTCATCGTCCTGTATGACAGCCAGGAGGAATATGACCAGATGCAACGGCTAAAGGGAATTGAGGAAGCGCTGAGGCACTATCCGGACATCCGGGTATTGAAAGCAGCTACTCCCAATTCACGGGAACAGGCAATGGAAACGACCAAAAATATGATGAATAGCTATCCCGGGGTCAAAGGTTTCATTGCAGTCAATGCGAATATCGCCGGCCCGATGACCCAGGAAATCGAAAGGCGATCCCAGGTTGAGCCTTTTCACATTTATACATTCGACGATGGACCCGAATCCCTGTCGCTGCTCATGAAGGGGAAACTGGACGGGATGGTAGAGCAATCACCTGAGGTGATGGGGGAAAGAAGTGTGGATTTAATGATTGACTGGCTGGATGGCAAAAAAGTCCCCCTTGATATGGATGGTTATTTGACGGAAATCCAGATCTTGAAGGCGAAGGATGTCCGATGAACAGAATCCAGAAAAAAATATGGATGCTTGCCGCAGTAGTCCTGTTCATCATGGCAGTTATTTGGATGGCGCTTACCTACTATAATCAGAAAACGCAGAGTAAATACGATGATGTGCTGCAGCGGTATTTAAGAATGAATGAAGTGACAACCGCGAGCCAGCAGATTGTGGCCGACTTGAATAACTATCTGCTCGTCCCGTCGCCTGCCAATCTTGAAAAGCTGAACCAGAGCAAGGAGAAGTTCCGGAAGGCGAAATCGGATGTCGCCGCACTCCGGAATGAAGAGAACGATTTTACATTAACAAACTATAAGAATCTCATTGACAGTTTAATAGAAACAACGGACAGGTCGCTGATGTACCATGCGGAAAACGAAGCGGAGGCATCGGCGAAAGAGTTTACCGAAGCGACAAGGATTTCAAAGTATATTTCCGAGATGACACTCACCCTGATTGATACGGAACTGAAAACTTATGACCGTTTTTACCGAACGATTATCGATCAATCCGCTGCGCTTAAACAGCTTGGCATTTGGCTTTTGCTGCTTATTACGTTCCTGTTGCTGCTTCTGACTTATTGGTTCTCGCTCAGTATCACCCGGCCGGTGCAGCAGTTGACCCAGGCGGCCAATGAATTGTCCAAAGGCCGTTTTGACCGGGAGATAAAAGTCGATTCGAATGACGAGATTTCTTTCCTCGCCCAGACTTTTGACAGGATGAGGATTAATATTAACAATTTGATTTCGGAAATCCAGCATAAGGCCCAGCTCGAACATGAGCTGCAGCAAAGCAAGCTTTTACTCAAGGAAAGCCAGCTGCGCGGGCTGCAGAGCCAAATCAATCCGCACTTTTTATTCAATACGCTGAATACATTGTCCAAAAAGGCGTACCTCGACGGCTCTGAGGAAACGAGCGATTTGCTTGTCAGCGTTGCGGGCCTGTTGCGTTATAACCTGAAGCGGATGGACAGGCCGGTAACCCTCCAGGAGGAAGTCGAAGTGCTCCTTCAGTACATGGAAATCCAGAAGGCGAGATTTACCGACCGCCTCCGCCTCGATATGGAAGTTGATGAATCTTGCCTCGATGTCCGGATTCCCGGGCTGACCCTTCAGCCGATCATTGAAAATGCGGTCATCCATGCTGTGGAGCCAAGGGAGGAAGGCGGCTGCATCTGGGTGAGGATTCGCGATGGTGGAAACAGGGTGAGGATCGAGATTGAAGATGACGGTCCGGGGATTCCCGCCGGCAAAATCAAGCAGATTCTCGAAGAGGAAACAGTCCAATCGGAAGGCGGATCAACAGGGATTGGCTTTACGAACGTTGTGAAACGGCTTCGCCTCTTCTATGGAAGGGAAGATACAATTTCGATAGAAAACGGCTTTGAGACGGGTGCGAAAGTCATGTTGAACATACCGAAAATAAGGGGGATCGAAGAGCATGGTCAAACTCCTGATCGTGGACGACGAACAAGTTGAAAGGGAAGGGCTCGAAGTCATTTTGCAAAAGGCATTCCCTGACCTCGTCATTGGCCAGGCGAAAAATGGGCGTGAGGCGGTCCAAATGGCCGGAGAGTTCATGCCCAATCTCATTCTGATGGACATTAAGATGCCAGGGATGAGCGGCCTGGAAGCGGTCGAGCGGATCAGCGCCGATTCCCCCGGCATCAAATTCGTCATGGTCACCGCCTATGATACATTCGATTACGCGCGGCTCGCAATGAGGCTTGGTGTGAAGGATTATCTCCTGAAACCTAGTAAAGCCAGTGAAATTGTTGAGACGGTCGGCCGTATGCTTGAGCAAATCAAAGAGGACCGGGACAGGGAGGAGGAACGGAGGCTTCAGCAGGCGGCTTGGCAAAAAGCACTTTCGCTTGCCGAAACGGATATTGTCACGCAGCTTTTGTTCGACCATGTGCATGAAGTTCACTTGGATATGCTGATCGAGATGCTTGAAATCCAGTCATCAGATGAGCAGTTTGTGCTGAGTGTTATAGTGCCGGCGGGTGAGGAGTCCTGCTACGGCGCAATAAAGGAGAAGGTAAGGAAAGCGGGGAGCGCATGGGTTGGCGCTCTGTATGGTCGCCAGCTTCCAATCATCGCCTTCAAGGATCCGGTAAAGGAGTTCCGTGGCCAGGCGATCGGCCTCGCGCGTGAGATTCTGTCCGTAGCAAACCCGGGTAGCGCGGCCGGCTGGTTTGTCGGGATCGGCAATGTCTGCGGCTCATTGAACCAGATCAGACAGTCCTACCAGGAATCACTGATTGCGACAATGGATCCTTCTCTGCCTGGAAAATACCGTTTTTATGCGGATGTGCCTGTCATTGATACAACGTCCGAACGGCATGTGGCCAAACAGCGCGAGCTGCAGTTTTTTGATAAGGTCCGTCTGGGAGAATGGGAAGAAGTTTATGAAGGTGTCATGGAATTGATCCAGCGCTATGAGAACGAATCGGCGGATCTTTTGCAGACACAGCAGCGTTTGCTGGAGCTTCTGTGGGTTACGGCTAGGATTATGAGCGAAATCGGCGTTGAAACAGAAACGCCGCTTTACTCTTTGCAAGCCCAGGATTACCGCCAGCTCCGTGCGGAGACCGGATTCCTGCTCGACCGGATGAAGCATTCCTATAATGAACATTACAGCCTGATGGAAGCGGATACGATCCAGAGGATCAAACAGTATATCATCAACCATTCCCATGAGGATATTTCGCTTGAGGCACTGGGGAACAAGGTCGGTTTAAGCCCGATTTACATTAGTAAAATGTTCAAGGAGAAGCTTGGGGTCAATTATATCGACTTTTTAACCGAATGCCGGATTGAAAAGGCCAAAAAGCTGATGGCCGACCCGGAGAAAAGCCTGAAGGAAATCAGTATCGATGTCGGCTACCATGAGCCGAATTATTTCAGCAAGGTGTTTAAAAAAATGAGCGGCCTTTCCCCAACGGAATATCGAAGGACGCTTCTTGGCAAAAAGGGATGACACGGAAGGAGAGACGCCGATGGGAAGGGCAAGAATTCGAATGGGGCTTGTTCTGCTTGCGTTCATCTTTACTTTTGCCGGGACGGGGTGCGAGGAAAAAGAAGCGCGCAAAGCGGCTGGCCCGCAGCCAAGCACTTCACCGACCGGAAACTCCGGCGGGAAGGCTTTTGCAGAAGAAAAGCTAAAAATCGGATTTTCGATGGACACGTTATTGGAGGAACGCTGGCTGAAGGACAGAGATTTATTTAAAGAGTCGGTCGAGGCGTTAGGTGCCGAGGTAGAAATTCTTGCGGCGAACGGGGATGATTCGCTCCAGATTGCCCAGGCTGAAACGCTGATCAGCCAGGGAGTCGATTTGCTCGTCATCGTCCCGCATAATGCCGAAGCTACCGCGGCAATTGTGAATAAAGCGCATAAAGCCGGGATTAAAGTAATCGCGTATGACCGGCTTGTAAAGAATGCCGAAATCGATCTATACGTTTCCTTCGATAATGAGCAGGTGGGCGAGCTCCAAGCCCAGGCGGTGACAAAGCTCGTTCCAAAAGGAAAATATGTTTATATTGGCGGGGCAAGTACCGATAATAATGCCCATTTATTCAAGAAAGGCGTTTTTAACATTCTCCAGCCGCTCATTGATAAGGGAGATATAACAATCGTTTTCGACCAGTGGAGCAAGGATTGGAAACCCGCCAATGCGCAGGCCAACATGGAAGCAGCTCTGAAAGCGAATAACAATCAAATTGACGCGGTCATCGCGGCGAACGACGCGACCGCGGGCGGTGTCATCGCGGCCCTAGAAGCCCAGGGGCTGGCCGGGAAAATCCCGGTCGCCGGACAGGACGCCGAACTCGCCGGAGTCCAGCGCATCGTCGACGGCACCCAAACCATGACCGTCTACAAACCGATCAAACAATTAAGTGAAAAAGTCGCCCAGCTCGCCGTCACCATGGCCAAAGGACAGCCAATCCAAACTAGTAAAAAAATCAACAACGGCAAAACCGAAATCCCCTCTGTCCTCCTCCCGCCCATCGCCGTCGACAACACCAACATAGACCAAACCATCATCGCCGACCGCTTCCACACTAGAGAAGAAGTGTACAGATGAAGTAAGGGCAGAGGAGGCGGCGTACGCTCCTGCTGAAACAGGGGGCCGATGCTGGAAAGTAACAAATCCTGTCGAAGAGGGGGCCGCTGCTGCTGCTTCGTTCGATAGGCAAAAGAAGCAGGGGCCGGTTTCGGTGCATCGTTCGAAAGTTGAAAGAAGCACTGAAATCGTCCCCTGATTTATTCTTTTTAAAGTTGAATTTTCTAAATTCAGTCTTTACGAGAGGAATTCCACTTTGTTATAATTAGTGTAAAATTACACTATAAAGGGTGGGTTTATTTTGCGACGGGATGGTTTTCTGCCAGTGAGCTCTTTTTTATTGGCGATTATTGGGTTTGTTTTCAGCATGATGTTTCAATCAATGGCGTATTGGGGACCGGGAGGGGAGTTTACATGGACCGGCTTCTGGATAGGAGCCTTCTTTTCCTATCTATGCTGCCTGCTCGCCATCATTTTCATGTTGATCAACAAGAAAAGTAATCATCCAATTCTCGTGACGATTAGTATCTTGCTTATTATCGGAACATTACTCTGGACCACTTTCATTATCATTGCCTGGCAATCGGGAATGTAGGTTGCCGGTTTTATCACCAAAATATGGGGTGCATAATGAGGAATAAAAAATTCAGATTCGCTTTAATCGGAGTGGGAGTACTCCTTATTTTCCTTTCGGTCATGATCATTAATGACCACCGCGAAAGAAATCTCGGGGATTTAGTCAAATACAAGCAAGGGGATTTTCTCATGCTGGGTTTTACTCAGGGTGGAATTCCGGAGGGGAAGGCATTCAGCTGGAATAATAAAGATGAGGAACCGGCGGATGAGTTGATAGAGTTTTTGAGCAAGTACCATGTAAAAAGAATAAGCAAGGATGAGTACCCTGTTTATTTCGGCAGTGACATTGATATGTTTCATTTTACCATCACACATCGGAACGCAAATCCTGTCATCATGGATGTACTTGAGGACAAAGTTCATTTTTATGTTGGGGACTATTATGAGGTTTTAAACGGCCCGATTGATATGGAGTGGGTGGCTAAATATAATGAAAAATACCTGAATCAGTACAAGGAGTAATACCTGTCCTAAACTATTTTTGTAAAAGGCGGTCGTTCACTTGAGCAATACAATCATTAAGGAATTACAAACGAAACCGGAAATTGCCTCAGCTTATCCGGTCATGTGCCAGCTCCGCACACATCTTGACGAAATGACTTACCTCGAATTAGTCAGTGAAGCACAGGAAAAAGAAGGCTATAAAATGTTTGCCCTATATGAGGGAGAGGAGATTGCGGCGGTCATCGGCTTTCAGCCAATGGTTACACTGTATTACGGGAGATTCCTCTGGGTCTGTGACCTCGTAACAGATAGCCGAAAACGGTCCAACGGGCACGGCGAAACACTTCTCTCATACATCCACCAATGGGCAAAACAACACAATTATCCATCCATCGCCCTTTCATCCGGACTCCAAAGACAAAACGCCCACAAATTCTACCAGAATAAAATGAACTACAACAAAACAAGCTACGTCTTCAAAAAAGACTTATAAAAGGGGAAGCAAAGGGACGGTTCTGCTTCATCATTCGTTTGAACCGTCTCTATTCCACTCAAAGGGGGGACATCCATTAGTGAAGGAAATGTTAAGTGGTTTGCTGGTCGAGCCGTGGTGGGTGATTCCGGATGAGATGTCGGAGGTACTTGAGACGGAGTTGCGAAGGGAGATTTCCCCTGACCACATTTTGCACGGCAAGAAATCTCTGGCGGTGGCGAGAAGAATGGACCGGGATGACGTTGTTTTTTGGATTGAAGAGCTTGAGAAGTTCGCTGTTGTCCACCTGACCTACGCAAAAGAAACGTCAGGGAATTATCCGCGGACAGAGTTGTTTACCCTTCACGAATTAATTAAGTATTGTAAAGACGTTTCTAAATATTATTGAAGCCGCTGGAAAACCTAACAACAATATAAAATGTTAGGGTGATCCAATGAAGCGGTTGCTGATAATCCTCGTTTCTTCTTATTTTCTGTTCATTCCTCCAGATAGTACGGAGGCGGCTGTCCAGGCTTGCAGTATGGTTTTAGAGCCGCTTGATAAGTCACTCATTAACGTTAAGGGGGCGGCATTGGTCTATCAAGTCCAACTGCGGCCGCCAAGCTCTCCTAGAACGAATATTAGTATTGTTGCCGCCCATCTTCCCGAACCATCCACGTTAGGTAATTATGATACTTATGAAGGATTTGCTGCTATTCCTGATGTCATTAGCTGGCGGTTTCCGCTGACTCCCGATCAGGAAAAGGAGCTGTGGGCAGGAAAATTCGACGAAATCACTGCCAAGTTGAAAAATGCGGAAATCGAAGTCCGCCTCTCGAATTCCAAGACGGGAAAGCTTGGCCCCGTAATCTTGAAAAACGGGATTAGAAAATGTAAATGAGGATGGCGGCGTTCTGGTCCGCCTTTTTTAATTTGGATTACAGTGTTCCCGATTTCCAATGTTTCCCCAGCCCGCTTTTAGGAAACATTAACAGAAATAGGAAAGCGGGTGAAGGAATGAATATTTTCGAAGTTAACGGAAGACTCGATAAAGCAAAACTGGCAAAAGCAGTCCTCATTCCCGTAGTCGGCGGAATGGTGACCGGAATAATTGCAACGAGAAATGCAAAAAAAGTATACAGAAACCTGAAAAAACCGGACTTTTCCCCACCTTCATGGGTATTTCCGACTGTCTGGACAGGCTTGTATACCATGATGGGCATTGCAAATTATAGGGTTTCCATGAAAAAGAAGCCAACCAAGACCACTAACGCCCTTTACGACGTCCAACTCGGACTGAACTTTCTATGGTCATTCCTGTTTTTCAGATGGGGCCTGCGCGGAACGGCATTCACCGAAATTGCCACTCTTCTCACTACCATTACTTTAACAACCTATAAATTTTACCAAAGGGACAAAACCGCTGGCGGCCTCATGGTTCCCTATATTATATGGGTCGCCTACGCCATGAAACTCAACCACAGCATCTGGCAGCTCAACAAAACCGAGGGGGCTTAGTTAGGCAGGATGCCGATTATCTTGTTCGCTGTCCGGTTTAGTTTTAATTTGGGACAGCCTGGCGCTCTATATCTTGTCATCAGTCCCAATGAGGATAAGATTGGGACAGTGGGAAGCCGTTTATCCGGTTAGCTGTCCCAATGAGGATGAGATTGGGACAGTGGGAAGCCGGTTATCTTGTTAACTGTCCAAATGAGGTAAAGATTGGGACAGTGAGATGCCGTTTATCCGGTCAGCTGTCCCAATGAGGATAAGATTGGGACAGTGGGAAGCCGTTTATCCGGTCCGCTGTCCCAATGAGGATGAGATTAGGACAGTGGGAAGCCGTTTATCTTGTTAGCTGTCCCAATGAGGTAAAGATTGGGACAGTGGGAAGCCGTTTATCCGGTCAGCTGTCCCAATGAGGATGAGATTGGGACAGTGGGAAGCCGTTTATCTTGTTAGCTGTCCCAATGAGGATGAGATTGGGACAGTGGGAAGCCGTTTATCTTGTTAGCTGTCCCAATGAGGATGAGATTGGGATAGTGGGAAGCCGTTTATCTTATCAGCTGTCCCAATGAGGATGAGATTAGGACAGTCGAAAGCCGTTTATCTTGTTAGCTGTCCCAATGAGGTAAAGATTGGGACAGTGGGAAGCCGTTTATCTTGTCATCTGTCCCAAGATAAAAAAAGCCGCTTACAATGAAACACTTCCAATTTATAACCATTGATTGGCGGTTTTGTGTGTGGTAGTATATTTTTCGATAATAGAATATTTCCTTTAAGTTCGGTCCAGGAGAGGCTGAAAAGGGCGAGTGGATAATGTGTGTTTTTTATCTATGTTGATTCATGCCCTTTTGTCCTCGGCGGACGGAAGGGCATTTTTATTTTATGCAATGTGCAACTCTCTTTTAAGGGAAGTCCAGTGAGGCTTACAAAGAGGATGGAGCGATCCTGCTTCCATTCCTTAAAAGAACATCAAACCAAGAAAAACAGAGGAGTGGGAAGAATGGATTATCGCAGGAAAACAGTAGTGGCTTCAGTAGCGGGCCTGACATTGGAAGGCATGGACATCATGTTTATCTCCTTCGCCATGTCAATGATAGTTTCACATTTTAACATCAGCTTGGCAACTGGCGGCTTAATCTCTTCGATTACTAATATTGGAATGTTATTGGGCGGAATTATTTTCGGCATTATGGCCGATAAGTTCGGCCGTGTCAAAATATTCACTTATACAATTATCCTGTTTGCAATTGGTACAGCGTTAACAGGCTTAGCGACAAATATTGAACAGGTATATCTTTTCAGGTTCATTGCCGGCCTAGGCGCGGGCGGAGAATATGGAATCGGGATGGCGCTTGTCGCCGAAGCATGGCCTAAGAACAAGCAGGGAAGAGCTTCTTCCTATGTAAGCGTCGGCGCCCAGTACGGAGTCATTCTCGCGGCATTGCTCAGCGCCATCATCCTTCCGACACTCGGATGGAGGGCATTGTTCTTTGTCGGCGTCCTGCCAGTCATTTTCGCCTTCATTGTAAGAAAGAACCTTGATGAATCGCCTGAATGGCTTGCTTCCCAGAAAAAGAAAAATGCAGTTAAAGAAGATAAAGGCAAACTTGCACAATTATTTGCAACACCTAGAGTTGCTTTCACGACAATCAGTCTGGCCCTCATGGCAACCGTCCAAATCGCCGGTTATAACGGCCTGATGATCTGGCTTCCTTCCATGCTGCAAAAATCCCAGGGCCTGTCAGTATCCAGCTCGGCCCTTTGGACAATCAGTACGGCAGTCGGCATGATTCTTGGCATGCTTGTATTTGGACAATTCATGGATCGCCTTGGCGCGAAAAAAGCTTATGGAATCTTCCTGCTGGCTTCCGCCGCGGCTGTATTCCTTTACTCGTTCGCAACTGGAAGCGCGGGCGTACTGGTTGGCGGTGCCATAGTCGGATTTTTCTCAAATGGAATGTTTGCGGGTTACGGAGCGCTCATCAGCAGCTTCTATCCAGTAAGCATCCGCAGCACCGCAACAAACACAATCTTCAACTTTGGCCGGGCGGTCGGCGGATTGTCTCCAATTCTCGTCGGTTATATTTTGCAAAATTATAACATGACAACCGCAATGGTTTACCTGGCGATTCTGTACTGCCTGTCTTTCACCATCATGCTTACGCTGAAAAACGCGCAATCCAGCCAGCCTGTCATCACCTTGCAGCCTGCTGAAAAATACTAATTGGAAACTTAACCTTAATCACCGGAGAACTTGCCCAAGGCATTTTCCCGGTGATTTTTTTTGCAAAAAAAGAAGCCGGGACATAAATGCCCCAGCTTCCGCGAATCAGGAGTGGAATTAGTAGTCGCAATGATGTTTGCGGCGTTTGTTGTTGTTGTTCTGCTCTTGTGCACCAGCGACAAGAAGATCCCGAATCAGGCAGCGGCGAACAGCGCGGCAGAATTCACGGCTTTCGATAAACCCTGTGAATGGAACCCTGAAGTTTTCATTAGAAACGCCGGCAACGTTAGGGTTTTCATTCTCGCCCGCAACGTTATTGTTCTGCCAATTTCCTCCGTAAAGTCCTTCTACGTCATTGTTGTAGTATCCCATTATCTTTCCCCCCTTTCCTCTAGCGATACTGTATTGTATGTAAACCCGTACAAGCTGTCAGGGCATGTACCTTTTTTTTAGAAAAATGTGCGTATAACCTGTCGTTGAACATGTGGCGACCACGTTTACTTACAAGGGAAAGCAGGAAAGAATAGAGAAGAGCGGATTCATGGCCATAAACGAATATTCAGTTTCTTACTGAATATACTCTTCTCAAAAATAACGCAGGGATGGGTGAGGTTTTGAAGAAATGGGCTTATTTGTTAGTCGGTTTAAATATTTTCGATGGCATAAGCACATACGCGGGAATGAAAATGTCCTTAATTGGTGAAAAAAATCCTTTATTGGCGTGGATGCCTCCAGAAGGGATCATTCTTATAAAACTGCTGTTAAGCATGATTTTCCTTCAAATAGTAATGAAGGTTAATTTGAAAAAACCGGTATTCAAGTATTCGCTTATTATAGGTAATTGTATGTATTTGTTCACTGCAGCACTGCATTTCTACTGGCTAACTTACGTATTTGCCCCTGCTTAAGGTCGTATGAAAAAAGAGCCTCACCAATATGCCCATCAGGGCAATGGTGAGGCTCCTTATGCGTAAGGGCTTAACAGCTCTGTTTCTTTCTCGACCAGAGTCAGGCCTTTTTCTTTCATAAGAAATTGGAGGGCAGACTTAAATGTTGAGAAGGTTTTCAATTCTTTAATGAAGGAAACCTGTGACATGACCAGTTCTTGGGCGAATCGAGGGTTAATCCCAACCACAAGTGCCTGGACACCAACAATGGAAAGAGATGATGTCAAATTGATTAAATAATGGCCAAGAATATTCAAATCGCCTATTTCTTTCATGCTGATTGCTGAAAAGTCGAGGATGACCGAGTCGATATCCTTGTTGCCTGCGTGGCCCAATATTTTTGGGATGATTAAGTCAAACCGTTCCGGTGAAATTTCGCCTGCCAAAGGAACAAGAATGACGCCAGGCAAAATCGAAGGAATGAGGGGAACGGAAACCGTCCTGACCAGGTTTTCCAGTTCTTCGATCCTTTTAGCCAATTCCATATTTTGAGTCTTTAGAAGTTGTAATTCATTCGTATTCTCAGCCATAGCAACCTCGCAGATTTTGAGATAATTTATAAGTTCAAGTATATACTCTTTAAGATATTAAACAAAGCCAGAACTCTTTATGTTTTTTTTATGGGGGATTGCTAGCTGCAAAAAGAAAGTCCAATAGAAAAGCTACATCGAGAAGAAGAAAAAGTAAGAGTTGCAAACGGTTCCATTTTCAGCTATCCTACAGATAGGATATCCAAAACGTTTCGGAGGATTAAATGGCTACAACGATAAAAGATATTGCAAAGGCGGCTGGGGTTTCGGTCACAACGGTGTCCAGGGCTCTGAATGGCTATTCGGATGTAAGTGAAAAAACAAGACAAAAGATTATGCTGATCGCAAAAGAACTTAATTACAGCCCGAATACACTTGCCAGGGGCCTGGTCATGAATGTTTCAAAGACTATTGGCCTTCTCGTTTCAGGACTTAACCGGGAAAGCGAAAAGGACCAAATTATCTTCTCCATCCTGACAGGCGTGAATGAGTCGCTGTCTGAAAAAGATTATGACCTGATATTATTCAATACCAATTCGTCTAAGCAGCGTGAAAAGACCTATTCCCAGTTATGCAGGGAAAGAAGGGTGGATGGGGTCATTATCCAGGGGATTAAGACGGATGACCCTTATTTAAAGGAAGTTGTGGAAAGCGAAATTCCATGTGTCCTGATTGACATTCCGGTCCACTCTGAAAACGTTGGTTATGTAACGACTGACAATAAAATTGGAGCGGTGAAGGCTGTAGAGCATTTAATCGCGCTTGGCCACGAAAAAATTGGGATGATCAACGGGCATAGCAAAGCTTTCGTCAGCCAAAAGAGGCAGGAAGGATATACGGAAGCATTAAAAAAACATGGCTTATCAGTAAATCCAGACTGGATCCGCGATGGCCAATTTGAAGAGGAAACAGCCTTCGAAGAAGCGAAAATCCTTTTGCAAAAGAACAGCGATATTACAGCTATTTTTTGCGCAAGTGACTTGATGGCCCTGGGTGCTTTGAAAGCGGCCAAGTCCATGTGGATTAAAGTTCCGGAAGATCTCTCGGTGGTGGGGTACGATGATATCATTTTATCTTCCTATTCAAATCCGCCGCTTACAACGATATCCCAGAACTTTTTTCAGCTCGGATACCAGGCTGCACACTTATTAGTAAATATACTTGAGGGCAAATCTGAACCCCAAGTCGTTACCATGTCTACAAAACTTGTCAAAAGAAACTCAACGGCAAAAAACTCAAAATAGCAGTTTTTTGCCGAATAAATCCGAAACGTTTAAGTAAAAAGGTGGGAAAATAGCAAAAAATAAAAAAGACTGGCAGAGGCTCGGTTTTTTCCGAAACGTTTCGGCGATATTAGGGGGCGCATATGGATTACAGAGTTATTAAAGAAGATGATTTATTTTTACTTACGGACAACAAAGGAAATATTCCAGTTGATCACCCATATGGCTTGGGCTTGTATACGAAAGATACCCGTTTTCTTAGTAGATTCAATGTGTTAATTAATGGGGAGGAACCAATCCTGTTAGCATCAGATGCAGCTGAAAACTATATGGCCAAAATCCTTCTAACAAATCCACACATGGAGACGGAAGAGGAATTGGTCCTATGGAGGGAGTCTGTCGAGATTGAGCGGACAAGGTTTATTTCCAACAATGTTTTATATGAAACATTAAAACTGAAAAACTATTTCCCGAAGCCAGTCACGTTCGATCTAACCATTGAAATGGACGTTGATTTTAAAGACATGTTTATCATCAGGGGGTTTCAGACTGGAAAGGTTGGGAGCCGGACAGGCCAGGAAATAGGTGAAAATTCGCTTGCTTTTGGCTATAAGGGCTCAGATTGTTTAGCGCGGAAAACAGCGGTTGGCTGGGACAGGAAAGCGACATCGGTTACAGAAGCAGGCCAGGTCACATTCCGGTTTACGCTCGGCCATGCTGAAGAGGATAAGGTAACACTTTTCATCCAGCCTCAGATTGGCGATGAGAAAAAGGGAGAACCCCAGCCGGCATCAACCGCTCTTGCCAAATTGCATGATTCATATAAGAAATGGTCTGATGAAACTACCAAAGTCAAAACAGATCACGCCCCATTACAATCGCTTATAGACAGAGGGATTGATGATTTACGGGTGTTGCTGACGGATGTGGGATATGGTCCATTCCCGGTCGCAGGCCTGCCATGGTTCGGTGTTCCATTTGGAAGGGACAGCATCATTGCGGCACTGCAAATGTTGGCTTTTAACCCGCAAATAGCCAAAGGGACGATTTTGACGATGGCAAATTACCAGGGCAAAGAGCTTGATCCATGGCGTGACGAGCAGCCCGGCAAAATTATGCATGAGATAAGATATGGCGAACTTGCCAATACCGGCCAGATTCCTTTTACTCCTTATTACGGAACAATTGACGCGACACCACTTTTTCTGATCCTTGTAAAGGAGTATGTGAACTGGACAGGAGATTTTGACATTTTATCCGTCATTGAAGCAAATATTGAAAGCGCTCTAAAATGGATTGATTTCTACGGAGACCGTGACGGGGACATGTTTGTTGAGTATCACCAGGAATCCAGCAAGGGAATTGCCAATCAGGGATGGAAGGATTCAGGAGATTCGATAGTACATCGCAACGGAGATTATGCCGAATCGCCAATCGCATTATCAGAAGTACAGGGATATGTTTACCAAGCGAAAATTGGGATCGCTGATTTATATGACCTCATTGGCAAAAAGGATCAGGCTGAAGAGCTGAGATTATCTGCAGAAAAAATGAGGGCCAAGTTTAACGACGCCTTCTGGATGGAGGACAAGGAGTATTATGCCATTGCCCTTGATGCTGATAAGAATCAGGTAGGGACAATTACTTCCAACCCCGGACATTTGCTGTACTCGGGGATGCTTAGCAACGAACGAGCTGAAGCGGTAAGCAATATGCTTGTATCCGAGAAAATGTTTTCCGGATATGGCATCCGGACCATGGGCGAAGGGGAAGCGGGATATAATCCGATGAGTTATCATGACGGCAGCATTTGGCCTCACGACAATAGCCTGATTTTATTGGGATTAAGCAAAACTGGAAGGCAGAGCAAGGCGAATACTGTCATCGGGGGTTTGATTAAAGCGGCTTCATACTTTGAATACAACAGGCTGCCAGAGCTTTTCTGCGGCTATGGGGATTCGCTTGGCAAGGCAGTCAAATATCCAGTGGCATGCTCCCCGCAGGCTTGGGCTGCGGGTACGCCGCTCGTATTCGTCCAGACAATTCTCGGGCTTTTCCCTGACTGCTCAAAGAAGGAAATCCACTTGTCTCCAAGGTTGTTGGCTGAAATGAATGAATTGGCCGTTCATAACGTCCGGATTGGGGAAGGCATACTTTCCGTACATGCCGTAAGAACTGAGGGCGTGCTGGAAGTAAAAATCCTTGAAAACACAACAGGATATAAGGTCGTCCAGCAATAGGCTGGTATGGATGCTAGTAACCATAGTCTCTAGAGATTTATTTATCTCTTAAGATATAAAATTCGAAAAAAATTGGAAGGGGCTTTGATAATGAAAATGAGAAAGTGGCTTTCAACAGTTGGCATTGCATCAGTACTCATGGCCGGGATTCTTGCCGGCTGCAGCGGCACCAAGGAGTCTTCAGGAAATAAGGACAAAGAAAAGTCGGGTGACAGCGGTAAACCAGTGGAAGTGACGCTTGCCGGTTGGGGAGGGAACCCGACTGAAGAAAAACTTTTGAAGCAGGTTATCGAGGATTTTGAATCAAAGCACAAAGATGTAAAAGTGAAATATGAAGTTATTTCAGAGCAATATATGGATGTCATTAAAACAAGGCTGATTGGCGGTGAAGGCCCTGATGTCTTCTACTTGGATGCTTTTGAGGCGCCTGCTCTGATTGAAACAGGAGTTCTTGAGCCGCTTGATGAGTATGTAACAGATGATTTTGACGTGGAAGATTTTGAAAAGCCGTTGGCGGAAGCGTTCATTCAGGATGGCAAAACTTACGGATTCCCTAAAGATTATTCAACCCTCGCTTTATTTTACAACAAAAAGTTGCTCAGCGATGCGGGCGTAGAGGTGCCGAAAACGTTTGATGAATTCCGTGAAGCAGCAAAGAAATTAACCAAGGATGGAGTTTATGGGTTTGGGGTAGCTCCGGAGCTTGCGCGTATGTTCTGGATTGGTGAGTCGACTGGCGGAGATATTGTCAAGGATGATAAAGCCAATTTTGCTTCAGATGAAGTTGTCAGTGCGCTTCAGCCAATCATTGATATGCATAATGTCGATAAAACAGCCGTCGAACCGAAAGAAGTCGGTGTCAGCTGGGGCGGTGAAATTTTTGGACAAGGCAAAGCGGCAATGGTCATTGAAGGAAACTGGGCCATCCCATTCCTTGCTGATACATTCCCTGATATTGAGTATGGAACAGCGGAATTGCCGGTGGTAGATGGTAAAAAATCGACAATGGCCTATTCTGTAGCATATGTCATGAATGCCGCGTCTGAAAAGAAAGAGGCTTCATGGAAACTGATTTCCTATCTGACAGGCAAAGAAGGCATGGAAACATGGACGAGTAAAGGCTATGCCCTGCCAACGCGGAAATCAGTTGCCGAAAAGCTTGGCTATGATAAAGATGAGTTGCGCTCGGCTCTTGTAGCTGGTGCTTCCTATGCGACTGTATGGTCCGAAGGCACGAACCTGCCAATTATCATGAACAACTTCAATAATCAGTTTATGAGTGCATTCCTTGGCAAGCGCCCGCTTGGCGAAGCACTGAAAGAAGCTGAAAAGCAGGCGAATTCTGAAATAGGCTCAAAATAGTCCTGGCGGAAGGGGAAGGGAACTAACTTCCTTTCCCCCTTTTTCCTGTAGAACTTTTTCTGTTGAAGTCATTTGTAGACTTCAACAGAAAAAGTTCTGACAGTGGTTACGGGGCTTTTACTTATTTTGAAGAGGAGTTGGGCAAATATGAAATCCGCATTTTCAAGAAAAAACCTCCGTGAAGCCGGCCAGGGATACGCTTTTATGTCGCCTGCCATACTGGTGCTGCTCGTTTTTATCATTACCCCTATCTTTTATACTCTTTTTCTGGCATTCCATAAAGTTCAGTTGCTTGGAACTGCAAGCTTTGACTTCGTTGGCATGGATAATTTCACTAGAATTATGGATGACACAAGGGCGAAGATCGCTCTATGGAATACGTTCAAGTATGTTATCATCGTTGTCCCGTGCCAGACTATCCTCGCACTGATACTGGCATCGACTTTGAACGCCGGTATAAAAGGGCAGAATTTTTTCCGAATTGTTTACTTTTTGCCAACCTTGACCTCTTCCGCGGTTTTAACGTTGATTTTTATGTGGATGTATAACAAGGAAGGTTTGATCAATAATTTGCTGGACTTTCTGGGGCTCCCTACATATAACTTCCTCGGTGATCCTGCGATTGCCCTAAATGCCATCATGTTCATGAATATATGGTCAACCGCTCCTTTCTTTATGGTCATTTACCTGGCTGCCCTCCAGGACATACCGGATTCTCTTTATGAAGCGGCTGAGCTGGATGGGGCCAGCACAATCCGAAAATTCATGAATATAACCGTTCCGCATTTAAGGCCGGTCACTTCATTTGTCGTAATTATGGGTCTGATTGGAACGTTCCAGTTGTTCGACCAGTCGTATATTTTTTCCGCAGGTTCGGGAGGCCCGGATAACTCGACCCTTACGATCGTGCTGCTTGTGTATCAATATGCTTTTAAAACACTTGGTACGATGGGTTATGCCTCCGCGCTTGCGTTCCTGCTTGCAATTGTCATTTTGATAGCGACATTGCTACAGCGAAAATTCTCGAAGGAAGAATCATTGTATTAAGGGGGGAAGGAAATGAAGAAGAAATATAGCATAGGAAAAATCTTTCTTTATTTGATTCTGTGCGGTTATGCGGTAACGACTCTGGTCCCTTTTTTATGGGCCATGTCGTCATCCTTTAAAACGCTTCAGGAGATTGTAAGCGGAACGATGAGCTTTATCCCAAAGAATTTTACCCTCGAAAACTATAAGCAAATATTTGTGGAACAGGAACATTTTCCAAGGTGGATGTTCAATAGCCTATTTATCGCTGTTGTTGGGACCTTTTTAAACCTGACATTCAATTCAATGGCTGGTTATGCATTAGCCCGCTTGAAATTCCCGGGCAGAAAGCCGCTTTTTATTATCATCCTTGGGGTGCTCATGATCCCGGCGCAAGTTACGATGATTCCAAACTATTTAATATTGAAGGAATTGGGCTGGCTGAATTCTTATCAAGGTATGATTGTTCCTAGTATGATTAACGCGACATATATTTTTATGATGCGCCAGTTCTTCGTTAATTTCCCTAAGGAGCTGGAGGAAGCAGCCGAGATGGATGGCTTAAGCCGTTTTGGTACGTTCTTCAGAATTGTCCTTCCGTTGGCAAAACCTGCTCTGGCAGCGCAGGCGATTTTTATCTTTATGGGTTTCTGGAACGATTTCATGCGGCCATTGATTATCATGACAGACATTGAAATGTTTACTCTGCCTTTGGGATTGAATACGTTTAAAGGTCAATTCGTCAGCTATTGGAATTATATAATGGCGGCTTCAATGGTATTTACCCTGCCAGTCTTGCTTATCTATGCATTCTTTAACCGCTATTTCATAAAAGGTATCTCCTTTACAGGAGGGAAGTAGGAACCTCGCACTATTTTTTCCTTAGTTTTTGGCTCGGTTAAAGGTGAGTGTTGATATTCAATGAAGTTTGATTGGAACGGAGGGGACTGACTCCGGCGGGATGATGCGGCACGTGGAAACCCCTCGAAAAGCGGAAGCGCCTTGGTCAGCCCCGACAAGCGCTGCAGCTAGACAAACAGGCGTCTAGGACGCCGAGGAGGCTCCATAAAAGACTGCTCCTGCGCCACAGACTATTCGAGGAAGTGTCCTTCAGCTCGTCGCAAAGCTGCAAGAAGCAAATTCAGGTAGATGCTTCGCCCCGCGGAAAGCATGTCCCCGAAGTGGAAATCAACAATCAAGGATAACAGAGCCTTATTTTTAAAAAACTGTCTGTGAAAACATGTGATTATGCATCCTCCAAAAAGGGTATTATTTCAACAACCTTTTTAAGGAGGGGTTCTAATGAAAATTGAAGTGAAATGTAATGTGGAAAATTGTAAATATTGGGCGGAAGGCGATGAGTGTGTCGCTGATTCAATCTATGTTATAGCCCAGACAGGCCGGGAAGCTGCGAATGTAGAGGAAACGGCGTGTAAGACATTTGAGCATCGCGAGAAATGACTATAATCAAAAGGGCCGGACAGTAACCAAGCTGTCCGGTTTCCATTTGTCAAAATACATAATATTACAAAATGTTAGAAATAAAAACAGGATTTGGAAAAGAAATGTAGAATTTAATCTTTGATATATATATTGGCGGAATCACATCTATTCCGCTGTAAGGAGAAACGCGATGCTTCAAAATATTGAACTTGTCTTGAATCAGGTTTTAATGGTCCTTTTTCCAATTTGGTCTTATCATTTATTTTTACATAAGAAGGATTTAAAGGAAAAGGGAATCAAGCCAAAACTTCTTATTGTCCTTGCCATCTCGCTGCTTCTAACCCTTACCTTCACTGTTCATTATGACGGTAAACTAGTATTTGATTTGAAACTCATTCCTATTATTATTGCTTTTTTATATGGATCCAATTTAATCGGGAACATTCTCCTGCTTATAGCCATGGGATATAAAATTATTATTCAGAATGGTGACCCTTTGCTGACAGCCATCAATTTTGCCATAGTCGGTTCCATGCTCTGTATACTGGCTAAAAAATTCAGGGGCTATTCTGTCAGAACAAAAATTATCCTGTGCAGTGTCATTCATTGGGTGGTGGCTTTCTCAAGGCATATTTGGCTCTTTTCGAGCGAGCACGCAGCTAGCATTGGAATGGTTTTCATCTTTTCTTTCATTGCCTGGGTCGCGCTCTTATCTGTCATTTTCATATTTGAGAACCTGAGCAGGCAAATAGAATTGGAAACGAAGGTCCAGCAGGCGGAAAAATATAATGTAATTGGCCAGCTGGCTGCTTCGGTTGCCCATGAGGTGCGCAATCCAATGACTTCCGTGCGGGGATTTCTCCAGTTAATGAAAAACGATAATAATTTGACGGAAGCGCAGAAAAGATACATGGAAATTTCCTTGGAAGAACTGAACCATTCCCAAGCAATTCTTTCCGAGTATCTTTCCCTGGCAAAACCGGCCGCTGAAGAATTAAGCATAATTGACCTGAAAGCCGAGCTGGAAAAAATCATTGAACTAATGGAATCGTATACGAATTTGCAAACGGTCAGGATTTATTCTGATGTAGCGAAGAATCTTCCCGTCAAGGCGGAAAGTTCAGAGGTGAAGCAGGTGTTCGTGAATCTTCTGAAAAACAGTATCGAGGCGGTTGGGTCGAAAGGCGAAATCCATGTACGGGCATTCAGGGAAAAGAATAGCATCCTTGTTGAAATCGAGGATAATGGCAAGGGGATGTCGAAAGAACAGCTAAAACTCCTTGGAACGCCTTTTTACTCCACTAAAGAAAAAGGGACTGGCGTCGGCCTGTCTGTCACATATAAAATCATCCATTCCATCAAAGGGACCATTCAGGTGGAAAGCAAGCCCGGAAAAGGCACGAAGTTTACTGTCCGGCTGCCAGCTTTCAGCCAATGATTCCTTTCTTTTTTTCCACGCCTATCTTTTTAGATTTTGACTCAATTAAAGATGAGTGTTGATTTTCGAATAGGTTGATTGGAACGGAGGGGACTGACTCCGGCGGGATGGAGCGGCACGTGGAGACCCCACAGGCGTCTATGACGCCGAGGAGGCTCCAAAAAGACTGCTCCTGCGCCACAGACTATTCGAGGAAGCGAACCTTCAGCTCGTCGCAAAGCTGCACGAAGCAAATTCAGGTAGATGCTTCGCCCCGCGGAAAGCATGTCCCCGGAGTGGAAATCAACAATCAAGGATAACATAGCCTAGATTTTAATTGAGGGAAGTCTGAGTGAAGATGATTCAGTGAGAAACTGGGTGGAAAGTGGTAAAATGATCGGAGGACAAATTTTGCCGGAAGAATCAGTAAAAAATTGTATGACAGGCAAGGAAGGATGCTCACATGAAACAATCAGATTGGTGGAAAAAGAGTGTTGTTTATCAAGTTTACCCAAGGAGTTTTTACGACTCGGACGGGGATGGCATCGGTGACATCAATGGGATTGCCCTGAAGCTCGATTATTTAAAAGAACTTGGCGCCGATGTAATCTGGCTTAGCCCGGTATATGACTCCCCGAACGATGACAATGGCTACGATATCCGCGATTATTACAGCATCATGCAAGAGTTCGGCACGATGGAGGACTTCGACCGGCTCCTGGCCGCAGCCCATGAGCGGGGGCTGAAGATCATCATGGACCTCGTCGTCAATCATACATCCGATGAACATGAATGGTTCGTTAAGTCAAAAAACGGGCGGGACAACCGTTATCGTGATTTCTATTATTGGCGTGATGGTAAGGATGGCGTTGAGCCGAATAATTGGGGCTCAGTATTTGGCGGCCCGGCCTGGGAGTATGATGAGGAAGCTGGCCAGTATTATCTTCACATATTTTCAAAAAAGCAGCCAGACCTGAACTGGGAAAACCCTGAATTGCGTAAAGAAGTTTATAACATGATGAAATTTTGGCTCGATAAGGGAATTGACGGTTTCCGGATGGACGTCATTAATTTCATTTCAAAAGTGGACGGCCTTCCGGATGGGATTTTCCATGAAGGTGCTTCCTTCGGTGATGGCAGCCCGTACTTTATGAACGGCCCGCGTATCCATGAATTCCTTCAGGAAATGAACAGCGAAGTGCTGTCCAAATATGATATTTTGACAGTAGGGGAGATGCCGGGCGGAAGGGTACACCATGCGAAGGTTTACACGGATCCGGAAAATAAGGAACTTAATATGGTTTTTACGTTCGAACATATGGGCCTTGATAGCGGGCCCGGTGAAAAGTGGAATCTGAAACCGCTGGACCTGATCGACCTGAAGGAGAATTTCGAGAAATGGCAGAATGGCCTCCATGGCATCGGATGGAACAGCCTTTATTGGAATAACCATGACCAGCCGCGGATCGTTTCCCGTTTCGGCAATGACCGGGAGTACCGGATCGAATCCGCGAAGATGCTTGCCACCTGCCTGCATATGCTTCAAGGGACCCCTTATATTTATCAGGGCGAGGAAATTGGGATGACCAATGTCCGCTTTGAATCGATTGAACAGTACCAGGATGTCGAGACTCTGAATATGTACAAGGAAAAGCGCGAAAAAAGCATTCCCCATGAAAAAATAATGGAGTCCATTTATGCAAAAGGGCGTGACAATGCAAGGACGCCGATGCAATGGAACGGCAGCCCGAACGGCGGTTTCACAAGCGGCATTCCCTGGATTGAAGTGAATCCGCGCTATCCGGAAATCAATGTTGAACGGACCCTGAAGGACCAGGACTCCATTTTCCATCACTACCAGCATCTTATTTCACTAAGGAAAAAGCTTGATGTCATCACAACAGGCGATTTCCATTTACTGTTCCGTGATCATCCATCATTGTTCGCTTATGAACGGAATACCGAAAATGAAAAGCTGATAGTCCTTTGCAACTTCGGCGGGAACGAGTTGATCCTTGAGGATAAAACCCTGATTGGCGAAGCGGCTGGCGCGGAGGCAGTTGTCCAGAATTATAAGGACATTTTGCTTGGAGCAGAGAAGCTTGTGTTAAGGCCTTATGAAGCAGTTGTTTTTTTGCAAAAATAGAGTTTGAATAAGTATCGGCAGCCGTCCATTCAACGTGGACGGCCGCCGTTTTCATTGTTAATTATTTCGTAAGCTTATCGACGACCTTGAGCATAAATTGAATCCCTTTTTGCCCATACGTCATTTCATTTAAACCGCCGACGACGTAAGAATCCGTGGAAGGATGGTAAAACAGAAATGTACCTGTCGAACCGGCATTCCCCCACGAGTTGTATTTTTTCGGCATCAGGACGGGAATTGTCTTGATATTCATGATGCCGTATCCGTAATCAATTCCGAAAAAGAATTTTGCCCAGTCCTTCATTTTTTCCATCGTCTCTTTGCTTAGTAATTCCCCGTTCACTAGCGCCTTCATAAATTTCAACTGGTCGTTGGTGGTCGAAATGATTGCGCCTCCCGCATACAATAAAGACATGCACTTTTGTTTCGAAACATCCTGATTCCTTCCAAAAAAACCCGCGGTCGGATAATCGGACTTCACCTTAGGCTCGGAATAATTCGCAAAAGAGGAATGTTCCATGTCGCAAGGCTCGAAAATATAGGAGTGCAGAACTTCGTGATATGGCCTGCCTGAAATCTTTTCAATCATTAACCCTAACAAATGATAGCCTGTATCTGAGTAGTGGAATTTTTTCCCCGGTGGACAATGGGAGATTAGACTTTCTTTTGCCCACTGGAGCGTGTTTTGGGGTGTCCACATCCGGTCAGGCTCATCAAAAATTAAATCGCGCATGGATGTCGTAGTTTTCGATTTATCCTCCACAAAGTCATGGAGACCAGAAGTATGATTTAATAGGTGCCTGATTTTTACCTCATGAATATAATCCCTGCCGTCAACGACATGCAGCCCGGCCAGAAGTTCAGGATCCAAGTAATCGGCAATCGGGTCTTCGAATGAAAGCTTTCCTTCCTCCGCTAACATGCCAACTAGGACAGCTGCGAAAAGTTTGCTGACACTGGCAATGTAATAGGGCTGGTTGGGATTAGCCGGCTGCCCGTCAGTCGTTCCTTCAGCAAGATTCATATGAAAGCCATGTTTGCCGGAATGGACCAGTAAAAATGCATTCTTGACTTTTTCGTCCTTTCGCACCCTTTCCCTAAAAAAATCTTCAATCTTCATTTGCATGACATCACTCTTCATTCCCATCTCTCCCCATATCAATCTAACCCCAATGCTTGCGCAGGCGGGCGGCTTCTATAATGTCCCCGCCAGTTCTTTCTAGAATGCCGATTAACTCCTTATCACTCATCTCCCCAGGCAGCATTCCATTCACATCCATAACAGAAAGGCCAAGCTGAAAGACTCTCATTTTAAATAAAATTTCAGCCAGCTCTTCTTGATTGAAGTCTTTTAATCTATCGCTTTTTTGCATTCTGCCAAAAATACTGCCAGGATCAGGCTGCACCTTATCAAGGAGGGTTTTACTATTCAAAACCAAATCCTTAAAAAGCACACTGTACTCCCTGGCGAATTTCAGGCTGGCGATCCCAATGTTAAGGAAAGTATCCTCGGAATAGGTTGTATTCAGCATCTCCTGGGAAATGTCATGGATTTTTCCTAAAACCGCCTCCTTTACTTCGTCCACATCAGCAAAATTCACGTAAATCGGAGCAATCGAGCTTCCCATTTCCTGTGCGATTTTTCTGATTGTAATTCCCTCAAGACCTTCCTCCTTGGCAATTTCAAAAGCTGCATCAACAATTTGTTCTCTGGTAAATTTCTTCTTTGGTGGCAATGTAGTTTGCTCCTTCTGCGAGGTTAATATCAGTTGATATATATCATACGTTATTTATAACATGAAAGAAGTGTTTTTGGCAAATATAGGGTATATGGGGTCACTAAGTCATCGTTTAGAACCCGAATGCCTGGTGGTCGAAAGCTGTTCGGGCACTAAGTCATCGTTTAGAGCCCGAAGACCAGGTAGTCGAAAGCTGTTCGGGCTCTAAGTCATCGTTTAGAGCCCGAAGACCGGGTAGTCGAAAGCTGTTCGGGCACTAAGTCATCGTTTAGAGCCCGAAGGCCTTGTAGTCGAAAGTTGTTCGGGCACTAAGTCATCGTTTAGAGCCCGAAGACCAGGTGGTCAAAAGCTGTTCGGGCTCTAAGTCATCGTTTAGAGCCCGAAGGCGTGTTAGTCGAAAGCTGTTCGGGCACTAAGTCATCGTTTAGAGCCCGAAGGCCTGGTGATCAGTTGCTGCTCGGGCTCTAAGTTTTCGCTACGATTCTATTTACTACTTCGTTGGTAAAAGAGAAAAATTGGGTGTATAATACACAGACTAAGGAAGATTAAAAGATTAAGGGGAGGAATTAAAATGCCAAGAAAATCGTATGAATCGAAAGACGCGAAGGCTGTCGGACCATATTCACACGCGGTCGATGCGGGGGAACTCGTCTATTTATCCGGCCAGACGCCGATTGACCCATCTACTGGTGAACTGACGAAAGGCGGAATCGGGGAACAAACGAGACAATGTTTTGCGAATCTGTTTGCCGTATTGGAAGCAGCCGGACTGACTTCTGATGACGTGGTCAAGGTGAATGTTTATCTGACAGATATGAACAATTTTGCAGATATGAATGAAGTTTATCAAACTCAATTTTCCGAACCATTCCCTGCCAGGACCACAGTAGCTGTGCTGGCACTTCCGCTCGGGGCTGAAGTAGAAATTGAAATGATTGCAAAACGGGGTTAATTGCAACTGTATAGTATAGTAATCCAGGGCAGGAAATTGACCCTGGATTTTTATATTTTTTAGGCTCAGTTAAAGGTGAGTGTTGATTTTCAATTTTAAGTTGATTGGAACAGAGTGGAAATCAACAATCAAGGATAACAGCGCTGTTTTTCAAGACTTTCTATTTTGCAAAAAAGAACTATACAAAAGGACAAGTTTCATTTCGCCCAAATAAAAATACAATACACCATCTGTTATTTTCATGATTAAAGGGGCGGAGAAAATGAATGAAGAACTCCAAAAGCTGTTGAATAATCTTATTCAGATTGAACATGTGTCAACAACACTCTATTTGGCGATGTCTGCTTATATGGGAAGGCTGAATTATACCGGAATGGCGAAATGGCTGCGGCTGCAGTCTGAAGAGGAACGGACGCACATGCTGAAGCTTATTGATTATGTAGTCGATAAGAACGGTACAGTCCAGCTTGCAAATGTTCCTGCTCAACCAAGTGACTTTGGAACGCCGCTGGAAACGTTCCAGAAGGTGCTTTCTCATGAGCAATTTGTCACTAATGCCTACAGGCAGGCCTTCAATTATGCAAATCAGACTGACCCGCAGACTGCTGTAATCATCCAGGAATTCCTGAGGGAGCAGATTGATGAGGAAGCACAGGCGCAAACGATTGTTTCCCGCCTGACATTGGCAGCCAATAATCCATCCGCTCTTTTACTGATTGACCAGGAGCTTGGCCAAAGAGGTGCTGGGGCAGCCGCTGCTCCCGCGGCGCCTGCTGCTGGCTAAACAACAAGAATAAATAACGAAAACCAAGAGGATGACTTTCCATCCCTTGGTTTTTGTTTAGTTAAGCAATCACTCCGCCAAGCGGTTTTTGGCTGAAATATTCCAAAGCCATATTAACCTGGTCGATATCATAAATCTTCCTTTCCAGGCAAAATAAAATCACAAGATCTGACATATCACTGTTTGATAATGAGTAACCGGCGGAGCCCAACAGCTTGCCGGTTTCTTTTTTGTTGAGTTCAAGGGCAAGCGCTAGGGAGATGACTGTGTTTTTGCCAGGTCGATAGTCTGGGTTGGAGCGGATTTTTGAGAAGTGGCGCCGGTCAATCAAAGCCTTCTTATAGATATCCGCGTCAGTTGCGCCTTTCCTGTCAATGAAATTGAAAAGGACATCCCGCAGGACAGGCTCGCGCTTTTCCTTGATGAATTTTTCAATTTCCATATGCGATAAGCTCTCAGAAATGAGTTCGGGCTCGGACATTTCAGGTGAGTAAATAGCGCGCTCTAGAACAACTAATTCAAGATGTTCATTTATATAGTCTTCCAATTCATTAAGGATTCTTTGATCAAGCATTAAAACAGACCTCCGTATTTGTCGCCCGGCAGGCGACCAATTGATAGGCATATCAAGTTACTATTATATCAAGTAAACCAAAGGAGTTGACGTATTGTGAACAAAGATTTGACAGAAATTATTTTTCTTCTTGACCGCAGCGGTTCCATGGCCGGGCTTGAACAAGATACGATTGGCGGCTACAATTCCTTTCTTGCACGCCAAGCCGGACTTGACGGGGAAACAATCGTAACGACGGTCCTGTTCGATGACAAGTATGAGATATTGGGGAGCGGAATTAATGCCAAAAAAGTGAAATTGACGGAAAGTGAATATTTCGTAAGGGGAACGACCGCTTTGCTTGACGCGGTCGGCAAGACGATTGTCGATGTTGGCTGCAGGCTGGCAAAAACGGAGGAACAGCAGCGGCCCGGCAAAATCGTTTTTGTGATTACAACCGATGGGATGGAAAACGCGAGCAGGGAGTTCACCTATGAAAAGGTGCAGAACCTAATCCGGCACCAGCAGGAAAAATACAGCTGGGAATTCATCTTCATGGGCGCAAATATTGATGCGGCGGAGGAAGCAGGCAATTTAGGGATTGATGAAAAGCATGCCTACAGCTTCGAGGCATCCAGCCTCGGTGTGGAAAGAATGTATGAAATGGCAACCGAAGCGGTTTCGAAAGCGAGAAACAGAAAATAGCAGTCTGGGAGGATATAAAATGATACACAATGTCATAAGAAAGATTTTTGCAGGATTGATAGGAATCAGTGTTATGTTTGCCTTAGCCGGTTGTGGAGCAGATGAAAAACCTGAAAAGGTAAGCCAGGCTGCAGGTACTTCCACTGGAGAAGAGAAAGGCACTGCGAAAGAAGATAAGCCCGTAAAGGAAGTATTTGCAGTCGGCGAGCAAGTTAAGCTGGGGGATAATATACTTACGGTTTCCAAGGTTGCAAAGTCAAACGGCAATGACTTTGATAAGCCAAAGGCGGGACATGAGTTTGTCATTGTCACTGTCGAAATTAACAATTCAGGGAATGAAAATATCGCCTACAACCCTTTTGATTTCAAAATGGCCAACAGCCAAGGGCAAATCGTCGACCAGGCGTTCACTACGGTCGACAGCGACACAGCGTTACAATCGGGTGAACTGGCGCCGGGAGGAAAAGTTACCGGCACATTATCATTCGAGCAACCCGCAGGGGACAAAGGGCTGCAGCTCCACTACACCCCGGATTTTTGGTCGGACAGCACTATCAAAATAAATCTCCAATAAAGAAAGGGAGCGCTCATCCGCTCCCTTTTTAACGTTACATCCCGTCCCATCATTTCTGAAATACCCAAGGAAACTATCTCTAAGTTCCAAAATATAGTAAAATATGAAGTGTTGGGGGGATATAATATGAATAGATTAGGGTTGAACAAAAAGCAATCAATTATTGTGGCAGGTATTGTAATGTTTATTGTCCCCATACTCGGATTTATTTCATCAATCTACACCGGCACAACCGTGTATATCCCGATAATAGCAGTTGTGACAGCTTTAATAGGCAGACTATTAGCTAAGAGTTTTATCAAATAAATGGCATTGATTATTTGATTGCCTGGCAAATCTGATTACAACAAATCAAATTATTTATCAAATCTGATTTTCTGGATGAATTCGGTTGGCGAATAGCCAGTGTATTTCTTGAAGACTGTGTTATATTGCTTATACTCTGTAAAGCCGGTCATTTCGGCGATTTCATAAACCATATATTGGTTCGAAAGCAATAAAGGAATCGATTTACGAATTCTATGCTGGGCCAGATAATGATGAAAGGTACCATTTGTATCTTTTTTAAAAACCCTGCTCAGGTAGCTTGGACTGACTCCCATTTCTGTTGCCAGATCCTCAAGACTGAGTTTTTCCGCATACCTCCGCTTGATGCTGTCAATCACCTGCATCGTATAGGAACTATAACTGGAATCACTTTTTTCATCCGGAAAGAATAAAGCCGCCAAAGAATCGAAATCGACTTTTTTCGTCAGCAGTTCATATTTCCGTTTCGTTTCAAGCTTTCGGCGGAGAGATTCAAGAACCGCTTTTAAAGCTGCCTCATCAACGGGCTTCAACAAATAGTCAAAGACCTGCAGCTGGATGCTCTTCTTCGTATATTCGAAGTCACTGTAGCTCGATAGGATGACCGTCTCAAAATCATATTCCTTTAAAGCCTGCTCCACCATTTCAATTCCGCTCATGATCGGCATTTTAATGTCTGTTATCACCACATCTGGCTGCAGTTCAATTATTTTTTCAAGGCCTTCTTTGCCATTGGCGGCTTCCCCGACGATTTCAGTCTGCATTCCTTTCCAGTCCATTGTATACATTAGCCCTTTGCGGATGATTTGTTCATCTTCTACAATGATTGCGGTAATCATAGCGGTTTCAATCCTCCTTTATAATGGGCATCCGGATAATGATGAGAGTACCGGCTCCTTCTTCACTAAAGATTCTTAGTCCATATTGCTGGCCATACAGCAATTTAATTCGCCGGTTAACATTATAAATTCCGATATGGTTAGTATTATTTTCGCCATGCTTTATAGAGGACTCCAGCTCCTCTAGCCGGCTTTTTTCAATACCTTCGCCGTTATCACGAATAATCAAGTATAACGCTTTTCTGGTGCTTTTAATCATCACGTCTATTTTTAATGAAGCTTTAGTGATAAAACCATATTTTATCGCATTTTCAACCAGCGGCTGGATAATCAGTTTTGGGAGCCTGCAATTCTCAAGTCCATCCTGAACACTAATCGTATAGTCCAAAGCATCCCCAAACCTGATTTGCTGAAGTGTCAAATAGCTCCTTAGGTAGCTGATATCCTGTTCAATCGTATTGTACTGATTCCGGTTATTGATGCTGTAGCGAAGAAGGCTCGATAGAATCAGAATGAGCTGCTCCGCTTTCGCTGGATCCATTCTGGTGATATATCTAATATTCTCAAGTGTATTAAATAGGAAATGAGGGTCGATTTGCATCTCGAGCTGCTTAATTTCAGCCCTCGAACTTCGCTCGATATATTCCCGATTCTCGAGCATAAGAGTATCAATATCCTTCAGCAGCTGTTGTACATATTCACCGATAACCTGAAATTCATCTTCTTTTTCAAAAGTGGCCTGTTGATGGAATTCACCCATTTTTGCTTTATCTATAATGGAAAGCAGCTTGTCAATTGACCTCATTTTTCTTCGCGAGGAATTATTGGCAAAAACGATCGTCCCTGCTGTTATTAATAAAAAGAAAGCAATCAGAGTAAACAGGCCGATTTTGTAAATATATTTAAACAGCCCGATATTAGAGATGGAATACACAGCAATTGTCCCGTTCAACATTTCTTTTTTGTTCACGACATATAGGCTCTTGTCGACAGCCGCTATTTTTCCGGTTTTCGTCAGCAGCATTTCATTTGTTGTCAAAATGCTGTTATCGAATCGGTCGGCAATAATGATATCGGTATAATTCACATTGTTCATCAGCTGCCGGAACTGGTTTTCAAGCAGGTTAAAGATGATATAGCCGCTTATCTTTTCGTCACGGTCGAAAATAGGATTGACGATATTATAAAATACCCGGTCATTTCGAAGACTTTGGCGGTTCGGATACATAAGGCTTTTATGGGATGTGCTGTTTTTAAGGCGTTTGCCAATATACCAGGCTGTATTCCTCTGGTTTTCATCACTCGTTTCGGTCCAGTTTGTGGCGAGTACATTTCCATCGGCATCGATGACAGAGAATAAGCTGCGCAGGTTTTGTTTATTGGCGGCACCGTATAACTGTCCATACATTTCCGCCCGATAGGAACTTGAATATTCGAGACGGTAGAGATCCAATTCATTGGCGAGACGCCTGCTTTCTTCGGAAATCTGCGAAAACTTCGCCAGCAGCCGTCCAGTTATCCTTTCGTTTTCCTCGAGATTATTTTCTTTCACCAAGTGAAGGCCGATCATGAAAAGCAGGTTGTAAAAAAGAAGGGTTACGATTGAAACTGGTACGACACCGAATCTGATCAAGGACTTTTTTAATTCCTTCCGGTATGCACTGGTAACTTTCCTGGCTGAATCCATCTCATCACCCTCTTTTCAAAAGATGTTAGGAATGTAGAAAAGACAACCCCGTTTGGGGGTTGCCTATAATTATAAGCTTACTTCCTTGGAACCTGTCGCTTTAAAGAAGATTAATAGAGAAACAACAGTTGTCACTGTCAAAATGGTAGACAGGGCAGCGGCTGTTCCGTAGCTTGCCCGGATCACTTCCGAATAGATTGCCACGGACATGGTTCTTGTATTGCCGGTAAATAAAATAATCGATGAACTTAATTCGTTAATGACAGTGATCCAGCTTAACAGCGCACCGGCAAGAACCCCAGGCATCATCAGCCTTGCGGTAACGTTGATGAATGTCTTGAAAGGGGAATACCCAAGACTGATCGACGCCTCTTCCATGCTCGGGCTAAGCTGGTAAATGATTGCCGCGCTTGAGCGCATCGTGTACGGAAGGCGGCGGATAATGAATGAAATAATCAGGATTGCCGCGGTTCCGCTTAGCAGGAGCGGCGACTTGTTAAATGCCAGCAGAAGGGTGATACCAAGGACTGACCCAGGGACAATGTATGGGAACATTGCAATTGTATCCAGGAAGGACGTCAGGGCATTTTTCCTTCTGACGGATGCATATGAAATCAGCATGCCGAGGACGATGATAACTGCCAAGGCAATAATACCATAAAGATAAGTGTTCAAGATGGAATCACCCATCCTGTCTAGCACTTTCCGGTAGCTGTCAAGGGTATAACCCTCAATGAACATAGCACCGCGTGTTTTCAGGAATGACGTGTAAATGACGGTCACTTGCGGGATGCTGGCCAACCCGACAACAACATAAATGAACGCATGGGCAAAAAAGTTTTTCCAACCCTTTGCCTTCTCGGGCTGGATCGGGCGAAGGGAACTCATTTCATAAGACTTCTTGTTCACTACATATTTTTGCGCGATAAAAATAATCGTTGTAATCAAAATCATAATTGTCGCCAGAGCAGCGGCAAAGTGGGCGTTGCCTCCAACCTCGCTTATAAACTCGGAATATATGAGGACAGGCATTGTCGAATAGCCTTCACCAATCAGCATCGGCGTACCGAAATCGGCAAGCGAGTTCATGAACACTAGCATGGCTCCAGCCAGAACGGTAGGGAGGATCAATGGCAAAATAAGCGTAACCATTTTCTTCACTCCGGTTGTCCCGAGGCTTTCCGCCGCTTCACTTAAGGAGGAGTCAATTTTTTTCAGCGCCCCTGATACATACAAATAAATGTAAGGGAATAGTTTCAAAGTGAAAACGAGCAGGATCCCGCCGAATCCGTAAATGCTCGGGGAGGTGACCCCGAAGTGTTCCATGAAAAACTTTGAAACGACGCCGCTTCGTCCCAGCAGCAAAATCCACGAGTATGCGCCGATAAAAGGAGGCGACAGAACGGAAATAATAATCAGGATTTCGATTAGGCCTTTTCCGCGGATTTTCAAGGTGGTCATCAAGTATGCAAGCGGAACACCGATGGCGATGGCCAGGATGGTGACGGAAACGGTCACCGACAAGCTGTTCAATAATGACTGGTAGTAGTATTTCCGCTCGAAAAAAGTGATGAAATGCTTTAGTGTAAATGTGCCATCATTGGCCTGGAAGCTGCTCAGCAGCAGAGATCCCAAAGGATAAATCAAGAATACCGCAAAGAATAAGAATACAACAATGGTAGAAACATTCCAGAAATCCGGTTTGAATTTATTCCGCATAACGGACCACTCCATCTATCAGGCTTTCTTCGCCGTCCGCTGTAAACACGTTGATTTTTTCAGTTATCGCCTCAAGATAGACAATGTCGCCTTCGTCGATGAAACGGTTTTTCAAATTCGTATCCTGCGAGAATTCAACGCTCGTCCCATTATCCAATACAAGCTCATAATTAATATATTTGCCAAGGAAGTTCCGGTGCTTTACTTTCGCGCGGATTCCTTGTTCGCTGTCGGAAAACATGAACTCTTCAGGGCGGATGGCAACCATCACTTTTTCTTTATCGGCAACAGTATCCTTGAGATTACCCATTTCAACACGATATCCTTCCATGAAAGAAACGAATGTTTTTCCATTTTCTTTTTCCACCTGGCCTTCAAATAAATTTGAATGGCCGATGAACGATGCGACGAAAGTATTAATTGGGCGAAGGTAAAGGGTATCTGGATAGCCGACCTGCTGAATGATTCCATCTTTCATGACCGCAATTCTATCAGAAATGGCCAAAGCCTCTTCCTGGTCGTGCGTCACATAAACGGTGGTAATATCAATGTTCTTTTGGATTTCACTGATGGCCCTGCGCATATCGATCCGCAGTTTCGCGTCAAGATTGGACAACGGTTCGTCCATAAGCAGAACTTTTGGATGGATGACGATGGCCCTGGCAAGAGCGACACGCTGCTGCTGCCCGCCGGATAGGCGGTTTGGCAGGCGGTCTTTGTATTCGGTTATTTTGACTGTTTCTATAATATCATCTAAGCGTTGAATCATTTCCGCCTTGCTGATCTTTTTGTTATTCAGACCATATTTCACATTATTGTAGACTGTCATATGGGGGAAAATGGCGTAATTTTGGAAAACCATCCCGATATTCCGTTTATGGGCAGGGATATCATTCAGGGGCTGGCCGTCGAATGAAATGGTTCCTCCGTCAATGCTGTGGAAACCGGCGATCATGCGGAGCAGGGTTGTTTTGCCACAGCCGGAAGGGCCTAGCAAAGTGAATAATTCGCCTGGTTTAATCGTCAGGTTCAAGTCGGGGATAACGGTCTTTTTCTCATAATCCTTACGTACGTGTTCGAAAGTGATAGCTGTACTCAAAGTAAGTCCTCCTCTTGCTCTCAAAAGCTGATACTTGCTGAAAATGATAGAGTATGAGCAGGCTGCCGCTCATACTCTATCAAGGGTATTAATTGCTTGTGAATATATCTTTAAATTTGTCGAGAATGGCTTCCTTGTTCTTGTTAGACCAATCCTGGTCGTCCTGGATCAATTTAATTTCAGACAGCGGCCTCATGCCATTGTCATCCTTGATTTTTACAGATGAATTGACCGGACGGCGGTTCAATTCATTCGCGACCATTGTTTGGGATTCTTCATTGGTAATGAAATCAACGAATTTCTTGGCGTTATCCATGTTTTTAGCGCCTTTGATGATTGCGACGCCATCAGGTTTAACAATAGTGCCTTCTTTTGGATAAACTACTTCTACTGGAGCGCCGTCATTCATGTAATTGATGACCGGCTCTTCAAACGTCAGGCCAACAGAATACTCGCCGTCAGCTACGCCTTTGTAAGTTGCAGAGGAGCCGCTCAAAAGCTTATGGTCAAGATTTTTGATAAGCTTGCCGACGTAATCCCAGCCTTTTTCAGGGTCGCCATTGCCCATTGCATAAAGCATGTTGATGACTTGTTCAAAAGAAGAGGAAGACTTGGAAGGGTCCGCAAACGCGATTTTGCCCTTCAGGCTCTTATCCAACAGATCTTCATAACCTTCGATTTTCAGGTTGCCGACAAGGTTCTTGTTTACCATGATGACACTTGGAACAAGGGAGAACCTAGTAATCTTGCCATCTTCGTTTTTGAATTCATCTGGAACGTTGCCTTCATTTTTTGACTTGTAAGTTTCAAATCTTTCGGTGTATGGCTGAAGTGAAGATAATGAACCTCCCCACATAATATCGCCAAGCGGATTATCCCCTTCGGATTCGATACGCTTGAGCAGTTCCCCCGCACCAGCTGAAATGACTTCAACTTTGATGCCGGTTTCGTCTTCAAATTCCTTTACAAGCGGTTCGTTAAATTCAATAGGATTTGGGGAGTAAACAATTAATTCTTTGCTTTCGCCTTTTTTCGTGGAAGCTTTTTCTTTGTCATCGGATGAGCAGCCAGCAAGCAGGCCGGAAATCCCTAAAGCTGCAACAAGGGCCGCAGACAATAACTTATTCTTTTTCATTCTCCAATCTCTCCTGTTCAATATCTGAAATATAAAGCGCTTTCTTACCTGTATCCCAATATTAAACGCTTTCATTTCTCGCAACAATCCAAAAAAATGACCAATATATCCGAAAAAATGAACCTACTAAATAAAAACACCCCATCCTGCTAAGAGGAATGGGGTATTTCCATGTGGTTTTTTCGGTCTAATTTCATATAATGCCAGCCGCCATAAAAAAGGGCTGAAGAAGAGACGCCGATAAACCATGATATTTCAGTCAGAGGTTGAAGAGAGGGGATGATTTTCCCTGATAAGCTTAGTATACCGGCTAGTAAGGTGACGATTAATGCGGCGGCATTCATATCCCGCTGGCTGCCGGAATATAGTTCATGCACATCGATTTTTCGGCGGCGGATGACAAAGAAATCGACTAGCATCACGCCAACCACGGGGCTCAGCAGCCCGCCCGCCAGATTAAGGAAGGCCAGGACACTGGCCGCATTTTCCATCAGCTTCCATGGCATGATCAACAACCCCGCAATCGCAGCCAGCAAGGCGCCAAGCTTAAAAGGGATTTTTCCTGGGAATAAAGCCGCCAGTTGGAACCCGGCAGGAATCAAATTGCCGACTAGATTCACTGATAAAGTTGACAGGCAAATGGTCAGTAGGGAAAGTGCGACCGCAAACAGGCTATCAAAGCGGTCGATGACGTCAAGTATATTCCAAATCGGCACGCCAAAGGATATTTCCGAGCCAATGATAATGGCAATACTCGCAGCCGCGAACAATAAGTGAGCAGTAAAAAGACCCGCCAACTGGCCCAACGCTTGGCTTTTTGTCGATTTCGCGAATCGTGTTAAATCAGAGACACTCACCATTTGGGCCACCCATGTCGCCATAAGCGCGGACACGCATCCGAGCATGAGAAGTGCCGTATTTCCTTCAACTCCTTTGGCTGTATAAGCGAAATAAGGGCTAAGGCCGCCAACTAAAGAAACAGCCCAAACTGCCATTCCGCCAAAGACGAGAAAGATTAGAAAAGTGAGCGTTTTTGTCAGCTTTCCAAGCACACTCATTCCGGCAAAAATAAGCAAAACATTTAAGGTCCAAAAAAGCAGGAACGAAATGAGCTGAGGAGCATTGATGCCAAAAAAGGACCAATTTCCTCCTAAAGATATATAAGCAGGCCAAATCTTTGAAATCAGGATGGAAACAGCCAGTCCCCCTGCATATGTCTGCAATCCGAACCACATGACCGCCGTGATCACCCCCCGGAGAATGCCAGGGAGGGCGGCTCCTTTTTTGCCATAAGATGACCATAGGAGGACAGAGAAGGGAATCCCATACTTGCTCCCCGCATAGCCGTTCAAAATAAGAAACGCTCCCAAGAGTAGGGAGGATATCATAATAATTGAAAATACCTGGGGGATGGATAAGCCCAAAGCGAAAAAGCCGCCAATTGTCACATATGATGGCACGTTATGGACAGAACCCATCCAAAGGGAAAAATAATGTCCAAATGACCAATTTCTTTCCTCTTCCCGCGCAGGAAGTATAGTTGGTGCATTTTCATAAGTTTTAACTTGCTGTGCCATTTTTCTGCCTCCGGTAAAAGCTAACCTACTAGAAAATTTTTAAACGATTTATAAACAAGAACACTTAAACAAAGAACGAACGACAGCCCGAAACTCACCCAGATTCCATTCAGGTCCCCGGCTATAGCCAATAAGATGTAGCCGCCAGCCCCGCCGATTAATGAGGAAAAAGGAATGATTGAAGGGACCTTGTTTTTGCTGAGAATAATATAAATCATTGGGGGAATCATTGCCGCATAAACATTGCCGAAGAAAAACAGCAGTTCCAACGGCCTTGGCATTAAAATGCTGACAGCGACCAGTAAAAACAAGCAAACGAGACCGGAAAAAATATAAACAATCCTCAAGTGGCCGCTGTCTGTAAGGCTGCGGACCGAGCCAATCACATTTTTGCTGAATAAGGCGGCTGTTGCCTGAAGCTCCGAGCTGAGAGCAGAGGATATCGCACTGAAACAAAAAAGGACAAACAGAAGAATTAAAATAGTAGGCTGAATTTTATCTACAAGCTCAAATACAAGTGAATAGATATTTTCATAACCCCGTCCGAAAATAATGATCATTAGGAGGGAAGAAAGGGCGAGCGGGACAGTTGCCCATATCAAGCCCGTCAGGGCGAACGTCAATTGGACTTTTTCCTTTTTCAACATGAATACTCTTTGCCAAGTGGCCCCATCAATAACAATTTGTCCAAAACCAACGAGGATGGCTGTAAACAAAAACCAGATGGCCTCTTTATTTTTAAAAAATAATATATAGGGATGATAAAGTTTGATTCCGACAAAAACCGTCCGAACTCCTTCCTGGATATAAAAATACAAAGGGATGATAATCACTGCCGCGAAAATAAGCGTAACATTAATGCCGGCAAGCTTATGAATCCGCCTCATTCCGCCAATACCGCCAATGAACAGGCAAAAGGCGAGAAATAGGGCAAGTCCGGGGAAGACAGGGATAGGAAAAATCGTATGAATCAAGATTCCGGCTCCCATCGCTTGTACGAACATCGAGTTCAGGCTTAGCAGGATTAGCGCCGATATCATATACCAATAGCCTGCCGGTGAAAGACGCTCCTTCAGGACATCGCCGATTGTCAGCCCGCCAGAGAATGTACGGCGGATCTTTTTTGCCAAAAATCCAAAGAGAAAGAGTGAAAGTCCGCCCATGAGCGCGTAGCCTATCCCGCCGAGCAGGCCGTACTTGATCAAGGTTTCGGGTGAGGAAAGGATTGTGTTTCCTGTCACCCATCTGGCAAGGAGGCTTACAATTCCAAAGCTTAGCCCAAGAGTGATGGAACCATTAATAAAGTAGGGGAAATTGGCTCTTTTCAAAGCTTTAACTCCTTCATTCGATAATCGCGTGGCGAAAAGCCGGTTGCTTTCCGGAACATTTGGCTGAAATAATGCTGGCTATTGAAACCGCATTTATCTGAAATCGCACTAATATTTAAATCAGGATAGTCAATGAGCATTTTCTGGGCCTGTTTAAGCCGGTAATCATTCAGATATTCGGAAAAGCCCATACCGACCTCTTCATGGAATTTCCTACTCAAATACGCGGAGTTGATATGAATTTTAGAAGCAAGATAATTCAAGGTCAGCTTTTCGGGGTATTCTTGATGGATAATTTTCAATGCATTGATAATTTGCTCTGAATAACGGCCCATTTTTTCATATCTGGCCAAGACCTGATTCAATTCATCTTCAATAACAGGCTTTGTGATGTAATCAATCACACCCAGTCTCAATGAAGTTTGAATGTAATCGAAGTTCTGGAAGGCGGTAACCATGATAATGTCCATTGAATGAGATCGGGATAGCTCCATGGCCAGTTCAAGCCCCGTCTTTCCGGGCAGCTGGATGTCCAGGAACACGAGGGAAATATCATGCTGTTTGATAATATGGCTTGCCTTTGAGGCATCGGGAGCCATATGGATCTTCCAGTTAGGGAATTTCCGGGAAATTAAATATTCAAGCTGATCAAGCTCCAAAGGCTCGTCGTCCACTAGCAGGATTTCCATTACTTAATCACCTCCCTATTTGAAATGGGAATATAGCCAGGACGCTAGTCCCGTCCTCCAGATGGGTCAACCTTACGTCTGTGGGAGCGTCCGGAAATAAAAGTTCCAGTCTTTTTTTAATATTTCCAAGGCCAAGGCCTCCTTCACGCGGTCGCTCCTCTCCTTTCCCAAAGGCATTATTCCACACTGTCACATGGACTTCATCGGCGCTTTTGCGGATGATGATCTTTAATATAGAGTCACCCATATTCCTTTCAAAAGAATGTTTAAAAGAATTTTCAACGATAGTCTGAATAAGGAAAGGAATGATGATGGCTTTATCTATTTCTGAATCTTTAGAAATCTCATAGCGGAGCCGGTCCCTGAAGCGGGTTTTTTGTATTTCCAAATAATATTGTACATAGGTTAGCTCGTCTTCAATGGTGATAAACGTATTATTGGTTGTATATTTGAATTTCAGCAGCTTGGAAAGGGTTTCGAGGGAGCTGATTAATTCAGCCTTCCGGTCAAGCCTGGCCAGGCTTAAAATCGAATTTAACGTATTGAAGAGGAAATGCGGCTGTATCTCCTGGTTCAGCTGGGTATACATTGCATTCTGCAATTCCTTTTCGAGTGCATACTCCCTTTTTTGCTTTTCAAGGAGATCGATCCGCTCTTCGAAGATAAAAAAGAATAAAAGCGTAAAGGCACCCACTAGCGGAGCTAGCGCGCCAATCATGATATATAGGGAGAAAGCTTCTATCGTTACCATGAACCAGATTCTCCTTTGAATAGAGAAAAAGGGAGCCGGACTCAACTCCCTTTTTAATATCCTATTTTACAAAAACTTTTTTAATTTGAACATGTCAGCCATTTGCCAATTCCTCGGCGTAATGGCAGCTGACGAAATGATTCCCTTCAATTTCCCTTAAGGCCGGCTCTTCCAGTTTGCATTTATCGGTTGCAAAAGGGCACCTTGTATGGAATCGGCAGCCGGTTGGCGGATCAATCGGTGAAGGGACATCTCCCCTAAGGATGATCCGTTCCCTTTCCAGCGTAGGATCCGGCACCGGTATGGATGAAAGCAGGGCCTTTGTATATGGGTGCAAAGGCGAGTCAAAAAGGTCTTTCTTATCCGCGATTTCAACGACTTTGCCCAAATACATGACCATAACCCGGTCGGAAATATGCCTGACAACACTTAAATCATGGGAAATGAACAGGAAAGTCAGTTTAAATTGCTTCTGGAGTTTCTTCAGCAGATTAAGAATCTGTGCCTGAATGGAAACGTCCAGGGCAGATACTGCTTCGTCGCAGATAATCAGTTTCGGGTCAACAGCTAGAGCGCGGGCAATCCCGATCCGCTGGCGCTGGCCTCCGCTGAACTCGTGAGGGAAGCGGTCGAGCGCTTCGGCGGGAAGGCCGACAAGCCCCAGGAGCTCAAGCATTCTTTCCATCCGTTTATTTTTCGGTACAGATTCCTGTATGGCCATTGCTTCCCCTAGTATTTGCTTAATCGTTTGGCGGGGATTCAGCGAAGCGAAGGGATCTTGGAAAATAACCTGTAAATCGCCGCGCAGCTTTCTCATTTCCCTTTTTGAAAGAGCTAAAATATTATTGTCAAAATATAGGACTTCTCCGCCGGTTGGTTCATCGAGGCGTAAAATAGCCCTGCCTGTAGTTGATTTGCCGCAGCCTGACTCTCCTACAATACTGAGTGTTTCGCCTTCGTTAATATGAAAGGAAATATCGTCGACTGCTTTTACATAAGCTTTAGGTTTGAAAATGGATTCGGTTTTAACCGGGAAGTATTGCTTTAAATTCCTGACTTCCAGCAAAACTTTTGTTTCTGCAGCAGTTTGCATTAGCCCACTACCTCCTCTTCCCTTATCGTTCCGTTCCATTGATCAGTGTACATCCAGCAGCGAACCTTCGTCCCGTCACTCTGTTCAACTAAATCCGGCCTTTTCTTAAGGCAAATTTCTTCCCGGAATGGACAGCGGGAAGCGAAACGGCATCCTTCAGGCATATTGTAGGCGCTAGGGACGCTCCCTTCGATTGTCTTCAGTTCTTCCTGGTCTTCATTGATTTTAGGCAAGGATTCTAAAAGGCCGCGTGTATAAGGATGTTTTGGATTAGCAAAAATATCCCTGGTCGAAGCGTGTTCAATAATATTTCCTGCATACATAACCGCCACCGTATCACATGTTTCCGCGACAACTCCTAGGTCGTGGGTAATCAGAATGACCCCCATGCCAAGTTTTAGCTGTAAATCCTTTATGAGTTCCAGTATTTGTGCCTGGATGGTTACATCAAGGGCAGTCGTCGGTTCGTCGGCAATCAGTACTTCCGGGGTACAGGCAAGAGCCATCGCAATCATTACCCGCTGCCTCATTCCGCCGCTTAATTGGAAGGGCTCTTGCTTAGCCCTTTTTTCTGGGGAAGGAATTCCGACAAGCTGCAGCATTTCAACCGCTTTTGCCATTGCTTCCTTCCTGCCCATCTTCTGGTGAAGCCGCAATGCTTCGGCAATTTGTTCGCCGACCGGTATAACCGGATTCAAGGAAGTCATCGGCTCCTGGAAGATCATCGAAATTTCATTGCCGCGAATTTTCCTCATTTCCTTTTCGGGCAGGGTGACGAGATCCTTATCCTTAAACAGGATTTGTCCCTCGGCGATCCTTCCTGGCGGGGAAGGGATCAGCCGCAGGATTGAAAGGGAGGTTATACTTTTTCCGCATCCTGACTCACCTACGATACCGAGTGTTTCGCCTTTTCTTAATGAAAAGTCGATACCGTCCACTGCTTTGCTGACTCCCCGTTTTGTATGAAAATGGGTTTTTAACCCTTTAACCTCTAATATTGGTTTATTTGTATCTTCCAATTCACTTCACCGCCCTTAATTTAATTCAATTCGCTTATTAAAGAAACGATAGAAAATATCAACGAATAAATTCACGATAACGAAAATCAGCGAAGCGACAAGGACGCCTCCCTGGACCATTGGCAGGTCTCTTACCCGGATTGAATCGACAATCATCCTGCCGAGGCCGTTAACGGCAAAAATGGATTCTACCAAAACCGTTCCGCCTAGCAGGGAGCCGAATTGCAATCCTACGACTGTAATGACTGGTATAAGGGCATTTCGAAGGGCGTGCTTATAAATAATCACCTGTTCACGGACCCCTTTGGCCCGAGCGGTGCGAATGTAATCCTGACGTATGATGTCAAGCATGCTCGATCTGGTCATCCGCGCAACAATCGCCGCTCCTCCCGCGCCAAGAGTGAAGGACGGGAGAATTGTATGAAGAATGCTGTCCCACCCGGCAACAGGAAGGATTTGCAATTTTACCGAGAAGAAATACATCAGCATCAAACCGAACCAAAAGCTTGGCAGGGAAATGCCGAATAAAGCAACGAGCATAACCGAAGTATCTGTAAGGGAATAAGGCTTAACAGCCGATATAATCCCCGCAGCCATCCCGAGAACAATCGTGATGATAATACTGAAAAAAGCAAGCTCCATTGTAATTGGCAGCCTTGCCATAATTTCATCGAGGACTGGCTGGCTGTTCTTTAGCGATATTCCTAAATCACCTTTAAAAATATTCATAAGATACTCGAAATATTGAACGAATAAGGGACGGTTCAGTCCCAGCTGTTCGCGAATCGCTTCAACAGTAGCCTTCGAAGCACCTTCACCCGCAAGCATAACGGCAGGGTCGCCCGGAACAAGCTGCATAATGAAGAAAACGACAAAAGTAACACCTATCATAACAGGAATGGTTTGCAGCAAACGGCGCAGTACAAACATCAACATTGTTTTCCAGCCTCCTTAAATTCTAGTCTTTCGATGATGCACCTGTTTTTTTATCAGGGCATCTTGATTTTTTTGCAAAAAATCACTTCTTCATCCTTGGATCAAACGCATCGCGGAGGCCATCTCCGAAAATATTAAATCCTAAAACCAATATCGAAATAGCCAGCCCTGGAAAGAGGGCGATATATGGAGCAGAAAATAGGAAATCGCGTCCATTGCTCAGCATCGTTCCCCATTCAGGTGAAGGCGGCTGCGCCCCGAGCCCAAGAAAGGATAGTCCGGCTGCTGATAAAATCGCGGTTGCAAGGCGAAGTGTCGCCTGGACAATGATTGGGGACAGGATATTCGGAAAAATATGCTTGAATATGATCGTTGCGTCATTTGCCCCAAGAGAGCGGATGGCATCAATATATTCCAGCCGTTTCACTTCAAGAGTCGAGCCCCTGACAATCCTTGCAAAAAGGGGAACGGAGAACGCTCCGACAGCGATGGTTACATTAATAAGGCTTGGGCCGAGTGCGCTGATAATCGCGAGTGCGAGTAAAATTCCCGGAAAGGCGAGCATCACATCCATCATTCTCATAATGACGGAATCGACCCATTTTCCATAATAGCCGGCGACTAGCCCAAGGATGATTCCGAATAGGGCACCGAATGCCACAGAAGCAAAACCGACGCCCAATGACAGCCGGGACCCAAAAATAATCCGGCTCAGGATATCGCGTCCCTTATCATCGGTTCCCATCCAGTGGTCGGCCGAGGGAGGCACCAATTTATTTTTAAGATCGATTTCAAAAGGGTCATAGGGGGCAAGCAGCGGTGCGAATAAGGCGACTAAAATATAAATTGCAATAATGATTGCCCCAGCCATGGCTGCTTTATTTTCCATTAATATCGAAAGCATGTTTTTCAGCCGTGATTCTTTCGGCTGTTGAACAGGGCTGATCACAGCAGAAGGCTGTACAGTATTTGTTTCAATTGACATATAAATCCTCCTTTTTGATTATCCCTGCGAAACATGCTGTGAACGCCGGGGGATACAAACAAATTAGCAAATATAATTGAAAAGTAAATATTTTTTAAATTGTTTGTCAAAATACTTAAAACTTTAGTAAATATTCTGTAAATATTCCTCTCGGACATCTTCTATAATGCAAATAAGCATTTGCGGAGGGCCTCAAGGCTTTAGCGATTTGCAAACAAACAATTACAAATTTAATCAGGGGGGAAACTGCAAATGGAAAAGAAACATCCATTTAAGAAAAGAGGCATTTTATTTTTGCTGATGGCATTAATGCTTCTATTCACACAAGCTTGCTCGACAAAATCAGCAGGCGACAAAGACGCGGGGGCGAAATCGTCGAAGCCAAAGGAAGGCGGCACGCTGACGGTTGTCAGGCTTTCTGACGCTACTAAGCTTGATCCGCATTTCATTACCGATATTCCGTCTGCTAACATTGTTTATCAAAAAGTGTATGAGGGCCTCGTTGAGCCGGATAAGGATTTTAAAATTCAGCCGCTCCTCGCTAAAGACTGGAAAGTAATCAATGACACAACATGGGAATTCCATCTCCAACAGGGAGTAAAATTCCATGATGGTGAAGCATTCAACGCAGAAGCTGTAAAGAAAACTTTCGATCGCCTGCTTGACCCGAAAACCGGATCTCCGCAGCGTGAAAAGTTCTCTATGATTAAAGAAGTCAAAGTTGTAGATGACTATACAGTTCAATTGATTCTTGACTATCCATACGCTCCGCTTCTTTCCATTCTTGCAAGCAATGAGGGAAGCATCATCAGCCCTAAGGCAATAGCCGAAAACCCTGAAAAACTGGCGGAACACCCAGTTGGAACCGGCCCGTTTGTTTTTGAAGAATGGAAGACTGGCCAGGAAATCTCCCTTAAAAAGAACCCTGACTATTGGGGCAAGAAGCCGAATATTGATAAAGTAGTCTTTAAGGTTGTTCCAGAAGATGCGACACGCCTTGCGATGATTGAAACTGGCGAAGCCCAGATCAATGACCAGGTGCCAGTAACTGAAATTGACCGCATCAACGCTTCAGATACTATGGAGCTTTACCGTACAGAAGGACTTGCCGTTGAATACCTTGGTTTTAATACAAAGAAAAAGCCGCTTGATGATGTAAGGGTTCGTAAGGCGATCAGCCATGCGATTGAAAGGGAAGCTATCATCGAAGGTGTTTACAATAATGTAGGCACACTGGCAAATGTAGCAATGAGCCCGAAAGTGTTCGGCTACAGCGATAAAGTAAAGCCGTATGACTATAACTTGAATGAGGCAAAGAAACTTCTTAAGGAAGCCGGCTATGAGAAAGGCCTTCAGCTCAACCTGTTGACAAGTGACCGTAAAGAGCGGATCAATATGGCGGAAGTCATTCAATCCCAGTTAAAAGGAATCGGCATTGATGTTAAGATCCAGGTAATGGAATACGGCGCCTATATCGGCATGATTGAAAAAGGCGAGCACGACATTCTACTCGGAGGATGGGGAAATGCGACTGGCGACGGCGACTACAACCAGTACAACCTATTCCACTCCGCTTCCCAGGGGCCTCCAGGAAACCATTTCTATTATTCGAATCCTGAAGTAGACAAAATGATTGAAGCGGCGCGCAAGGAAACAGACGAGCAGAAGCGCCTGAAAATCTATGAAGAAGTCATGCAGAAGGAAATTGACGATGCTGTATACGTGCCGATCAGGAACTATGAGCATATTGCTGTCAGCAATAAAAATGTCAGCGGCTACTGGCTGAATGCTGCAAGCTACTTAATGATTGATGATGTTGTCATTAAGTAAATGAAGGAAATTTAGCTAAAAAGTCCGGGAAAGTACTTATTCTTTGTAGGTACTTTCCTGTCTTTTTGCAAAAAGGAGGAACGGCCTTGAATACTTATTGGTTAACGAATGTCCGTCTTGAAACAGGCTTCCGCTATGATAACGGCAGGATTGCCGGAACGGATTCTGAAATTTTCAATTTGAAAATAGAAGATGGAAAAATCGCTGAAATTACAAAAGAAACACCAGAAGAGCATGCACAGCAGGTGGATGCCCATTTCAATTTGCTCCTGCCTTCGCTGAGGGACATGCATATCCATATCGATAAAACATACTATGGCGGCCCTTGGAAGGCTTGTACGCCAATTACGAACGGCATCTTCACGAGGCTTGAGGAAGAGAAACAACTGCTTCCAAAACT